>NZ_JAYMRT010000007.1:0-364453 GCF_038900515.1 Burkholderia sp. JPY481
ATACTGTGTGAGGCTTTCTGATACTTTTTGCCTTGCAGCAGATCCAGAAGAATCCGCCGCCGCATTCCGCATCAAGCGCCCACACTTATCGGCTGTTAGTTTTTAAAGATCGATCCGCCCAACCCGCTGCGCCTGAACCACCACTACCCGGCACCGCTTCGTTTGCGTCGCTGCGTCTGCAGCAGAGAAACGAGATTATGGAGAACTTCCGCCGGATCGTCAACAGGTTTTTATCACCCGCTTAACCTGCCCACGCCGCTGAAGCCCTCGCCATAAAGGCTTCCCGCTTCCCCGCGCTCCGGTATCCGGAGCACGAAAGAGCGGAATTCTAGTCGCCACGGCCAGAACTTGCAAGTGAAATCTAGGGTTTTCCCTTAAGGGGTCTTTCCCACACGGCCCGGATCGTCTATCGCCGGCGTTTTTACTTCTGGCGCCGCCGTCTGCGCGGCGGATGCCCCGATCGTCCAATCATGCAGCACGGTATGAGCGACCGCCAACAACGTTGGGCCGATGAAAACGCCAAGGAAACCAAACGCAAACGCGCCGCCGAGGATGCCAAGCATGACCAGAATCAGGGGCATATCGCTGTTCTTGCCAATCAGGATCGGCTTGATGACGTTGTCGGCCATGCCGACTACCAGCAGACCCCATATAACCAGAAAAATCGCCCATCCAGTCGACCCCCCCTGATAGAGCCAGATCGCTGCCGGCAACCAGACAACGACTGGACCGCCCGGTATCACCGACAGAAAGAACGTCACGAGCCCGAGCAACGCCGGCGCCGGCACGCCCGCCATCCAGAAACCGAATCCCGCGAGAACCCCCTGCACCAGGGCCGTACCAAGAATTCCGTAGACCACACCCTTCACGGTGCTGCCCGCCAGCGCCAGCAGATACTCGGCACGCTCGCCGGCGACTCGACGCATGCCAGCGTTCAGCCACGCGGCCGCACCCTCGCCCCCGGTATAAAAGAAGAACGCAAGCACGATGCTCAACGCGAGGAGCCCCAGCCCATGCGTCACCGCCAGCGCCGCCGCGAGAATCCACTTGCCAGCCGGCGCGGCGAGCGTGCGCAACTGCGCAATCAGCTCAGAATTGCTACTGGTCAAGCGCTCCCAAAAAGCTTCGATGCTCGAACCAACCAGCGGAATCCGCTGCACCCACGGCGGCAGATCGGGCAACCCCGACTCGAACAGTCTTTGCACCAGCGCGACGATCTCGTGAACATGGGTACCGAACGCGAAACCCGCATAGACGAACGGCCCGAGCACCACGACCAGGATGATCAGCACGATCAAGGTCGCGGCCAGCTTGCGCCGGCCCCCAACCACGCCAGTGAGTCGCCGGTAGAGTCCCCAGGAGCTGTAGCTGAGGATGGCGCCCCACAGCAGCGCGGTCGTAAATGGCGCCAGCACCAGCAACGACCCACCTACGAGCACAATTAACGCGAATACCGCGGCTAGTCGCTCGATTAGTTGGTCCGATTTCACGATGGATCTCCTATTGCACCAGACGTGGCGATGAAATGGCACACGCCCGTCAGGCGCCCGCTAAACGCCGTAAGTATAGAAGCGAGTCGGGTATCCGGGGTGTTGAATCCCATCCGGCCAGAGCGTTATCAGTCGCGTGCGTCGTGCCAGTGGCGAACGCATTTTTTGAGACGAAAGAACTCGAATCTGCCTCAAGATTGCCGACCAAGCCATATAGCTGCCTGGAAAAGACTAGAATATAAGGTTCCGTGCCCCCAATTTTTCTGGATTTATGCGCTCGCGAATCGCCAAACGTCTCCCTCCCGACGCCGACAAGCTCGTCGGTCTCTCGCTCGCGCTTTTCGCGTCGGGCAGCCGTACCGAAGATCGCTTCTGGGAAGCGAAGCTCGACGCGCTGCTGGCCAAAATTGTGCGCAACGCCAACCAGACTACGCTGGACGCCGCGCTCGACCATCTGCAGCAAAACCATCCGGATGCCTACGGCGCGCTCGCCGACATGGCGGAAACGCATAGCGAATCGTTCGTCATCGAACACGAAGGCGTGTCGTACGAAGCGCTGCTGATCGCGGCTCCCGTACTCGCCTGGACCCGCTACGTGATCCCGTCCGGCCCGCTCAAGTCGGACGCCGCCGACGCCCTGCGCGCACATCTGCAAGCGCACGTGCTCGCCGCCAACACGCGCGTGGCAATGGCTCCGTTCCTGTACAGCATCGACCAGTTGCCGCGCCATCACGTCGAAACGTGGCGCATCGCTCAGCAACTTGCGCAAGCCGCGGTCAGCGGCGGCAACGCGAAGCTCAATTTCGGAGAACTGCCGGAGACCTCGCCGATTCTGGCGGACCCGCGCTTTCTGCTTGCCGTAGTCGCCGCGCCCGTCGGCGAAGCGACGTTCCGCTGGCAGGAAGAAGAGCACGGCACGCGGATCGAACGCGGCCAATGTCTCGAGCAATGGGCCACGCAAGGCGGCGCGAACCTGTCGGTCGTGCTGCCGGGCTGCGAATTCGAATGTCTGCTGCCCGATGCTTACTACTCGGCCTGCCGCGACGCCGACGAGAGTGTGCGTCCTCACACCGTGCGTACCGCCGTGCGTTATCTTTTCGACACGATTGGCGCGGCGCCGCAGGATCTGCGCGCGGTGGTCGCCGGCTTCGGTGAACGGCGCATCGACGAGTACCGCGTCGGCTTCACCCGCAAGGGCAGCAACGAGGTGATTTATGGTGTCGTGTGGCCGCTCTACGGCCGCGAAAACGGCGAGGCCGGCATCGACGAGGAGCCGGAAGAAGTCACCGGCTCGGACGAGCCGCTCGAAGAAATCGTCGCGCTGCTGAAGGAAACCGGCATCACGGATGTGCGCCGCCACGCAGGCCGCTTCGAGCCGGAATACTGCGACGACTGCGGCGTGCCGCTGTATGCGGACCCGCTCGGCGAAATCGTCCACGCGGAAATGCCCGAGGATGCCGAGCCCGCGCAACCGCATTTCCACTAACCCCGACGTCGACATCCACGCCTTATCGCAAAAAGCCCCGTATAGACGGGGCTTTTTTCGTTGAATGTCCGCTTTTCTTATGCCTTTTGGACAGCCGTCAAAACGGAGGGAATTTGTCATCATAGGCACGGTGACGCATCGCCGTGATCGAGACAGCTTAACGAGTCCCTCAGATGCGTCGCGCCATTTCGCCCGACACATCTGGAGACATGCATGCGCTTCGCGATTCTCAATTCAAATGCAGAACGACGTGATGGACTCAAAGCCTTGCTGCGGCAGATCGACCGGCTGGCACGCTTCACCGAGGCCGACGAATGGCGTCTGCTCGAACGTCCGTTCAAGCGTTATCGGCCCGATCTCGTCGTGATCGACTGGGAGGACTGGATGTCGGTTGCACAAGTTCGCGCGCTGCTCAGCCACTTTCCCGACTTGCGCATCAGCGTGCTCACCGACGGGACCTTGCCAGCGCTCGTGCGTGCGCTAATGGACGAGGGTGTGCTCGGCGTCGTTCCACGCGACACCGATCCCTGCCTGATCGTGCGCGCATTGGAAATGGTGCTGCTCGGCGGTCACTACGTGCCGCCCGGCGCGCTGGCGATCGATCCGCCGCTGCCGACCGACACCACGATCCGTACGTTCGATGAAGAAAGTCCGCCGCCCCGCCGCAACAAACTCTCGAGCGGGCTGTCGCCGCGGCAAGAGCAGATCATGCGCTGCGTGCACATGGGCAGCACCAACAAGATGATCGCACGCACGCTCGGCATTAGCGAAGGCACGGTCAAGATCCACCTGACGAGCATATTCCAGCAACTCGGGGCGCCCAATCGCGCCGCCGCGGTCGCGCTTTACAACGGCTGGCTCACGAATCATTTGCAAGTGCTGCGCAACAACGGCGAGCACAGCGCGCGGCCGGTCATACGCGGGCAGCCCGGCCCGGTTCCGCTCCGGCGACGCCAACGCGCGCGCTTCCAGTATCCGTTGCCCGGCAGCGACGCCAGCGCCGCGCTGCCGATGGCCGCGGAGCCCGCCACGTCGTACAGTGAAACGCCACACGGCTGGCCCGCGCGCAAGTCGGTCAGGCCGGACTCCGCATGACGCGGGTCGCGCCGCGCAAATGGGTTAGAACATCCGCATGCCCGCAGCGGCATGCGCGCAGCGTCGCGGGTGAGCTGGCATGGAATCCGCTCACACCTTTTGTCGTCCAACGAGTAATATGAGACACATGGGTTTCCTCTACACACCGCTTCCGTTCTGGGTCGCTGTCGGTGGCTGGACTGCCACCGCGATGGTGATCGCGCTCGCGCTGTGGAAAAATCCTTTCAAAAGACTTCAGGACGGCACGCTCCAGCATGTCTGGCTCGCGATAATCGTCGCGGTGTCTGTGCTGTGGGCGAGCAACGCCTGGCTGGACGACGGCACCGTGATGCACCTGCTCGGCGCCACACTCGTCGTCACGCTATTCGACTGGGGGCTCGCCCTGATCGCGATGGCACTGGTCACGGGCCTCGCCGCCGTCGTCTTCGATGCACCGTGGCAAGGCATTGCGCTGACGTTCCTCGTGTACGGCGCCCTGCCCGTCGCCGTCTCCACCTTGCTCCAGCGCCTCTGCACCGCGTGGCTCCCGCGCAACCTTTTCATGTTCATCTTCGGCCAGGGCTTCGTTTCGCCCGCCATCGCCGTGTCCTTCACCGCCGCGGCTGCGCTCGGCATCCATATCGCAGTGTCCGGCGGCTCGATGACCGTGGTGCCAGTCGGCTACGCGCTCAGCGTGCTGCTGCTCGCCACCGGCGAAGCATGGTTCACCGGCATGGCGACCGCGCTGATCGCGGTCTACCGTCCGGCGTGGGTTACCACCTACGACGTCCGGCGCTATCGTCTGGGCGGCCCGCGCACCTGAGAATGCGCGCTTTGGCGTCGCGTGCGGCGGATCTGTGATAATCAGCGCCTCTTCGCTGGAGACTTTCCGGGCGCGCCCATCAGGACAAGACAGAATATTTGCTGCAACATTGAACTCAACCCTTGCGCGGGGCATCTTATTTGCCTCATCTCCCATTTGCGTCTAAAGAACTAGATGGATCGCACCAATGTACCGAGCCGGTTGCTGCGGGTGATCGGCCGGGTGGCAGCCTGCGCAGCGAGTCTCTCGCTCATCTGCGCGGCTCCCGCATTCGCTGATCAGCTCGAACAGCACAACGACCTCGTCAAAAGATTTATCACCGAAATGCACGCGGATCCGCTCGTCGCGGACTGCGCCGCCCACGGCGACTTCGTCGCCAGCACATCGACCGCGTTCGACCACGTCGAATTTCCGTCCAGTTCGTTCGACAGCGCGCACTCCTCCGTCACGCCGTGGAACGACTCGTTCGACGAAGGCAAGCAGCGCGTCAAGGTGGACAGCATCGTCACCGTCGAAGGCGTCGGTGTGCGCCAGAACAACTCGGGCGAGCCCGCCGATCTGAAATTCCGCTGCGGCTACGTGGGATCGCAAATGCTCGCGTTCAGCTGGAACGACCCGGTACCGCCGAACCGCGCGCGCAGCGAGGGATCGGGCAAGCACAAAAGCGGCAAAGGCAAGCACGCGGTCGGCGGCAAGACGCCGAAGAAGTCGTCGAAGTCAGGCTCGGGCCAATCGTCGCGCACGACGTCGAGCAAATCGGCAAACAAGAACTCGAAGAAGAAGAGCTAACTGCATCTGGCGCTGATCGAGTCGCGCCACCGTCCGATCAGTCGCCCCAATAAAAAACGAGGCACGCACTTTTCCCGTGCGTGTCTCGTTTTTTTGTCCAGCCGTCCGCTGCTTCAGGCGAACGTCTCCACATGACGCAGAATCGCCTGCAACATTGCGGCGCCAAGCGACGCGCTGCGCTCTCCGTTCCAGCCCACGCGCTCGTCGGGCAGATTCGCGTTGTCCTTGAACGGCATTTCCAACGTCAACGACAGACAGCCGAATTGATTGCCAATGTACTTCGACGCAAGCTTCAACGCATCCTCTCGATACTTGCTCGCCGCATAGCCATACTTGTCCTGAAAATCCGGACTCGCGTGCTTGAACGCCTCGATGAACGCCTTCTGCTCGCGCCCCTGCCGCTCGGTAAAGCCCGGCAGCATTTCGGAGCCCGCGACGAACACATACGGCAAAGCTTCGTCGCCGTGAATATCGAAGAACAGGTCGCAGCCTGCCGCGTGGATCGCGTCGCGCACCACCAGCACCTCGGGACTGCGCGCGGCGTCCGGCTCCATCCATTCGCGATTCAGGTTCGCGCCGGCCGCGTTGGTGCGCAGATTGCCGCGCACGCTGCCGTCCGGATTCATGTTCGGCACGATGTGGAACACCGCGTGATCGTACAGCTTGCGCGCGACCGGGTCGCCCGCCCAGTCTCCCCAGCCCACGAGCCGCTTCACCAACCCCTCGATGAACCACTCGGCCATCGTCTCGCCCGGATGCTGGCGCGCGATCAGCCAGATGTTCTTTTTGGGCACGGCGTTGGCGGCATCGTCCGCGGGCGGCGTGCCGAGCGTGAGCAGCGAAATCGGCCGCCCTTCGACCGTCTTGCCGAGCTCGGTCAGCGACGCGTGCGGCATCTGCTGCACGGCGCCGAGAAACTCGGCATGACGCTCCTCGCTGTACGGTTCGAAGTACGCGTAGTAGATGCTGTCGAATTCGGGCGTATGGTCGATCGTCAGCACGCGGCCGTCGTACGAGGTCGGCACGCGAAACCAGTTCACGCGGTCATAGCTCGCGACTGCCCGATAGTCGCGCCAGCCCTCCGCGAACGCGCACGCGGCGGCGTTCTCGAAGCTCATCACGCAGCGCTCGCCCGCCGCGCCCGACAGGCGGAAATAGAACCACTGCGCGAACTCGGCGTGGCTGTCGGGCCGCACGCGCAGGCGAATATGGCCGGCGTCCTCGCAGGACAGCACATCGATTGCGCCTGCGTCGAAATTGCTCGTAATCGATAAGGTCATCAGAGTCTTCCCTGCCTGATTGCACGCTGTCTTGTTAGCGCAGCGGCATGCTCATTCCGCAACGCGGCGGCGAAATACGAAAGTGGAGTCGTTCGAAGCTTCAGCGCTGAACGCGTAGCCTTCGGTGTCGAAGTCCTTCAGCTGCTCGGGACGATCGACGCGGTTTTCCACCGCGAAGCGCGCCATCAAGCCACGCGCACGTTTTGCATGGAAGCTGATGATCTTGTAGCGGCCGCCCTTCCAGTCTTCGAACACCGGCGTGACCACCGGCGCGTCGAGCAGCTTCGGCTTGACCGATTTGAAGTATTCGCTCGACGCGCAATTGACCAGCACGCGCGAGGTGGCCGCATTCTTCTTCAACTGCGCGTTCAACGCGTGCGTGATCCGCTCGCCCCAGAACGCGTAGAGATCCTTGCCGCGCGGATTGACGAAGCGCGTGCCCATTTCGAGCCGGTAAGGCTGCAGCAGATCAAGCGGACGCAGCAGGCCATAGAGGCCCGACAGCACGCGCACATGATTCTGCGCATAGTCGAGATCGGTCGACGACAACGACTTCGCATCGAAACCTTCATACACGTCGCCATTGAAAGCGAGCACCGCCTGCTTGGCGTTGTGCGTGCCGAATTGCGGCGACCAGTCCGCGTAACGCTGGAAATTGAGGTGCGCGAGCTGATCGGAAATGCTCATCAGCGAAGCGATCTGTTGCGGCGACAAACGGCGCAGGCCGCTGATCAGTTCGGCGGCGTCATCGACGAAATCGGGGATCGTGTGCTTTTTGACGTGCGGCGGGGTGTCGTAGTCGAGCGATTTCGCCGGCGACAGAACGATTATCATAGAGGCTTGCAGGCACGCCGTGCCTGGCGGTCAAAGACGAAAGCCCGATTGTAACGAATGCCCGGTTCCCTCGCCTCAAGCGGCGCGTTGCGCGTCGTACTCGATTCCAATGTGTGGATCGATATTCTCGTATTCGACGACCCGCACACGCGGCCGATCGCCGCCGCGCTCGAAAGCGGCGCGCTTATTGCGCTAATCGACGCGCGTTGCCTCGCCGAGCTCGCCTACGTGCTCGACTATCCGCAGTTCGCGCATCGCAACGTCGACAAAGCGGCTGCGCTCGCGGTCGTCGCGCGGCTGGCGCAACTGGTCGAACCGCCTGAGCCGACCGGGTCCAGCGATAACGCCCGGCCGCTGCCCCAATGCAAGGATCGCGACGACCAGAAGTTTCTCGAGCTCGCGCATGCGGCAGGGGCCGACTGGCTCGTGTCGAAAGACCGCGCGGTGTTGAAGCTCGCGAAACGCATCGCGCGCGATTTCAGCTTCAGGATCGCACAGCCGGCACCGTTCGCCGCGGAAGCCCGCATCGTGCAGAATGCTGGGGGCGAGGCCGTCAGCGCGTGAATCCGGCCGCCCGTAGGTGACACCCGCAGCGCGCACAGCGTGTCGCCATTCCCTACAATCAGGCTTCGCCCTTCGCAACGACAGTTCGAGAATCCCGGACAGATCAGGCCCACCTTATCGCCCCGCTACCTACGACGCCATGAACGCACCGCACGACACGCCCACGAGCCCCACGTTTCCGTCTCGCCTGCCGAACGTCGGCACGACGATTTTCACCGTGATGAGCGCGCTCGCCGCAGAAAAGGGCGCGGTCAACCTGGGTCAGGGCTTTCCCGACTTCGCCTGCGATCCGCGCATCGTCGACGCGGTCGCGAACGCGATGCGCGACGGCCACAACCAATATCCACCGATGGCCGGCGTACTGCCGCTGCGTCAGGCGATTTCGGACAAGATCGCGAATCTGTACGGCCGCCGCTACGACGCGAACAGCGAAATTACCGTGACCGCGGGCGCCACGCAGGCGTTGCTGACCGCGATTCTTTGCACGGTCCATGCGGGCGACGAAGTGATCGTGATCGAACCGACCTACGACAGCTATCTGCCGTCGATCGAACTGGCTGGCGGCAAGCCGGTCTTCGTCACGCTCGACGCACCCGACTACGCGATCCCGTTCGACAAGCTCGCCGCCGCGATCACGCCGAAGACGCGGCTCATCATGATCAACACGCCGCACAATCCGACCGGCACGGTGTGGCGCGAACAGGATATGCGCAAGCTCGAGGAGATCGTGCGCGGCACCAACGTGCTGATTTTGTCCGACGAGGTGTACGAGCACATGGTCTACGACGGCGCGCCGCATGAAAGCGTCGCCCGTTATCCGGAACTCGCGCAGCGCAGCTTCGTCGTGTCGAGCTTCGGCAAGACCTACCACGTGACCGGCTGGAAAGTCGGCTATGTGGCCGCGCCCGCCGCGCTGACCGCCGAGTTCCGCAAGGTGCACCAGTTCAACGTATTCACCGTCAACACGCCGATGCAGATCGGCCTTGCGGATTACATGAAGGACCCGGCGCCGTATGTCGAGCTACCGGCGTTCTATCAGCGCAAGCGCGACTTCTTCCGCGCTGGCCTCACGAATTCGCGCTTCCGGTTGCTGCCGTGCATGGGCACGTATTTTCAGTGCGTCGACTATTCGGCGATCAGTGACCTGCCTGAAGCCGAATTCGCGCAATGGCTGACCGGCGAGATCGGCGTCGCGGCGATTCCGGTCTCGGCGTTCTATCACGAGGCTCACGAGTCGGGCGTCGTGCGCTTCTGCTTCGCCAAGCAGGAAGGCACGCTCGCTACCGCGCTCGAACGGCTCACGCGGCTCTAGGATGTCTTGCGCGATGCCACGAACGAACCTGCGTTCCTTGCCATCGCGCTCTGCGGCATGGGTGTGTCCTTGGCACCCATGCGCGCTTCACGACATCGCGGTCATACCCTCAGGACGCACGCGACGCCGCGACACAGGCCTTGCGATCCTCGCTCACGCGCTGCGCAGCCGGCCGCGCGTTGATCGTCTTCACGTAGCTCTTCCAGTCGATCCCCGCTTCGAGCAGAAAATCGCGGCCGTAAATCGTCCGCGTCGCCATGCCGACGAGCGGCAGGCTCACGTAACCGGCGGTATCCGCGACGCTGAATTGCTCGCCGCACAGATACGGCGCGAACTTCGCGATCCGCCTGAAGCCCGCGATGTGATGCGTGAGCAGCTTCTCGACGCGCCCTTTCGTCGCGTCGCTGACCGTGCCGCCGAAAAATGCTTCCTTGTACAGATTGCGCACCGTCAGTTCGAGATGCACATCGACGAAGAAGATCATTTCGCGCTCCTTGGCGGCCTGCCACGGATCGGCGGAGAAGATTCGCTTGTCGGGAAAACGCGCGGCCAGGTATTCGACGATGCACTGCGACTCGCACAGATCGCCGTGCTCGGTCTGCAGATATGGCACCTTGCCGAGCGGCGAATGCTCCAACAGCGCTTCGTCCTGGCTCGGCTTCACGAGATGCTCCTCGAACTCGATGCCATGCTCGAGCAACACGAACTTGACCTTGTTGTAGTAGTTGGAAAGTGCGAAACCGCACAGTTTGATCATCGGGTGTCTCCTTATGTCATGGTGTGTGAGACCGCGCGTCGAGGTTGAAGCAGCGGCTTTCCATCGAATCATCCAAGAAACTGCACGATCGTGCTATTCTAAAATTACCGTGGAGTCGGGCATCTCAATGAACTCTCGCAATTTCAGCATCGAGACCATCGGCATCGTCGGCACTGGCGCGATGGGCCGCGGGATCGCGCAGATCGCGGCGCTCGCTGGCCTGCGTGTGCGGCTCTACGACACCAACGCGGCCGCCGTCGGCGCCGCGCGCGACTATCTCGCGGAGACTTTCGCCACATTGACGGCCAAAGGCAAGCTCGAGCAGTCGCGCTCGCTCGCCGCGCTCGCCAACGTCAGCGGCGTGCAGGCGGTGAGCGAACTGGTCGGCTGCGATCTGATCGTCGAGGCAATCGTCGAAAAGCTCGAGATGAAGCAGGACCTGTTTCGCGAGCTCGAAACCGTGGTCAGCGGCCGCTGCATCCTCGCGTCGAATACGTCGTCGCTGTCGATCACCGCGATTGCCGCGGGCTGCACCGATCCGTCGCGCGTGGTCGGCTATCACTTCTTCAATCCGGTGCCGCTGATGAAGGTCGTCGAAGTCATCGACGGCCTGCGCAGCGACCCCGAGGCCGGTGACGCGCTGATGGATCTCGCGCGCCGCATGGGCCATACGCCGGTGCGCGCGAAGGACATGCCCGGCTTCATCGTCAATCACGCGGGCCGTGGCATGAATACCGAGGGTTTGCGCGTGGCGAGCGAAGGTGTCGCGAGCTTTGCGGATATCGACCGCATCATGCGCGAGCAGGCCGGCTTTCGCCTCGGACCGTTCGAGCTGCTGGACCTGACCGCGCTCGACGTGTCGCATCCGGTGATGGAGTCGATCTATCACCAGTTCTACGAAGAACCGCGCTATACGCCGTCGCCGATTACGGGCACGCGGCTGTCGGCCGGACTGCTCGGCCGCAAGAGCGGCGAAGGTTTTTATCGCTACGTGGACGGCCAACAACAGGTTCCCGCCGAAGCACCCGCGCCGGCCACGCTGCCGCAAAGCGTGTGGGTCAGCCAGCGCTATCGCGGCGCGTATCAGGCCGTCGTGCAACTGGTCGGCAAAGCGGGCGTGAAGCTCGACGAAGGCGCGACGCCTGCGGCCGGTTCACTGATCGTCGTCACGCCGTTCGGCCACGACGCGACCACGGCCGCGGTCGACGAAGCGCTCGACGCGAGCCGCGTGGTCGCCGTCGACGCGCTGTTCCCGCTCGTCGGCGCGCAACGCCGCACGCTGATGACCACGCCCGCCACGACACGCGCCGCGCGCGATAGCGCGCATGCGCTGTTCGCCGCCGACGGCATCCCCGTCACAGTGATCCGCGATTCGACCGGCTTCGTCGCGCAGCGGGTGGTCGCGACGATCGTCAACATCGGCTGCGACATCGCGCAAAAACAGATTGCAACGCCAGAGGACATCGACCTCGCCGTGATGCTCGGTCTCGGCTATCCGCGCGGACCGCTCGCGCTCGGCGATGCACTCGGCGCCACCACCATTCTCACGATCCTGCGCAACATGCACAGCGTGCTCGGCGAACCGCGCTATCGGCCGTCGCCGTGGCTCGCAAGACGCGCGCAACTCGGCCTCTCGCTCACCCAGCGAGACGCCGCCGACATTCGAACGGAGACCCCATCATGAGCGCCGCCCTGCTCGCTTCACGCCCCGCCAGCAGCGAATCCACGCTGGTCCTCACGCTCTCGAACCCCGGTGCGCGCAACGCGCTGCATCCGGATATGTACGCAGCCGGCATCGAGGCATTCGATACCGTCGAGCGCGATCCGTCGATTCGCGCCGTCGTGATCACCGGCGCCGACGACTTCTTCTGCGCGGGCGGCAACCTGAACCGGCTGCTCGAAAATCGCGCGAAAGATCCGTCCGTGCAGGCCGATAGCATCGACATGCTCGCGCAATGGATTTCGGCGCTGCGGCTGTCGTCGAAGCCGGTGATTGCCGCGGTGGAAGGCGCGGCGGCCGGCGCGGGGTTTTCGCTCGCGCTCGCCTGTGATCTGATCGTCGCCGCGGACAACGCGAAGTTCGCGATGTCCTACGCGCGCGTCGGCTTGACGCCCGACGGCGGCGGCTCGTGGTTCCTCGCGCAGTCGCTGCCGCGTCAGCTGGCCACCGAGGTACTGATCGAAGCCAAGCCGATCGGCGCCACGCGTCTGCACGAACTCGGCGTCGTCAACCGGCTCACCAAAGCCGGCGCCGCGCTCGATAACGCGCTCGCATGGGCCGATGAGCTCGGCGCGATCTCGCCCAATTCGGTCGCGCGCATCAAAGGGCTGATCGCCGCGGCCGGCACGCAGCCGCTCGCGGATCACCTGGTCGCCGAGCGCGATAACTTCGTCGCGTCGCTGCATCATCGCGACGGTCTCGAAGGCATCAGCGCGTTCCTCGAAAAGCGCGCGCCGATTTACAAATAAGCGACGAGAGAGCCGCCCGACATGCCCGACTATCAATTGCCGAAACGGCGCCGCGTTTTCCTGATGCGTCACGGCGACGTCACCTACTTCGACGACTCCGGCCGCGCGATCGATCCCGAAACCGTGCCGCTGAACGCGAACGGCCGCGAGCAGGCGAGCGCGGCCGGCCGTGTGTTCGCCGAGCAGCAGGTGCGCTTCGACCGCGTGATCGTCAGCGGCTTGCCGCGCACGATCGAAACCGCGCGGCGCGTGCTCGCCGAAACGGGTCAGCAGATCGAACCCGAGATCGACCCCGCATTGCAGGAGATTCGCGGCGGGCGGCTCGGCAGCATTCCGCCGAGCGATATCGAGGCGGCGTTTCTCGGCGTGTTCGACGGCATCGTGCCGGAGAGCATGCGCTTTCTCGACGGCGAAACGATCGGCGAGCTGTTCGATCGCGTGCTGCCGGCCATCGCGGCGCTGCGCGAAGACACCTCGTGGGACACCGTGCTGCTGGTGCTGCACGGCGGCGTCAATCGCGCGATCCTGTCGCACGCGCTGACGGCGGGTGGCCGCACCTTCTTCGGCCATCTGTCGCAGGCGACCGGCTGCATCAATGCGCTCGACGTCGGCGCCGCGCCGCGCGACTGGGTGCTGCGCATGCTCAACTATTCACCGCCGTCGCCGCTGCATCGCGACGTTCGCAACACCACGATGGAAATCCTCTACGCACAATTCATCCGATTCCAGCGTAGCTGACACCGAACTGGAGGAGACACATGGCGCAAGCCACGCAGACCGGCGAACCCGCAGGCAAACAGGACTACTCGGCTTTCGAGGGCACCCGCCCGGTCAACGAGCGGCAACGCTTCGACACCGACGCGCTCGCCGCGTGGCTGGCCGGCCATGTCGACGGCTTCGCGGGACCGCTGACGCTCGAGCAATTCGCGGGCGGACAATCCAATCCCACGTTCAAGCTGATCACGCCGTCGCGCTCGTACGTGATGCGCGCGAAGCCCGGACCCACCGCGAAACTGCTGCCATCCGCGCACGCGATAGAACGCGAATATCGCGTGATGCACGCGCTCGCCGCCACCGACGTGCCGGTCGCACGGATGCTCGCGCTGTGCGAAGACGAAACCGTGATCGGCCGCGCGTTCTACGTGATGGAGTTCGTCGACGGCCGCGTGCTGTGGGATCAATCGCTGCCCGGCATGACGCCCAGCGAGCGCGCGGCGATCTACGACGAAATGAATCGCGTGATCGCGGCGTTGCACAGTGTCGACGTCACCGCCGCCGGCCTCGCCGACTACGGCAAGCCAGGCAATTACTTCGCGCGCCAGATCGGCCGCTGGAGCAAGCAGTATCTGGCGTCCGAGACCGAACCGATCGACGCGATGCATCGCCTGATCGAATGGCTGCCGCAGCATATGCCGGCCGAAACGAACGAGCGCGTGTCGGTCGTGCACGGCGACTACCGGCTCGACAACCTGATCTTCGATCGCAACGAGCCGCGCGTGCTCGCGGTGCTCGACTGGGAACTGTCGACGCTCGGCGATCCGCTCGCCGATTTCGCGTATCACTGCATGGCGTGGCATGTCGACCCGACGCAGTTCCGCGGCATCGCGGGACTCGATTGGGCCGCGCTCGGCATCCCCGATGAAGCACGCTACGTGGAGCGTTATTGCCAACGCACCGGCTTCGAGATTCGTGGCGACTGGAATTTCTATCTGGCCTACAACATGTTCCGCATCGCCGCGATCCTGCAAGGAATCATGAAGCGCGCCGTCGACGGTACCGCGTCGAGCGCGCAGGCGCTCGACGCCGGCCGGCGCGCGAAGCCGATGGCCGAACTGGCCTGGCATTACGCGCAGAAGGTTCGCTAGACTCGAGGGCTCGCCCCGCTCCCCCATCATTCGCAGTCCGTTACCCGCGAGGTCCCAGATGAATTTCGATTACACCCCGAAGGTCCAGGCGTTGCGCGAAAAACTGCTCGCCTTTTTCGACGAGCACATTTACCCGAACGAGCAGGCCTTCTATGCGGAGATCGCGCGCAATCGCCAGAACGGCAACGCATGGGTGCCCACCGAACTGATCGAGCAACTGAAGCAGAAGGCGCGCGATGCCGGTCTGTGGAATCTGTTCCTGCCGCAATCGCAGCGCGGCGCCGGCCTGACGAATCTCGAATACGCGCCGCTGTGCGAGATCATGGGCCGCGTGCCTTGGGCGCCTGAAGTGTTCAACTGCAACGCGCCAGACACCGGCAACATGGAGACGATCGAGCGCTACGGCAGCGAAGACAACAAGCGCGAATGGCTCGAACCGCTGCTGCAAGGTCAGATCCGTTCGGCGTTTCTGATGACGGAGCCGGAGGTCGCGTCGTCGGATGCGACGAACATCCAGACCAGCATCGTGCGCGATGGCGACCATTACGTGATCAATGGCCACAAGTGGTGGTCGTCGGGTGCGGGCGACCCACGCTGCGCGATCTATATCGTGATGGGCAAGACCGATCCCGACGCGCCGCGCCATCAGCAGCAGTCGATGATCCTCGTGCCCGCCGACGCCACCGGCATCACCGTGCATCGTCCGCTCACCGTGTTCGGTTACGACGATGCGCCGCACGGCCACATGGAGATCACACTCGACAATGTGCGCGTGCCCGCCACCAACCTGCTGCTCGGCGAAGGCCGCGGCTTCGAAATCGCGCAAGGCCGTCTCGGCCCGGGGCGCATCCATCACTGCATGCGCCTGATCGGTCTCGCCGAACGCGCGCTCGAACTGATGGCGAAGCGCTCGCTGCAACGTGTCGCGTTCGGCAAGCCGGTTGCGTCGCAAGGCGTCACACAGGAGCGTCTCGCCGAAGCGCGCTGCATGATCGAGCAGGCGCGTCTGCTTACGTTGAAGACCGCGTACATGATGGACACCGTCGGCAACAAGGGCGCGCGCGGCGAGATCGCGATGATCAAGGTGGTCGCGCCGAACATGGCGTGTCAGGTGATCGACTGGGCGATTCAGGCGCACGGCGGCGGCGGCGTCAGCGACGATTTCCCGCTCGCGTATGCGTACGCGTCCGCGCGCACGCTGCGTTTCGCCGACGGCCCCGACGAAGTGCACCGCAACGCGATCGCAAAGCTCGAACTCGCGCGTCATATGGATGCGGGCGCGGCGGCTCGCGTGGAGATGCCGGTCACGCGCGTTTGAGTGCTTCGGCCCAAAGCGAGTGCGCCGTTGAGGTCACTGCAAGCAGCATCGCGCGATCTATGCTCTAATTTTCGACAACGGCGGCGCCCTCTTTGCGGCGCCGCTTTGACGAACAAGGAGCCAGGATGATCGATGTCTATAGCTGGGCGACCCCGAACGGCCACAAGGTTCATATCATGCTCGAGGAGACGGGCCTACCCTACAACGTGCATGCCGTGAATATCGGTGCAGGTGACCAGTTCAAGCCCGAATTTCTTGCCATCAGTCCCAACAACAAGATTCCCGCGCTGGTCGATTCCGAAGGTCCGAAAGGCGCCGACGGACGGCCGTTCGCGCTATTCGAATCGGGTGCGATCCTGATTTATCTGGCCGAGAAAACCGGTAAGTTTCTACCGACCGACCCGGCCGCGCGCTACGCGGCACTGCAATGGCTGATGTTCCAGATGGGCGGCCTGGGTCCGATGCTCGGCCAAACGCATCACTTCCGCGTGTATGCACCCGAGCAGATCGAATACGCGGTCAATCGCTACACCAACGAAGCGCGACGCCTGTACGGCGTGATGGACACGCAACTCGGCAAGACGCGTTACCTCGCGGGCAACGACTATACGATCGCGGACATCGCCGCGTTTCCGTGGACCCGCTCGTGGAAAAATCAGGGCGTCGACCTCGATTCGTTGCCGAACGTGAAGCGCTGGCATGAAGAGATCGCCGCGCGGCCGGCAGTAGTGCGCGGCGTCGACGTGCTCGCATCCGCGCGCGTGCCGCTGATGGACGACAAGGCGAAAGAGATTCTGTTTGGCGCGACACAGTACGCGAAACACTAGTTGCAGGCCGTCTGGCTGACGCGGCTGGACGCAACACAAAGCGCGAGCGGCATGTCTGCCGACTCGCGCTTTTTCATTGCATCTGCGAAGGGCAAACGCTAGAAGTAATGCCGTGTGATGAACTCCGCGACGCACACCGGTCGATCGCCGCCCTGACGCTCCAGCGTCACGTTCCACGCGACCTGCACGCCGTTGTTGTCTACGTCGGTCACCGACTCGACGGCGAACTTCGCGCGCAGCGATGACCCCACGAGTACCGGCGACATGAAACGTACGCGGTTCAAGCCGTAGTTGACGCCCATGCGCTGCTCGATTCTCAGGGTCTTACCGAGCAACGCCGGAATTAGCGACAACGTCAGAAACCCATGCGCAATCGGCCCGCCAAACGGCGACTCGCGTATGGCCCGCTCCGGATCGATGTGAATCCACTGATGATCGCCGGTCGCCTCGGCGAAACGGTTGACTCTGTCCTGATCGACGCTCAGCCATTCACTGACGAGCGACTGCGTGCCGACGAGTGCGCGCAGAGCGTCCGCACTGTCGAAGGCGGAGATCGTCGCCGCGCTCACCGTCATGCCGCCGCTCCCGGATTGCGCAGACCGAACATGCCGTTCGAGCGCACCGTGATCACCGTGTCGCCGTGCTGATTGATGCCCTCCCAGCGCGTCGACACGATGCCGCGATCGGGCTTGCTCTGCGACACGCGCTTGTCGACGATGACGTTCATCATCGTGATCGTGTCGCCGACTCGCACCGGCTTCAACCAGCGAATCTCGTCGATCCCGGGCGAACCCATCGACGTCGAATCCGCCAGCACCTTGCGCACGAGCATGCCCATCATCACCGAGCACGTGTGCCAGCCGCTCGCGACGAGGCCGCGGAACGGCGATTCGGCCGCGGCGGCTTCGTCGAGATGAAACGGCTGCGGATCGAACTTCTGCGCGAACTCGACAATCTCCTCGCGCGTGAACGTGTGCTTGCCGATTTCGTGGCTCGCGCCCACTTCCATGTCTTCGAAACTGATTTTCATCAGTGCATCTCCTTTGTTCGATGGAACGCCCCGATCAGACTTCGGCGACTGCAAATCCGGGCAGCGCGGCAAATCGCGCGAGATGATGATCTACGTCGCCGAGCGTGGTCTCGATGATCGCGAGGCGCTTGAACAGATGCGCGGCCGCCACTTCATTCGTGACGCCCATGCCGCCGTGCAACTGCACCGCCTGTTGACCGACGAAACGCGCGGCCTGGCCGACCCGAACCTTGGCCGCGGAGATCGCGCGACGGCGCTCGTTCGCGTCTTCGCTCGCGTAGCGCATCGCTGCGAGATACGTGATCGAGCGCGCCTGCTCCGCGTGGATCAGCATCTCGACCATGCGGTGCTGCAGCGCCTGGAAACGCGCGATCGGCTGACCGAACTGCTGGCGCGTTTTCGTGTATTCGACGGTGGCGTGATTGAGCGCGTCGAGCGCGCCGATCGCTTCCGCGCACAGCAGCAGGGTGCCGTAGTCGGCGATCTGCTCGAGCGTTGCCGCCCCCGCATGTTCGCCGGCGAGCCGGCGCGCGGGCGTGCCGTTGAATTCGAGCGTTGCGGCGCGTTGACCGTCGATCGTGCGGTACTCGGTGAGCGTAACGCCGGCCGCGTCGCGGGCGACGACGAAGAGTGCGATCTCGCCATCGAGGCGCGCCGGCACGATCCAGTGGTCCGCCTGCGCGCCGTGCAGCACGACAGATTTGCTGCCGCTCAGCATGTGCTGCGCGCCCTGCCGGCTCGCGTTCGTCGCGACGTCGAACAGATCGTAGCGGGCATGCGGCTCATGAAACGCCACGGCCAGTTTGCCTTCGCCCCGGGCCGCCCGTTCGAGCAGCGCGGCATCTTCGCCGTCGCCGGTGCCGGCGAGCCGCAGCGCTTCGATGCCGACCGCGGTCGCCCAATACGGCTCGACGACGAGCGCGCGGCCGAGCTCCTGCATGACCATGAGCATGTCGATCGGGCCGCCGCTGAAACCGCCTTGATCTTCCGGCACCGGCAACGCGGTCAGCCCCAACTCGGTGAACGCGGCCCAATGATCGGCCGATACGCCCGCCTCCGAGCGCACGATCGCCTGGCGTGCTTCGAAGCCGTAGTTCTTCTCGAGATAGCGGCGCAGCGCATCGGCAAATTGCTGCTGTTCGTCGTTGAAAGTGAAGTCCATGCGCCGCTCCTCAAAGTCCGAGAATCATCTGCGCGATGATGTTCTTTTGAATTTCGTTCGAGCCGCCGTAAATCGACGTCTTGCGGAAGTTGAAGTAGTACGCGGCAAGCGGCGCGGCATCGTCGTCGCCGGCAAGACTGTGCCCGCGTTCGCCTTCGAGGAACGGCACGTCGAACGGCGCGGCCAGCGGACCGATCGCTTCGAACATCAGTTCGGTGAGTCCCTGTTGCACTTCCGTGCCCTTGATCTTCAGCATCGACGCTTCCGGGCCCGGGCCGCGTCCGCCCGCCTCGTTCGCCACCACGCGTTGCACGGTGACTTCGAGCGCCATCAACTCGATTTCCAGACTCGCGACCTTTGCCGCAAACACCGGATCGTGCAGCAGCGGCTTGCCATTCTTTTTCTGATTCAGCGCGACACGCTTGAGAAACACCATTTCGCGCTTCGACGCACCGACTCGCGCGATACCGGTACGCTCGTGCCCGAGCAGATATTTCGCATAGGTCCAGCCGCGATTTTCTTCGCCGACCAGATTGTCGAGCGGCACTTTGACGTCCTCGAAGAACACTTCATTGACTTCGTGATCTTCGTCGAGCGTGATGATGGGCCGCACCGTGATGCCCGGCGTTTTCATGTCGATCAGCAGGAACGAGATGCCCTCCTGCTTTTTGGCGGCGCTGTCGGTGCGCACGAGGCAGAACATCATGTCGGCGTGCTGGCCGAGCGTGGTCCAGGTCTTCTGACCGTTGACCACGTAATGATCACGGACGCGCTCGGCGCGGGTGCGCAGCGACGCAAGGTCGGAACCCGATCCCGGCTCCGAATAGCCCTGACACCACCAGTCAGTGCCGTCGAGAATGCGCGGCAGATAATGGCGTTTCTGCGCCTCGGTACCGTATTTCATCAGCACTGGCGCAACCATCGACACGCCGAAAGGCAGCACGGTAGGTGCGCCAACACGCGCGCACTCTTCTTCCCAGATATGTCGTTGCGTCGCGTCCCAGCCGGGGCCGCCATATTCGCGCGGCCACGCGACCGCCGACCAGCCTCGCGTGCCGAGCAGCCTGTGCCAGCTTGCGAAGTCTTCGCGGGAAAGACGTTTGTGATTGAGAACCTTGTCGCTCAGCTCGCGAGGCAGATTCGCTTCGAGCCAGGCGCGGATGTCGGCGCGGAACGCGTCTTCAGCGGGGGAATAGTCCAGATTCATGCGTAGTGTCTCCTGGCCGCCACCGCCCAGCCGCCTGGAGCCACCGCGCTACTGCAGTGGTTCCTTCAGCGCAGCCGGGACCGGCAGCGGCATCACTTCGATGCCTTCCTCGACCAAGGCACGCGCATCCTCGGGTGTCGTGACACCGCGAATACTGCGCGCGGGCGCTTCGTTATAGTGAATGCGCCGCGCTTCCTCGGCGAAGCGGTCGCCCACGTTCTCGGTCTTCTCCAGTACCTCGCGCAGCGCGCGGATCATGTGCGCCTGCATTTGCTGCACACCCGCCGGCGCTTTTGAGTCGGTCGCGCCCGACAGATTCAGACGCGGTGCCGACGGCAAACGGCTCACCTCGTGCGCACCGCAGATCGGACATTCGACGAGTTTGCGGGACTGCTGCGACTCGAAGTCATCAGCCGAAGCAAACCAACCTTCGAACCGATGGCCATGCGGACACTGTAAATCGAGGACCTTCATGTGGAATCAGGGCTTGCGTGCCAGTTTAGCGCAAAATGGAAATTTGTGAACGATCGTTCGTAAAACCTTAGGGCCGACGCACAGCCGCCAGCTGCCGAAAGGGAATATCACGTGGGTGCGCGATTTTAACGCTTTACGGCATGTGCTGCCGAAGGCGGCCCGAGCGGTCACCGGTGCCACAATTGCTCCGTTCTCCAGCCCGCTTGAAGCGCACCGCTACACCACGAGATTGCCGAGTTGGCGACTTACGCGCGGTTCAATCTGACGGGCCTCCTTCGCCAGATTGATCTGCTTCGCCAGTTTTGCGACATCCGCGACACCGATCTCAATCTCGTACCCGCCGCGCGCGGTCAGCCATTCGAGCACGTCCGTCAGATGCCACACCGACGCACTGCCTTCGTGGACCGGCGGAGGGAAGTCGATGGCGTTATTCAGCATCAGCTTGCGCATGTTTTGCCGCGACACGCCCGCCATTTCGGCCACGTCTGTCAGCCCCACGAAGTCAGGTCCCGCCTCGACCAGTTGCGCGGACGGCACAGCGCGTTTCACGTCCTTGAGCGCGCTGATGACAGCCTCGAATGCGCTCGCGCCTTCACGGGTGAAAAGCAGCGCGAGGCGGCCTGCTTGCCCGACGCCAATCGTGGCGTCGTCGCACCCCGCTTCGCCCAGCCTCTCGACGATTGCGTCTGCATCGCAATCTTCCGCGGTGAGGCGGTACTTCAAGGTGAATACATATTCCATACGATACTCCTGTCTTTGTTGAGCCCAGGTTATTGCGATTCCTGTTTGCTGCCTACGAACGCACTAGCGCCGTGCCGCGCAGTTGCCGACGATGCGCCGCAGATGTCTGGCGTGATTGCCGGGATTCTTCGGCGTACTCCAGACGCTCGATATACAGAACTCACCGCACCGACATTCGGCGTCTTTGTACGGGCAATAGATTTTTCCCCACGCATGACCTTTTCCGCCTTCCTGAATGCGCCAGCCGTGCTGCTCCGCGTACGCCAATGCAGCCTCGATCTCTTTCTTCTTGTGCCTTCCTCGAACCATCGACACCTCCAATGTAGCCGCTCAATTTCGAGTTGTCAATTGACAACCCAGAGGTTGAGCTGGAATCAGATCGTTCCGATGAGTAGCGTCGGTTATCCCAAACAAAATCGACGACGCACTCGGTGATCGGAGGGTTCATACTAGCCGGCCGGCGGGGCCGCGACGAGCCAGCCAGATGGCATAGGGAACGGCATTTTGTTGAGCCAGAAAGAAACGGCGGAGCCAATGACAAAGCCCCTGCCGGTCATCGACCGACAGGGGCTTGGTTAAATCAGCTATCGGGCTGACGCGAACTTATACCGTCTCGGGCGCCTGCGTCGGCCACGTGCCCGACAGCACTTTCTCGAGCCAGAAAGTACCGATGATCGTCTTCACATCGGTGATCTTGCCCGTGCGCACCCACGCGGACACTTGTTCCACGGTCGCGGTGAACAGTTCGAGAAACTCACCTTCGTCGAGCTTGCGCTCGCCCGCGGTCAAGCCCCGCGCCAGATAGATATCAATGAATTCGGTCGAGTAAGAAATGATCGGGTGGATCCGTGTCAGGTATACGTATTCGCGCGCGGTATAGCCGGTTTCCTCGCGCAGTTCCCGCACCGCGCATGCCAGCGCGCCCTCGTTCGGGTCGAGCTTGCCGGCCGGATATTCGACCATCACCTTGCCCATCGGATAGCGATACTGACTTTCGAGCAGCACGCGACCGTCATCGAACAAGGGGATCACCATGACGGCGCCCGGGTGCTGAACATATTCGCGCGTCGCGTGTTTGCCGTCCGGGAGTCGGACCGTATCGTACTTGACCGTCATGAACGGCCCCTGATGGACCGTCTTGCTGTCGATACAAGTCTCGGTTAGCGCGGCGTCGTGATTGGGAAGTTCAGCCATGTGCGGACCTCAGAACAGCCAGGCGCGCGCGACGGCGGCACGCCGTCAGCGGCGTTTGACGAGATATTGGAAGGTAAAGCCGGGAAAAGCGAACACGACGAACAGAGCGAACGTGATCGCATAGAACTGCCAGCCCTGCTCGAAGCGATTTCCCGCGCGCGCTTCGAGCAGAAAGCCCAGCGCGCCGACCACGAAATACAGCACGATCAATTCGGCAATCCGGAGCCAGGCGCTTTTCTTCGCCGCTTTCAACGGCACCGCGGCGAAGAGGCGCTGATTCAGGAACGGCAGGTTGGCGCCGACCAGCGCCAACAGCACGATAAACCAGCCCGCAGCGGACATCAGAGCAGCAGCGTGTGCTGGATCGCCTGCAGGCAGGCGCGCAACAGCGGATCCGGCACGATACCGAGCGCCAGCACGGCGACGCCGTTCAACGCGAGCAACGCGCGCGTGCTCGTGTCTGCCGCGATCGTCGACTTGTCTTGCGGCTCGTCGAAGTACATCAGCTTGACGATACGCAGGTAGTAGAACGCGCCGAACAGCGACGTGATCACGGCAAGCACGGTGAGCCAGGTCAGGCCAGCGTTCATCGTCGCTTGCAGCACGGCGAGCTTCGCGTAGAAGCCGACTGCCGGCGGAATACCCGCGAGCGAGAACATCATGATCATCATCACGAACGCGAATACCGCGCTGCGCTGATTGAGGCCTTTGAAGTCCTCCAGCGTGTCCGCTTCGAAGTCGCGGCGCGCGAGCAGCATGATGACGCCGAAGGTACCGAGCGTGGTGATCAGGTAGATGATGCTGTAGAACATCGCCGAGCCGTACGCGCTCGCGGCGCCCGTGGTCTTCTGGTCGACCACGCCGGCGAGCAGGCCGAGCAGCACGAAGCCCATGTTCGAGATCGCCGAATACGCGAGCATCCGCTTGACGTTGCGCTGCACGATACCGGTGATGTTGCCGACGATCAGCGACAGCGCCGCCAGAATCACCAGCATCTGTTGCCATTCGACCGCCAGCGGCAGCAGGCCCATCACGAGGAAACGCAAACCCCACGCGAACGCCGCGACCTTCGGGCCGCCACCGACGATGAGCGTCATCGCCGTCGGTGCGCCCTGATACACGTCGGGCACCCACATATGGAACGGCACCGCGCCCATCTTGAACGCCACGCCCGCCACGATGAAGATCACGCCGAACAGCAGCACGGTCGGATCGTAGTGGCTCGTGTTAATCGCCTTGAACACTTCATTCAGGTCCAGCGAGCCGGTCGCGCCATACAGCATCGAAACACCATACAGCAGAAAACCGGAAGCCAGCGCGCCGAGCACGTAGTACTTCATCGCCGCTTCGTTCGACGACGCCACTTCGCGACGCAGCGCGATCACCGCGTACAGCGACAGCGACATCAGTTCCAGACCGAGATACAGCGTCAGGAAGTTGTTGCCCGAGATCATCACGATCTGGCCGAGCAGCGAGAACATGCCGAGCAGGAAGAAGTCACCGCGGAACAGGCTACGGTCTTCGAGGTAGCGACGCGAATAAACGATCGTCACCGCGTAGCCGAGCGACACCACCGCCTTCATCACGTTGGCGAACGGATCGACCACGTACATGTGATCGAAGAAGTAATGCACTTGCGGGTCGAACGCATTCACCGCGAACCAGATCCCGGCGACGAGCGTCGAGAAGAACGCGATGAAATACGTAGTACGGCGACCCTCCGGGCCGACGAACGTGTCGTTGAGCCACGCGATGACAATGGCGAACATCACCAATGCGTCAGGCAACAGAGCAGTCATAGGGGCGTTTTGCATGGTCTTAAATTCCTCCGCTCGTCGTTACTGAGGCAACGGCAGCTTCGATTGCGCAACGTGGGAGAGGAGGTTTTCCACGGATACGTGCATCACATCGGTAAAGGGCTTCGGATACAGGCCCATGAACAGCGTCAGTGCGGCGAGCACTGCCAGCATGAAAAATTCGCGACGGTCGATGTCGACCAGGCTCTTCACGTGGTCGTTCGCGACCGCGCCGAAGTAGACACGCTTGTACATCCACAGTGTGTAGGCCGCGCCGAGAATCAGCGTGACAGCCGCGCCACTCGCGATCCAGAAGTTGTACTGGACGGAAGCCAGAATCACCATGAATTCGCCGACGAAACCGGACGTGCCCGGCAAGCCGCAATTCGCCATCGCGAACAGCATCACGAACGCCGCGAACTTCGGCATCACGTTGACGACGCCGCCGTAATCGGCGATCTGACGCGAGTGCATGCGGTCGTACAGCACGCCGATGCACAGGAACATTGCGCCCGACACGAAGCCGTGCGAGATCATCTGCACGATCGCGCCTTCCGCGCCGAGCTGATTGAAGATAAAGAAGCCGAGCGTGACAAAGCCCATGTGTGCGATCGATGAATACGCGACCAGCTTCTTCATGTCGGCCTGCACCATCGCGACGAGACCGATGTAGATCACAGCGATCAACGACAGCGTGATGATGACCGGTGCAAGGAAATGGCTCGCATCAGGCGTGATCGGCAGCGAGAAGCGCAGGAAACCATACGCGCCGAGCTTCAGCATGATCGCGGCCAGCACGACCGAACCGCCGGTAGGCGCTTCCACGTGCGCGTCCGGCAACCACGTGTGCACCGGCCACATCGGCACCTTCACCGCGAAGGCCAGGAAGAACGCGATAAACAGTAGCACCTGCGGCGTCATCGCGATCTGCGCGTGCTGCCACGTGGCGATATCGAACGAGCCGGTCTCGTTGTACAGATAAATCAGCGCAACCAGCATCAGCAGCGAGCCCGCCAGCGTGTACAGGAAGAACTTGAACGCCGCGTACACGCGGTTCGCCCCACCCCACACGCCGATGATGATGTACATCGGGATCAGCGTCGCTTCGAAGAACACGTAGAACAGCATGCCGTCGGCCGCGCTGAACACGCCGACCATGATGCCCGACAGGATCAGAAAGGCCGCGAGGTACTGGCCGACGTTCTTCGTGATCACTTCCCACCCTGCGATCACGACGATCACCGTGATCAACGCGGTCAACGAGACGAACCACATCGAAATACCGTCCACACCGAGGTGATACATGATGTGGAAGCGCTGGATCCAGTTCGCCTGCTCGACGAACTGCAGGTCGGCGGTGCTCGAATCGAAGCTGGTGATCAGCGGCAGCGTGACGAGGAAGCTCAGGACCGAGCCGATCAGCGAGATCCAGCGCGCGGGAGCGGGGTTCTCGTCGTTGCCGATCGCGAGGACCAGCAGACCGAAGAAGATCGGCAACCAGATCGCGATGCTGAGAATCGGATAAGCGTGCATGAGTGTCCCTCGCCTTATTTGCCGCCGAGCGTTACAAACAGGGTCAGGAGCCCCAGCATGCCGATGATCATGGCGAACGCGTAGTGGTAGATGTAGCCGGATTGGAGGAAGCGGATCACGCTAGCGAACCAGCCGATAAAGCGTGCGCTGCCGTTGACGATGCCGTCGATCACGACCACGTCGCCTTCCTTCCACAAACCACGGCCAATGGCCACCGCGCCTCGCGCAAACACGACTTCGTTGATCTTGTCCATGTAGTACTTGTTATCGAGCAACGTGTAGATCGGGCCGAATGCGCGCTTGATGACAGCGGGCAGATCCGGACGGACCAGATACAGGAACCATGCGACTACCACGCCAGCCAGCGCGAGCCACACCGGCAGGCCCGACACCGAGTGCAGACCCATCGACGCCCAGCCCTGGAACTCTTCGGCCATCTCATGCAGCGCCGGATGGTTCTCGCTGATGTAGATCACCTTGTCGAACGCGACGCCGTGCTGGAAGAAGTCGCCGAACAGCATCGGACCGACGCCGATCGCGCCGATCACGATCGACGGAATCGCCAGCAGCACGAGCGGCACCCACACGACCCACGGCGTTTCGTGCGGTTCGTGAGCGTGGTCGCCGTGACCATGGCCATGGTCATCGCGGCCGTGCGCGCCATGTGCATGCGACGCGGCTTCTGCGCCCATCGGCGATTCAGGGTGCTTCGGATTGCGGAAGCGCTCCTCGCCGTGGAACACCATGAAATACATACGGAACGAATACAACGCGGTCACGAACACGCTTGCGACCACCGCGAAGTACGCGAAACCCGAGCCCGGCAGATGCGACAGCTTCACCGCGTCGATGATCGAGTCTTTCGAGTAGAAGCCCGAGAAGAACGGCGTACCGATCAGCGCGAGCGAACCGATCAGCGACGTGATCCACGTAATCGGCATGTACTTGCGCAGGCCGCCCATGTTGCGCATGTCCTGATCGTGATGCATGCCGATGATCACCGAACCCGCGCCGAGGAACAGCAGCGCCTTGAAGAACGCGTGCGTCATCAGGTGGAACACGGCGACCGAGTACGCCGACGCGCCGAGCGCGACGGTCATGTAACCGAGCTGCGACAGCGTGGAATAAGCGACCACACGCTTGATGTCGTTCTGGACGATGCCGAGAAAGCCCATGAACAGCGCGGTAATCGCACCAATGACCATGACGAACGACAACGCCGTATCCGACAGTTCGAACAGCGGCGACATGCGCGTAACCATGAAGATACCGGCCGTCACCATGGTCGCCGCGTGAATCAGCGCGGAGATCGGCGTCGGACCTTCCATCGAGTCCGGCAGCCACACGTGCAGCGGGAACTGAGCCGACTTACCCATCGCGCCGATGAACAGGCAAATGCAAGCCACCGTCAGCAGGCCCCAGTCGGTACCCGGGAAGTTCAGCGCGGCGAGTTCGGTACGCTTGGCGAAGACTTCGCCGTAGTTCATCGAACCAGCGAACGCGAACAGCAGACCGATGCCGAGCAGGAAACCGAAGTCGCCGACGCGGTTCACGATGAACGCCTTCATGTTCGCGTAAATCGCGCTCTCACGCTTGAAGTAGAAGCCGATCAGCAGGTACGAAACGAGACCCACCGCTTCCCAGCCGAAGAACAGCTGCAGGAAGTTGTTGCTCATCACGAGCATCAACATCGAGAACGTGAACAGCGAGATGTACGAGAAGAAGCGCTGGTAGCCGTCGTCGTCGGCCATGTAGCCGATCGTGTAGATGTGCACCATCAGCGACACGAAGTTGACCACGACGATCATCATCGCGGTCAGCGAGTCGACCAGGAAGCCGACTTCGAGCTGCGTCTTGCCGATCGACATCCATTGATAAACGGTCGCGTTGAAGCTCGCGCCGTCCATCACCTGGAAGAAGACCATCACCGACAGGATGAACGAAATCGCGACGCCGAGGATCGTGACCGAATGCGCACCCGCCCGCCCTATCGCCTTGCCGAACAGCCCTGCAACCAGGGAACCGGCGAGCGGTGCAAGCGGAATTGCCAACAGCAGGTTTTCATTGAGTATCGTGGACATAACCGCTTTTCCTGAAATTAACCTTTGAGCTGATCGAGATCCTCGACATTGATCGTGTCGAGACTACGGAACAGGGTCACCAGAATTGCGAGACCGATCGCCGCTTCGGCTGCCGCGACCGTCAGCACGAAGAAGACGAAAATCTGGCCGTGCACGTCGCCCAGGTAGTGCGAGAACGCGACAAAATTGGTGTTCACCGCGAGCAGCATCAGTTCGATTGCCATCAGGATGATGATGACGTTGCGGCGGTTCAGGAAAATGCCGACGATGCTGATCGCAAACAGGATCGCGCCGAGGACAAGGTAATGGGCAAGGGTCAACATGATTTCTATCTCCTGTCCGCTCAGCTGTTCTTGGCTGCTGCCGAGTCGGCTGCTGCTGCGGCCGCCGCGGCAGCCGCTTGTTCCGCCGCGATGGTCGCCGCGGTTTTCTCCGACGGCATCTTCACGACGCGCACGCGGTCCTGGGCACGCACCTTGACCTGTGCGCTGACGTTCTGACGCTTGCTGTCCTTCTTGTGGCTCGTGGTCAGCGCGATCGCCGCGATGATGGCGACCAGCAGAATCAGGCCGGCGATTTCGAACGCGAAGATGTAGTTGGTGTAGATGACCTTGCCGATCAGGCGCGTGTTCGACCAGTCGCCCATACCGGCAGCGGCCGAGGCCGTGTCGTGCAGCGCGGTGGCGGTCGCGCCGTAGCCGTGCCACAGAATCAGCGCGGTTTCGATCACGATGATTGCGCCCACCGCCGAGGCCATCGGCACGAAGCGTTTGAAGTCCTTGCGCAGCACGTCGAGATTGATGTCCAGCATCATCACGACGAACAGGAACAGCACCATCACCGCGCCGACGTAGACCAGCACCAGCAGGATCGCGAGGAACTCGGCCTCGAGCAGCATCCAGATCGCGGCTGCGTTGAAGAACGCCAGCACCAGAAACAGTGCGCACGCCACCGGGTTGCGCGAGGTGATCACCTTCAGCCCTGAAACCACGAGGAGCAGCGCGAAGATGTAGAACAGTACGGTCGTGAATTCCATGATTACCGGTTCATCGTTAGGCCATCGTCAGGCATTGTTCTTTGGCACGCGTGGTTGGCAAAAGCGGAGCAATCCGCCAGTACCGCCACACAGGTGCGCCGTGCCGCGGCGTTCAGGCCGCAGCGGTCGGCCCGACAGCAGGCCGTGTTACTGCTTTTGCTGCCGCATTTACTGCACCAGCGGGAAAGCGCTTCAACGATACGGTGCGTCGGCTGCCTTGTTGGCGGCGATTTGTGCTTCGTAGCGATCGCCAACGGCCAGCAGCATTTCCTTCGTGAAGTACAGGTCGCCGCGCTTCTCGCCGTGATACTCGAGAATGTGCGTCTCGACGATCGAGTCGACCGGGCAGCTCTCTTCGCAGAAACCGCAGAAGATGCACTTGGTCAGGTCGATGTCGTAGCGCGTCGTGCGGCGCGTGTTGTCCGCGCGCGTTTCCGATTCGATCGTGATCGCGAGCGCAGGGCACACTGCTTCGCACAGCTTGCATGCGATGCAGCGCTCTTCGCCGTTTTCATACCGGCGCAGCGCATGCAGACCGCGGAAACGCGGCGAGATCGGGGTCTTTTCTTCCGGGAACTGCACGGTGACCTTGCGCTGGAACGTGTAGCGTCCGGTCAGCGCGAGGCCTTTCAGCAGTTCCGTGAGGAAGAAAGTCTTGAAGAAGTTTTGGATTGCGGTCATAGGTTCGTCCGCCCTTTATTTCCAGATGTTCAACGGCGACATGATCCAGAAGCCGACCACCACCAGCCACACCACGCAGACCGGAATGAAGACCTTCCAGCCGAGACGCATGATCTGGTCATAGCGGTAGCGCGGGAACGTGGCACGCGCCCAGATGAACACCGACAACAGGAAGAAAACCTTGGCGACGAGCCAGACGATGCCCGGGATGAACGACAGGAACCCGAACGGTGCGCTCCAGCCGCCGAGGAACAGTGTTGCAGCCAATGCCGAGATCACGATCATGTTGATGTACTCGGCAAGGAAGAACAGCGCGAACGCCATACCCGAGTAATCGATCATGTGGCCCGCGACGATTTCCGATTCGCCTTCCACCACGTCGAACGGGTGACGGTTCGTTTCGGCGATGCCCGAGATGAAGTACACGACAAACATCGGCAGCAACGGCAGCCAGTTCCAAGACAGGAAATTCAGGCCGTGCGAGGCGAAGAAGCCCTGCTCCTGCGAGCCGACGATGCCCGACAGGTTCAGCGTACCGGCTGTCATCAGCACGACCACCAGCGCGAAGCCCATCGAGATTTCGTACGAGACCATCTGCGCGGCCGCGCGCATCGCGCCGAGGAACGCGTATTTCGAGTTCGACGCCCAGCCGGCCAGAATCACGCCATACACGCCGATCGACGAAATCGCCATCGCGTACAGCAGACCCGCGTTGATGTCACCGAGCACCGCGCCCGCCTGGAACGGAATCACCGCCCACACAGCGAACGCCGGCACCACCACCATGATCGGCGCGATGATGTAGATCCAGCGGCTCGCCTGGGCGGGCTGGATCACTTCCTTGAGTAGAAGCTTCAGCACGTCGGCGATCGGCTGCAACAGGCCGCCGGGGCCGACGCGGTTCGGACCGAGACGCACGTGCATCCAGCCGATCAGCTTACGCTCCCACAGGATCAGGTAAGCGACGCACAGCAGGATCACGACGGCCACCACCAGGATGCGCACGAGCGCCCACACCGTGGGCCATGCCACACCGAGAAGCTGGGCGCCGCCCGAGTTGATCGTATCGAACAAGCTCATTTACGCCTTCTCCACCACCAGTTCACCGAACAGGCTGCCCAGCGCTGCACCGGCAGGCGTAGCCGCCGATACGCGGACCACCGTCTCCGCAAGATTCGCGTCGCGCACGGCCGGCAACTGCACCGCTTGCTCGCCCTGACGAACGCGCACCGCGTCGCCCTCTTTCAAACCCAGTTTGTCGAACAGCGCAGCCGGCAGGCCGACCGAATTCGCCGTACGGGCCGCCGCGGTCAGATGCAGCGACTCCGCGCGACGCACCAGCGCGTCGGCATGATAGATCGGCACGTTCGCGAGACGCTCGAACTTGCCTTCCGCCGCCTTCACGGCGTGGCCGCGCGTCACCGCGACGCCGGTACGGTTCGACAGCCTCGAACTCAGGTCACCGTCGCCGAGCGCGGCTGTGCGCACTTCCTCGACCGTGTCGTATTCGAAGCCCGGCGCACCGAGCAGGCTGCCCAGCACGCGCAACACCTTCCACGCCGGACGCGTGTCGCCGAGCGGACGCACGACGCCGTTGAAAGCCTGCACCGTGCCTTCCGCGTTGACGAACGAACCGCCCGTTTCGGTGAACGGTGCAATCGGCAGCAGGACGTCGGCATAGTCCGCGCCGGTCTGGAACGGCGACATCACGACGACCATCTCGGCCTGCTTCAGAGCGGCAAGCGCTTGCGCCGGATTGGCCGTGTCGAATTCCGGCTCGAGATTCAACAGCAGATAACCCTTGCGCGGCTGTTCGAACACTTCGCGGGCATTCAGACCGCCTTCGCCCGGCAGCGCGTTCACGAGGTGCGCGCCGACCGTGTTGGCCGCTTCGGTCAGGAAACCGAGCGTAGCGCCGGTTGCCTCGGCAATCCATTGCGCCGCGGCGTGGATCGCCGCGAAGTCCGGATGGCGGACCGCTTCGTTGCCGAGCAGCACGACGCGCAGGGCGCCGTTGGTCAGCGATTTAGCGATCTGCTTGTGCGCGTCCGTCGGCTGCGTGCCCGCAAATGCTTCCGGCAGTGCGACGCCCTTCGCTTCGCCCACCGCGCCGGCGATCCCTGCCAACGCCTCAAGCCATGCCGACGGTGCGGCGACCACACGGTGCGCCTGCGGGATCATCGCGTCGTCGTTGGTGGCCTGGATCAGCGTGAGCGCCGAACCGCCGCGTGCGACCTGGCGCAGACGCGCGGCGAACAGCGGATGATCACGACGCAGATCCGAGCCGATCACGAGCGCCGCATCGACGTTCGACAGATCGGCGATTGTCGTACCGAGCCACGGCGCGCCCGTAACGGGAGCCGAGAAGTCCGACTGGCGCAGACGGAAGTCGACGTTCGGTGTGCCGACCGCTTGCGCAATCTGCTTGAGCAGGAACAGTTCTTCGACTGTGCTGTGCGCGCTCGCCAGCGCCGCAAGCGCGTTCGCGCCGTGGTCGCCCGCGATGCCCTTCAGACCCTTGACCACATAATCGAGCGCGGTTTGCCAGTCGGTTTCGACCCACTGGCCGCCCTGCTTGAGCATCGGTTTGGTCAGACGCTCGGGGCTGTTCAGACCTTCGTACGAGAAGCGGTCCTTGTCCGAAATCCAGCACTCGTTGATCGCTTCGTTTTCGAACGGCAGAACGCGCATCACGCGATTGTTCTTCACCTGCACGATGAGGTTCGCGCCGACGGAATCGTGCGGGCTCACCGACTTGCGGCGCGACAGCTCCCACGTACGGGCGCTGTAGCGGAACGGCTTGCTGGTCAGCGCGCCGACCGGGCACAGGTCGATCATGTTGCCCGACAGTTCCGAGTCGACCGTCTTGCCGACGAACGACGTGATTTCCGAATGCTCGCCGCGGCCCAGCATGCCGAGTTCCATCACGCCGGCGATTTCCTGGCCGAAGCGGACGCAACGCGTGCAGTGAATGCAGCGCGACATCTCTTCCATCGAGATCAGCGGGCCCACGTTCTTGTGGAACACCACGCGCTTTTCTTCGCTATAGCGCGACGACGACTTGCCGTAACCGACGGCCAGATCCTGCAACTGGCATTCGCCGCCCTGGTCGCAGATCGGGCAGTCGAGCGGATGGTTGATCAGCAGGAATTCCATCACAGCTTGCTGGCCCTTCACCGCCTTGTCCGACTTGGTGCGCACGATCATGCCGGCCGACACCGGCGTCGCGCACGCGGGCACGGCCTTCGGCATCTTCTCGACATCGACCAGACACATCCGGCAGTTGGCCGCAATCGACAGCTTCTTGTGATAGCAGAAGTGAGGAATGTAGGTGTCGACCTTATGCGCAGCCTGGATCACCATGCTGCCTTCAGGCACCTCGACTTTCTTGCCGTCTATTTCCAGTTCAACCATGATGGTCAATCTTCCTTAACCTGTTACCGCTCAATCGTTCGCCTGTTCATCGCCCGCTTCGGGCGATGAATCCTGCGGTTGAGGTGTTCGTCTGGTAGTTATTCGTCAGCCAAATCTGTCGGCGCGACTCAGGCTGCCACTGTTTCGGGCGCCGCCGCCGTGCCGGCATGGCCGCCGACGAGGCAATGCTTGTGGGCGACGTGATATTCGAATTCGTCCCAGTAGTGCTTGAGCATGCCCCGAACCGGCATCGCTGCCGCGTCGCCGAGCGCGCAGATCGTGCGGCCCATGATGTTTTCGGCGACGGAGTTCAGCAGATCCAGATCTTCCTGGCGGCCGAGACCATGCTCGATACGATGTACGACGCGATACAGCCAGCCCGTGCCTTCACGGCAAGGCGTGCATTGACCGCACGACTCTTCGTAGTAGAAGTACGACAGGCGCAGCAACGAGCGCACCATGCAGCGCGTCTCGTCCATCACGATCACCGCGCCCGAGCCGAGCATCGAGCCGGCCTTCGCGATCGAGTCGTAATCCATGTCGGTCTGCATCATCATCTCGCCCGGAATCACCGGCGCGGATGAACCTCCAGGAATCACGGCCTTGATCTTCTTGCCGCCGCGCATGCCGCCGGCGAGTTCCATCAGCGTCGCGAACGGCGTGCCGAGCGGAATCTCGTAGTTGCCCGGACGCTCGACGTCGCCCGACACCGAGAAGATCTTCGTGCCGCCGTTGTTCGGCTTGCCGATTTCAAGGTAATTCTGCGGTCCGATCGCGAGCAGGAACGGCACCGCCGCGAAGGTCTCGGTGTTGTTGATCGTGGTGGGCTTGCCGTACACGCCAAAGCTCGCCGGGAACGGCGGTTTGAAGCGCGGTTGGCCCTTCTTGCCCTCGATCGATTCGAGCAGCGCGGTTTCCTCGCCGCAGATATACGCGCCGTAACCATGGTGCGCATGCAGCTGGAACGAGAAGCCCGAGCCCATGATGTTGTCGCCGAGGAACCCGGCGCGGCGAGCTTCTTCCAACGCTTCTTCGAAGCGCTTATAGACTTCCCAGATTTCGCCGTGGATATAGTTGTAGCCGACCGTGATGCCCATCGCGTACGCGCCGATCACCATACCTTCGATCAACGAATGCGGATTGAAGCGCAGAATGTCGCGGTCCTTGAACGTACCCGGCTCGCCCTCGTCCGAATTACAGACGAGGTACTTCTGGCCCGGGAACTGGCGCGGCATGAAGCTCCACTTGAGACCGGTCGGGAAGCCCGCGCCGCCGCGGCCGCGCAGACCCGACGCCTTGACGTCGGCGATCACCTGCTCGGGCGCGATCTTCTCTTCCAGGATGCGGCGCAGCTGGGCGTAACCGCCGCGCGCCACGTAGTCTTCGAGATGCCAGTTGTCGCCGTTCAGTCCGGCGAGAATCAGCGGTTTGATGTGACGATCGTGTAAAGCCGTCATTTCGAAAGTTCCTCGAGCAGCTGGTCGATCTTCTCGCGGCTCATGAAGCTGCACATGCGTTGGTTGTTCACCAGCATCACCGGCGCGTCGCCGCACGAACCCATGCACTCACCCTCTTTCAGCGTGAATTTGCCATCGGGCGTGGTTTCGCCGAAGTCGATGCCGAGCTTCTGCTTCAGGTATTCAGCGGCGCTTTCGGAACCGCCGTCCGGGCCGAGCTGGCACGGCAGGTTCGTGCAGAGCGTGATCTTGAACTTACCGACCGGCGAGGTCTCATACATCGTGTAGAAGGTCGCTACCTCCTGCACGGCGATTGCCGGCATGCCGAGATAATCCGCGACGAACTGCATGAGTTCGGGCGACAGCCAGCCATGCTCGGTTTGAGCAGTGGCCAACGCCGACATCACGGCGGACTGTTTCTGATCGGCGGGGTACTTTGCGACCGCACGATCGATTTCTTTCAGGCCTTCAGCTGAGATCATTTTCAGACACGACTCTTTCAATTCCTACCGAACGAAAACCTGTCGCTCACGTGATACTGCGACAGACCCGGCGTTCCTTTGCTTGACGCGCGTGGCGGTGCAACGACCGCGGACGCGCGTCGATGAATATGTCCTAGCGATCCACTTCGCCGAACACGATGTCCTGGGTGCCGATGATCGTCACGGCATCGGCGATCATGTGGCCGCGCGCCATTTCGTCGAGCGAGGACAGGTGTGCATAGCCCGGCGCGCGGATCTTCAGACGATATGGCTTGTTGGCGCCGTCCGAGATCAGATAGATGCCGAACTCCCCCTTCGGATGTTCGACTGCGGCGTACGCCTCGCCTTCCGGCACGTGGAAGCCCTCGGTGAACAGCTTGAAGTGATGGATCAGATCTTCCATGTTCGACTTCATGCCGACGCGAGACGGCGGCGCCACCTTGTGATTGTCCGTCATCACAGGGCCCGGATTTTTACGCAGCCACTCAATGCACTGTTTCGCGATCCGGCACGATTGACGCATTTCTTCGACGCGTACCAGATAGCGGTCGTAGCAATCGCCATTCACGCCGACCGGAATGTCGAAGTCGAGCTTGTCATAAACTTCATACGGTTGCTTCTTGCGCAGGTCCCACTCGACGCCCGAGCCACGCAGCATCGCGCCGGTCATGCCGAGTTGCAGCGCGCGCTCCGGACTGACCACACCGATGCCGACCAGACGCTGCTTCCATATCCGGTTGTCGGTGAGCAGCGTTTCGTATTCGTCCACGCACTTCGGGAAACGGGTGAAGAAGTCGTCGATGAAGTCGAGCAGCGAACCCTGACGGTTCTCATTCATCTTCGACAACGCCTTCGCATTGCGAATCTTCGACGCCTTGTATTGCGGCATTGCGTCAGGCAAATCGCGGTAGACGCCACCCGGACGGTAGTAGGCCGCGTGCATCCGTGCGCCGGACACCGCTTCGTACACGTCCATCAGGTCTTCGCGCTCGCGGAACGCATACAGGAACACCGCCATCGCACCGACGTCGAGCGCATGCGCGCCGATCCACATCAGGTGATTCAACACGCGCGTGACTTCGTCGAAGAGTACGCGAATGTATTGCGCGCGCAGCGGCACGTCGATGCCGAGTAACTTCTCGATTGCGAGCACGTAGCCGTGCTCGTTGGCCATCATCGACACGTAGTCGAGACGGTCCATGTACGGCACCGACTGGATAAACGTCTTGCTTTCGGCGAGCTTTTCAGTCGCGCGATGCAGTAGACCGATGTGCGGATCGGCGCGCTGAATCACTTCGCCGTCGAGTTCGAGCACGAGACGCAACACACCGTGCGCTGCCGGGTGCTGCGGACCGAAGTTGAGCGTGTAGTTCTTGATCTCTGCCATGACGTTCTCTTAGTGTTTCAGACCGCCATAGCGATCCTCGCGGATCACGCGCGGCGTGATTTCCCGCGGCTCGATCGTCACCGGTTGATAGACGACGCGCTTCTCTTCCGGGTCGTAACGCATCTCGACGTAGCCGGAGACAGGGAAATCCTTGCGGAACGGATGACCGATAAAACCGTAGTCGGTCAAAATGCGGCGCAAGTCCGGATGACCTTCGAAGACGATGCCGTACAGGTCGAACGCTTCGCGCTCGTACCAGTTGACCGAATTCCAGATATCGACGACGGACGGCAGGATCGGCATGTCGTCGTCCGGCGCGAATACGCGCAGACGCAGACGCCAGTTGTTCTGCACCGACAGCAGATGCAGCACTGCTGCAAAACGCGGGCCGTCGTAAGCGCCCTCAGCATAGGTCTGGTAATCGACGCCGCAAAGGTCGACACACTGCTCGAAACCGAGCGAGCGGTCGTCGCGCAGGCGCTTTGCCACGTTGAGGTAGTCGCCAGCCTTGACGACGATCGTCAATTCACCGACCGACTCGGTCACGCTCGTCAGGAGGCCGCCAAAGGCCACCTCGAGGTTCGCTTTCAGGGTCTCGAGTTTGCTTGCCATATTGTGGGGAGGCTTTGGCCTTATTGACGGGCGATGGTGTTGGTGCGGCGAATCTTGGCTTGCAGCTGGATCACGCCGTACACCAGCGCTTCCGCTGTGGGCGGACAACCCGGCACGTACACGTCGACCGGGACGATCCGGTCGCAGCCGCGCACCACCGAGTACGAGTAATGGTAATAGCCGCCGCCGTTCGCGCACGAGCCCATCGAGATCACCCAGCGCGGTTCCGCCATCTGGTCGTAGACCTTCCGCAGAGCGGGCGCCATCTTGTTGCACAGCGTACCGGCGACGATCATCACGTCCGACTGACGCGGACTCGGACGGAACACCACGCCGAAGCGGTCAAGGTCATAACGGGCGGCGCCCGCATGCATCATCTCGACCGCGCAGCATGCGAGACCGAACGTCATCGGCCACAGCGAGCCGGTGCGCGTCCAGTTGATCAGTTTGTCTGCCGTAGTGGTGACAAACCCTTCTTTCAAGACCCCTTCGATACTCATTTGCTTTCCACTCCAGACGGGGCGGCAAGCCTGGCCACCCACGCAAACCGGCGATTAATCCATCATTCCCAGTCGAGGCCGCCCTTCTTCCAGATGTAGGCAAAACCAAGCAGGAACTCGAGCAGGAAAATCATCATTGCCGTGAACCCGGCCCAGCCGATGTCACGCAATGCCACGCCCCACGGGAACAGGAACGCGGTTTCAAGATCGAAAATGATGAAGAGAATGGCGACGAGGTAGTAGCGCACATCGAACTTCATGCGCGCATCTTCGAATGCTTCGAAGCCGCACTCGTACGGTGCGTTTTTTTCGGTGTCGGGTTTGTTGGGACCAAGGAGCTTGCCGATACTGACCAGCGCTACGCCTAAACCGGTGCCCACAATAAGGAACAACAAAACGGGGAAATAGGCTGCGAGGTTCAAGACAATCCTCAATCGGTTGGTTCTGAGTGCCGTCAGGAGCATAGCACCCCTGACGCGAAATCACTTCCTGAACACGCATGACGTAAGCTCATAGCCATACGCCAGAAGTGAAAATGCCAGCCGAAGCGAAGCAAGCGGCTGGCATTTAGATAACATTTGGTGCCGACGGCGAGACTCGAACTCGCACAGCTTTCGCCACTACCCCCTCAAGATAGCGTGTCTACCAATTTCACCACGTCGGCACTATATGCAATCCGGGAAAACAACTTGTAAAACCCGCGAATCGCTTCAAGACTTGAATTGTAACTTGTTTAAACAGATTGTTCAACGCACAAGAGCACGCCTACCGAAAATTTATTTCGGCACACCCGTTGCTGGAACCGACGCAGGCGAAGCCGGCGCTGCGGGCGATGCCGCCACCGGAGCTGAACCTGCAGCCGGTGCGGAAGCAGGTGAAGCCGCGATCGGTGCAGTAGCTGCCGCGCCCAGCACGCCTGACGACGGCTTCACGTGATACGCACCAAGGTAAGTGAGCGCCAAGGTCGTGGCAAAAAACAGCGCTGCGAGCACCGCCGTGGTACGCGACAGGAAGTTCGCCGAACCCGTCGCACCGAACAGGCTACCCGATGCGCCGCTGCCGAAAGCCGCGCCCATGTCGGCCCCTTTGCCGTGCTGCAGCAACACGAGGCCGATGACCCCGAGCGCCGACAACAACTGAACGACGATAATCAATGTTTTCAAATACAGCATCACACTCACCTGAGTCTTTATTTAACCGCGCCGCACACTGTGTGTTGCGCGAAAAGGAGCCATCCTTGTCGAGACGCTCTACTTAACCAGCCACGCTGGTCGCAGCGGCCGCCTTGCAGATTGCCAGGAAATCCTGATCTTTCAACGACGCGCCGCCGATCAGGCCGCCGTCGATATCGTTCTGACGGAACAGTTCTTCCGCGTTGTCCGGCTTCACGCTGCCGCCGTACAGCAACGGCACGTCCGCCGCACCTTTTGCCGCGAGACGTGCGCGCAGGAACGCATGCACGGCCTGCGCCTGTGCCGCCGATGCGCTCTTGCCGGTGCCAATTGCCCACACCGGCTCATACGCGACGACGAGGCGAGCCGCTTCCTGGGCCGACAGCTTCGCGAGCACCTCGTCGAGCTGACCGCCGACGACCTGCTCGGTCGAGCCAGCCTCGCGTTCTTCGAGCGTTTCGCCGACGCACACGATCGGCGTCAACCCTGCCTCAAGCACACGCTGCGTTTTCACCGCGACCAGCTCGGCGCTTTCGCGATGATACGCGCGGCGCTCCGAGTGCCCGACGATCGCAAACGTGGCACCAAAGTCTGTCACCATCGGCGCAGCCACTTCGCCGGTATAGGCGCCATGCGTGAACGCGGACACGTCCTGCACGCCCCACACGACCGGACTGCCTTCGAGCAGCGACTGCGCCTGCGCGATATAGAGGCTCGGCACGCAGACACCGACGCGCACGTCGGCCGGCAATTCATTGGCCCCCTGCACCACTGCCTGCAACAACGCGGCGTTCGCGGCGAGCCGCCCATGCATCTTCCAATTACCGACTACCAGTTTGGCTCGTTGTTGATTCGACATCGTCTCGTATTGTCCTGTCTTGCCAGTCCGACCTGCTCCGGCGCGCGCAAAACGCGCAATTTTACTGCGTGGGGTGGATCGGGTCAAACCGGTGGTGTCAAGCCTCCTGACCCCACGTCAACACGAGCTTGCCAACGTGGGCGCTGCTTTCCATCAGCGTGTGGGCGTCGGCAGCCTGGGTGGCCGGAAACACGCGATGCACGACCGGCTTGATGCGCCCGGCTTCGAGATGCGGCCATACGCGCTCTTTCAGTTGCGCGGCGATCTGTGCCTTGAACTCGATCGGCCGTGGCCGCAGTGTCGAACCGGTAACGGTCAGGCGGCGACGCAGCACTTCGTTCAGGTTCAGCTCCGCCTTCGCGCCGCCGAGCAGCGCAATCAGCACGATGCGGCCACCGTCGGCGAGCGCCGACAGTTCGCGCGGCACGTAGCTGCCCGCGACCATATCGAGGATCACGTCGACCCCACGATCGTTGGTCAGCGACTTGATGACTTCGACAAAATCTTCCGTCTTGTAGTTGATGGCCCGTTCGGCGCCGAGCGCTTCGCACGCGCGGCACTTTTCGTCCGAGCCAGCGGTGGCGAACACACGGAACCCGAGCGCGTGCGCAATCTGGATCGCAGTCACGCCGATGCCGCTCGATCCGCCCTGTACGAGCAGCGTTTCGTTCGCGCCACCCTCACCCTGGCCGAGCTGCGCGCGATTGAATACGTTGCTCCACACCGTGAAGAAAGTCTCGGGCAGCGAAGCCGCTTCGACATCCGACAATCCCGCCGGCACGGGCAGGCATTGCAGAAGCGGCGCCGCCGCATACTCCGCATAGCCGCCGCCCGCGAGCAGCGCGCACACGCGGTCGCCAATCTTCAGACCGAACGGGTTGTTCTTCGCGTCGATCGTGCCGCCGACGATCTCGCCCGCCACCTCCAGCCCCGGCAGATCCGACGCTCCGGGTGGCGGCGCATAACCGCCCTTGCGCTGAAACACGTCCGGACGATTGATGCCGGATGCCGCCACCTTGATCAGCACCTCGCCAGCCTTGGGCTGCGGCGTCGGACGCTCCGCCAGCTTGAGGACTTCCGGGGCACCGAATTCAGTGATTTCGATCGCTTTCATCTGCGTCAACTCCAAGATTGGATTGCGTTGCCTATCCGTTGCTGCCGTTCGCCCTGGCACCCAGCTGCGATTCGAATGCGCAACGCAATCCATCCTGCATGAAAAACGGCCGGCGTGCATGACACGGCCGGCCGTTTGTCCGTTACCGCCTTACTGCGGCGTCGGTTCGCCTTGCGGCGCGTCGTTCAGCAGTGCCTTCGCCGACAGACGCACACGACCCTTCTCGTCCGTCTGGATGACCTTGACCTTCACCTGCTGGCCATCCTTCAGATAGTCGTTGATGTCCTTGATGCGCTCGTTCGCGATCTCGGAGATATGCAGCAGACCGTCCTTACCCGGCAGGATGTTCACGATCGCGCCGAAGTCGAGCAGCTTGAGCACGGTGCCTTCGTACACCTGGCCCACTTCGACTTCCATCGTGATCGCTTCGATACGACGCTTCGCTTCGGCCATGCCTTCGCTGTTCGTGCTCGCGATCGTGACGACGCCATCGTCCGAAATGTCGATCGTGGTGCCGGTTTCTTCGGTCAGCGCGCGGATTACCGAGCCACCCTTGCCGATCACGTCGCGGATCTTTTCCGGGTTGATCTTGATGGTGATCATGCGCGGGGCGAACTCCGACAGCTGGGTGTTCGCGCCCGACACCGCCGAGGTCATCTTGCCGAGGATGTGCATGCGGCCTTCCTTCGCCTGCGCGAGCGCGACCTGCATGATTTCCTTGGTAATACCCTGGATCTTGATGTCCATCTGCAGCGCGGTCACGCCTTGTTCCGTACCCGCGACCTTGAAGTCCATGTCGCCGAGGTGATCTTCGTCGCCGAGGATGTCGGTCAGCACCGCGAAGCGGTTGCCTTCGAGAATCAGGCCCATCGCGATGCCGGCGACGTGCGCCTTCATCGGCACGCCGGCGTCCATCAGCGCGAGGCAGCCGCCGCACACCGAGGCCATCGACGACGAGCCGTTCGACTCCGTGATTTCCGACACGACGCGGATGGAGTAGCCGAATTCGTCGGCGCTCGGCAGGCACGCGACGAGCGCGCGCTTGGCGAGACGGCCGTGACCGATTTCGCGGCGCTTCGGCGAACCGACGCGGCCCGTTTCGCCGGTCGCGAACGGAGGCATGTTGTAGTGGAGCATGAAGCGCTCACGGTATTCGCCTTCGAGCGCGTCGATGCTCTGCTCGTCACCCTTCGTGCCGAGCGTCGCAACCACCAGCGCCTGCGTCTCGCCGCGCGTGAACAGCGCCGAGCCGTGGGTACGCGGCAGCACGCCGGTGCGGATTTCGATCGGGCGCACGGTGCGCGTGTCGCGGCCGTCGATGCGCGGCTCGCCGTTCAGGATCTGGGTACGGACGATCTTCGCTTCGATGTCGAACAGCACGTTGCCGACCGACGCCTTGTCGGCCGCCACGGTACCGTCTGCCGCCGCTTCTTCCTCGAGCTTCGCCGAGGTCGCCGCGTAGACTTCCTTCAGCTTGGTCGAGCGAGCCTGCTTGTCGCGGATCTGGTAAGCCGCGAGCAGATCGGCTTGCGCGAGTTCCGTGACGCGCGCGATCAGCGCTTCGTTCTTCGCGGCCGGCTGCCAGTCCCACTCGGGCTTGCCGCCTTCGCGGACCAGTTCATGGATCGCGTCGATCGCGGTCTGCATCTGCTCATGACCGAACACGACGGCGCCGAGCATTACCTCTTCGCTCAGCTGCTGCGCTTCCGATTCGACCATCAGCACCGCGCGTTCCGTACCGGCGACGACCAGGTCGAGCGCCGATTCCTTCATCTGCGGACGCGTCGGGTTCAGCACGTATTCATTGTTGATGTAGGCCACGCGTGCCGCGCCGACCGGGCCGTTGAACGGCAGACCGGACACCGCGAGCGCCGCCGATGCGCCGATCAGCGCCGGGATGTCGGCGGGGATTTCCGGATTCAGCGACAGCACGTGAATCACGACCTGCACTTCGTTGTAGAAGCCTTCCGGGAAGAGCGGGCGCAGCGGACGGTCGATCAGGCGCGAGATCAGCGTCTCGCCTTCCGACGGACGGCCTTCGCGACGGAAGAAGCCACCCGGGATCTTGCCGGCGGCGTAGGTCTTTTCGATGTAATCGACGGTGAGGGGGAAGAAGTCCTGACCCGGCTTCGCGGTCTTCGCGCCGACCACGGTGGCGAGCACCACGGTGTCTTCGACGTCGACGATTACCGCGCCGCTCGCCTGGCGAGCGATTTCACCGGTTTCGAGGCGAACGTTGTGCTGCCCCCACTTAAACTCTTTGACGATCTTATTGAACATAGTCATTGCTTTTCCTCATCGTAATGCCGCGCAGACCGGAAGCGGCGCGGCAACGCCGGGGCCGGCGCCGCATGGGAAGAGTCGTGCTATGCCATTCCAGAGAGTCACGTGCTGCGAGCGCGCGCGAACCGCTGGAATGACACAAAACTCTGCCCTGAAGCCCGGCCTTGTTTCCTGTTACTGCTTTTCTACTGCTGCTCTGCTACTGCTACTACGCTTGCCCGTGGACGCCGCGCGAACCGGCATACGCCGCGGATCACAGGCGGTGCGCGTTACACGAAGCGCGCCGTGCAAAAACAAAATGCCTGTATCAGCGAAACTGACACAGGCATCTTGCTGAACGACTGGCCGATTACTTACGCAGACCCAGCTTCTCGATCAGGCTGCGGTAACGATCCGCGTCCTTGCCCTTCAGGTAGTCGAGCAGTTTGCGACGGCGGCTCACCATGCGCAGCAGACCGCGGCGGCTGTGGTGATCCTTCGTGTGCTCCTTGAAGTGGGAGGTCAGTTCGTTGATACGGGTCGTGAGCAGCGCGACCTGAACTTCGGGGGAGCCGGTGTCGTTGGCTGCGCGTGCAAATTGCGCGACGACTTCGGACTTCTTGCTTGCTTCAACTGCGGACATGTCAATTTCCTTGATAACTGGACAGGCGGTCACGGAAGAAAGGCCGTGCCGTGGGATACCCGTTTCACAATTTACTGAGCCCCGTTCGTGGCTGAATTAGCTGAATGAGAACCCAGCCCAACAACGGGACGCGTATTGTAGCACAGCCGACTTCGGCCGCGAAGCCCGCGCTAGCAAGGCGGATCGCGCGTCTCTCAGGGGCGTCGCATCCGACAGACTGTCGGCAATATCGTGCGCTCGGCTGGCAGCGCCAGCACCGTGCGAAAGCCATAGCCGGAACCTTCGTTATCGAAATGCACGCCGGGGGTGCCGGCTTTGTCCATCTGCATCACGTAAAGGGGCTGGATCAGCTGATGGTCGTCGGCGCGCATCCACGATGCGTGAAAACCGTTGTCGAAGCGGATGCCCTCGAGCGCTTTCGCGACCGCCGTCGGATCGGCGCTGCCGGCGCGGTTCATCGCGGCGGCGAGTGTGTCGATCAGCAGTGGCATACGCAGCACCGGATAGTCGTCCTGCGCGGCCGGATAGCGCGCGCGGAACGCCGCGTACCATGCATCGGAAGCCGCGCCGCCGACGTTCGGATGCCACTCGGCCACGGCGATCACGTGACCCACACCCGCGTCGCCGAGGGCGGCCGGCGCGCCGAGGCTGTTGCCGTAGAACGTGTAGAACTTCGTGTCGAGGCCCTGCTCGCGCGCCGCCTTCACGAGCAACGTCAGGTCGTTGCCCCAGTTGCCGGTGATCACGGCGTCCGCGCCGCTCGCGCGGATCTTCGCGATGTACGGCGCGAAGTCCTTCACTCGGCCGATCGGGTGGAATTCGTCGCCGACCACCGCGATGTCAGGCCGCTTCACCGCGAGCGTCGAGCGCGCGAGGCTGCTTACGTCGTGGCCGAAGCTATAGTCCTGATTCAGCAGGTAGACCTTTTTCACCGTCCTGTCGCGCTCGATCACCGCGGCGAGCGCGGCCATCCGCATGCCCGCGTGCGCGTCGAAGCGGAAGTGCCAGAAGCTGCAGTTCGTGTTGGTGAGCGCGGGGTCGTCGGCCGAGTAGTTCAGGAACAGTTCGCGGTTGTCCGGCTCGCGGCTGTTGTGCTTGTCGATCGCGCCGATGAGCGCCGCGGCGACCGCCGAGCTATTGCCCTGCAGGATGTAGCCGATATGGCGATCCGCGGCTGCGCGCAATTGCGTCAGCGCTTCCTCTGTGCTGCCTTTGCTGTCGAGCACGACGAGTTCGAACGGATGCGCGCCGTCTGCGAGCTTCACGCCGCCGTGCGCGTTGACCTGTTCGACACCGAAGCGCAGATTGCGCTCGACTGCCGTGCCCGCGTTCGCGAACGGGCCAGACATGCCTTCGATCAGCGCGAGCCGGATCGGGGCGCCCGTGGGTTTGCCGATCGGATTCACCTCCGAACTCGTCGCCCGCGCCACGCCCACGCCAACCGCCGCCATTGAGATCGCCGTCAGCGCAACCGCCGCCGCCCGTTGCCACATCGCCGTCATGGTCGTCCTGCCTGAATCTTCGAAGCGCGGATCATAGAACCACGCGCACGGAATAGGCAAGCCGGCGCATCCGTTCCCTTTGGAGGCGACGCACGTTCGAGCAGCGCCATTCTTTCGCCGTGGCGCGTGTCAAAATAGTGCGTCTCGATGATAAGAACCGCTATTCAAACGCCATCGGAGGAATACATGTCGAACCGCCATCACCGCACGGCGGCCTCTATCACAACCCCGGCCGGCGCGAGTCTGCGGCGCGCCGCGTTCGTTTGCCTGAGCGTGCTCGCGCTCGCCGGCTGCGCCCAGCCGTGGCAGCAGTATCAACAGGGAGCGGATGCATCGACGGTGATCGCGCGGCTCGGACCGCCGCGCGAAACCTACGACCTGCCCGACGGCGGCAAGCGCCTGATGTGGCCGACCCAACCGATGGGCGAAACCACCACCGCCGCCGACATCGACGCGGCCGGCAAGATCGTCAACATGCGCCAGGTGTTGCAACCCAACGAGTTCTACCGCGCCGAGATCGGCAAATGGACGCGCAGCGACGTGCTGGTGAACTTCGGCCGTCCGGTCGAAACGTCGTACTTCCCGATGATGAGGCGCGAAGTGTGGACCTATCGGTATCTCGAGGACAACGTCTGGTACATGCTGTACAGCTTCTACTTCGACGACCAGGGCATCTTGCGCCTCACGCAGAAGACTCCCGACCCGCTGCACGAGCCCGACCGCCGCAGCCTGTTCTGAGTCCAGAGCGCCGTTTTCGAAAGAAGAAGCCCATCTCAAAAAAGCCGCTAGCCATAGGCGGCTTTTTTATTCCTCGAGCATAAAGAAGAATTTTATCCTGCTCGCGTCAACCATTTCGCAAAAGAAAGGTTATCGTAAACACCGTTAGGCACCGGCTCGCGATCGACCGCACAGCCGCGGTTTCGATCCGGTGCCAGGTCAATTGCCTGTGTTACGGAGTTGCTACGATGAACCGCCCCAAACACCTGCTGGTCGCCAACGTCGCGTGGGCCCATGAAACCGCGACGCGCAATCCGGCATTCTTTCGCGACCTCATGCGCGGACAGAATCCGCACATTCTGTGGATAGGCTGCGCGGACAGCCGAGTGCCCGCCGAAACGATCACACATTGCGAGCCCGGCGATCTGTTCGTTCATCGCAACATCGCCAACCTGTTTGATCCCGGCGACGACAACGTCGCGAGCGTCCTCGAATACGCGGTGCGAGTGCTCAAGGTCGGCCATGTGATCGTCTGCGGGCACTATGGCTGCGGCGGCGTGCGCGCCGCGCTGCTGCCGCCCGACCCCGCGCTGCCCCATGTAAACCGGCGTATCGCGCCGCTCTGCGCGCTCGCGCGAACGCATCGCCCGGAACTGGACGGCGCGGCGAGCGAATCGGATCGCGTGAACCGCCTCGCCGAGCTGAATGTGTTCGAACAGGTGCGGCAGCTACGGGCGAGCCCGATCGTGCACGAGGCTGATGCGCCGCCGCTCGTGCACGGCTGGATCTTTGCGCTCGACGACGGGCGCATCAAGGTTCTCACCTCCGGCTATAGCGCCGACGACGCGATGACCTGCCCGACCGCCGCGCACAGCGCGGCCTAGCGAAGCGCGTCGCGCGCCCCATTCAAACCGCGGACGGAGCCGACAGCGGAATCGTCATCGAGCCACCGCTGTTCGTCGCCCGCCACCCTACTCCCGCTTCTGGACTCCATGGATACTCAAACCTCCTTCTCCGCGCTCCAGCGCGACGTGCTCGCCGGAACGGCCGTTTTTCTGGTCGCGCTGCCGCTTTGCCTCGGCATTGCTCATGCATCGGGCGTCGACCCGTTTGCCGGACTGGTGTCGGGCATCATTGGCGGGCTCGTGGTTGCCGCGCTGAGCGGCTCGCGTCTGAGCGTGAGCGGCCCGGCCGCCGGCCTCGTCGTGATCGTCGTCGACGGCATCGCGCGGCTTGGCGGCTTTTCCGCTTTCCTGCTGGCCGTACTGCTGTCGGGCGTCATCCAGTTCGGCTTCGGCATGCTCAGGGCTGGTCGGTTGGCGGCCTACGTGCCGTCGCCAGTGATCAAGGGGATGCTCGCGGCCATCGGCGTGCTGTTGATCCTGAAGCAGTTTCCCGTAGCGCTGGGGTTGTCCGGCACCGCTCACTCCGTCCTCTCGGCGGCGGAGGTCGCAACGCCGCTCGGCCCAATCTCGCTGACCGCCGTGCTGATCACACTGCTGTCGCTCGCAATCCTCGCCGGCTGGGAAACGCGCGCGCTGCGCCGCTTCGCCGTCGTGCGCATCATGCCGGCGCCGCTCGCGGTGGTGCTGCTCGGCATCGGCGCGACCCTCACGCTCGATCTCGTCGCGCCATCGTTGGCACCGCCCGCCGAACGGCGGGTCGCGTTGCCGTCGCTCGAATCGTTCGCGGCACTGCAGGCCGTGCTCGCGTCGGCCGACTTCGGACCGCGGTTCGCCCAGCTCATCAATCCAGACATATGGCGCGTCGCGATCACGATCGCCATCCTCGCAAGTCTCGAAACGCTACTGAGCCTCGAAGCGGTCGAACAGATCGATCCGGAACGCCGCCGCGCACCGCCCGATCGCGAACTGAAGGCGCAGGGCGTAGGCAATCTGATCGCGGGCGCGATCGGCGGACTGCCGATCACCGCAGTGATCGTGCGTAGCTCCGCGAACGTGCATGCCGGCGCAAAAAGCCGGCTCTCGGCGATCGTTCATGGGGTGTTGCTTCTCGTCAGCGTGTTCGCACTCACGAGCGTGATCAACCTGATCCCGCTCGCCTGCCTTGCCGCGATCCTGATCTTCACCGGCTTCAAACTCGCCAAGCCGTCGTTGTTCGCCGGGCTCGCGCGACAGGGATTCGCGCCGTTCGCACCGTTTATCGTCACGGTCGCCGGTGTGCTCGTCACCGATCTGCTGATCGGTATCGTGCTCGGCATCCTGTGCAGCATGCTGTTCGCGCTGTACGCAAACCTGCGCGGCCCGATCGTGCTCGCGCAGCATGGCGATCACTACCTGCTGTCGTTTCGCAAGGACGTGTCGTTTCTCGGCAAGGTGCCGCTCAAGCACTATCTGGAGCAGATTCCGGATGGCGCCACCGTCATCGTCGACGCGACACGCGCCGATTTCGTCGATCACGACGTGCGCGAACTGCTGGACGCGTTCGTCGCGGATGCGCCCCGCCGCGGGATCACCGTCGACCTCAGATATCAGGTCCGCGAGCAGGCGCGCGCAACGAACGGCTGGTCGCTGCGGCGCACGACGGCGGAGTAGTCCCGGCGTATCGGGTCGCCGCGCTTGCGCGATGACCGCGAAAAAAAGCCCCGCGTCCCAGGCATCGCGGGGCTTCTCATCGATTCACAGTCGACATTGCGCGCCACCGGCGCGCAATGTTCGCGTTACTCCGAGCGCTGCGGATTCAATTTGTCCGCATTCGAATAGAGTTTGTTGAGCGCCGAGAAATATGCCTTCGCGGACGCCGCGACGATATCCGGATCGGTGCCGGTGCCGTTGACGATGCGTCCGCTCTTCGACAACCGAACGGTCACTTCGCCCTGCGCCTGGGTGCCGGTCGTGATCGCGTTGACCGAGTACAGCAGCAGCTCGGAGCCGCTGCCCACTTCCGTTTCGATCGCGTTGAGCGTGGCGTCGACCGGGCCATTGCCGCGCGCTTCGCCGGTGATCTCTTTACCCTCTACCGAGAATACGACCTTCGCGTGCGGCTGCTCACCGGTTTCCGAATGCTGCGACATCGACAGGAATTTGTAGTGCTCCTTCTCGTGCGCTTCGGCCGATTCCTCGTTGACGATCGCGATGATGTCTTCGTCGAAAATCTCCGCCTTGCGATCCGCAAGTTCCTTGAAGCGCGCGAACGCGGTGTTCAGTTCGGCTTCGCTGTCGAGCGCGATGCCGAGCTCCTGCAGACGCTGTTTGAACGCATTGCGGCCCGACAGCTTGCCGAGCACGATCTTGTTCGCGGTCCAACCCACGTCTTCCGCACGCATGATTTCGTAGGTGTCGCGCGCCTTCAGCACGCCGTCCTGATGGATGCCCGACGCATGCGCGAATGCGTTCGCGCCGACCACGGCCTTGTTCGGCTGCACGACGAAGCCGGTGATCTGCGACACGAGCTTCGAGGCCGGCACGATTTGAGTCGTATCGAGACCGACGTCGAGTCCGAAGTAATCCTTGCGGGTCTTCACCGCCATCACGATTTCTTCGAGCGACGTGTTGCCCGCGCGCTCGCCGAGACCGTTGATCGTGCATTCGACCTGGCGTGCACCGCCGATCTGCACGCCGGCGAGCGAATTCGCGACCGCCATGCCGAGGTCGTTGTGGCAATGCACGGAGAACACCGCCTTGTGCGAGTTCGGAATGCGCTCGCGCAGCGTCTTCACGAGTTGGCCATAGAGCTCCGGCACACCGTAGCCGACCGTGTCCGCGATGTTGATCGTGGTCGCGCCTTCGGCGATCACCGCTTCGAGCACGCGGCACAGAAAGTCCATATCCGAGCGGCTGCCGTCTTCCGGCGAGAATTCGACGTCGTCGGTAAACTTGCGCGCGAAACGCACCGCGAGCTTGGCCTGCTCGAACACCTGCTCGGGCGTCATGCGCAGCTTCTTTTCCATGTGCAGCGGCGACGTCGCGATGAACGTGTGGATGCGGAAATGATCGGCCGGCTTCAGTGCGTCGGCGGCCTTCTGAATGTCCTTGTCGTTCGCGCGCGCAAGCGAGCAGATCGTGCTGTCCTTCACCAGGCCGGCGATCGTATGGATCGCGTCGAAGTCGCCGTTCGAGCTGGCCGCGAAGCCCGCTTCGATCACGTCGACTTTCATCCGTTCGAGTTGCTTGGCGATGCGGATCTTCTCTTCCTTCGTCATCGACGCGCCGGGCGATTGCTCGCCGTCACGCAGCGTGGTGTCGAAAATGATCAGTTTGTCGGACATGTCGGGCCTCCTCGGGAGTCGTTCAGATGTGTGACCTGGTTTTGGAATAGGACGATGGGTGCGGCCGCTGGCAAGGTAAGGCGATCGCGATGATCGCGGCCGGCGCGGACGGAACGCAAAGACGCATAAGGGCGAGAACCAAGCATGATGGCGCGGCGCAGCGAACGATCTCGCCGACTCGGCAAAATCGGCCACGTCAACGCACTGATCCGACGACTATAGCGGCATTCCAGCCACCACGCAATGCGCTCCGGCGCGGCCTGCCCCGCGCTCCGAAGCGGGCTCGTAACAGCATCAGCCAATGAAAAACGGCAGCGCGTGGGCTGCCGTTTTTCGTATGTCGCTGCGATGCAGCGAAGCTCAATTCGTCACCGGTCGTGCGACATCGAACGCGCCGGATTGGCCCGGCCGCGTATCGCCTGATAGGCCCAGAACACGTAGCCGGACAGACCGTACAGCACGAACAGACCGAACAGCATCAGCGGCGGATCGGACGACACGAGCACGAACGCGACCACGACCAGCAGGATCACGCCGAACGGCACGCGATGCCGCACGTCGAGCGCCTTGCCGCTGTAGAACGGTGCGTTCGACACCATCGTCACGCCCGCATAGATGGTCAGCACGAAGGCGACCCACGGCAGCCAGACGAGCTTCAGCGGCACGCGGTTGTCGGTGGCGAGCCACACGAAACCGGCGATCAGCGCCGCCGCGGCCGGGCTCGGCATGCCCTGGAAAAAACGCTTGTCGACCACGCCGATGTTCGTATTGAAGCGCGCGAGCCGCAGCGCCGCGCCCGAGCAATAGACGAACGCCGCGAGCCAGCCCCACCGGCCGAGGTCTTTCAGTATCCACTCGTACATCACGAGCGCGGGCGCAACACCGAACGACACCATGTCCGACAGGCTGTCGAACTGCTCGCCGAACGCGCTTTGCGTATGCGTCATGCGCGCGACGCGGCCGTCCATGCCATCGAGCACCATCGCGACGAAGATCGCGATCGCCGCGATCTCGAAGCGCACGTTCATCGCCTGCACGACGGCGAAGAAACCGCAGAACAGCGCGGCCGTGGTGAACGCGTTCGGCAGCAGGTAGATGCCGCGTTTTCTGAGGAACTGCTGACGCTGCGCGCGCCGGCTGTCGGCGGCCGGCGACTCCGTGACCACCGGCTTGTTGCGGCGAAACGGACGCGGCAGCGGTCCGCTGCTGCGAGGTCGACGCGGTTTGAATGCGGCCATTCGAACAACCTCCTGTATGCCGCTTTACAGCTCGGCGAGGATCGTGGACGACGCCGACACCTTCTCGCCGATCGATACGCGCGGACGGCTGCCCACCGGCAGATACACGTCGACGCGCGAACCGAAGCGGATGAATCCGTAACGCTGGCCGCGGGTCAGCGGCTCGCCGGCACGGACGTAGCAAAGAATGCGCCGTGCGATCAACCCGGCGATCTGCACCGAGGTGACCGTCTGGCCGCCGGCCATTTCGATCACGACCGCGTTGCGCTCGTTTTCGAGCGAGGCTTTGTCGACCGCGGCGTTCAGATACGCGCCAGGAAAGTATTCGACCTTCGAGATCGCGCCGTCGACCGGCGAGCGCTGCGAGTGCACGTTGAATACGTTCATGAAGACGCTGATCTTCAGCGCTTCACGATTCGCATAAGGGTCATGTGCGGTTTCTACCGCGACGATGCGACCGTCGGCGGGACACAGCACCGCGTTGGCCTGCGTCGGAATCGGACGCGCCGGGTCGCGGAAGAACTGCACGACGAAGATCAGGATCAGCCAGAAGAGCCACGCAAAGCCGAACCCCGCGAAGGCGTGAACCAGTAGTGCAACGACGGCCGCGATGGCGATGAACGGCCAGCCTTCTCGCGCGATGATCGGATGAGGGTAATTCATGGATGGCTTCTGTGTTTTTGTAAAACCGTAGGATAGCAAAAGCCGCCCAGGGTTCAGCACCCTTGGACGGCTTTTTGCATGGTCCGGCCGCCGCGCCGAGGCGCCGCGCCGGACCCCGTTACGTCGAGACGCTTAGTTCTTCGACTGGTCGACGAGCTTGTTCTTCGCGATCCACGGCATCATCGCGCGCAGCTTCGAGCCAACCTGCTCGATCTGGTGCTCGGCCGTCAGACGGCGACGCGATTGCAGCGTCGGTGCGCCAGCCTTGTTCTCGATGATGAAGCTCTTCGCGTATTCGCCGGTCTGGATGTCGGTCAGCACGGCCTTCATCGCCTTCTTCGTTTCGGCGGTCACGATGCGCGGACCCGTCACGTACTCGCCGTACTCGGCGTTGTTCGAGATCGAGTAGTTCATGTTCGCGATGCCGCCTTCGTAGATCAGGTCGACGATCAGCTTCAGTTCGTGCAGGCACTCGAAGTACGCCATTTCCGGCGCGTAACCCGCTTCGACCAGCGTTTCGAAGCCAGCCTTGATCAGGTCGACGGTACCGCCGCAAAGCACGGCCTGCTCGCCGAACAGGTCGGTTTCGGTTTCTTCGCGGAAGTTCGTTTCGATGATGCCGGCACGGCCGCCGCCGTTAGCCGCTGCGTACGACAAAGCGATGTCGCGCGCGGCGCCCGACTTGTCTTGCGCAACCGCGATCAGGTGCGGCACGCCGCCACCTTGCGAGTAGGTGCCGCGAACCGTGTGGCCCGGGGCCTTCGGCGCGATCATGATCACGTCGAGGTCAGCACGCGGGATCACCTGGCCGTAGTGAACGTTGAAGCCGTGCGCGAACGCGAGCGCTGCGCCCTGCTTGATGTTCGCGTGGACTTCCTTCGCGTACACGTCGGCGATCTGCTCGTCCGGCAGCAGCATCATCACGACGTCCGCGCCCTTCACCGCTTCTGCGACTTCCTTGACTTGCAGGCCGGCGTTTTCAGCCTTGCTCCACGATGCGCCGCCCTTACGCAGACCGACCGTGATGTTCACGCCGCTTTCCTTCAGGTTCAGCGCGTGCGCATGGCCTTGCGAGCCATAGCCGATGATGGTGACCTGCTTGCCCTTGATGAGGGAGAGATCGGCGTCCTTGTCGTAGAAAACTTTCATGTCGGTTCCTTGGCTAGATTCGATGATTCAGAGAAATTCAGGTACTGCGAATGTTGTTATTACAGCCGGGCGATGCCGCGTTGCCCGGCCTTTCGATCGGGACGTCAGACCTTCAGAATGCGCTCGCCGCGACCGATGCCCGAGCTGCCCGTGCGGACCGTCTCGAGAATCGCCGTGGAGTCGAGCCCCTCGATGAAGGCGTCGAGCTTGTCGCTCGCCCCCGTCAGTTCGATCGTGTAGGTCTTTTCGGTGACGTCGATGATGCGGCCGCGGAAAATGTCCGACATCCGCTTCATCTCCTCACGTTCCTTGCCGACCGCCCTCACCTTGATCAGCATCAGCTCGCGTTCGATGTGGGCGCCCTCGGTAAGGTCGACCACTTTCACCACCTCGATCAGGCGGTTCAGATGCTTCGTGATCTGTTCGATCACGTCGTCGGAGCCAACGGAGACGATGGTCATGCGCGACAGCGAACGATCTTCGGTCGGAGCCACCGTCAAGGTTTCAATGTTGTAGCCGCGTGCCGAGAACAGACCCACCACGCGCGACAGCGCGCCCGGTTCGTTTTCCAGCAGGACTGAAATGATGTGTCTCATGTTTCGCTTCTTCCAGATGATGTGTCGATGTCTGCGAGCGGAGCGGCGCCGCCTCGTCTGCTCTCGCCTTTTGTGAAGGCGCGCATCACGAAGCCGGCGCTGGATTCAACCAAACGCCCCGTCGTTAAAGATCTTCCGAACCCATGAGCATCTCGGTGATGCCCTTGCCGGCCTGAACCATCGGCCAGACGTTTTCGGTCGGGTCGGTCTGGAAGTCGAGAAACACCGTGCGATCCTTCAGGCGCAGCGCTTCCTTCAGCGCCGGTTCCACATCGGCCGTCCGCTCGATGCGCATGCCCACGTGACCGTACGCTTCGGCGAGCTTCACGAAGTCCGGCAGCGCATCCATGTACGAATGCGAATAGCGCTTGCTGTATTCGATCTGCTGCCACTGGCGCACCATGCCCAGATAGCGGTTATTCAGCGAAATAATCTTGATCGGCAGGTCGTACTGCTTGCAGGTCGACAGCTCCTGGATGCACATCTGGATCGAGCCTTCGCCCGTGATGCACAGCACGTCGTCGTCCGGATGGGCCATCTTCACGCCCATCGCGGCCGGCAAGCCGAAGCCCATCGTGCCGAGGCCACCGGAGTTGATCCAGCGACGCGGCTTGTTGAACTTGTAGAACTGCGCGGCCCACATCTGATGCTGGCCGACGTCGGAGCACACGAACGCGTTGCCGTCGGTCAGTTCCCACGCCTTTTCGACCACGTACTGCGGCTTGATGATGTCGCTCTTGCGGTCGAACTTCAGGCAGTCTTTCGCGCGCCAGCCTTCGATGTCCTTCCACCACTCGGCGAGCGCCGCGGTGTCTGGGCCATGCTCGGCCGTCTGCAACTGCTCGATCAGTTCCTTCAGCACTTCCTTCACGTCGCCGACGATCGGAATGTCGACCTTGACGCGCTTCGAAATGGAAGAAGGATCGATGTCGATATGAATGATCTTGCGCGGCCGCGACGCGAAGTGGTTCGGGTCACCGATCACGCGGTCGTCGAAGCGCGCGCCGATGGCGATCAGCACGTCGCAGTGCTGCATTGCCATGTTGGCTTCGTACGTACCGTGCATGCCGAGCATGCCGAGGAATTTCTTGTCGCTCGAGCGGTAGCCGCCCAGGCCCATCAGCGTATTGGTGACCGGATAGCCGAGCAGATCGGCAAACTGGTTCAGCTCACGCGACGCGTCCGCGAGCACGATGCCGCCGCCGGTGTAGATATAGGGGCGCTTCGCCGACAGCAGCAGCGACACCGCCTTGCGGATCTGACCGGAGTGGCCCTTCGTGACGGGGTTGTATGAGCGCAGCGACACGCTCTTGATCGGCTCGTACTGGCACGGCGCCTTCGACACGTCCTTCGGAATGTCGATCAGCACCGGGCCGGGACGGCCGGTACGGGCGATGTAGAAGGCTTTCTTGACGGTGGCCGCGAGGTCGCGCACGTCCTTCACGAGGAAGTTGTGCTTCACGCAGGGACGCGTGATGCCGACCGTGTCACATTCCTGGAATGCATCCTGACCGATCGCGGCAGTCGGCACCTGGCCGCTGATCACGACCATTGGGATCGAATCCATATAGGCGGTGGCGATGCCGGTCACCGCATTGGTGACGCCGGGGCCGGAGGTCACGAGACACACGCCGACCTTGCCGGTGGAGCGGGCGTAGGCGTCGGCAGCGTGCACGGCAGCCTGCTCGTGGCGCACCAGCACGTGCTGGAACTTGTCCTGCTTGTACAGCTCGTCGTAAATGTAGAGTACCGAGCCGCCGGGATAGCCCCAGATGAATTCGACGTCTTCGTCGGCCAGTGCCTTCATGAGCACGGTGGCGCCGATAGAGTCTGCTTCGTGAGGGGGGGTCGTATCCGACGTGGAGAATTCCGCGCTGGGCATATTCATTGATTCACCTTTCGAATTTTCGGCAAAAAATTGATCGGGTGCTCTCTGCCGGGCTTGTGGCTCGGGTTCAAGCGGCGCGTCCAGTTGACAGGCGGGCTTCTTGGGCCACACCTCAATTGAGACAACTCACTTATGTTGCGAACCAGCGACGATAGCTGTTGGCGCGCTCGCGGTCAAGAAAATATTGCCATTAGTACACGCGCGGGAGCGCGCGATCGGGCGGAATATCGACTGTCATGCAAATGCAAGGTTCAGCAGGTTTCACCCCAATCTGAGCAAAAGTTTGTTAGCATCCGCGGGTTTTACGACATTTTTCGACCGATTACGCGCACGCTTGCTGCGCCGACCCCACACGGATGGCATCAGACAAGGAACTCGCCGATTTTCTGGCGGGCGTCGAAAGGCGCGCGTTCAAGCAGACGGTCTACGCCGTGCGGGACGACGATGCGTCCCTCGACATCGTGCAGGACGCGATGATCAAGCTCGCCGAGAAATACGGCGACCGCCCGGCGGCAGAGCTGCCACTGCTGTTTCAGCGTATTCTGCAGAATGCGACACACGACTACTTCCGTCGTGCCAAAGTACGCAACACCTGGGTTAGTCTGTTCTCGTCGCTCGGCAACGCCGATGACGACGAATTCGATCCGCTGGAAACCTTCGAGGCGGAGGCGGGTTCGACTGGCGCCGAGAGCAACGAACAGAAGCTCGAGCGCGAGCAGGTCCTGCAGTTGATCGACGACGAGATCCAGAAATTACCGGCACGTCAACGGGAGGCGTTTCTCATGCGTTATTGGGAAGATATGGATGTCGCCGAGACTGCCGCCGCAATGGGCTGCTCCGAAGGCAGTGTGAAAACGCACTGCTCCCGGGCCACCCACACGCTTGCGCAAGCGCTCAAGGCGAAAGGAATCACGCTATGAGCTCCCTCGAAAACACAGAACTCGAGTTCGCGCGTCAACTGCGCCGCGCGCTCGACGAAAACACCGCCAGCCTCCCGCCCGCCACCGTCGACCGGCTCGCCGCCGCACGTCGCGCCGCGTTGGCGCGCAAAAAGCCTGAAGCCGTCAGCGCGCCGGTGTTCGTGCCTGCGTTCGCCGGCATGCCGGCGGGGCTGCCGCAGGGAGGCTTCGAGCCGCGCCGCCGCTGGTCGCTGCGCCGCTTCGCGCTCGCGTGGCCGCTCGCCGCGCTGGTGGTGAGCCTGATCGGCATCGCGTACTGGGAAGACCAGCAGCGCACCGCCGAACTCGCCGATATCGATGCCGCCATGCTTAGCGACGATCTGCCGCTCAATGCCTATCTCGACCACGGCTTCAACGCGTATCTTTCACGCGCACACTGAGCGGGAGATTCCTCGGGTGAGTTACAAGCGCGGCCTGGCCGTTGTTTTCGGATGCGCAATCGCGGCTCTGGTGTCCTTCGTCGCGACCTATCCGCGTTTTCATCCGAGCCCGTCCCCAGCGGGCCATCCGTCGCCTGACGTCAACGTCGCCGCGTCCGCGCCCGCCCCCGCACTTTCCGTCGACTTGCCTGGCCTGCCCGGCAGCAACAGCCCGCTCGCGTGGTCGCGTCTAAGCGCCGCTGAGCATATCGCGCTCGCGCCCTTCGCATCGCAGTGGGATTCGTTCAGCGACGAACGCAAGCGAAAGTGGATCAAGATCGCGTCGCGATACGCAAAGATGTCGCCGGATGCGCAAAAGCGTCTGCATGAGCGCATGAGCGAATGGGTGCGCATGACGCCCGATCAGCGCCGCGTCGCGCGCGAGAACTACCAGGTTTCGAAGGAATTGCCGCGCGAAGCGCGCCAGAATGCATGGAAGGCGTACCAACAACTGCCCGAGGAAACGAAGGAGCGGCTCGCCGCCAGTGAGCGCAAGCGCCGCCCCAGCGTCGTGAGCGCGCCGCCGTCGGCTCGCAATGAGATCAAGGGCATCGACCGGTTCGTGAACGCGCGCGAGCACGGCGCGGCCGCCAGCGCTGCCGCGGCGGCGAGCGCCGCGCCGGCCGCCTCCGCACCGGCCGCGGCCTCGCTGCCGGCTACCCCCGCGATTCCGGCGGCGGGCAGCTTCGTGCCGGCGACGCCCGTGCCGGTGTCGCCGGCCGAAGCGCCGGCGATTTTCCACGGCTCCTGATTCCCGACTCGAGCCCATTACGTGTCCCAGCCGCTCGTCACTCCCACCCTGCCCGCCGCCGCGCCCGGCGGCACGGCGCCCACCGTCCGGCGACGGCTGGCGGCGCTGCTCTACGAAGCGGTCATTCTGTTCGGCGTGGTGTTTCTCGCCGGCTATCTGTTCAGCACGCTGACGCAGCAGCGGAACGGGCTCGCGCATCACAACCTGCTCGCCGGCTGGATTGGCCTCGTGGTTGGCGTGTATTTCGTCTGGTTCTGGACGCATGGCGGCCAGACGCTGCCGATGAAAACCTGGCGGTTACGGGTTGTCGGCGCTGATGGCGAGCCGATTTCCATTGGACGGGCGATTGGGCGGTACTTGCTCGCCTGGTTGTGGTTTTTGCCGCCGTTGGCGGTGCATCCGCTTCTTGGGTTGCGGGTGCCGCAGACGCTTGTCGTTGCGGGGGTCTGGTTCGTGGTGTGGGCCACGAGTGGGCGGTTTGATTCGCAGCGGCAGTTTTTTCATGATCGGCTCGCGGGGACGCGGGTGGTCCAGGTTGTGCGCTAGCGCGCGTGCTGAATGCGTTGCCGCCTTTGGCGGGGTTAGGCTTTTTGTCGTTGTTCTGGCTTTTTTGGCCTTTCCTTGCTGACTTGTCGGTCTATTGGCGTTGCCCCTGTGCGGGGCAACGCTAGTAGACCAATAACAAACAAGGAAAGGCCAAAGAAGCCAGAACAACGAAAAAACAGGCCCCGCCAAGGCTGCTCCGTAATAAGAACTTCTCGTGACTGTCATGGCAGAGTCACTCGCGCCTGGCCCAATACGGGCACCGCCACTCGACGCGTGAGCCATGGACCCCAATACGTCCGCGACTTCCCTGTTTCGTCAAACCGGACCGAGCGTCGACCCCGTCGCGTTCCGGCCCGCCCCGGGTTCTACTCATCACGGCTTGCCGCTGCCGGCGACGCCATCGCTCGACGCCCACGCCGATCATTCCGATGACGGCCACGACGATCCGCATCGCTATCGCACGATCTGGCTCTCGGATATCCATCTCGGCTCGAGCGGCTGCCAGGCGGGTTATCTGCTCGACTTCCTGCGCCACAACGAATCGGAGTACCTGTACCTCGTCGGCGACATCATCGACGGCTGGCAGTTGAAGAAAGGCTGGTACTGGCCGCAGGCCCACAACGACGTCGTGCAGAAAGTGCTGCGCAAGGCGCGCAAAGGCACCCAGGTCATCTACGTGCCCGGCAATCACGACGAAGCCGCGCGCCAGTTTTGCGACCTCGCGTTCGGCGACATCCACGTGCGCGGCGAAGCGTTCCACACGACGCTCGCCGGCAAGCGGCTGTGGATCGTGCACGGCGATCTGTTCGACGGCGTGATCCAGCATGCGAAGTGGCTCGCCTATCTCGGCGACACGCTGTACACGATGATCCTCGTGCTGAACCGCTGGTTCAACCGCATTCGCAGCAAGCTCGGCTTCCCGTACTGGTCACTGTCGCAATACCTGAAGCATCAGGTCAAGAACGCGGTCAACTTCATCTCGTCGTTCGAAACCGTGATGACCGACGAAGCGCGTCGCCGCGGCTGTGACGGTGTGGTCTGCGGGCACATCCACAAGGCCGAGATGCGCGAGATCGACGGCGTGCTCTATTGCAACGATGGCGATTGGGTCGAGAGTCTGTCGGCGCTCGTCGAGACCTATGAAGGCGAACTCAAGGTGATCTTCTGGACCGCGCTGCGCGCGCCCCAGGCGCGTGCGCAAAAAGCCCGCGCCACCGCCTGAGCACTTCCACTGTCCACTTCCACAGGGCCCGCAGCGATGAACAACGCGATGAAGATCATGATCGTCACCGACGCATGGGAGCCGCAGGTCAACGGCGTCGTGCGCACGCTGAAGAACACCCGGCGCGAACTGGCCGCGCTCGGCCACCAGGTCGATCTGCTGACACCGCTCGAATTCCGCACCATCCCGTGCCCGACTTATCCGGAGATACGCCTGTCGCTGCTGCCGCGCCGCCGGCTGCGCGAGCGCATCGACCGTTTCGCGCCCGATGCGTTGCACATCGCCACCGAAGGTCCGCTCGGCATGGCCGCGCGCGCGTATGCGCTGGAGCACAAGCTGCCGTTTACGACCGCGTATCACACGCGCTTTCCCGAGTACGTGCAGGCGCGCTTTCGCATCCCGCTCGCGGCGACCTACAAGTTTCTGCACTGGTTCCACAAGCCGTCGCTCGCGGTGATGGCGCCGACGCCCGTCGTCAAGCAGGACCTCGAAAAGTTCGGCTTCACCAACGTCGTGCTGTGGACGCGCGGCGTCGATCTCGAGATCTTCCGTCCGATGGACTCGAAGGTGCTCAACACCGCGCGGCCGATCTTCCTGTACGTGGGACGCGTGGCGGTCGAGAAGAACGTCGAGGCATTCTTGCAGCTCGATTTGCCCGGCTCGAAGTGGGTCGCGGGCGAAGGTCCGGCGCTCGCCGAGCTGAAGTCGCGCTACCCGCAGGTGAACTATCTGGGCGTGCTGTCGCAGGCCGAACTCGCGAAGGTCTACGCGGCCGCCGACGTCTTCGTGTTTCCGAGCCGCACCGACACGTTCGGGCTCGTGCTGCTCGAAGCGCTCGCATGCGGCACGCCGGTGGCCGCGTATCCGGTCACCGGCCCGATCGACGTGCTAGGCGACGGCGGCGCCGGTGCAATGCACGAGGATCTGCGCGAGGCCTGTCTCGAGGCACTGAAGATCGAGCGATCGCATGCGCGCGCGTGGGCCGAGCGCTTTTCGTGGGCAGCGGCGTCCGCACAATTCGCCGCGCATTTGAAGCCACTGCGCGGCACGGCGTATCGTGAGGAAAGCGCCGCTGCGTGATGCGGCGCGCGGAGCTATCCATGCGAAGCAGTCGATCCAGCGCCGAAGGCGCGTCGAACGGCGCACTGCGCGCCGTCGAGTCCAGCCGCGACACCGCGAGCATCGAACCGTTCGATGATGTCCGCGAGCCGGGTGTGAGCGGGCATGCGGACACCGTGCCTCGGGTGAACGGCGCGAGGTCCATGAACGGCGGCCCCAGCGTCTCGGGCGGCGTGCAGCATGACGCCAGCCACGACACAACTCGCGACTCGAGCCACGACGTCCCCAACGAACCGCTCAGTCCCGACGACCCGCTCGCCCCGCTGCCCTTCAACCCCTACAAGGGCAACCGCGGCCTCACGCGCGCATGGCACGCGATGAAAAACTCGCTGGCCGGTTTTCGGGTCGCGATTCGCGAGGAAAGCGCGTTTCGTCAGGAACTCACGCTGGCCGCGATCCTGATTCCGTGCGGCCTCGTGGTGCCCGTCGATCCCGTGTCGCGTGTGCTGCTGCTCGGCTCGGTGCTGCTCGTGCTGATCGTCGAGTTGCTCAATTCGAGCGTCGAAGCAGCCATCGACCGGATCTCGCTCGAACGTCACGAGCTGTCGCGGCGCGCGAAGGATCTCGGCAGCGCGGCCGTGATGGTCGCGCTCGGCATGTGTGTGATGACGTGGGGGGTGATCGTCGGGCCGCTGGTCGTCGGCTGGGTTCGCGCGTGGCTTTGAATCTCGACGCGGGTTGCAGCGCACGCTTGCCCCTGTCCGACATGGTTGAATATCCCCGCAGGCGGTTGGGTATTAGAACGCTCGGTTTATAATCGTTTAACGGTCTCACAGGAAAGGCGCTCGCGCAAACGTATCCGCGCATCGCCTCATCCTGCCCTTTCGGGGGGCCCGCCGCGTGCCGGCGGGTTCGGGAGAGCTCAATATACCAACCGCATCCGGGTGGAACACGCAGCGGCGGCACGCCGCCATGCGCCCAGCCCGGCATAACGAGGGCCGGACGACATGGAAGCCAAACCTCCCCGCCGCACGCGCGAACGGATTCTCGAACTGTCGTTGAAGCTGTTCAACGAAATCGGCGAGCCGAACGTCACGACGACGACGATCGCCGAGGAAATGGAAATCAGCCCAGGCAACCTGTACTACCACTTCCGCAACAAAGACGACATCATCAACAGCATCTTCAGCCAGTTCGAGCAGGAGATCGAGAAGCGTCTGCGTTTCCCCGACGACCATCGCGCGACCATCGACGAAATGTGGTCGTATCTGCAGTACATGGTCGATTTCACGTGGCGCTACCGCTTCCTGTACCGCGACCTGAACGACCTGCTCGCACGCAATCGCACGCTCGAGACGCACTTCAAGCAGATCATCAGCCACAAGGTGCGCTTCGCGAGCCAGTTCTGCGAGCAGCTCGTCGCCGATGGCGAAATGGTCGCGACGCCGCAGGAAATGCAGGTGATTGCGACCAACGTCGGCGTGATCGGCACGTACTGGCTGTCGTATCAGTTCGTGATGAATCCGCGCAAATACAACGAGCAGGAAGCGATCCGCGAGGAACTGCATCAGGTCAGCGTGCAGATCGTCTCGCTGATGGCGCCCTACCTGCGCGGCCGCTCGCGGCAGCTGTTCGACGACCTCGTATCGGGCATCCTGCCCAAGCGCGAGTTCTACGACTACCTGCCGCCGCGTGAAGGCGCCGCGCCTCGCAACGAATCGAAGGAAAGTTGAGTATGAAGTCGGTGTGTGTCTATTGCGGCTCTTCTATGGGAGCCAAACCGCTGTATGCGCAGGCGGCGCGCGCGTTCGGCCGCGCCCTCGTCGAGGCCGATCTCGCGCTCGTCTTTGGCGGCGGCAAAGTGGGACTGATGGGCGTGATCGCCGACACCGTGATGGCCGAAGGCGGCCGCGCGATCGGCGTGATTCCCGAGCTGCTCGTCAGCAAGGAAGTGGGTCATAACGGCCTGACCGAGCTGCACGTGGTGCCCGACATGCATCATCGCAAGAAGATGATGGCCGAGCTGTCCGATGCGTTCGTCGCGATGCCGGGCGGCGCGGGCACACTCGAGGAGCTGTTCGAGGTCTTCACGTGGGCGCAGCTCGGCTATCACGGCAAGCCGGTCGCGCTGCTGAACACGGGCGGCTTCTACGAACCGCTGATCCGCCTGCTCGAGCACACGGTCGACGAAGGCTTCCTGCGTAAGACCTATCTCGACATGCTGCAGATCGACGCCGATCCGCTCGCGTTGATCGGCAAGCTGCAACGTTACGCGCCGCCCGCTCGCGACAAATGGACCGCGGTCCAAAGCGACGCGATCTGAATCCGCGGCACGCCGCACACGCATCACCCCAACGACGAGGTTGCGATGACGAAAGCTGTTCTGATCACCGGCGGCAGCCGCGGCATTGGCCGAGCCACCGCGCGGCTGCTAGGCGCGCGCGGCTGGTATGTCGGCGTGAACTACGTGCGTGACCTCGCCGCCGCCCAGCAGACGGTCGCCGAGGTCGAACACGCGGGCGGCCGCGCGCTCCCGATCGCCGGCGATGTCGCGAACGAAGCCGACGTGACTCGCATGTTCGATATGCTGCAGCAATCCTTCGGCCGCATCGACGCGCTCGTCAACAACGCCGGCATCGTCGCGCCGTCGAGCCAGCTCGCCGATATGGACTTCGCGCGTCTGAAACGCGTGTTCGACGTCAATGTCCTCGGCGCTTATCTGTGCGCGCGCGAAGCGGCGCGGCGCATGTCGACTCAGCGCGGCGGCGCGGGCGGCGCGATCGTCAACGTTTCGTCGGCGGCGGCGCGGCTCGGTTCGCCGAACGAATACGTCGACTACGCCGGGTCGAAAGGCGCAATCGACACGATGACGATCGGCCTCGCAAAAGAACTCGGCCCGCAGGGCGTGCGCGTGAACGCGGTGCGTCCGGGTCTGATCGACACCGAGATCCATGCGAGCGGCGGCAAGCCCGAACGCGCCGCACAACTGGGCGCGACGACACCGCTCGGCCGCCCCGGCCGGGCCGACGAAGTCGCCGAGGCCATCGTATGGCTGCTCAGCGACGCGTCGTCGTACGTGACGGGCGCGCTGTTCGACGTCGCCGGCGGCCGCTGAGCGAACGTCGCGTTCAACGGGACACACAAGCCTCGAACGCATAGCGCGGTCCGCTACGGCCGCGCCTTTTTCCGCGCTCCCTCTCTCGTTCCACGAATCCCCGTCGATTTGTCGTGAAACCGACATAGCCGCGCATCGAATGCGCGCCTTTCTGCACCTGTAATCTTCCGTAATAATGCGGCGCTACAATCGGTCGGATCGAATGCATTCGCAGGCGACGTAAGCAAAACATAAGTACGAGGCCAACGCCGACGCGTACGCTGACCAGAGACTTCCATGCAAGACAAGCAGTCCACGCGCTGGCGCGCGCACAATGCCAGCGCGACGGCCGTGACCTCGGCCGCTCCAGCAGGCCGTGCGCAAGAGGCCGCGCTTAGCGCCAGCACCGCGCACCCGTTCGCCGGCGCGCAGGCCCAGCCCGCAATTGGAGACACCGCGGCTTCGGCGCTCGCGATCCATAGCGTCGACACAGCGCAGACATCGGGCTCAGCCGTTTCCGCCGACCGCGCCGCGCGCGGCCTGCAGCGTTGGCGCGCGCTCGCGGCGATTCGTCCGCTACTGTGGTTCGTCGCGCTGGCGATCCTGTGCGCGTGGCTCGTCCCCGGCATTCTCGGCCACGAGCCATGGAAGCAGGACGAAACCTACACATTCGGCATCGTGCAGCACATGCTCGATACCGGCGACCTCGTCGTGCCGACCAATGCCGGCCAGCCCTTCGTCGAAAAGCCGCCGATCTACGACTGGGTCGCCACCGGCCTCGCGTGGATGTTCGGCCGCTATTTGCCGCTGCACGATGCGGCACGGCTCGCGAGCGCGCTGTTCGCGGGCCTGACGGTGTACTACACCGCGCGCGTCGCGCGTCGCGCGGTCGCTGCGTCGAGCTGGTTCGACCTGCGCGTGATCGGCACGCTCGCGCTGTTCGGCGGCACGCTCGTCGTCGTCAAGCACGTGCACGACATGATGACCGACGTCGCGCTGATGGCCGGCGCCGCGCTCGGCTTTTGCGGACTATTCGAACTCGTGCTGGTGCATCTGCGTGACGACCCGCGCGCGGCCTCTTATTTCCCGCTGCATGCTCAGGCCGCCCGGCAGATCAAACCGCTCGATGCCCGCGCGCGGCGTCACGCGATCCTCAGCGGCGCGACGATGTTCGGCGCGGGCGTCGGCGTGTCGCTGCTCGCCAAGGGGCTGTTCGTGCCGCTCGTGTTCGGCGCCACCACCTGTGCTGCGCTGTTGCTCTATCCGGCTTGCCGCAGCCGCGGCTTCGCGGGCGCGCTGAGCCTGGCCGCGCTTGTCTGCGCGCCCTTCGCGCTGATCTGGCCAATCTGCTTCTACCTGCGCTCCGAGGCACTCTTCAAGGTGTGGCTGTGGGATAACAACGTCGGGCGCTTCTTCGGTTTTTCAGTCGCCGAGCTCGGCTCCGAAAACGAGAGTCACCTGTTCGTGCTGCGCACCGTGCTGAGCGTCGGCTTTCCGGTCGTGCCGCTCGCGCTGACCGCGCTCGCGGGTGGCGCATGGCGGCGCTGGCGCGATCCGCGCGTGGTGTTGCCGATGCTGTTCGCGGGCATAGGTTTCGCGGTGCTGCAAACTTCGGCGACGGTCCGCGAACTCTACATCCTGCCGTTCATCGCACCGCTCGCGCTGGTCGCGATGCAGGGCGTCGAACGCTTGCCGGCGCGCCTGCATACCGGCTGGGATATGACGAGCCGCGTGCTGTTCGGCAGCGCGGCCGCACTCGTGTGGATCGTCTGGTCCACCATGACGAACCCGGCGAGCAACCATGCGTCGCTGCATCTGCTCGGCCGCTGGCTGCCGCTCGACTGGGTGCTGCCGATTTCGCCCGCGCTGATCATCGGTGCACTCGTGCTGACGATCGGCTGGCTGTGGCTGCTGCCGTCGTTCAAGTACGCGGGCAAATGGCGCGGCGCGCTGAGCTGGTGCGCGGGCGCGATGCTCGTCTGGGGGCTCGTCAGCACGCTGCTGCTGCCTTGGCTCGACTACGCGAAAAGCTACCGCTCGGTGTTCCGCGACCTCGGCGCGAAGATGGATATCGAATGGAACGACGGCGACTGCATGGCGAGCTCCGGCCTCGGCGAATCCGAAGCGCCGATGCTCTTCTACTACACGGGCATCGTGCATCAGCCGAGCGAAGATCCGCGCACGACCGCCTGCACGTGGCTGATCGAGGAAAGCCGCCGCGAAAACGCGCGGCCGCCGGCCGGCGAATGGCGGCTGTTCTGGTCCGGCGCGCGGCCGGGTGATTCGGATGAGCTCTTGCGCGTGTTCGTGCGCACGCCGGTGGCGGGCAAGCTACGCGGCGACGAGTAAAGCCGCGCAACACGTCGCGCCGGCCGAGTGCTTCGCGTGCGCGTCCGCGCTGATTCAGAACCTCGAACCGGGCTCGCGGAGAAACGCGATCTCCTCATCGCTCGATTCACGTCCGAGCAACACGTTGCGATGCGGAAAGCGGCCAAACCGCTCGATCACTTTCGCGTGGCGCAGCGCGTGTTGATAGTAGCCGTCACCGCCCGGCTCCTGCGCCAGCTGTTTGAAGAGGCGCAGCGACTCCTGCTGGCTCGCGAGCGATTCAGCGTGCTCGAACGGCAGATACGCGAACGCCCGATGCTGCACGCCTGGCAGCAGCCGATCTGCGCCGCTCGCGATCATTCGTTGCGCGGTTTGCAGCGCCTTGCTGTCGGTCGCGAACGCGCGCGGCGTCCCACGATGGCAGTTGCGGGAAAACTGGTCCAGCACGATCACGAGCGCCAACGCGCCCAACGGCGTGGCCTGCCATGCGTCGAGCTCGCCCGCGTTGGCCGCATCGATCAGGTTGCCGAAACGCTCGCGCAGCATCGCATCCACGGCGTCATTGCGCTTGAACCAGAGCTTGCGCTCGGTGCCGTGCTCCGGCGTGCCCGGCGCGCCGAACCAGCAGTCGAGTATCTCCCGTGCGCGCGGCTCGAGCGCCGCATAGTCGGCTTCGACCGAGTACGGTGCCGAGGCGGCGTGCGGCGGCGTATCAGCCATTGCGGTTGCGCATCCAGTCGGCGGTTTCGAAGAACGAGCCGAGCAGCCGCTCGCGCAGCGGCTCCGGCAAGCCGATGTCCTCCATCGCCCACGCCATGCACCTCAACCACTGGTCGCGCTCGCTCGACGCGATCGCAAACGGCAGATGCCGCGCGCGCAAACGTGGATGGCCAAAGCGGCTGATGTAATGATCGGGACCGCCGAGCCAGCCGCACAAAAACCAGAACAGCTTGTCGCGCGAACCCTCGAGCGATGCCGGATGCAGCGCGCGAATCCCGGCGAAATCCGCCTCGAGATCCATCAGGTCGTAAAACCGGTCGACCAGTTCGCGCACGCGCGCCTCGCCGCCCACCAGTTCGAAGGCCGTCGGCTTGTCCGAGGACACTTCGTCGTTCAAATCGCTCATACCCTGCTCAACAGCAAATAAACATCACAAAGAAAGCTCACGCGTCGCGCAGCGATTGCAGCGCGGGCCGCGCCAACACATGCCGCAGACTCAGCCACCCGCCGACACCAGCACAAGCGATACCCGCGCAAATGCCCGCCGGCAGCAGCCACGGATCGAAGTCCAGATAGAACTCGAACACGTGCGTGGCCAGCAGCGAGCCGATGACCTGCGCGCCGACCGCCGCCATCAGGCCTGCTAGCGCACCGACCGCGACGAACTCGGCCACCTGCACCGCCCGCACCTGACGATGTGATGCGCCCAGCGCACGCAGCAGCGCGGATTCTCGCATACGCTCGTCGCGCGTACCGGCGAGCGCCGCGTACAGCACCAGCACGCCGGCCGCGAGCGTGAACGCGAACAGGAACTGCACCGCGCCGATCACCTGCTGCAACACGCGCTGCACCTGCGCGAGGATCGGGCCGGTGTCGATCGCGGTCAGATTGGGATACGCGGCGATCAGGCCGTCGATCGTCGACTGCTTATCCGCGGGCAGATGGAAGCTCGTGATGAATGTCGCCGGGAAGTCCTGCAACGAGACGGGCGGCATCAGCACGAAGAAATTGACCTTGAACGACCCCCAGTCGAGCTTGCGCACGCTCGTCACCGGCGCCTCGATGGTCAGTCCCGTCACGTCGAAGCGCAGTACGTCGCCGGGCTTCACGTTGATCAGCTTCGCGAGACCCTGCTCGATCGAAATCTGCGGCTTCGTCGTATCGCCGAACCAGCTGCCCGCGGCGATCCGGTTGTCGTCGGGCAGTTGCGTCGTGTACGACAGGTTGAACTCGCGGTCCACCAGACGCCTGGCGTCCGCGCCCTTGAACGAGTCCGGGTTGACTGCCTTGCCGTTGATCGCGACGAGCCGCCCGCGCACCATGGGCGACAACTCCACGCCAGCGATGCCGTGCGCGTCCAGATACTGCGTGACCGCGTCGCGCTGATCAGGCTGGATGTCGATGATGAACTCGTTGGGCGCATCGGGCGGCGTCGATTTGCGCCAGCCCTGCACGAGGTCGTTGCGCGTCATCGCGATCAGCAACAGGCACATCAGGCCGATGCCGAGCGCGGTGATTTGCAGCGCACTGGTGCTGCTGCGCCGCTCCAGCGACGCGAGCGCATAGCGCCAGCCGATGCCCGCATTGACGCGCTCGCTGCGCACCACGCGCGCCGCGCCCCACAGCGCGAGCCGCGCGATGCCTGCGAACACCAGCAAGCCGCCCGCGAATCCACCCGCGACGATGCCGCCGAGCTTCAATTCGCCGGCGGCGAGAATCAGCAACCCCGCGAACAGCACGATGCCGAACGCATAGGCGGCCCACGCGGTGCGCCCCTCCTCGCCCCATTCACGCCGTAGCACGCGCACCGGTGGTACGCGCGTGAGCGGCAACAGCGGCGGCAGCGCGAAGCCGAGCAGCAGCACGAGGCCGGCGGCAATGCCTTCGAACGCGGGCCACAGCGTCGGCTGCGGCAGCACCACGTCGATCAGGCCGCCGAGCCACGTCAGCAGCGCGAGATGCCCCAGATAACCGAGCGCCACGCCGAGCACCCCGCCGAGCAGGCCGAGCCCGACGAATTCGAGCGTGAACAGCGCCCGTAGCGCGGCCTGGCTCGCGCCGAGACAGCGCATCGCCGCGCAGCCGTCGAGATGCCGGCGCATGAAGCGGTGCGCGGCCATCGCGATCGCGACCGCTGCGAGCAGCGCGGTCAACAGCGACACGAGCGTCAGGAAATGGCCCGCGCGATCGAGCGTCTGACGCACCTGCGGCTGGCCGTCCTGCAGAGACTCGAGCGCGACGCCGCGCATCTTGCCGGCGTCGACGTGCTCGTGCGCAAACTGCGCGAAGCGCGCGACCGCGTCGTCGGAGCCGGCGACCAGCAACCGGTACGTGACCCGGCTGCCGTACGTGATCAGGCCGGTCGACTGCACTTCGTCGGCGCGCAGCATCAGGCGCGGCGAAAAGTTGACGAACGAGAAGCCGCGATCGAGCTCGCGCGTGATCAGCGCGCCGACCGTGAAGCTGCGATTGCCGACCTTCACCGCATCGCCGACCTTCAGCTTCAGCGCGTCGAGCAGTTCCTGGTCGACCCAGACGGTGCCCGGCGCCGGAATCGACGTTGCCGGATGATCGGCCGCACCCGGCGCCGCCGCGATGCGCAGCGCGCCGCGCAACGGATAGCCCGGCGACACCGCCTTGACGGCGGCGAGCCGCGACGCCGGCTGCGCGCCGGTCGAGTTGATCATGCTGGGAAAGATCGCCGTGGTGGCGGTGCGCAGGCCCAGGGCGTGCGCCTCGGCCGCGAATTGCGGATCGACTGGATGATCGGCGCGCACGATGAAGTCGGCGGCGATCATGCGCCGCGCATCGCGCTCGAGCCCCTGATGCAGCCGGTCGCCCAGAAACCCGACGCTCGACAACGCCGCGACCGCCAGTACGAGCGCGAGCAGCAACATCGTCAATTCGCCCGCGCGCCAGTCACGCGCCGTCATCCGCATGGCCTGGCGCAACAGATCGATGCCGCCGAGCCGGCGCGCCGGTCTGATGTCGGCGCGCGTTCTTGAACCCGCCTTAGATCCTGGCAGTGCTTCGCTCAATCGTGCCTGCTCCTCGCCAATCGCGACACCATGTGCGTGGCCATGCCGCGAAAACCGCCCTGCACGCCACGCCACAATCGCGGCAACGCCCACGCCGCGAGTAGCAGAAAGCCTACCATCAAGACCAGAAACGCGAGCGGCACGAACAGCGCAAGGAGTACCCCGCCGACCGCGAGGCCGTCCTCGGCGGTCGACGTGACGACGTTCGACACCGGTTCCGGCGACAGATTGATCAGCGCGCGGGTGCCCGCCTTCGCGAGATGCGCAGTGCCGGCGAGCGTGCCGCCCGCGAGCGCGGCGACGGTCAGCATCGTCGGATCGGCGTGGCCGAGCGCGCCGGCGGCCAGCACGGCGCCGGCGGGAATGCGGATGAAGGTGTGGATCGCGTCCCACAGCGAATCGAACGCGGGGATCTTGTCGGCGAGGAATTCGGTGAGCGTCAGCACGGCCGCCGCGCCGATCACCCATGGCGACGACAGCGCGGACAACGTGTCCGGCAAGTGAATCAGGCCAAGACGTTCCAATACGCCGGCCAAAAGGACCGTTAGATAGAGGCGCAGACCGCTGCCCCATGAAAGGCCCGCTGCAAGCGAAAGTGATTCAAGCATGGCCGCCTCCACGCGCTTTGTGCTTGCCTGACGGCTTCGGCGGGAACCAGCGGGGGTTCCGCGCCCAAGCCGTCAGGCTTGCCAAGCCGGCCGCGCCAGCCAGGCCGCGGGCAATCTCAACGTCGTTGCTGTCTCATTATAGCTACGATGATTCGCGGAACGTAGAGCGGCGAGGCCGCGCTGTGGCTTGCAGGCAATGGCGGCCGCGCGCCGGGCGGACGTGGCCGAGGGGTCAGTGCCCCGACGACAGCTTCAGCCCGACGAGGCCGATCACGATCAGCGACGCACTGGCGACGCGCGCGAGCGTCAACGCCTCGCCCATCATCACGACGCCGAAGATGAACGCGCCGACCGCGCCAATTCCTGTCCACACCGCATAGGCCGTGCCGAGCGGCAGTTGCCGCATCGCCAGCGCGAGCAGCGCGAAGCTGCCGAGCGCGGTCACGACCGTGAAGACGGACGGCCAGAAGCGGGTGAAACTTTCGGAAGTTTTGAGACCGGCCGCCCAGGCGACTTCGAGCAAACCGGCGATCAACAGAAGAAACCAGGACATTGAAACAGCTCCATGAAAAATGGGGCCGTCCCCGATGATCGACAGAAGCGTAAGGTCGTCCTTACGTCGGGAGATTATAACGGAGCGGCTTCGCGGACGAACTCACACCGCGCCCACCAGCCGATACCCGACGCCCGTCTCAGTGACGATATGCTCGGGCTGCGCCGGATCGCGCTCGAGCTTGCCGCGCAGATGCGCCATGTAGATGCGCAAATAGTGGTGACTCTCCACATGCGACGGCCCCCACACGTCGCGCAGCAGCTGCCGGTGCGTGAGCACGCGGCCGGCGTGGCGCACGAGCGTCGCGAGCAGCCGGTATTCGATCGGCGTCAAATGGACCGCGGCGCCGTCGCGCGTGACCTGGCGCAGCGCGAGGTCGACGGTGACCGCGCCGAAGCGCACCTGCGGCGATTCGTTCGCGCCGCCGTGATTGCGCCGCCGCAGATGCGCGCGGATGCGCGCGAGCAACTCGGACACGCCGAACGGCTTGGTCAGGTAGTCGTCGGCGCCGGCGTCGAGCGCGGCGACCTTTTCGCTTTCCTGGGTGCGCGCCGACAGCACGATCACCGGCAGTTCGCTCCAGCCGCGCAACTCGCGGATCACGTCGAGGCCGTCGGTGTCGGGCAGGCCCAGATCGACGATCACCAGATCGGGCTTGCGCGTCGCCGCTTCGACGAGCCCTTGCTTGCCGGTCTCGGCGTCGTACACGGCGATGCCCTCGCCTTCTAGCGCCGTGCGCACGAAGCGGCGAATCTGCTTTTCGTCTTCGATCAGAACGACGGTAATGCTCAGGTCACTCATGGGCGGGTCGGGTGAGCGGGTTGAGGTCGGCGGCGGTGTCGTCGGCGGCGCCTTCGTCTTCGAGCGTATCGAACGTTTCAGGAGCATCGGGCGGCGTCTTGACCGGTAGCGTGAACCAGAAGCGCGCGCCCTCGACGTGGCCATCCGCTGCCGTCCGGTTGAGCGCGCCGATTGTACCGCCGTGCGCCTCGACGATCGCGCGGCAGATCGCGAGCCCAAGGCCGATGCCCGGTTTCGCCGATTCCTTCTCGCCGCGCGTGAACTTCTCGAACACCCGCGCTTCCATGCCGGCGGGCAGACCGGGGCCGTTGTCGTCGATCGTCACGCGCACGAACGGCTCGCCGTCCGCGTCGATCTGCTGCGCGCCGATCATGAGCGGCGTGCCCGACGCCGTGTATTTGGCCGCGTTCTCGAACAGGTTCGAGAACAGCCGCTCCATCAGCACCGCGTCGAGATGCAGCAGCGGCAGATCGGCGGGCAGCGTGACCTGCACCGGATGATCGGCGAGCACGCGCTTGCACGCGCGCAGCGCGGCGCCGACCGTCTCCTCGAGCAGCGTCCATTGCTGGTTCAGTTGCAGGCTGCCGGCCTGCAGGCGCGCCATGTCGAGCAGATTCGTGACGATGTCGGTCATGCGCAGCGCTTCTTCGTGGATTGCATCGACGAGTTCGTCGTTGCGACGCGCGGCGGATTGCGGGTCGGTCGGCCCCTGCCCTCGCTGCCCCTGGGCGAGCATCGATGAAAACCCGACGATCGTCGTCAGCGGCGTGCGCAGATCGTGCGATATCGCCGACAGCAGCGAATTGCGAAGTCGTTCCGACTCCATGTTGACGAGCGCATCGCGCGCGATATCGACGTAATGCACGCGTTCGAGCGCGAGGGCGATCTGCGCGGCGAACGCATCGAGCATGCGCCGCTGTTCCGGCACGGTCAGCTCGCGCTCGTCACGCACGACGACCGCGAGCACGCCGCGTGTGCGCATCGGCGCCTTCAGCGGCAGGTACAGCGCCGCGGCGGCCGGCAGCGTGTCGGTGCCGTGGCCGGCCGGCTTCTGCTGATCGTAGACCCACTGGCCGACGTCGAGGTCGAGCGCGTCGCCTTCCAGCGTGATCGCCGGGTCCGGGTCCTCGATCTTCTGTTTGACCTGATCGGCGCTGTCCGGCAGCAGGATCGCGACTCGCGCGCCGAACACTTCGCTCAAGTGCCGGGTGCCGATGCCGACGATCTGCTCGGCCGCAAGCGCCGCGGCGAGCTCGCGCGCCATCTCATACATCGCGCCGGTGCGCTGCTCGCGGCGTCGCGCGACGCTCGCCTCGCGGCGCAGGCTCGAAGTCAGATGGCTAATCACGAGCGATGTCAGCAGCATGCCGAAGAACGTCAGCAGGTACTGCGTATCGGACACCGACAGCGACATGCGCGGCGGCACGAAAAAGAAATCGAACGCGGCGACGCTCGCGAACGACAGCACGACACCCGGCCCGCGTCCGAGCTTCACCGCGGTGAAGATCACGCCGAGCAGGTACAGCATCACGAGGTTGGTCAGATCGATGCGGTCGATCAACTGGCTCGACAGCAGCGTGATCGCCGCGCCGATCGCAAGCGCGCACGCATACGCGCGCGGCGGCGAGCGACGCTCGCGCGCCGCGCTCAACGCTTCGCGCCATGCGTTCGCGGTCGTGTTCAACAGCCGCCGCTGTTCGCCGGCGTCGCGCTCCGACGACACGCGAATCAGCGTGAGATCGAGATCGCCGCTCTTCTCGGCGATGCGCTCACCAAGCGGCCGGCGCAGCCAGCGGCTAATGCCGGTGCGCGACGATGCGCCCGCCACCAGCTTCGATACGTTGCGCGCCTGCGCGTAACCGATCAACGCGTCGAGCGCATCGGCGGCGGCGAGCGTCGCGGTTTCGGCGCCGAGTTCGGCGGCGAGCTTCAGCGCGTTCAGCGTGCGTGCGCGGCGCGCGTCGGGCAGACGCTGCAACGCGGGCGTTTCGACATAGACCGCGAGCCAGTCGGCCTTCAGGCTCGCGGCGAGGCGCGCAGCAGAACGCACCAGCGCCGGCGCCTCGGGACCAGGACCCACGCACACCAGCAGCCGCTCGCGCGCCTGCCAAATGCGCTGGATCGACCGGTCGGCGCGATACTCGCGCATCTGCGCGTCGACGCGATCGGCGGTGCGGCGCAGCGCGAGTTCGCGCAGCGCGATCAGGTTGCCCTTGCGAAAGAAGTTGCGCACCGCGCGCTCGGCCTGCTGCGCCATGTACACCTTGCCGTCGCGCATGCGGTCGAGCAGTTCCTCGGCCGGCAGATCGACGAGCGTGACTTCGTCGGCATGATCGAACACGCGATCGGGCACGGTCTCCCACACGCGGATGCCCGTGATCTGGCCGACCACGTCGTTCAGGCTCTCCAGGTGCTGCACGTTGACGGTCGTATAGACGTCGATGCCGGCGTCGAGCAGTTCGTAGACGTCCTGCCAGCGCTTCAGATGGCGCGCGCCCTGCACGTTCGAATGCGCGAGTTCGTCGACGAGGATCAATTGCGGCTTGCGCGCGAGCGCGGCGTCGAGATCGAACTCGCCGAGCTTGCGGCCGCGATAGTCGATATGCGCGAGCGGCAGCACGTCGAGTCCCGCGAGCAACGCGGCGGTTTCGCCGCGCCCGTGCGTTTCGGCGATGCCGACCAGCACGTCGACACCCTCTTCCTTGCGGCGGCGCGCGGCCTGCAACATCGCATACGTCTTGCCGACACCTGCCGACGCGCCAAAGAAAATTTTCAGCCTGCCGCGCAGACGCTTTTCTTCGTCGCGCTGCAGCTTGTCGAGCAGTTCGTCAGGATCGGGGCGGTTCATGCTCAGTGATTGTCATAGTCGTGCGAGCGGCGGTGCCTGCATGTTGGCACGGCCCGCGCCGGCCCGCAAATGGCGCAGCGGCGCCACGCGGACGCCGCTGTTTTGCCGATGAACCGCAATCGCGGTTGATGATTCGTCGTTTGCGTTTCGGGTCAACCGCGCTTCATTTCATCGAGCGCGAGATTGAGCTTGAGCACGTTCACGCGCGGCTCGCCGAGCACACCGAACTGGCGCGCCGTCGTATAACGCTCGACGAGCACCTGCACGTCGCTCGGCGCGAGGCGGCGCGCCTGCGCGACCCGCTCCACCTGGTACGCGGCCGCGGCCGGACTGATCTCCGGATCGAGCCCGCTGCCCGACGACGTGACCAGATCGACCGGCACCGGCTTCGACATGTCGGTGCCCGCAGCCTTAAGCGCCGCGAGCCGACCCTTGATCTCGTCGAGCAGCGCCGGGTTGTTCGGCCCGAGGTTCGAGCCGCCCGAGCCCTGCGGGTTGTACGGCATCGGGCTCGTCGCCGATAGCCGGCCCCAGAAATACTGGGGCGCGTCGAACTGCTGGCCGATCAGCTGCGAGCCGACCACCTTGCCGTTCTGCTCGATCAGGCTGCCGTTGGCCTTGTCGTGGAACGCCGCCTGGCCGAACGCGGTCATCACCGCGGGATAAGCGAGTCCGGTGACCGCGGTCAGCACCGCGAAGATCACGATCAGCGGACGGAACAGATTTTTCATGATGGGTCTCTTTCCCTTTTCATCAATGCTGGTTACCGCGTAGCGACGCGCTGCGCGCTCAAACCCAGCCGAACACGGCGAGCACCATATCGATCAGCTTGATGCCGATGAACGGCACGATGATCCCGCCGAGGCCGTAGATCAGCAGATTGCGGCGCAGCAGGATCGCAGCTCCTAGCGCGCGATAGCGCACGCCCTTAAGCGCAAGAGGAATCAGCAGCACGATGATCAGCGCGTTGAAGATCACCGCCGACATGATCGCCGAGGTCGGTGTCGCCAGATGCATCACGTTCAGCGCATTCAGCGCCGGATACGTCGACGCGAACGCGGCCGGGATGATCGCGAAGTACTTGGCGACGTCGTTGGCGATCGAGAACGTGGTTAGCGAACCGCGCGTCATCAGCATCTGTTTGCCGATCTCGACGATCTCGATCAGCTTGGTCGGATTCGAATCGAGGTCGACCATGTTGCCGGCCTCTTTCGCCGCCTGCGTGCCGGTGTTCATCGCGACCGCGACGTCGGCCTGCGCGAGCGCGGGCGCGTCGTTGGTGCCGTCGCCGGTCATCGCGACCAGACGCCCTTCGGCCTGGTGCGCGCGGATCGTCGCGAGCTTCGTCTCCGGTGTCGCTTCGGCGAGGAAGTCGTCGACGCCTGCTTCGGCCGCGATCGCGGCGGCGGTCAGACGGTTGTCGCCCGTCACCATCACGGTCTTGATGCCCATCTTGCGCAGCTCGGCGAAGCGCTCCTTGATGCCGCCCTTCACGACGTCCTTCAGCTCGATCACGCCGAGCACGCGCGCGCCCTGCTCGCCCTTCTCGGCGACCACGAGCGGCGTGCTGCCGCGTCGCGCGACCTCGGCGACCGCGTTGCTGACTTCGTTCGGGAAACGGCCGCCGTTCGCTTCGACGTAGTGCTTGACCGCATCGGCCGCGCCCTTGCGGATTTCTCGGCCATGCGTTCCGGCGGGCGTTCCTTGCGGCGACAGATCGACCCCGCTCATGCGGGTCTGCGCGGTGAACGCGAGAAACACCGCGTGCAGCGAGGCCATGTCGCGCTGGCGGATATTGAAACGCTGCTTTGCGAGCACGACGATGCTGCGGCCTTCCGGCGTTTCGTCGGCGAGCGACGACAACTGCGCGGCATCGGCAAGCGCTTCTTCGCTGAGACCCGGCGCGGGCAGGAACTGCGACGCCTGGCGGTTGCCGAGCGTGATCGTGCCGGTCTTGTCGAGCAGCAGCACGTCGACGTCGCCGGCCGCTTCGACCGCGCGGCCCGAGGTCGCGATCACGTTCGCCTGCATCATGCGGCTCATGCCGGCTACGCCGATCGCCGACAACAAGCCGCCGATCGTCGTCGGGATCAGACACACGAGCAGCGCGACGAGCGCGGTGATCGTCACCACGTGGCCCGCCGAATTGGCCAGGTGAGCGGCTTCGACCGAGAAGATCGAGAACGGCAGCAGCGTCGCGGTGGCGAGCAGCATCACGATCGTCAACGCGACGAGCAGGATGGTCAGCGCGATTTCGTTCGGCGTCTTCTGACGCTTCGCGCCTTCGACCATCGCGATCATGCGATCGAGGAACGCCTCGCCCGGGTTCGCCGTGACGCGCACGACGATCCAGTCCGACAGCACGCGCGTGCCGCCCGTCACCGACGAAAAGTCGCCGCCCGACTCGCGGATCACCGGTGCCGATTCGCCGGTGATCGCCGATTCGTCGACCGATGCGACACCGTCGATCACTTCGCCGTCGGCCGGAATTACGTCGCCGGTCTCGACCAGCACGACGTCGCCTTTACGCAGATCGGTCGCGGTCGTGATGCGGATCGGCGACTTCGGATGCGGCTCGTTGAGCTTCTTGGCCATCACGTCTTTCTTCGCGCTGCGCAGCGACGCGGCCTGCGCTTTCGAGCGGCCTTCGGCGAGCGCCTCCGCGAAGTTCGCGAACAGCACCGTGAACCACAGCCATAGCGTGACCGCGAGAATGAAGCCCGCGGGCGCTTCGGCCTGACCGCCGAGCGCGGCGATCCACAGAATGGTCGTCAGAATGCTGCCGACGTACACGCAGAACATCACCGGGTTGCGAAACTGCGTGCGCGGCGTGAGCTTTTTGAAGGAGTCCACGATCGCCGGACGCAGCAGCGCCGGGTCGAACATGGACCGCGTAGCGTTATGTTCAGTCATTGAATCCTCGAATATCCTTGTGCGCTTGCAGGCTTGCCGCGTGCAAGCGCCGGTTCGGTCGTCGGGAGTCGTTGATCGCGGCCCCCGCGTCAACCGTCACTGCACGCCGATCATCATCAGATGCTCGACGCCGGGACCGAGCGCGAGCGCCGGGACGTAGGTCAGCGCGCCGACCAGCAGCACCGTGCCGAGCAGCAGCACGACGAACAGCGGTCCGTGCGTCGGCAGCGTGCCGCCGGTCACGCCGATGCGCTTCTTCGCGGCGAGCGAGCCGGCGATCGCGAGCACCGGCACGATCGTGCCGAAACGGCCGAACCACATCGCGATCGCGGTGAGCCAGTTGTAGAACGGCGTATTCACCGAGAGACCCGCGAACGCGCTGCCGTTGTTGTTCGCGGCCGAGCTGAACGCGTAGAGGATTTCGGAGAAGCCGTGCGCGCCGGGGTTCGCGATGCCCGCCTTGCCGGCGTCGGTCAGCACCGCGATCGAGGTGCCGACGAGCACCAGCAGCGGCGTGAGCAGCACGACGATCGACACCATCTTCATCTCGTACGCCTCGATCTTCTTGCCGACGTATTCAGGAGTGCGCCCGATCATCAGTCCCGCGACGAACACCGCGAGCAGCGCGAACACGAGCATCCCGTACATGCCGGAACCGACGCCGCCGAAGATCACTTCGCCGAGCTGCATCAGCAGCATCGGGTACAGGCCGCCGATCGGCGTCAACGAATCGTGCGTATTGGCGACCGCTCCGCACGAAGCCGCCGTGGTCGCGACCGTGAAGATGCCCGACTGCGCGATACCGAAGCGCGTTTCCTTGCCCTCCGCATTGCCGCCCGCCTGCAGCACGTTCGCCGACTGGTCGACGTTGAGCGCGGTGAACGTGGGATTGCCGCTTTGCTCGGCGCTGATTTCGCCGAACACGCAGACGCCGAACGCGATCGTCATCGCCGCGAGCACGGCCACGCCCTGCCGGCGGTCGCCGATCACGCGGCCGAACACGAGCGCGAGCGCCGCCGGGATGATCAGGATCGAGAAGATCTGCACGAAGTTCGAGAACGGCGTCGGGTTTTCGTACGGATGCGCGGAGTTGCCGTTGAAGAAGCCGCCGCCGTTGGTGCCGAGCATCTTGATCGCTTCCTGCGACGCGACCGGTCCCATCGCGATGGTCTGCGTCTTCACGGGCGTGTCGACCGTTACCGGATTGCCCTTCGCGTCCTTCACCGGATTGCCTTGCGCGTCGAGCTTCGGCGCGGCGTAGATGGTGGTCTGCAGCGTCGGCACGTCCTGATACGCCTTGAAGTTCTGGATCACACCCTGGCTCATCAGCAGTGCCGCGACGATCGCCGCCATCGGCAGCAGCACGTACATCGTCACGCGGGTGATATCGACCCAGAAGTTGCCGATGGTCTGCGCGGTATGCCGCGCGAAGCCGCGAATCAGCGCCATCACGACGACGATGCCGGTCGCCGCCGACAGGAAGTTCTGCACGGTCAGGCCGAGCATCTGCGTCAGATAGCTGACCGTTTGCTCAGGCGTGTAGTCCTGCCAGTTGGTATTCGACACGAAGCTGACCGCGGTGTTGAACGCGCTGTCGACCGACATCGCGCCGAACTGCTGCGGATTGCCGGGCAGCCACCCTTGCACGCGCAGCAGCACGTACAGGAACGCCACGCCGAGCACGTTGAACGCGACCGCGGCGATCGCGTAGTGCTTCCAGCCCATTTCCGCCGCTGGATCGACGCCCGCGATACGGTAAAGCAGCCGTTCGAGCGGCGCGCAGAAGCGCACCACGCGAGAGCTGCCGTCCATCACGGCGCCCAGATAGCTCGCCACCGGCACCGCGGCGGCCAGTAGCACGACGATAAAAAGACTCGCCTGCAGGACATCATTCGTGTTCATTCAATGTCCTCCGCGCGCAGCAGCGCATACACGAGATAAATGAACAGCAGCGCGGTGGACGCGCCGGCCAGCCACAGCATCCAGGTCATCAGCGTGCTCCCTGTCCGCGACGGAACTGCATCAGCTTCTCGCAGCCGCCAATCAGCGCAAAGGTCAGCACGGCAAACAGCGCAAGGCCACCGACATACAACACATCCATTTGTGTTCCCCATTTACGGATTTTGGATAGGTAGAACGGTATGCCGATCCGCCTAAAGGGCTGGTCAAAGATTGCGCGGTGCCCATAAAAATCGCGTAAACGGACAAGGCCGTTTCATCTCGCGATGAAACGGCCCTGGTGGAGATCGGGTAGCGCGGCCGGAGGCCGCGAAGTTTCTTTACGGCAGCAGGATCGTCGAGCCCGTCGTGCGGCGCCCTTCGAGGTCGGCATGCGCCTGCCCGACGTCCGGCAGCGCATAGCGCTGATTGATACTCGTCTTGACCTTGCCCGAGCTCAGCACGTCGAACAACTCGGCCGACATCGCCTCGTAATCGGCGCGTTTCGCGATATAGGTGAAGAGCGTCGGTCGTGTAAAGAACAGCGAACCGCGTCCCGCGAATTCCGACGAATCGATCGGCGGCAGCGGACCCGACGCGTTGCCGAAGCTCACGAAGAGGCCGAGCGGCGCGAGGCAGTCGAGCGACTTTTCAAAGGTGTCCTTGCCGATCGAATCGTAGACGACCGGCACGCCCGCGCCGTTGGTGATCTCGCGTACGCGCTTCGTGAAATTCTCGCGCGTATATACGATCGCGTGATCGCAGCCGTGCGCTTTGGCGATCTCGGCTTTCTCGTCGGAACCGACCGTGCCGATCACCGTCGCGCCGAGCGCCTTCGCCCACTGGCACACGAGCAGGCCGACGCCGCCCGCCGCGGCCTGAATCAGGATCGTGTCGCCGGCCTTCACCCGATACGTGCGGCGCAGCAGATACTGCGCGGTCAAGCCTTGCAGCATCACGGATGCGGCCTGCTCGTTGCTGATCGCGTCGGGCAGCTTGACGACCTGCGCGGCCGGCAGCACGCGCTCCTGCGCATACGCGCCGGGCGGCCGCGCGACATACGCGACGCGGTCGCCCACCTTCAGACCGCTCACGCCCGAGCCGAGCGCGCTGACCTCGCCGGCCGCCTCCATGCCGAGCCCGCCCGGCAGCGGCAGCGGATACAGGCCGGTGCGGAAATACACGTCGATGTAATTGAGGCCGACCGCCGTCTGGCGAATGCGGATCTCGCCCGCACCGGGCTCGCCCACCTCGACGTCGACCCATTTCATTACTTCGGGGCCGCCGGTTTTGTCGAATCGGATTGCCTTGGCCATCATGTCTCCTTGATCTGTAGAAATGTGGGTGCGGCGACGCGCGCGCTCACGCCTCGCCCGACATGCGCAGCGTCAGCACGTCGAGCACCATGCGCGCGGTCGAAATATTCGTCGCGCACGGAATGTTGTGCACGTCGCACGCGCGCACCAGCGCGTTGATGTCCGGCTCGTGCGGCTGCGGCGTCATCGGGTCGCGCAGGAAAATCACCATGTCGACGCGCCCTTCGGCGAGCTGCGCGGCGATCTGCAGATCGCCGCCGTGCGGGCCCGACAACATGCGCTCGACCGTGAGGCCGTGAGCGTCGCTAATGCGTCCGCCGGTCGTGCCGGTCGCCACGATCTCGCAGCGCGCGAGCGTGTCGACGTATTCGCCGGCCAGTTTGACGATGTCGTCTTTCTTGTGATCGTGCGCGATCAGCGCAATGCGGGTGCTCATGACTTAAGACTCCTCAAACCGTTGTGAATATCGTTGTTGTGATGTCATGCGTGCCGTTCGCGCGCGGCGGCTCGGTACGTGCGTGCTCAGTACGTACCGGCTCAGTACGTCCCTGGATAAGCGCCGCCGTCGATCAGCCAGTTCTGCCCGGTGATGTAGCCAGCATGCGTGCTGCACAGGAACGCGCAGGCCCGGCCGAATTCTTCGCGATTGCCGAAGCGTCCGGCGGGGATCGTCTTCATGCGCTGCTTGCGCGCTTCGTCGATGGAAATGTTGTGCGTCTTCGCCTGCGCCTCGAACGTGACCGCGATGCGGTCGGTATCGAACAGACCCGGCAGCAGGTTGTTGATCGTCACGCCGGTCGGCGCGACCTTGCGCGCGAGACCCGCGACGAAACCGGTCAGCCCCGAGCGCGCGCCGTTCGACAGGCCCAGCACGTCGATCGGCGCCTTCACCGCCGAGCTCGTGATGTTGACGATGCGCCCGAAGCCGCGCGCGCTCATCGTGTCGATGGTCTGACGGATCAGCTCGATCGGCGTCAGCATGTTGGCTTCGAGCGCGCGAATCCAGTCGTCGTGCGTGAAGCTCCTAAAATCGCCCGGCGGCGGTCCGCCCGCGTTGTTGACGAGAATGTCCGGCTGCGGGCAGGCCGCGAGCGCGGCGGCGCGCCCTTCGGGCGTGGTGATGTCGCATGCGACTGTCTTCACCTCGACGCCGCTCTGCTTGCGGATCGCCTCGGCGGTCGCTTCGAGCGTTTCGGCGGTGCGCGCGACGATCGTCAGGTTGACGCCCTCGGCGGCGAGCGCTTCCGCGCAGCCGCGTCCCAGACCTTTGCTCGCCGCGCAAACCAGCGCGGTACGTCCTGCGATTCCCAAGTCCATGTGGATGCCCTCATTGCGAAGTTTCCCCAGATTCTAGAAGAATCGGTGCCGGACTGTGCCGCGTCGCTGCAATCTCAGGTATCGCCGGGCGCTACTCTTTCGGTAAACTTGCGCGGTGGCGCACATTTCCACCGTCCGTCCGGGCTTCGCGCGCGGACGGACGCAACGGATGGCCGCGCCGAACCGATCCACCTTGCCGCCGCGCGCGAGCCCGCCATGACCCAGGACAGCCGTTTCCCCAATCTTTTCATCCTCGATCACCCGCTGATCCAGCACAAGCTGTCGCACATGCGCGACCGGGACACGTCGACGCGCACGTTCCGCGAATTGCTGCGCGAAATCACGCTGCTGATGGGCTACGAAATCACCCGCAACCTGCCGATGACGACGCGCCGCATCACCACGCCGCTGGTCGAGATCGACGCGCCGGTGATCGCCGGCAAAAAGCTCGCGATCGTGCCGGTGCTGCGCGCGGGCGTCGGCATGTCGGACGGCCTGCTCGAGCTGGTGCCGTCGGCGCGCGTCGGCCACATCGGCGTGTATCGCGCGGAGGATCATCGGCCGGTCGAATACCTGGTGCGGCTGCCGGATCTCGAAGATCGCGTGTTCATTCTCTGCGATCCGATGGTCGCGACCGGCTACTCGGCCGTGCACGCAGTCGATGTGCTCAAGCGCCGCAACGTGGCCGCCGAGAACATCCTGTTCCTCGCACTCGTCGCCGCGCCGGAAGGCGTCCAGGTATTCCAGGACGCGCACCCGGACGTCAAGCTGTTCGTCGCGTCGCTCGATTCGCATCTGAACGAGCATGCGTACATCGTGCCGGGTCTGGGCGACGCGGGCGACCGGTTGTTCGGCACGAAGAACTGACGCGCAGGGGCCGGCAGGGTGGCCCGGCAGTGCCGCTGCCCTGAGGGCGGACCGCTTTCGACCCCATCCGGCCGTCCGATGGCACATCCGCGCCGCCTTAATTCATTTTCGCTTCGATTTCATTGCATTTGCGGCCGGTTTCGCGCCGCGGCCCCCTCTGCCGCACCCTCGCGGCGTGATAAAATTCGAATCCGCTCGATGAGCGGCTCGACCCGCACGATCACTCGCACCACCGTCTGCAATTTCGACCGGCGCCCCGCGCCTTCATCAGGTCATGCGGCGCCTGGCCGCGCAAGCTGCCCCGCTTCCATCGCGCCGCCGCACTGCGGCCCCGCTTGGGCCGCGGCTCATGTATGAACCGGCTCGAACGCCTACCGGCGGGCAAGCTGGGAACGACGCGCGGGAACGGCCGGGCTGAGATCGGCGGCAGGAGTGGCCGCCGACGGGCGAACATGAGCAACGAGCACGAGCGGCCGGCAGCCTTTCACCTGACGGTTTGGGATCGGGACACGACACGCGAGGCGCAACCCGCGAGGCGCCCGACATCGCAACGACAATTGCACTATGCGTGCGCCCCGCTGGCGCGCGCAACGGAGAAAAGTATGGCGGGTCATTCGAAATGGGCCAACATCAAGCATAAGAAAGCAGCGGCCGATGCCAAGCGCGGCAAGGTCTGGACGCGGCTCATCAAGGAAATCCAGGTTGCGGCCCGTCTGGGCGGCGGCGAAATCGACTCGAACCCGCGTCTGCGGCTCGCGGTCGACAAGGCGTACGACGCCAACATGCCGAAGGACAACATCAACCGCGCGATCCAGCGCGGTGTCGGCGGGGCGGACGGCGCGAACTACGAGGAAATCCGCTACGAAGGCTACGGCATCGGCGGCGCGGCGGTGATCGTCGACACGATGACCGACAACCGCACCCGCACGGTCGCGGAAGTGCGTCACGCGTTCTCGAAGAACGGCGGCAACATGGGCACGGACGGCTCGGTGTCGTTCATGTTCGATCACGTCGGCCAGTTCCTGTTCGCGCCCGGCACCGCCGAAGACGCGCTGATGGAAGCCGCGCTCGAAGCGGGCGCCGACGACGTCCAGACCAACGAGGACGGCAGTATCGAAGTGCTGTGCCCGCCGCACGATTTTTCGAAGGTGAAGGCTGCTCTCGAAGCCGCGGGCTTCAAGGCCGAACTGGCCGAAGTCACGATGAAGCCGCAGACCGAAGTCGAATTCACCGGCGACGACGCCGTGAAAATGCAGAAGCTGCTCGACGCGCTGGAAAATCTGGACGACGTGCAGGAAGTCTATACAAACGCGTCGATCGCCGGCGAGTGATGGCGCGCCGGGCCTTCGCATCGTTTGCCCTTGCTGTTGATGGTTTATTGCACGGCCGAGCACAGCGCTCGGCCGTTTATGGTTTTTAAGTCTCGGGGATTCACATGAAGTTACTCGTCGTCGGTTCCGGCGGTCGCGAACATGCGCTGGCATGGAAGCTCGCGCAATCGCCGCGGGTCCAGCTCGTCTACGTCGCGCCCGGCAACGGCGGCACCGCTCAGGATGAGCGTCTGCTCAACGTCGACATCACCGATCCGGCCGCACTCGCCGATTTCGTCGAAAAAGAACAGATCGCGTTCACGCTGGTCGGGCCGGAAGCGCCGCTCGCGGCAGGCATCGTCAACCTGTTCCGCTCGCGCGGTCTGAAGATCTTCGGGCCGACCAAAGAAGCCGCTCAGCTCGAAAGCTCGAAAGATTTCGCCAAGGCGTTCATGAAGCGCCACGGCATCCCGACGGCCGAGTACGAAACCTTCGCCGACGTCGCCGCCGCGCACGCGTATCTGGACGCCAAGGGCGCGCCCATCGTGATCAAGGCCGACGGCCTCGCCGCGGGCAAGGGCGTGGTGGTCGCGCAAACGCTGGAAGAAGCGCACGCCGCGGTCGACATGATGCTGTCGGACAACAAGCTCGGCGACGCCGGCGCGCGCGTCGTGATCGAGGAGTTCCTCGCCGGCGAGGAAGCGAGCTTCATCGTGATGGTCGACGGCAAGCACGTGCTCGCGCTCGCGTCGAGCCAGGATCACAAGCGTCTGCTCGACGGCGACCAGGGCCCGAACACGGGCGGCATGGGCGCCTACTCGCCCGCGCCGATCGTCACGCCGCAGCTGCATGCGCGTGTGATGCGCGAAATCATCCTGCCGACGGTGCGCGGCATGGAAAAGGAAGGCATCCGCTACACCGGCTTCCTGTACGCGGGCCTGATGATCGACGCACAAGGCAACCCGAAGACGCTCGAATTCAACTGCCGGATGGGCGACCCCGAAACGCAGCCGATCATGGCGCGTCTGAAGGGCGACTTTTCGAAAGTGGTCGAACACGCGATCGCCGGCACCCTCGACACCGTCGAACTCGAATGGGACCGCCGCACCGCGCTCGGCGTCGTGCTCGCCGCGCACAACTATCCGGACACGCCGAGGAAGGGCGACCGCATCAACGGCATTCCCGCCGAAACCGCGGATTCGGTCACGTTCCACGCCGGCACCACGCTGACGGACGGCAAGCTGACCACCTCGGGCGGGCGCGTGCTGTGCGTCGTCGGTCTGGCGGATTCGGTGCGCACCGCGCAGGCGGCCGCGTATCACACGATCAACCAGATCGCGTTCGACGGCATGCAATACCGCCGTGACATCGGCTATCGCGCGCTCAATCGCAAGCACGACGGCAAATAAGCGCTACCGCCGGGCGCCGTGCGAGCGGCGCCCGCGCGCGACAGCGCGCCGCGGGCGCGCGACGCGACGCGCGCTACACTGCATTTTTCGCGCTCGTCGCAACAGACGGACACGGAGCCCGCGGATCGACCGGAGCGGCAAGCCGCCTCGCCCATCCGCCTCCCGGCTTCCGTGCAAGCCGAATGCGCGATCCGGGCGTCCCGGCAGCCAACCCGGCGCGAACGCAGCCGTCGCCCTCTTTCGAAGAACCCGCGGCACGACGAGCGTGCCGCCCTCAGAACCTGCATTCATGAGCAATTCGAGCTACGACGCACAAGCCGTGCGCAGCTGGCTGCAAGGCCTGCAATCGCACATCGCCGACACGCTGGGCGCCTTCGACGGCACCGCTTTCGCGACCGACGCATGGCAGCGCGGCCCCGGCGAAAAGCTGCGCGGCGGCGGCGTCACGCGGATTCTCGAAGGCGGCCAGTTCTTCGAGCGCGCCGGCATCGGCTTCTCGGACGTCGCCGGCGACGCGCTGCCGGGCTCGGCGAGCGCCGCGCGGCCGCAATTGGCCGGGCGCGGTTTCGAGGCGATGGGCGTGTCGCTCGTGCTGCACCCGCTTAATCCGCACTGCCCGACCGTTCACATGAACGTGCGCCTGCTCATTGCGACCAGGGAAGGCGAAGAGCCGGTGTTCTGGTTCGGCGGCGGCATGGATCTGACGCCCTACTACGGCTACGAAGAGGACGCGCGGCATTTCCATCAGGTGTGCCGCGACGCGCTCGCGCCGTATGGCGCAGACCTGTACCCGAGCTTCAAGCGCTGGTGCGACGAGTATTTCTTCCTGAAGCACCGCAACGAGGCGCGCGGCATCGGCGGGATTTTCTTCGACGATTTCTCGGCGCCGGGCTTCGAGCAATCGTTCGCGATGCTCAAAAGCGTCGGCGAAGGCTTTCTCAAGGCGTACCTGCCGATCATCGAGCGGCGCCGCAATACGCCCTACGGCGAAGCCGAACGCGCGTTCCAGGCCTACCGGCGCGGGCGCTACGTCGAGTTCAATCTGGTCTTCGACCGTGGCACACTATTTGGGCTGCAGAGCGGCGGACGCACCGAATCGATCCTGATGTCGATGCCGCCCGTGGTGAACTGGCGCTACAACTGGCACCCCGAGCCGGGCACGCCGGAAGCTCGCTTGTACAGCGATTTCCTCGTGCCGCGCGAGTGGGTGTGACGCGCCACCCGTGTCGCTTACGGTCACGACAAAGGATCCTCACCTGAAGCCGAACGCTCACCCTGTCGCGCTGCCCCGCCGGATTGGTCTTCTGGGCGGCACTTTCGATCCGATCCACGACGGCCATCTCGCGCTCGCGCGGCGGTTCGCCGACGTGCTGCGGCTGACCGAACTGGTGCTGCTGCCGGCCGGCCAGCCGTGGCAGAAAGCCGACGTATCGCCCGCCGAACATCGACTCGCAATGACGCGCGCGGCGGCCGCGTCGCTCGCGATCCCCGGCGTGACGGTGCGCGTCGCGACCGACGAGATCGAGCATGAAGGCGCGACCTACACGGTCGACACGCTGGAACGCTGGCGCGAGCGCGAAGGCGACGACGCATCGATCACGCTGCTGATCGGCGCGGATCAACTGGTTCATCTCGACACGTGGCGCGACTGGCGGCGCCTGTTCGAGCTTGCGCATATCGGCGCGGCCACGCGGCCCGGCTTCGACCTCGCGTCGGTGGCCCCCGCGGTGGCCACGGAAATCGCCGCGCGCCGTGCGAAAGCCGAGGTGCTGCAGGCCACGCCCTGCGGCCATCTGCTGATCGACACGACGCTCGCGTTCAACGTTTCGGCCACCGACATTCGCGCGCATCTGCGCGAGCAGGTCAACCAGCGGCTCGTCCACGCGGGTGCGAGCGACGCCGCCCAGGATCAGGCCACGAGTCACGTCCCCGCCGCGGTGTGGGACTATATTCTTCAACATCATCTGTACCACCGGTAACTCCATGGATATTCGCAAACTGCAGCGCGTAATCGTCGACGCTCTCGAAGACGTCAAGGCGCAAGACATCAAAGTGTTCAACACCAGCCACCTGACCTCGCTGTTCGATCGCGTGATCGTCGCGAGTGGCACGTCGAACCGGCAAACCAAGGCGCTCGCGTCGAGCGTGCGCGAAGGCGTGAAGGAAGCCGGCGGCGAGATCGTCAGCACCGAGGGCGAGGACATCGGCGAATGGGTGCTGGTCGATTGCGGCGACGCGATCGTCCACATCCTGCAGCCGGCGCTGCGCCAGTACTACAACCTCGAGGAAATCTGGGGTGACAAGCCGGTGCGCATCAAGCTGTCTACGCCGAGTCCGTTCGGCGGCGCGCGCGCAAGCGAGCCCGACGACGAGGAAGAAGAGGAAGCGCCCGCCGCGAAGCCAGCGCGCAAGACCACCGCGCGCCGCAAGTAAGCGAACCGTGTCAGGCGCACCGCCACTTTCCTTGCAATGAAACTGCATATCCTCGCCGTCGGCCACAAGATGCCGGACTGGATCGCGACCGGCTTCGACGAATACGCGAAGCGCATGCCGCCCGAGCTGCGCATCGAGCTGCGCGAGATCAAACCGGAGCAGCGCTCGTCGGGCCGTTCCGCCGAAAGCGTGATGGCCGCCGAGCGGCAGAAGATCGAAGCCGCGTTGCCGAAGAACGCGCGCATCGTCGCGCTCGACGAACGCGGCAAGGACTGGACCACGATGCAGCTTGCGGGCGCGTTGCCGGGCTGGCAACAGGACGGCCGCGACGTGGCCTTTCTGATCGGCGGCGCGGACGGTCTCGATCCCGAGCTGAAGGCGCGCGCCGATATGATGCTGCGCGTGTCGAGCCTCACGCTGCCGCACGCGATGGTGCGCGTGCTGCTGGCCGAGCAGCTTTACCGTGCGTGGAGCATCACGCAAAATCACCCGTATCATCGCGCGTGAGGGCTGGAGCCAGCGCGGCGACGCCTGGCAACCGTTCGTTGTTGATGGCACGTCGCCAGTGCTCTGCTCCTACGTTTAAGCGTATTGCCACCACTTCATGCGATGATGCGCCCGACGCGCTGTGCATCTATGCCATGAATGGATTCAGCGCATCGATTGCGTCGCCGAATCTAGCTCGCCCCGCCCACTCTTCCAAGCCATCCGCTTTCACCTCCCGCACGCCATCCGTTTCCGCTCCATCGAGACCCGTTCATGCCCACGCCCTCCGCTTCGCTGCATCCGTTCGTCTACCTCGCCTCGCAAAGTCCGCGCCGCCAGGAGCTGCTGCAACAGCTCGGCGTGCGTTTCGAATTGCTGCTGCCGCGCCCCGACGAAGACGCCGAAGCGCTCGAAGCCGAACGGCCCGGCGAACACGCGCGCGACTACGTGCAGCGCGTATGCGTCGCGAAAGCGCATGCGGCGCGCGCGCGTCTCGTGGCCGCTGGCCACGCGGTGCGGCCGATCCTCGTCGCCGACACCACCGTGACGATCGACGACGCGATTCTCGGCAAGCCCATCGACGCCGACGATGCGGTCGCGATGCTCACGCGCCTCGCGGGCCGCACGCACGAAGTGCTGACCGCGCTCGCCGTCATCGATGCCGACGGCGTGCTGCTGCCCGCGGCGTTGTCGGTGTCGAAGGTGCGTTTTGCTGCAGTGCACGCGGACGCGTTGCGTCGTTATGCGGCGAGCGGTGAGCCGCTCGGCAAGGCAGGAGCGTATGGCGTGCAGGGACGCGCGGCGGAGTTTATCGAGCATATAGACGGGTCCTATTCGGGTATCATGGGTTTGCCGCTCTTTGAAACCGCTGCCCTCCTGCGTGCAGCGCGCATCGACTTCTAGAACAACACCATGAATGAAGAAATCCTGATCAATGTCACGCCGCAGGAAACGCGCGTCGCGCTCGTTCAACAGGGCGCCGTCCAGGAACTTCATGTCGAACGAACGCTGTCGCGCGGGCGCGTCGGCAATGTCTATCTCGGCAAGGTCGTGCGCGTGCTGCCGGGCATGCAATCGGCGTTCATCGACATCGGCCTCGAACGCGCCGCGTTCCTTCACGTCGCCGACATCTGGCATCCGCGCATCGCCGGCGAAGCACAACACCAGGCACCGCATCAGCCGATCGAAAAGATCGTCTTCGAAGGTCAGACGCTGATGGTGCAGGTCGTCAAGGACCCGATCGGCACGAAGGGCGCGCGGCTGTCCACGCAAGTGAGCATCGCCGGGCGCACGCTCGTTTATCTGCCGCAGGAACCGCACATCGGCATTTCGCAGAAGATCGAAAGCGAAGCCGAGCGCGAGGCCGTGCGCGCGCGCCTGACCGCCGTGCTGCCCGCCGACGAGAAAGGCGGCTACATCGTGCGCACGATCGCCGAGGATGCGACGAGCGAAGAACTCGCCGCCGACGTCGCGTATCTGCGCAAGACGTGGGCGACGATTCTGTCGCAGGCGCAGCGCATGCCGCCCACCAGCCTGCTCTACCAGGATCTGAATCTCGCGCAGCGCGTGCTGCGCGATTTCGTCAACGATGAAACGTCGCGCATTCAGGTCGATTCACGCGAAACGCATCAGATGCTCGCCGATTTCGCGACCGAGTTCACGCCGGCGGTATCGTCGAAGCTGCACCACTACACCGGCGAGCGGCCGCTATTCGATCTGTACAACATCGAGGCCGAGATTCAGCGCGCGCTGTCGCGTCGCGTGGACCTGAAGTCGGGCGGCTACCTCGTGATCGACCAGACCGAGGCGATGACGACGATCGATGTGAACACCGGCGGTTACGTCGGCGCGCGCAACTTCGACGACACGATCTTCAAGACCAACCTCGAGGCCGCGCATACGATCGCGCGGCAACTGCGGCTGCGCAACCTGGGCGGCGTGATCATCATCGATTTCATCGATATGGAAAACGTCGAGCATCGCGATCAGGTGCTAGGAGAATTGAAGAAGGCGTTGTCGCGCGATCGCACGCGGGTGACCGTCAACGGCTTCTCGCAGCTCGGGCTCGTCGAGATGACACGCAAGCGTACGCGTGAGTCGCTCGCGCATGTGCTGTGCGAACCGTGCCCGGTTTGCCAGGGCAAGGGGCAAGTGAAGACCGCGCGCACGGTGTGTTATGACGTGTTGCGCGAGATTTTGCGCGAGTCACGGCAGTTCAATCCGCGCGAGTTTCGCGTGGTCGCTTCGCAGCAGGTGATCGATCTGTTTCTCGAGGAAGAATCGCAGCATCTGGCGATGCTGATCGATTTCATCGGCAAGCCGGTGTCGTTGCAGGTGGAGTCGAATTTGAGTCAGGAGCAGTACGATATTGTGCTGATGTAGGTATTGGCCCCGGATCAGGCCGGATCATTAATACCGCGCAAAGAATCAATCTCGACTGTGCCGCCCATCGCGTCGGGCGGCTCGTCATTGTCACCACCGCCGGATAGAATCGAAAGGTGGTCTGGGCGCAGTGCCTGGATCGCCTTCTTGATTTTGTTGTCATATCGATGGTCATTCGGATCGAGGTGGGCAGTACGGCCGGATTTCCTGTTCGCCAGGAGCGCCGCCTGCACCCGAAGCTTGCCGCTTTGACACGACTGCGATCACATCGCCGCTTTCGACGGCGGACTGTAGCGCACGGATCAACTGCTCCGGCGCAGGACCACTCGCAGACCCGCGGCCGCGTACATTTCGCATGAAGCCGGTGAGCTGCGCTAGCTGGCGTGCGTCGCGGGTATACGTAGCAGAAGGCTGGAGACAGCGCGATAGAACCGAAAACAATCGATGACGTTCTTGTTCGCTGGTCGATCACGCGGAACCAATAAAGCGTCGCCATGCGCGCGTCGAAGCGCCCTGGAGTCCAGACAGATTCGGCATGAGCCGGCCCGCCGCTTTTGGAAGAACACCTTGGCGGTTGAGTGCGGAAATGCCTGTTGCAACGAGTCGAACGTATAAACTCAGCGCAACTTCCAGAGGGAGACATCTGATGCAGCTTCTCGATCACGTATCGATCGGCGTTCCCGACATCGACGCAGCCCGCCCTTTCTACGACGCCATCATGACAGCTCTCGGCGCGCGCAAAGTGTTCGACCGTCCCACCGCGTTAGGCTACGGCGAGCGTTGCACGATCGACGAAACCTCATCGACCTATTTGGCCGTGTATCTCGATCCAAATGAAATAACAGAAAACAAACGTCACTGGTGCTTCAAAGCCCCGTCCCGCGCGCACGTCGATGCATTCTTCAAAGCGGGACTCTCGAGTGGCGGCAAATCCGACGGCCAACCTGGCGCGAGGCCCCACTATCACTCCGGCTACTACGCGGCATTTCTGATCGACCCGGCCGGCAATCGCGTTGAGGCCGTATGCCATGCCGCGAAACCCTAATCCCGAACATCTCCAGGCCTAAGCCGCCACCTCACATCCCGCCTGCTCCAACACGGCCTGCGCCCGGTCATGCAGATCACCGCCAGCCAACGACGCATCCGGCGACCTGACCCACGCAGCGATCCTTAACGTCGCGCCGCCATCGGCCGGATAATCCGCAACCGAAACCACCGGCGCAAGCGTCGAACCGCTCAGCACACGCGGCTCGTCGGCCACGAGTTTCTGCAGTTGCCCGATCGCCGCATCCACGTCCTTGCGCTGCGCGAGTTCCACATCGACCTCGATGCGCTGCGTGCCGCCACAACTGTAGTTGATCACCGGATTGCTCCAGATCTGGCTATTCGGCACGAACACGATGTTGCCGTCGCCGCGCTCGATCCGCGTCGTGAAGAGCCCCACCTCGCGCACGATGCCAGCCGCGGCGCCGCTGCCTTCGATCACGTCGCCGACGCGAAACGGTCGCAGCAACAGCAGCATCATGCCGGCCGCGATGTTCTGCAACGTACCTTGCAGCGCGAGGCCGATCGCGAGGCCAGCCGCGCCTAGCACGGCCAATACGCTCGCGGTCGCGATGCCGACTTCGCCGAGCGCCGCAATGAAGGCGAGCACGCGCACGGCCCACGTGCCCATCGCGGCGAGCATCGGCGCGAGGGTCGGGTCCGCGTGCGTGCGTGCGAGCGCCTTCGCGAACATCGCACCGACGCGGTTCGACAACCACCAGCCGACCACGAGGACCAGCACGGCAATCGCGATATGAACGACGTCGTGTGTCAGCGTGACGAGCAGTGACGGCTGAAGATGAAAGAAACGGTAGAGGGAGTCGTTCATCGTCGGCGTGATTCGCTTGATCGATACCGATGCAGGGCAAGCACGACGCGTTCCTGTCCATCCGTCGCAAGATGCGGTACGCGGCTTGCTAACCGCAGGTCGATCTCGCTTCAGTGCTGCGCGTCGCGCTCGGCGCGATTCGCAAACTACACGCCGCGAGGCAGCGCTGCCTCGATGAACACCGCGCACAACGCTTCCATGCCCTTCGCGTCCTCCTCGTCGAAGCACGCGACGACTGGGCTATCGACATCCCACACGCCGATCAGCGTGCCGTCGGGCGCGACCAGCGGCACGACGATTTCCGATTGAGACGCCGAATCGCACGCGATATGACCGGGAAACTCGTGCACGTCGCGCACGACCTGGGTCTGACGGGTTTGCGCGGCCGTACCGCAGACGCCCTTGCCGAGTGCAATGCGTACGCACGCGGGCTTGCCCTGGAACGGGCCGACCACCAGTTCGCGGCCGTCGTGAAAGTAAAAGCCGGCCCAGTTCAGATCGCTCAACGAATGAAAGACGAACGACGCAAAGTTCGCGGCGTTGGCGATCCAGTCCGTTTCGCCGGCCAGGAGCGCGCGCGCCTGCGCAACCAGTTCTTCATATTGCGCGGCTTTCGGCAGATGCGAGGTGGAGGAAACTTCGAACATGACGGTGTCCGTGATCAGAGCGGGATGGTAAACGGCAAAGTTTAAAGCAAGCGCAATCCCCGCGCGCGGATGCCGACCGCGGTGACGCGCGCCTCTCGTCTACGGTCGCGCCCCTTCAGTTCTCAATTTGCCCTTTTTACGTTCTATCTTAATATTATAAATAACTTATTTCGCATTATTTTAATTCAAACTGATTTTTGCGAGTTATATTTTGTTATATTACCCACTCTAGGCAGCAGTTAAAGCCGTGGTAACGCAGTACGAATTGACTCAGGCACAGTTCGATGCTGCCGTGTCTTTTGCTTTTAACTCGTCACGCCAGAACAGACGCGACGCGCTAGGTCCCGCAAATACCGGAGACATAACAGCCGTTGCAGAAAAAATGATGCTCAATGTGATGATTACCCCGCGCGATGGCAATGGCCCAAAGATCGGTCCTGCGAAGAGAAGCCGGGGACTAACGAGCCGCCGCCAACGAGAATCCGCGCCCTTCCGGCAGTCCGCACAATGCCAGGCCACAAGTTTTTTGCATATGTGGCTCTCACACTGACCGCCTCGGTAAGCGTGTGCGCGACGCAAACACCGCACGCGACGATGAATGATTTCGTCGGCAATTGGGTCGTGACCGATGTAGTTGACTACGCCGATATTTCTGGTGGCATCCCCGAAGCAAAACGGATTCTCGGCATGACGATCGCAATTACGCCGCACTCCATGAGCTTCGACAGTGAAACCTGCAAGCCGAACAAAGGTTTTACCGTCAAACGAATCGACACGCTTTCGGCGTTGAAGAATCAGTTCGGGCTTCGCGCGAATGAAACCGGATTGCCCGCTACAACCGTTGTCGTAGATAGCGACAATTGTTTTGCGGTTTTCCGAATGGACGCTCACAGGATCGTTTTTGGATGGGACGGCATCATCGTTCGCGCGCTGCCGGGATCAGTGAGAACTCGCTGAGTACCCGTCCCAGAGGCCCGGGCCTGCTACTGATCGACCCGATAATCACGCTCGACGCCTTGAAAATCGCCGTCGCCGTCTTGCCGCTCGCGAGACCAAGACGCTCGACACTGTCGTTCGTGATGATCGCCGCGATCTGTGCGCCGCCTGCACCGATCGTCACTTCCGAATTGACCGCGCCCTTCGTCACGGCCGCGACGGTCCCTTCGATACAGTTGCGCGCCGACACCTGGTGCTTCGCGACATCGACCATCACTATCACCGACGATGCCTTCACGAGCGAAAACGCCTGCTTGCCCGCCGCGAGCCCGAGCGACTTCGCGCTGCCGTGCGTGATGATCGCGACGATCTCGAGACCGTCCGACGTGCGCAGCGTGACTTCGTCGTTGACGGCGCCGTGCGTGACGTCGGTGATTTCGCCGCTGAACTGATTGCGTGCGCTGGTTTTCATAGCGTGCTCCCTGTTGATTGAAGCGCGTGGCAACGCGCCAGTGGACGGACAAAGCGAGTGTAGCGGATGCCGCGCGCGCCGCCCCGAACATCCGATGCGCCGCGGATATCGCCGACACCGTATCATCGTGGCCTTGCACCTCATACGCCGAATCTTTATGTCAGTCGCCGTTCTCTCCCGTCGTGCCTGCCGCACCGCCATGGTATGCGCCGCCGTCACGATGCTCGTCGCGTGCGGCACGCTAGCACCGCCGCATCGCACGCAAGCGTTCGTCGACAACGTCACGCTGTTTCCACTCGCCAATTACGACCAGAACGTCGATCACTGGCTCGATCCGAACAGCCCCGACTACGACCGGCCGTTTCTCAGCGCTGCCGAGCAGCGCGCACATTTCGACGCGCTGTTCGCGCGCTACTTCGGCACAGGCGAGAACGCGCCGTCGCCATGGAATCCCGCCTGGGTGACCGCACGCGTGTTTCGCGAGCAGGGCGAGGACATTGCCGCACTGCAACAGCGCCGCATCGACAAGTTCGACAACACCGGCAAGCATGGCAGCGTCATCGGTTACGGCGAAAACTTCCGGCCGCACGACAAGGCGTGGATCGAGGCGATCGCGCGCAACATCAACGTCGCGCAGTTCACGCAAGCGCCGGCGTATCAGCCCGAGCGGCGCGCGATCGCGACCGGCAACCTGATGGTGCGCGAGCTGCCGACCACCGATCCGTCGTTCTATGACCGTCACCTGGCCGGCGAAGGCTATCCGTTCGACAACCTGCAGATCTCGGCGGTCCGGCCCGGTACGCCGCTCTATGTGCTCGGCAGCAGCGTCGACGGTGCATGGCATTACGTGCAGACACCCGACGTGCAGGGCTGGGTGCGCAGCGACGGCGTCGCGTTCGCCGACGATCGTTTCATCGATCAATGGCGCGCGGCGGCGGGCAAGTCGCTGGGAGCGGTGATCGTCGCATCGGCGGCGGTCAACGACAGCCGCGGCGTGTTCCGCTTCAACGCGCCGGCCGGGACGATGCTGCCTCTGCTGACGGGCGCCTCGGCATCGCCGGCGGCGAGCAGCACCAACGCGGGCACGCTTCAGTTCCTCGTTCCCGCGCGCGACGTCGACGGCCGCGCGCTGATCCGCACCGCGTCGCTCGACGCCACGCAGATCACGCCGATGCCGCTCGCCGCGACGCCGCGCCATCTCGCGATGCTGTTAAAGGCGCTGATCGGCCGGCCGTACGGCTGGGGCAATAGCGGCTTGTACAACGACTGTTCGTCGGAACTGCAAAGCATCTTCGCCGCGTTCGGCGTGTGGCTGCCGCGCCATTCGTCGACGCAGATGAGCGCCGGCCGCATGGTCGATCTGTCGGACTCGACGCCCGCCGAGCGGCTCGACTATCTGGCGCGGCATGGCGTGCCGCTGCGCACGCTGATCTACATCGGCGGCCACGTGATGCTGTACCTCGGCAACACGACGCGCAACGACGCCACGGTCCCCGTCGTCTATCAGGACGTATGGGGCCTGCGTCCGGCCGACAACAGCCGGCGCGCGGTGATCGGCGGCTCGGTAATCCTGCCGCTCGACGAGCGCATCGCCGAGGACGCGACGCTGCAGTCGCTCGCCGCGACGCGGACCTTCCAGATCAGCATCCTCGGCGCACCGGCCGGCAGCGCGGCGCCCACGTCCGCGCCACCAGCGGACGAGGAGAATCCGGCGGGGTAAATCGCGAGGGCGGGTCGCCCTCGCCCGGGCCCAAAAATATTTTTCCCGGAGTGTCGATCCAACGGTCACAAACTCGTCGTAACGTTGAAGACCCAGCTCACGCAGCCGGTCTTTCCACTGAGGAACCGTTACTTCAAGGAGTCACCGTCATGTCCAGCGCCGCAGTCAAACCGATCCCGGAAGGGATGCACTCGCTCACGCCGTACCTGATCTGCAAGAACGCCGCCGAAGCGATCGCGTTCTACACGAAAGCCTTCAACGCCGTCGAACAGGTCCGTCTGCCGGGCCCCGACGGCAAGGTGATGCACGCGACCCTGAAAATCGGCGACTCGATGCTGATGCTGACCGACGAATGGCCCGAGCACCAAACCTTCGGCCCGAACACGCTGAAGGGCACGCCGGTCACGATTCATCACTACGTACCGGACGTCGACGCGAGTTTCAAACAGGCGGTCGACGCCGGCGCGACCGTCACGATGCCCGTCACCGATATGTTCTGGGGCGACCGCTACGGCCAGGTCAAAGACCCGTTCGGCCACAGCTGGTCGCTCGCGACGCACAAGCGCGACCTGAGCACCGAGGAAATCCAGAAGGCGATGGCCGAGATGGATTGTTCGTCGCAAGAGAAGAAGTGAGCTGAAGGTGGGCGTCGGGCGAACGCACGCCCGGCCCCACCGACACCCGTCCCGAAGGAGCAACGTCATGCAGAAAATCGCGCCGTGCCTGTGGTTCGACGGCAATGCGGAAGAAGCCGCGGAGTTCTACACGTCGGTGTTTCCGGCCTCGCGCATCGCCACTACGCTGCACTCCACGGACGCCGGCCCTGGACCGGCAGGCGAGGTCGTCGCCATCACATTCGAAATCGAAGGCCAGGAGTTCATGGTGCTGAACGGTGGCCCGCAATATAAATTCACGCCGGCCATCTCGCTGATGGTTCACTGCGACTCGCAGGAAGAAATCGACCACTACTGGTCGAAGCTGCTCGACGGCGGCGAGCCGGTGGCGTGCGGCTGGCTGCGGGACCGCTTCGGCGTGTCGTGGCAGATCACACCCAACGTTCTGCTGCGGATGCTGCGCGATCCGGATCGCGCAAAGGCAAGCCGCGTGATGGCGCAGATGATGAAGATGGTCAAGCTCGATATCGCGCCGCTGGAACAGGCGTATCGCGGCGAGTAGGACGGCGTCAGCAGCGAGCGCGCCGCCTTCCCCCGCTTGCGCGATCTTTTGATAGGATCGGTCTCGACCCCAACACGGCGAGACATCCACGGTGCGCGTCAACCATCAGGCGTTCTTCTGCTCGCTGTTCATCGCGCGTCTCGCCGATCAGATCCTGCTCTTTCTGGTGCCGCTCGTCGTCTATCAAACGACGCGCCAGGTCTCGTGGTCCGGCCTCGCGTTCTTTATCGAAACGCTGCCGCGCTACCTCGTGTTCCCATTCTTTGGCGCGCTGTGCGACCGCTTCCCACCGCTACGTCTGATGCGACTGAGCCAGGCAGTGCGCGCGCTCGCGTGCTTCGGCGGTATCGCCGCGTATGCGCTGTTCGGCGGCATCGGCTGGCTGATCGCGCTGTCGGCCGCGTGCGGTGTGCTGACGAGCCAGGGGCTCGTCGCGCGCGAGGTGATGCTGCCGCAGATCTTCAGCACGCAACAGATCCAGAAGGTGCTCGCGTATTCGCAACTGGCCGATCAGCTCGGCTTCGTGCTCGGGCCGATGCTCGCCGCGCTGCTGCTCGGTGTGTGGCGTTGGGAATGGGTGGTCGCCGCGACCGGCGTGCTGTTTCTGTTTGCCGACGCGGCGCTGTTCGTCTGGCAGCGACTGAGCGGTTTTCGCGCGCCCTCGCCCGGGTCCGCTCAATCGCTCGCGCCTGCCGCTCACTGGAGCACGCCGCTGCGCATCGCGCTCAATCACGTGTGGACGCTTCCGGGTTTGAAAAAGGTCATCATGCTCGCGGCCGCGGAGAACCTCGTGATCGGCGTCACGCTCGCGACATCGGCGGCGATGGTGACGGGCTTGCATGCGCAATCCAATCGCTACTACGCAGCTTTGCAAACGGCCGGCGCGGTCGCCACGGTGCTGGTGCTGCTGACGGTGGCGCGCGCCGGCTGGCCCGCGCGCGTGCTCGGTCTCGTCGCGTTCGTGACGATCTGCGCGGGCGGCGTGATCGCGGGCGCGAGCGCATCGCCGTGGGGCTATGCGTTGGGCTTTCTGCTGATCGTCGGCTTCGACAAGATGTTCAACGTCTACATTCGCAGCGCGCGTTTGCAGATCATTCCGCCCGAGGACTACGGCAAGACGATCGGCGTCGCGATTTTGCTGAACAATCTGACGCAGCCGCTCGCTGGCCTGCTGGTCGGCGTGTTCTCCGCTCGTACGCAAACGGGCCCACTGATCGTCGCGCTGTCGCTGACGATGGGCGGCATCGGCGCCGCGGTATCGATCGGCTCGGCGCTGCTGCGGCGCAAGCGCGCGTGGGCGCTCGAAGACTGACAGCGCTTCGACCCACGACGACACACGCGCCAAGTTACCCACAGATTTTGTTGGCAAATCTGTGCATAACTTCCCGGAAAAAGCCGCAAGCCTTTGATACGGCTGTCGTTTTTTCGTCTGCATCGAAGGTGCGGCAGCGCACGGAGTTTTACCGGGGTTCATGGTCGAACGGAAGCCATGATGCGTGACAGGTCGAAACGCAACCGGGAGCGCGCCCGCGCGCTGGACGGCGACGATCCGCGTGACCCAGCGAATAGTTTCAGCCGGCTTCACACACCAGTCAGCTAAACCCGGCACACTGTAATTCATGACGAAAAGGCTACGTTCGCTTGCGGCGCAATTAGCGGTACTTCACGCGAAACATTCATGAGAAAGTAAAGCCACATGCATAGCGTAGTTTTTTTGTATCGGTGACAATGTGTCTACCAGACCTGAAATTACCGAGTGCGCGCGCAATTCCAATGTGAACTCAGGTTCACATTCAATCGAAAATGGTCAATTCAATAGACATAAATTGTCAAATGTGATTTTCAAAATTGAATTGATAAATCACATCTGTCAATTGCGTTCAGAATGAAGCACATTTAATCAAAATGCTTCGCGAGTCGAATACGGAAAGACGAGCCAATCATGAATTGCGGCGCGAAGCCGGCACCGCGCTACGCGAAGACGCGGGGGTTGCCGGCATTTCGACGGGACGGCGACGCGCGCTGAAGGCGCTGTCGTGGCTCGCAATCGCCACGTCCGCTGGCTGGGTCGCGAGCCGCCCGCCGTGGCGCACTTGGACCGCCGACTTCCGCACCGCGACCGGCGAACTGCACGACCTACTGCTCGCGGACGGCTCCCAGATCACGCTGGCCAGCGCGAGCGCGATCGACGTTGCGTTCAAAGCGAACGTTCGGCGCATTCATCTGCTTGAAGGGGAAATCATGGTGCGGCCCGTGAGCGATGTCCGCGGCGCCGCAGGCACGCGGACGACTCATCCGCCTCTACTCGTGCAGACGGCCGAAGGCGTCGTCGAAGCGCGTGGCGCGCAGTTCAGTGTGCAGCAACGGGATGGTTTCACGCGCGTGGCCGCGTTTCGCGGCGACGCGCTGGTGACGCCGGCAGCAACCGCGGCGCTGATGCTGACGCAGGGCCAATGTTGCAGGTTCACGCGCGACGGCATCGCGGCACCGCTCACGCTCGACCCACGCGAGGCGATGTGGACACGTGGCCTGCTCTACGCGAACGACACGCGTATCGCGGACCTCGTCGATGAACTCGCGCGCTATCGCGCCGGCGTATTGCGCTGTACCGACGACGTCGCCGATCTGCGCGTGTCGGGCATTTATCAGCTCACCGATAGCGACGCGACGCTCGCGCTGCTGCAGCGGATCTACCCGATCCATCTGCGCTCGATCACGCCTTACTGGACTCTCGTCGAAGCGCTCGACAGCGCGAGAGTCTGACGCTCAAGCCGCCACGGCCTGCGGCAACGCGAACCCTTGCTCGCCCTGCTCGCCGCCGAGCGCATCGATCAGATCGCGCAGCATGCGGTCGAGTTCGGCCGTCATCAGCGCGACGTCGGAATCGAAGCGTTCGTCGTCGTTCTGCGCGGTCGGGTCGCTCGCTTCCTTGAGCACGTCGAGCGGCGCGATGCGCTTGATCGTCAGCGACGGCGTCAGCACGAACGACACGCGATCGTTCCACGTCATCGCCAGCCGCATGCATTGCTTGCCCGCCTCGATGTGGCGGCGCATGTCTTCGGCGTCGAGCGCGTGTCCGACATAGCGGACCGTCGCGTTGCCTTCGGCGGGCGAACGCAGCTCGGTGTCCTGATCGAGCGTGAAACCCGCCGGCGCGTCGCCGTCGAGCAGCCAGCCGGTCATCGCCGCGACCGGCGACTGCGCGACGCGCACCGTCATCAGCGGCAACTGGTCGATCGACTTGACGAGCAGACCGCGCACATCGTCGGCGAGCGCCTGCGACGCCGCGTCGATCACGAGCCAGCCATTCGTGCAATCGATCCACACGCGCGTATCGCGGCGGATGCTGAACGCGCGCGGGCGCAACTCGTCGGTGACCTGCTCCTTCAGGTCGCGCATCTGCTTGCGGCCCGGCTTGAAGCCCTGCTGCTCCTCGAGCTCGGCCGCGCGCTCGCGCGTGATCTGGGTGACCACCGACGCGGGCAGCAGCTTCTTCTCGGCCCGGAACGTCAGCAGCATCTGACCGTTCATTGCGTAGACGAGCGAGTCGCCGTCGCGCGGCGGCGCCCAGCCCTGGGCCTGCATCTCGACGCTCTGGCCGGGCGCGAACGCGTACGGCGCGAGCCACTTCTGCATCTGTTCAGGGGTGACGGACCACGGAGCGGGCAGACGGTGTAGCTGAAGGTTTTTGAACCACATGAGCGAAGTCGGATTTAGGCAAAGCGCAGCATTTTATCCGACGGGAACCAGCCGGGGCGTTCTGGCAGACGCGAACATGGAGGTGAGGTATTTTCAATTAAAAAATGAGAATCCTTCCATCGACAGGCCAATTATCAAACGCGACCGATGCCAGCAAACTGCGTTTCATCAACTCACTTCCAAGGAGCGCATCATGAGCAACGCTACGATTTCCCGTCTTGCCCGTCAGGCTCTCGTCGCCGTCAGCGTTGCCGGTGCGCTCGGCGCACAGGCTGCGGATTCCGCGCCAAGCGCCAACGACGCCACGCTGCCCACGCCGCACCATCTGGCCGTCGACAGCACTTCCCCGCAAGGCGCCGCAGTCGTGCTCGCTGCGCGCCGCTACGCCGGGTTCTGGAACACGGGCGACGAAGCGTATGCGCGGCTCGCGCTGTCGCCCGAGTTCATCGACCGGACGCTGCCGGACGGCCGCCCGCAGGGCCCGAACGGTCCGCTGGAAGCGTCGAAGGGATTCCGCGCGGCGGTGCCCGACCTGCACGCGGACATCGACGATCTCGTCGTCGCCGGCGACCGCGCGTCGGTGCATCTGCACTTTCGTGGCCACTTCACGGGCGAGTTTCAGAACCGGAAGGGCAACGGCCAGGCCGTCGACTTCCAGGCGTTCGATCTGTATCGCGTGCAGGATGGCCGGATCGTCGAAAACTGGCACCTCGAGGACAATCTGACGGTGCTGAAGCAGCTCGGCGCGATCAAACCGTAGTCCAAGCCGTCACGGTTTGGCCGTAGCCGCGCGCCCCGCGCGTTTTGGCGGCAAATCACCTAGACTTTTGGACAGGACAGACCCAGACGGAGGCGGTCATGGCCGACCAAACCGCAAGTTGGCAGACGGTGCAATACGAGGGCTTCGAGATACACGTGTCGCCCGTCGAGAAGGACCCGCCCGACCCGGCGCACGCCGCCGATTCGGCCGCGCATAAGAGCCGCTACACGTATCTCGGCTACGTCTGCCATCCGGGCGCCAATCCTCAGCTTCCCGGCCATGCGGTGCCGTTTCACGCGGACGGTGAAGAGAGCTTCGCGAGCCTCGACGACGCGCTATACGAAGCGGTGCACGTGGGGCGCAGCATTATCGACGGCACGCATCCGGACCTGACGGTGCTGCCGCTCGTGACAGGCGGCGTTTGACAGGCGTCGTACGTCGAGCATCCGCTGCTTTGCGGTTCGACGCCCGTCAGCCCAACGCGCGCTTGATGCGCGACTTCAGCAGCGCACGACGCAGCCGGCCGGTGCGCTCCGGCTCGCTGACCGCGAGCGCGCCGTCGATGGCGGTGCCGCGGCGCAGGTAATAGCGGTCGAACGTCGCCTGCGTCATTCCCCACTTGTTGAGAAACTGGCGGCGCCCGTCGTTCTTCACGATCTTGCCGGTGCTCTTCTGCTGGAAGTGATAGACGAGACTGTCGCCGACGCCGACGAACACGCGGCAGCCCGCGTCCCACAGCTTCATCGAGAAATCGTTGTCGCTGCTCATGCCGGGGCTCAGCTCGCTGCTGTAGCCGCCCAGCTTGAACCACCAGTCGCGATGCACGAGCGTCGGCGGCCACGTCGCGCCACGCCAGTCGGCACGCACGAGGCTGGGCGCGGCAGCGACCAGCTCGTCAGCGCGAAACACCTGCGCATCGCGGCCGAAGTCGCGCACGACCACGCATGGATTGCCCGAATCGACCGGCTCGATCATCGTGCCCGACAGCATGAATAGCCTGTCGGCCGGCATCTGCGCGAGACGCTTGACGAGCGCTTCATCCCAGCCGGGACAGCAGTACATGTCGTCGTTCATGTAGACGATGTAGTCCTGCGTCGCGCGCGCCGCCGCGATATTGACCGCGTGGCAGATGCCGATATTGCCTGGGGACGCCGTGTGCTCGATGCCCTCGTCGCGCACCCACGCGAGCGTGCCGTCCGAGCCGTCGTTCACGTGCACGATGATCTGGTGCGGATACGTCGAATGACGGCGCAGGCTTTTGATCACGAGGCGCAGATAAGGCAGGTTGTTCCAGGTCGGGATGATGATTGAGAACATCGAGTCGGTCCGTTGAGCTGGGCGCGGGGCGCGGCACGCGCCGCACGCCGGCCATGAATGTCGCGCGATTGTACCGCCCCCCGCCCGCACGCACGACAGGCGCCGCCCGCCGCCGCGCCGCATACCGCGGGCCGACGGAACCTTAGCGCGTGCGGCGGCAAGCATTCCGCAAGGAAGCGCATGGTTATAATCCGGATCGCTCTGCCGTCTTGAAAAACCTCAAATGGTCCGGCGTCCCCTGCAATTTCACCACCGGAACGGTAGTGTGCTCATCGATAACGTAGACCTATGATTTTTGCTTCCAGTCTCGTCTGGCTCACGTCGGTGCTGCTGTTTCTCGCGCCCGCGGTCAATCTCATGTGGCGCGGCGGCACCGGCTACTGCTTTTTCGCACTCGTCGCGCTCGCGCTCGGCGCGGCCATCGTCAACCGGCGCATGCCGGGCTATTTCTCCGCGTTGCGCACCTATCGCTGGTTCACGATCGGCATGCTCGCGTTCGTCGTCGGGATCGGCGCGCAGCAGCTGGTGCTCGGCTACTGGATGCCACGCGAACTCGACTCGGTCGCGCGCTTCGTGTTCGCGCTGCTGGTGTTCCTGCTGCTGCGCCAGTTGCCGTCGCGCAATCTGCGCATGATCGGCTGGGGCTGTGCGGCCGGCGCGCTCGCGGTCGGCGCATGGGCGATCATCAATCAGCCGCCCGGCGGCTGGACCGATGCGAACCGCCTGAACAACTCGTACACGAACGCGATTCCGTTCGGCGATACCGCGCTGCTGCTCGCGTTCCTGTCGGTATTCACGCTCGGCTGGGATAATCCGCGCGACTGGCGCGTGCTCGTGCCACGCGTGCTCGCGCTCGTGTCGGGCGGCTATGCGTCGTTTCTGTCGGGCTCGCGCGGCGGCTGGCTTGCGGTGCCGGTGTTCGTCATGCTGCTCGGCATGCAGTACCACTGGTTCACGCGGAAAAAGCGCCTGCTGGTCGCGACGCTCGTGATCGCGATCGGCGCGGGCGGCCTGTTGTCGACCGAACGGGTTCAGAAGCGCTTCGCCGAAGTGCCGAACGATGTATCGATGATGCACAAGGGCGAGGACGCCACCGCCACCGGTCTGCGCCTGCAACTGTGGAACGCATCGCGGATGATCTTCGCGCGGCATCCGATGTGGGGCATCGGCAAGGGCCATCTGGTCGACGAGCTCGGCGCGATGGCCAGCCGCGGCGAAGTGAAGGCCGAGATCGTCAACGAGCGCGCGCATAGCGATTTTTTCTCGACGCTCGCCGAGATGGGCGCGGTCGGCGTGGTGTGCCTGCTGCTGTTTTACTACGGCATCACGGTGTATTTTTGGCGACACCGGCATGCGAGCGACCCGGTGATTCGCGCCGCATCGTATTCGGGTCTCGCGGTCGCAACGAGTACGGCAATCTTCGGACTCACGATCGACGTGCTGGTGCCGATCATGGTGACGGCACTAATCGCACTGCTGGTGGCGACGCTGCTGGCGGTAATAGACACGCGCAAACGCGAATGGGCGGCATCACAGTCGGCCACCATACGCTCCCCTAGCAGCGACGGCATCACCGCAGAGAGCGCTGCCAAGTTCCCATCTTCGGATTCGGCTACGGTCCAATGCAGCGGCGGCGAATTGGCCCGTCGACCAAGGTTACAGTGATCTGTCTGGAATTGCTCGCACGATTCCCGCTTGATAAACGCATTGCAGGAGCCGTTTCACCGCCCGTTCGTCGTCTCCATGATCATGGAGACGCAAAGTGTTTGAAGCACACAAGCGGAAATAAATAACCGAGGGAGAAGTGAGAGTGCGTTTAGTGTATTTTTGCACATCGCCGAGGGCAAACGAGCATGCTGGCGGGGTTAAAGTCATCTACGACCATTCCAGCCGCCTGAATAGTAGTGGCTTGATTACCTCAGCGATCATGCACGATAGGCGTGGTTATGAGTATCCTTGGGCCGAACACGGTGCCCAACTGACTTCCGACAGAAAGCTGCGTCCGACAGATCATCTGGTGTTGCCAGAGATCAAAGCGGCGCAGCTCGCGCGCATTCTGGTTCCGCGCAGACTGAAGTACTCGATTTTTGTTCAGAACGGCTACTATCTGCGTGACCGCGATAGCGGTTGTACCGATGCCGACGTAGATTACGCATACCAGAATGCGACTGCCATCCTGTCAATCTCCGAAGACACCTCCTCCCTGATTTCGCTTCACTATCCGCATCTGACAGGCCGGATAAGGCGAGTGTTTTGCTCCGTGAATGACAGCGAATTTAGTGCCGGCGGCAAGAAACGCAACCTCATCACGTTTATGCCGCGCAAGAACGGTGCACATGCGGCTGCGGTCGTCTTCGCATTGAAGAAGCGACTCCCTCCGAGTTGGGAAATTCGCGGCATCGACGGTATGAATGAAAGAGAAGTCGCAACCCTGCTTAAGGAATCGCGGATATTCATGTCGTTTTCAGGGTTGGAAGGATTGGGTCTGCCGCCAGTCGAGGCCGCGCTCTGTGGAAACTATGTGATTGGGTACCACGGCGGTGGCGGTCGGGAATACTGGGCATCACCGAACTTCGAAGAAGTCTCCGTTGGCGATCTTGGAGATTTCGTCCGTAGGATCGAGGCACGAGCGCGTTTACTGTCCAATAGCACGGACGATCTCAGTGAGCTTGAGCCTGGGATGGCCAGATTGCGCACGCTTTTTTCCCGAGAGAATGAGCTGGCCGCTCTTGAGCGGTTTGTTGACCAGATTAAGGTAGACGCAGCCCGCGAAGCGACGCGGCCCCCCGCCGTAGGATCCCCGCGAATTCGGCTGCAAAAGCGTATGCGTCTGGGCTGGCGGCTTGCGCTGCGGCGAGTGCGCGCACGAACACGCGCATTAGCATAGAGCAGCGGCGCCTCGAGAACTAAGCCCCGCCGTCATCCTCGCGTGAACACTTCGTAAAGCGCCGCGACATGCGCGTCGACGCTCGGGTCGTACACGAGGCTGTCGCGCGGCACCGCGATGCGCGCGGCGCCGCTCTTCACACGTTCGACCGCCTGCCCGATCGCGCGCTCGAAACTGCCGTCGGACTGCCGCGAAAACTCGATCTTCGCGGCGCCGGTCACGGTCTCCGCCGAGCCGACGTTCTCGGCGATCACGAGCGGCGTGCCGCACATCACCGACTCGACACCGACGAGCCCGAACGGCTCGTACGCCGACGCGACGACGGTGAAATCGGCGGCCGCGAACAGCTTCTCGATCTCTTTGCTGTAACCCGCGTAACGGATTGTGTCGCCGGTTTTCGGCACCGGGCGGCCCGCGACGACGAGGCAGACCGGCAGCGTCGTGCGCGAGAAAAACGCTTCGAGCAACGGATAGCCCTTGCGCTCATGGCTCGTCGACGAGAACACGAACATCACGCGATCGTCGGGCACGCCGAGCTGGCGGCGCATGGCCGCGCGCGCGGCGGCGTCGAGCGGCTTGAAGCGCGCGGTGTCGACGGGCGGATAGAGCACGTCGATGCGCTGAGCCGGCACGTGATAGAAACGCTGCAACTCGCGGCTCATCAGTTGCGAATGCGCGACGATCGCACGCGCCCGCGTATAGACGCGCCGCTCGAGCTCGATCTGCCATTCGTCGCTGCGGCGCGGGGTGCGGCCCGCGGCTTCGAGCGAGCCCGGATGCGTGCCGCCGCACAACGCGACGTCGGCATGCGTCGAGTGATTGATCGAGAACACGCACGCCGGACGGTGCCGCTTCAAACGCTGCTTAAGACGCCAGTCGAACGCGAGGTTGCGCAGCTTGCGCGGCGCCCAGCGCACGTTGAGCGGCTGCGCATCGATCCACGCGGCCTCGGGAAGCGCGCGGTCGATCTCGCGCGCGAACAGCGTCGGGCGCAGACCGAGCCGATGCAGGCCGGCGATCACGTCGCGCGTGTAGCGCTCCGCGCCGCCGCTGTTCTTCAGCGCCTGCGCGGTCAGCGCGATATCGGTGAGGGGCCGGTGGTTCGGGTCGAGGGTCGGCTCTGACAAGGATCGGTCTCGGTGAGGCGCACGCGCGGACGAGGCCGTGGGTGCGCAGTTGCGGGGCAGCGGCAATTGTAAAGGATGGTTTTCGCCCGGTTCAGCACGTGTCGTTCGGGATTGCCGTGTGCGTCGCGCGGCGCGGCGGTCAGCGGCTAAAATCTAGGCCAATCGCCTTCTCCCCGACTCCATGACAGATAGCCTGCCGCACCTCGCAACTCCTGCAACGGCCGACACCAACCGCCCCCTCGTCTCGATGCTCGTGATCGCCTACAACCAGGCAGAGCAGATCGGTGACGCCGTGCGCAGCGCGCTCGCGCAAACCTACGAGCCGCTCGAAATCATCGTCTCCGACGACGCGTCCAGCGACGCGACCTACGCCGCTATCGAAGCGGCAATCGCCGGCTACAGCGGGCCGCATCGCGTGATCGCGCGGCGCAATACGGTAAACCAGGGCATCAGCGCGCACCTGTCGCAACTCGCGCAGTTGGCGCAAGGCGAGTTGCTGTTCGTCGCGGCCGGCGACGACATGTCCGCGCCCGAGCGCTGCAGGCGCGTCGTCGACTGCTGGCTCGCGCACGGACGCCGCCCCGACCTGATCGCCACCGACCTCGCCGACATGGACGAAACAGGTCACGTGCACGAGCGCGTGAGCCCGACCGAGCTCGACCGCTATCGCAGCTTCGACGACTGGCTCGTCGCGCGTCCATGGCTGATCGGCGCCGCGCATACCTGGTCGCGACGCCTGATCGAGCGCTTCGGGCCGATGCTGCCGGGCGCCGCCGCCGAGGATCAGATCATGGTGCTGCGCGCGATCCTGTCGGGCGGCGCGATCAGCCTGCGCGAGCCGCTGGTGCGCTACCGGCGCGGCGGAGTCTCGCGCAAGCGCCGTTATCAGTCGGTCGATGAGCTGATCGCGCGGATGCGGCAGAGCAATCGCTACGGACTCGCGGAGCTCGCGCAGCTGCAGCGCGACGCTGAGATCGCCGGTGTCGGCGAACGCATGCGCGCGGCGATGGCGCCGAAGCTCGCGCGTGAGCAGTTCATCCACGCGATGTTCGAAGCGGGCAGCCTCGGCGAACGCATTGGCCTCGTGACGCGCAGCACCGGCGTGAAGCTCGGGCTGCGGATTCGGATGTTTCTGTACGCGAGTTGCCCGGTGGTTTATGCGCCGGGCATCTGGATCAAGCGGGTCGTGCGGGGCGGAAAGGCCTGAGGACGACGCCCGGGTCTGGGCGGTGCTTTGCGACGCGACCTGGGTCACGAAGCGCTGCGCGATGCGTCCGCAATGTGCCGGATCAAACCGGGCTTTGCTGGAACTGGATGCGATGCAGATGCGCGTACAAGCCGTCGTGTTCGAGCAGCTCGCGATGGCTGCCACGCTCGACGATCCGCCCCGCTTCCATCACGAGGATGCGGTCGGCGCGCTCGATGGTCGACAGACGGTGCGCGATCACGAGCGTCGTGCGGCCCTTCATCAGCGTTTCGAGCGCCGCCTGCACGTGGCGCTCGGACTCGGAATCGAGCGCCGACGTCGCTTCGTCGAGAATCAGGATCGGCGCGTCCTTGTAGATCGCGCGCGCGATCGCGAGACGCTGGCGCTGGCCACCCGACAGCATCATGCCGTTGTCGCCGACGAGCGTCTCTATACCCTGCGGCATCGCCTGCACGGTGTCCCACAGGTTCGCAGCGCGCAGCGCCGCCTTGACCTTCTCAGCATCGACCTCCTGGCCGTACGCGACGTTGTGCGCGATGGTGTCGTTGAACAGCACGACGTCCTGGCTCACCATCGCGATCTGGCTGCGCAGCGCATGCAGGTCGTACTCGGGCAGCGCGACGCCGTCGACCAGAATCGCACCGCCGGTAGGATCGAAGAAGCGCGGCAGCAGGTTCACGAGCGTGGTTTTGCCGCTGCCCGACGGACCCGCAAGCGCAACCATCTCGCCCGGGGCGACCTTGAACGACACCTGGTCGAGCGTGTGACGGTTGTGCGTGGAGCTGGTGCCATAGGTGAACGACACGTCGCGGAACTCGACCTCACCGCGCGCGCGAGCGAGCGGCTTGCCGCCGCCCTTCGGCTCGGCGGGTTCGTCAATCAGACCGAAGATCAGTTCGGCCGCGGTCATACCGCGCTGCAACGGCTGGTTCACGTCCATCAGATGCTTGAGCGGCGAAATGATCAGCAGCATCGACGTGACGAACGCGACGAAGCCGCCGACCGTCGTCTGATCCGACGACGACTGCACCACCGCGATCGTGATCACGACCGCGAGCGCGATCGACGCGAGGAACTGCGTCAACGGCTGCGCGAGGCCGCCGGACACCGTCATGCGCATCGCGTAGCCGCGCAGGCGCCGGCTCATCGAGTTGAAGCGGTCCATCTCGTACTGCTCGCCGTTATGCACCTTGACGACCTTGTAGCCGCCCACCGTCTCCTCGACGATGTACGACAGCTCGTTGGTGAGCAGCTGATGCTCGCGGTTCAGGCGCCGCAGCCGGCGATTGATCTTGCCGACCAACCAACCGATGCCCGGCAGCAGCACCGCGACTATCAACGTCAGCCGCCAGTTCAGATAGAACAGATAGCCGAGCAGGAAGATCACCGTCAGCGAGTCGCGCACGAGCGTGACCATCACGCTCAGCAGCACGTTCAGGATCTGGTTGACCTCGAAGACGATCGCGTTGATCACCGTGCTCGCGGTTTCACGCTGGAAGAACGCGACGCTCGTGTGGATCATGCGGTCGAACATCTTCAGACGCAGTTCGAGCAGGATCTTGTTCGACACGTACGCGAGCAGATAGCCGGATGCGTACTGCGACACGCCGCGAATCAGCGCGAGGCCGATCACCGCGATCGGTACGAGCCACTTGGTCTTGTCGACCGCGTGCGAGCCGAAGCCCTTGTCTAGCAGTGGCTTGAGCAGTGCGGGAATGGCGGCGTCGGTGCCGGCGCTCACCGCCATCGCGACAATCGCGCCGACCACGACCCACAGCAGCGGCTTGATGAATGGCCACAGGCGCCGCAGGACGACGGCCGGCGACGACGCATCGCCTGAACCCATGGGTTTGCTTAACGTTGGCTTCGCGCTCAAGGAATCCTCTGGAAATGCGGAACGGCGAGCACGCGGCGCAGGGTTGGGCGGCCGCGTGGAATATCAAAAAAGAGCATTGTAATCGGTTGCAGATGACGGCCGGCGCCCGGCGCGCGACGGCATGCGCGCAACACCTTGGCGGAAACGCGCTGTGGTGTAGGGCCGGATGGGATGTGTATACTCGCTGCTCGATTGCCGCATCGCGGGGCCCGCTCCGTCACTTCGTCCTCCACGCAACTCAGGTATGCAAGAAACCACTCTTGGCGTTGCCATCATCACCCGGAACGCTGCGGCGCGGCTCGCCGAATGCCTGCAGGCCGTGGCCTTCGCCGACCAGATCGTCGTGATCGACGGCGGCAGCACCGACGGCACCGCCGACATCGCTCGCGCGCACGGCGCACGCGTCATCGAACAAACGGACTGGCCGGGCTTCGGCCCGCAAAAGAACCGTGCGGTCGATGCACTGACCACCAACTGGATCCTGTCGCTCGACGCCGACGAAATCGTCACGCCGGAACTTGCCGCATCGATTCGCGCGGCGCTCGCCGCACCCACCGCCGACGTCTACGCGGTGGACCGTCTGTCGAGCTTCTGCGGCCAATGGGTCCATCACAGCGGCTGGTATCCGGACTGGATTCCGCGCCTTTTCAAACGCGGCGCCGCGCGCTTCTCCGACGATCTCGTGCACGAGCGCCTCGTGTTCGATACGCCCGCGCAACGCCTGACCGGCAAGCTGATGCACTACTCGTACGAGGACTTCGAGGGCGTGCTGCGCAAGCTCGACGCGTATTCGACGGCCGGCGCGCGGCAGCGTTACGAGGCCGGCCAAAAAGGCAGCATTCGTCTTGCTATCGGGCGCGGCCTGTGGGCGTTCGTACGGACTTATCTGCTGCGGCGCGGTTTTCTGGATGGCCGCGCCGGGCTGATGATCGCGCTGTTCAATGCGGAGACGGTGTACTACCGGTTTCTGAAGCTGGCGCGGCTCGAAAAAACCGGCGGGCGATAAGCCGAGCTCAGATTAGCCGGTACCCGCGGCACCGGCCGATCCACACCGCCGACCTCGCTCAATACACGATCTCGATCGAGCTTCCCGCAAACTCGCCGCGCAGCGCGGCGAGCAGTTCGTCGGTCGGCTTCACGCGCCACGCGTCGCCCAGACGCATTTCGCCTTGCGCATGCTCGCTGCGATAAACCACCTGCACCGCGAGCCCATTCGGAATCTGCACCGCCTGACGCTGACGGCCGCCATCGCCGCCGAAGCCGCCACGCCCACCGCCATTGCCGCCGCCGTTGCCACGTGTGGCGGCCGCCGGTGCGGCTTGCTCGTCCTTGCCGGCGGTGTGAGCTTCGAGCACCCGGCGCAATGCCTGCGCGTTAGCGTTGCCGTTCATCTGCACCTTCAGCGAGTCCGCGTAGCGGCAGCGTGCGCGGCCGAGATCCATCACCGTTTCGACGGTGAAGCGGATGCCGCCCGTAAACGCGTCGTTACGCGCCTGGCCCTGCACGATCAGCAGTTCGTCTTCCTTGAACAGCTGCTTGTGTTCTTCGAAGACCTCGTTGAAGACCGTCACTTCGCACTGACCGGTGCCGTCGTCGAGCAGCGCGATCAGCATCTTGCCGCGCTGGGTCATCTGCGTGCGCAGCGACACGATCACGCCCGCAACCAGCTTGTCGCGCCCTTCCTTCAGCTCGCCGATCTTCTGGCGCACGAAACGGCGCACTTCGTCCTTGTAGGCATCGAACAGATGGCCCGACAGGTAGAAACCGAGCGCGGCCTTTTCTTCCTGCAGCTTGCGCTTTTCCGGCCACTCGGGTTCGTCGACGAGTTCGTGGCCTTGCGACGGCGCGTCGCCCATGTCGAACAGACCCGCCTGCAGCGCATTGGCCGCTGCCTGCTCGGCCGCTTCCATCGCCAGCGACACCGAGGCGATCAGCTGCGCGCGGTTCGGATGCAATGTGTCGAACGCGCCGGCGCGAATCAGCGCTTCGATAGTGCGTCGATTGACGATGCGCCGGTCGACGCGATTGCAGAAATCGAAGATGTCGATGAAGCGGCCGTCCCCGCGCGCGCGCAGGATTTCTTCGATCGCGTTCTGGCCGCTCCCCTTGATCGCGCCCAGACCATAGCGGATCGTGCGCGAGCGCTTGCCGTCGGCTTCGGCGACCGGCTCGAAGCGATACGCGGACAGGTTCACGTCCGGCGGCAGCACGGCCATCTTGTTCGCGAGACAGTCTTCGAACAGGATCTTGACCTTGTCCGTGTCGTCCATCGCGAGCGACATGTTGGCCGCCATGAATTCGGCCGGATGGTGCGCCTTCAGCCACGCGGTGTAGTACGCGAGCAGCGCGTAGGCGGCCGCGTGCGACTTGTTGAAGCCGTAGCCCGCGAACTTCTCCATCAGGTCGAAGATTTCGTCGGACTTCTCCCGCGTGAGGCCGTTCCTGGCCGCGCCTTCCGCGAAAATCTCGCGGTGCTGGGCCATCTCCTCGGGCTTTTTCTTACCCATCGCGCGACGCAGCAGGTCGGCGCCGCCCAGCGAGTAGCCGCCAATGATCTGCGCCATCTGCATCACCTGCTCCTGGTAGACCATGATGCCGTAGGTCTCCTTCAGAACAGGTTCGACGCGCGGGTCCGGATATTCCACCACCTCGCGGCCGTGCTTACGCGCGCAGAAGCTCGGGATCAGGTCCATCGGACCCGGGCGGTACAACGCGACGAGCGCGATGATGTCTTCGAAGCGGTCGGGCTGCGCGTCCTTCAGCATGCCCTGCATGCCGCGGCTTTCCAGCTGGAACACGGCGACCGTGTTCGCTTTCTTCAGGATCGAGAACGACGCGGGGTCGTCGAGCGGCACCTGGCCTAGCGACCAGTCCTGCTTCGACGGATCGAGGCGGCGGATATAGCGCTCGGCCCAATCCAGAATGGTCAGCGTGGTCAGGCCCAGAAAGTCGAACTTCACGAGGCCGACCGCCTCGACGTCGTCCTTGTCGTACTGGCTGACGACGCCGCTGTCGTCGCCTTGGGTATAAAGCGGGCAGAAATCGGTCAGCTTGCCGGGCGCGATCAGCACGCCGCCCGCGTGCATACCGACGTTACGCGTCAAGCCCTCTACGCGCTGCGCGAGTTCGAGCAGCTGGTGCACTTCGTCTTCGTTGTCGAAGCGCTCCTGCAATAGCGGCTCTTCCTTCATCGCGTCGGCGATGGTCACGTGCTTGCCCGGCTTGAACGGGATCAGTTTCGCGACGCCGTCCGTGAACATGTAGCCGAGATCGAGCACGCGGCCGATGTCGCGCACCGCCGCCTTCGCCGCCATCGTGCCGAACGTCGCGATCTGCGACACCGCGTTCGCACCGTACTTTTCCTTCACGTACTGGATCACGCGATCGCGGCCGTGCTGGCAGAAGTCGATATCGAAGTCGGGCATCGACACCCGCTCCGGATTCAGGAAACGTTCGAACAGCAGGTTGTAGCGCAGCGGATCGAGATCGGTCACGCCGAGCGCATAGGCGACCAGCGAACCCGCGCCCGAACCGCGGCCAGGACCGACCGGCACGCCGTTGTTCTTCGCCCAGTTGATGAAGTCTGCAACGATCAGGAAGTAGCCCGGAAAGCCCATCTTGATGATCGTGCCGCACTCGAATTCGAGGCGCTGGTAGTACGTCGCGCGCTGCGCGTCGCGCTCGGCCTCGTCCGGGTACAACTGTTCGAGCCGCTTTTCGAGGCCTTCTTTCGACAGCTGCACCAGGTAGTCGTCGAGCGACATGCCGTCGGGCGTCGGAAAGAGCGGCAGCTTCGGCTTGCCGAGTTCGAGCGTCAGATTGCAGCGCCTCGCGATCTGCACTGTGTTCGCGAGCGCCGAAGGAATGTCCGCGAACAGCGTGGCCATTTCCTGTTGCGTGCGGAAGTACTGCTCGGCCGTGAAGCGCTTCTGGCGACGCGGATTCGCAAGAATATCGCCTTCGGAAATACACACGCGCGCTTCGTGCGCGGTGAAGTCGTCCGGCGTCATGAACTGCATCGGGTGCGTCGCGACGACCGGCAGTTTCAGCGATGCCGCGAGCGCGACCGCCTGTTGCACGTACTGCTCGCCGCCAGGCTGACCGTAGCGCTGCAGCTCGATATAAAAGCCGCCCGGGAACACCTTCGCCCAATGCCGTGCATTGCGCTTCGCCGCCTCTTCGTTGCCCGCCGCGAGCGCAAGACCGATGTCGCCCTGCTGTGCGCCCGACAGCGCGAGCAACCCTTCGCCCAACCCGGTTTCGAGCCAGCCGGCTTCGATTTCCGCGCGGCCGCGATACTGGTTCGTCAGCGAGGCCTTGCTGAGCAATTCGCAAAGGTTCAGGTAACCGCGGCGGTCTTTGACCAGCAGCAGCAGACGGGAAGGCTTGTCGCGGTCGTCCGGATTGGTGATCCAGACGTCGCAGCCGGCAATGGGTTTGACCCCTTTGCCACGCGCTTCCTTGTAGAAACGGACGAGGCCGAACGCGTTGCCGAGGTCGGTGAGCGCGAGCGCGCCCTGACCGTCTTTGGCCGCCGCCGCGACGATGTCGTCGAGACGCACGATGCCGTCGGCAATCGAGAATTCGGAGTGAACGCGGAGATGGACGAAGCGGGGATCTGACATGGGCGACATTGTAACCCCACCCTTCCGCAGATTTCAGGTCAAAACGGCGCGTTGGCCATCCGGCCAGGACGAGGTCGGCGAGAGCGTTGTTTGCGCTAGCGCAACCCATTAGCCATTCGGCCAGGCCGGGGAAAATCCCCGGTTGAGGGATAATAGAGGTTTCGCCTGTTTCGGCCTTGCCATTCAACTGGCAAATACGCGGCAAACGCGCGCGAAACCGCGCGCCAAACCCCGGGTCTTATACGGGGGGCGCGACAGCGGCGGCACGGCCCGCCGCCCTTTGCCACGCTGGCCATCTTTACCGCAGAACACACATGAGTATCGTCAACCTCGCCGCGTATCAATTCGCGACCATCGAAGACACCGCCGCCTGGCGCCCATTCGTCACCGAACGCTGCAATGCGCTCGGCCTGCGCGGCACTATCCTGCTCGCGCCGGAAGGCATCAACCTGTTCATCGCCGGCACGCGCGAGAACACCGACGCGTTCATCGACTACATCCGCCACGACGCGCTGTTCGAAGGCAAGTTCGCGAATCTGCAGTTCAAGGAAAGCCTGTCGGACAAGCAGCCGTTTACGCGCATGCTGGTCAAGCTCAAGCGCGAAATCATCACAATGAAAAAGCCGGCGATCCGCCCCGAACTCGGCCGCGCGCCGTTCGTCGACGCGCCCACGCTGAAGACCTGGCTCGACCGCGGTCACGACGACGAAGGCCGTCCGGTCGTGATGCTCGACACGCGCAACGCGTTCGAAGTCGACGTCGGCACGTTCGACAACGCGCTCGACTATCGGATCACGAAGTTCAGCGAATTCCCCGAGGTGATCGAGAATAACCGCGCCGACCTCGAAGGCAAGACGGTCGTGTCGTTCTGCACGGGCGGCATCCGCTGCGAGAAGGCCGCGATCCATATGAAGGACGTCGGCATCGAGAACGTGTACCAGCTCGAAGGCGGCATCCTCAAATACTTCGAGGAAGTGGGCGGCGCGCATTATCACGGCGACTGCTTCGTGTTCGACTATCGCACCGCGCTGAATCCGCAACTCGAACCGACCGCGACCGCGCAATGCTTCGGCTGCCGCGCGGTAGTCACGCCCGAGCAACAGCAATCGCCGATGTACGTCGCGGGCAAGACCTGCCCGGCGTGCCATCCGGACAGCAAGGCCGCGTGCGCCGCGTAATGACAGCCGGGGTGCCTCGCGGCGCGGGCGCCCCGCCTGACGTCCCCACGCCATGACCTATCGCGGACGCTTCGCACCCTCGCCGACCGGCCCGCTGCATTTCGGCTCGCTGGTGAGCGCGCTCGCGAGCTGGCTCGACGCGCGCGCGCAGCGCGGCGCGTGGCTGGTGCGTGTCGAAGATATCGACGGACCGCGCACGGTGCCCGGGGCCGCCGAGGACATCCTCGCGACCCTCGAACGCTTCGGCATGCGCGCCGACGAAACGCCGGTCTGGCAAAGCCAGCGTATCGCGCGCTATCAGCAGGCGCTTGAGCGGTTGAAATCGACCGGTCTCGTCTATCCGTGCGGCTGCACGCGCAAGGAAATCGCCGATTCGCTATTGCACGCGCACGCGCGCAACACCACGCTCGCCTACCCCGGCACCTGCCGCACCGGTCTGCACGGCAAGCCGGCGCGCGCGTGGCGCCTGCGCGTGCCCGACCGCGACTCGGCCGTGATCACGTTCGACGACCGCTGGCAGGGTCCGCAGACGCAAAACCTCGCGACTGAGGTCGGCGATTTCGTGCTGCGCCGCGCGGACGATCAATGGGCGTATCAGCTGGCGGTGGTGGTGGACGATGCGGACGCGGGCATCACGCACATCGTGCGCGGCGCGGATCTGATGGATTCGACGGCGCGGCAGATTTATCTGCAGCGTTGTCTGGGCGTGGCGACGCCCGAATATCTGCATGTGCCGGTCGTCACGAACGAGCACGGCGAGAAGCTGAGCAAACAGAACGGCGCGACCGCGCTCGATAGCGACAAGCCGCTCGAAGCATTAGGCGCGGCGGCACGGCATCTGGGACTGGAGCTGGGAAGCGAGCCGCGTGCGACGCTGGAGCAGTTCTACAGCGCCGCGACCGCGGCCTGGGCAAAACGGATGAACATTAGCGCATCGAGATGATGCTTATGCGTGGAACCTGCTGCGTTCTCCGAAACATCAAAACGCGCGGCCCCACCGATTTTGCGCTCGGGGCGTTGCACCCCGAGCTCTGAATCCGACAGCCCGCCTTACGACGACGAGGGCGTCTTCCTCGGCATTCCGAAGCCACCGAGCAACGCGGCCAGTTGCCGCTTCGGCGCTGCCTTTTGCGGCGCGGCCGTCTCCTCGACCTTGTGCGCCGATGCCGGCGACGGCTCGTACGGCTTCAGGAAGAAATCGTCGATCGGTTGCGCGCGATGATGATGCGGACGGTCATACGAACCCGACGCCCCGCCCGTGCGGCGGCGGCTGCGCTCGTCGCGCGATTCGCTGCGCTCGCGGCGCAGCGAACGATCATCGTGATGATGGCGCACCGGCGCCTCGACGGTCAGGCGCTGCAGGTCGAGCGGGCGCTTGATCAGCTTCTCGATGTCGGCCAGTTGCTTGCGCTCGTTCGGGCTGCACAGCGACAGCGCGTCGCCCGATGCGCCCGCGCGGCCCGTCCGGCCGATCCGGTGCACGTAGTCTTCGGCGTTGAACGGCAGGTCGAAGTTGATCACCGCCGGCAGTTCGGCGATGTCGAGACCGCGCGCGGCGACATCGGTCGCGACCAGCGCCTCGACTTCGCCGCGCTTGAATGCGTCGAGCGCCTGCATGCGCTCGCTTTGCGAGCGGTCGCCGTGAATCGCCGTCGCGACCACTCCATCCCGTTCGAGGCTGCGCGCTAGCCGGCTCGCGCCGATCTTGCTGTTGCAGAACACGATCACCTGCTTCAGGCCGCGCTCGCGGATCAGTTGCACGACCGCGCCGGTCTTGTCGCCCTCGGCGACTTCGTAGACGATCTGCGTGACATTGGTCGCGGTCGAGTTGCTGCGCGCGACTTCGATGGTCTGCGGGTTGCGCAGATAGGTTGCGGCGAGCTTCTTGATTTCGCCCGAGAACGTCGCGGAGAAGAGCAGCGTCTGGCGCTCTTTCGGCAGCAGGTTCAGGATGCGCTGCAGGTCGGGCAGGAAGCCCATGTCGAGCATGCGGTCGGCTTCGTCGAGCACGAGCATCTGCACCTGGCCCAGATTCGCGGTTTTCTGTTGCACGTGATCGAGCAGACGGCCCGGCGTCGCGATCAGGATTTCGACGCCGCGGCGCAGCTGCTCCGACTGCGGATTCATATCGACGCCGCCGAACACGACCGCGCTACGCAGTGCCGTGTGCTTCGCATAGGCCTGCACGTTCGCGGCCACCTGGTCGGCGAGTTCGCGGGTCGGCGTGAGGATCAGCGCACGCACCGGATGGCGTGCCGGCGACGCGCTCGTATTGGCTTGCGGCAGCAGACGCTGGATGATCGGCAGCGAGAAGCTCGCGGTCTTGCCGGTGCCGGTCTGCGCGGCGCCCATCACGTCACGACCCGCCAGCACGACCGGGATCGCCTTCGCCTGGATCGGCGTTGGCGACGTGTAGCCCGATTCCTTGATGGCCTTCAGGATGTCGGGCGCGAGGCCGAATTGATCAAAAGTCTCGGTGCTGGGCGTGACGGCTGTGTCGGACATGGTGGCTTTCGCTAAAAAGGCGCGTGGCGCGGATGCGCGCGGCAGCGGTCGGAGCCGCGGAGGGCATCAGGATGAAGGCGGAGCCACGTCGTTCCGCGCGAGACCCGTCTGAGTTCGGTCAATGCGGCCGGCTCCGGTTGGCGGAAACACCCGCCGAAAGCCCAGTATTGTAGCACTTCAGCAAAAACGCTCGCGAAGGCCGGCCGGCCGCTCGCGGCCGTTGCTCCGGTCGCAGCGTAGTGCGCACAGACGACAGTGGCATGACAGCCGCGCGCCTGGGCGGGCGGCGCGCGGCGTTCGTCAGCCGCCCCCCCCGCCCTGCCCGCGTCAGATCGACCGCTCACCACGTCTCGCGCATCACCATCAGCCGCAGCTCGGTCATATCCTCGATCGCGTAGCGCACGCCTTCGCGCCCAAGACCCGAATCCTTGACGCCGCCATACGGCATGTTGTCGACGCGAAACGACGGCACGTCGTTGATCACGACCCCGCCCACTTCGAGCGCATCCCAGGCGCGATGCGCATGCGCGAGCGAATCGGTGAACACGCCGGCCTGCAGGCCGAAGTCGCTATCGTTCACCTGCGCGAGCGCCGCTTCGAAATCGTTGAAGCGCTCGAGGATAGCGACCGGCCCGAACGCCTCCTTGCGATACAGATCGGTGTCGCGCTTCACGCCTTCGAGCAGCGTCGCTTCAAACATCGCGCCGTCGACCTTGCCGCCCGCGACGATCTGCGCGCCCGCCTGCACCGCCCCCTCCATCCAGCCGGCGAGCCGCTTCGCCTCCGATTCGGAGATCATCGGGCCGACGAAGGTCTTCTCGTTCTTCGGATCGCCCATCACCAGCGACTTCGTCTTCGCGATCAGCTTCTCGCGCAGCGCGTCGTAGACGCTCGCATGCGCGAGAATGCGCTGCACGCCGATGCAGCTCTGCCCCGACTGATAGAACGCGCCGAACGCGAGCCGCTCGACCACGTAGTCGAGCTTGCCGCCCTGATCGCCGTCGACGATCGCCGCCGCGTTGCCGCCCAGCTCCAGAATCACCTTCTTCTTGCCGGCTTTGCGCTTCAGCTCCCAGCCGACCGCCGGCGACCCGGTGAACGACAGCAGCTTGAAGCGCTCGTCGGTCGTAAACAGGTCGGCGCCGTCGCGGTGCGCGGGCAAAATCGAAAAGGCACCCTTCGGCAGATCGGTTTCCGCGAGAATTTCGCCCATGATCAGCGCGCCGACCGGCGTGCGGCTCGCCGGCTTCAGCACGAATGGCACGCCCGCCGCGATCGCCGGCGCGACCTTATGCGCAGTCAGGTTCAACGGAAAATTGAACGGCGAGATGAACGAGCACGGCCCGATCGGCACGCGCTTCACGTACGCGTGGTAACCGTTCGCGCGCGGCGAAATCTGCAGATTGATGATCTCGCCGTCGATGCGCACGCTCTCCTCGGCGGCGACCTTGAACGTATCGATCAGGCGCGTGACTTCGCCCTTCGAATCGTTGATCGGTTTGCCCGCCTCGATGCACAGCGCGAGCGCCAGTTCGTCGTAGCGCTCCCGAAAGCGCTTCACGCAGTGTTCGAGCACTGCCTGGCGCTTGAACGGCGGGTACGTGCGCATTGCGGGCATCGCATCGACCGCGAGGCCGATCGCCTTGTCGATCGCGGCCGCGTCGGCCATCGCGACGCGGGTGGCGACTTCGCCGCTGAATTTGTCGGTGACTTCGAGGTCGGTGTTCGCGGCCACCGGCTCATTCGCGAGGTAGTACGGATAGGTCTTTTGCAACATGTCGCGTTCTCCTTGAATCGAATCAAAGCGTCGATGCACAGAGACTCAAAGCCGCGCGGACAGCCGCTTGATCTCGCGATTGAGCACGCGCTCGTTGTCCGAATAGTCGATCGGCACGTCGATCACGTGCACGCCGGGCGTCACGAAGCACTCGCGCAACAGCGGCGCGAACTGTTCGGCGGCCTCGACCCGATGCCCCTGAGCACCATAGCTCTGCGCGTAGGCGACGAAATCCGGGTTCGCAAGCGTCATGCCGTAGTCCGGGAAGTTCATGTTCTCCTGCTTCCAGCGGATCATGCCGAACGCGTCGTCGCGCAGGATCAGGATCACCAGGTCGAGCTTCATGCGTACCGCCGTTTCGAGCTCCTGCGAGTTCATCATGAAGCCGCCGTCGCCGCACACGGCGATCACCTTGCGCTCCGGATGTACGATCTTGCTCGCGATCGCCGACGGCAGGCCCGCGCCCATCGACGCCAGCGCGTTGTCGAGCAGCAGCGAATTCGGTTCGTGCGCGCGGTAGTAGCGCGCGAACCAGATCTTGTACATACCGTTATCCAGACACACGATGCCGTCGACCGGCGTGGTCTCGTACACGTCGTTGACGATCCGCACCGGGTACATCGGGAAGCGGTCGTCGTGCTGGCCCTTCACCAGATGCGCTTCGAAGTGCTCTTTGATCTCCTTGAAGCGCGTGAAGTCCCAATGTTCCTGACGCGTCTTCAGGCTCTCCTTGAGCTGCCACACCGCATTCGCGATATCGCCGACCACTTCGATCTGCGGGAAATACACCGGATCGACTTCGGCGCCGAGGAAGTTCACGTGGATCACGGTTTTCTCGCCCGCCTCGCCGCTGCGCATGAAAAACGGCGGCTTTTCGATCACGTCGTGACCGACGTTGATGATGCAATCCGCGTGCTCGATCGCGCGATGCACGAAGTCACCGTCGGAGAGCGTCGCGTTGCCGAGCCACATCGGATGCGATTCGTCGATCACACCCTTGCCCATCTGCGTCGTGAAAAACGGAATGCCGATCTGGTCGACGAACTCGCGCAGCATCTTCGTCGTGGTCTTACGGTTGCCGCCCGCGCCGATCATCAGGAGCGGATGTTTCGCGGCGGTGATCGCCTCGACCGCGCGCGCGACCGCCTTCTCCTCGGCGACCGGACGGCGGCTGTAGCTCTTCGGAATCGGCTTGCCGTCGCCCTCCTCGTGCGCGACGTCCTCGGGCAATTCGAGGTGCGCGGCGCCCGGACGCTCCTCCTCGGCGCGGCGCACCGCCTCGCGCACCGCCGCCGGAATATTGCCGATCGACACGATCTGCCGCGTGTACTTGGTGAGCGGCTCCATCATCCGCACCACGTCGACGATCTGGAAGTGCCCCTGCTTGCTCGACTTGATCGGCTTCTGGCCGGTGACCATCAGCATCGGCATGCCGCCCAGTTGCGCGTACGCGGCCGCGGTCACGAAGTTGGTCGCGCCGGGGCCGAGCGTCGCCAGACAAACTCCGGTGCGGCCGGTGAGCCGCCCGTAGGTGGCGGCCATGAAGCCGGCCGCCTGCTCGTGGCGCGTGAGGATCAGACGGATTTTCGAGCGGCGCAGCGACTCGAGCAGATCGAGATTTTCTTCACCGGGGATGCCGAACACATACTCGACACCTTCGGCTTCCAGCGATTTGACGAACAGGTCCGATGCTTTCATTGAGGGTCTCGCTTGATGACTCGTGGGACGGACAATCGAAGACGACGACGGCTGCGCGCGAAACACCGCATCGCGCGCGCGGCATGGCAAACGGCATGGCGAACGCCATGCTGGACAGCTTACTACTCGAACGGAAACGATGCGCGCGACGGACAGGAGGCCGGACGCGGGAAGAAGCAGGCGGAGGCAGAGATCGAAGCCGCCACACGACGTGCAGGTATGCGCCGATCAATGAATCAGCGAATCACCGTGACGCAGTCGGAGAGAATCGGCGGCGCGTTCTCGCCGCTCGTCAGGTCGTATAGATTGGCGCGCGGACCCTTGGTCCACCACGTATAGCTGCCGGCCTGATACTTCACGCCGGACGCCGAGACCGTGCTGACGAACAGCATCGAGGTGCCTTTCACCGGCAGCACGGCGAAGCTCTGGCCGTTCTGCGCGTTCCAGTAGGTGACCTGCAGGATCTTGCCGGTCGCGCACGTGTATTTGCGCGTCTGGTGGTTCTTGCCTTCGATATGCTTGAACTGCAACGGCGCGGCCGAGGCGCCGCCGGAAGATGCCGCCAGCCAGGCCACCATCGATGCTGCCGCCGTGAGGAATGCAACACGCCATGTCTTCATCGAACACCTCGATTGTTGCGGGGGATCAGGCAAGGAAGGCATACCGGCCGCCACGCCGGTCACAGACGGGTTACTGGCGGGTTACAGGGCAGCTCAACGACGTTTCAAGGATCGATTACGTTGGCACACGCATCGGTCGGCGCGGCGGCGACGTGCCCGACTACCGGCACGATCTTCAGTCCCGCCGAAGCGACCCGGCACGGCGCCGCCGCGAGCCCGCAGCCGCTGATACCGGCACACAGCGCGAACGCCACGCCGAGTGCGCCGACCCGGCGAAGCGCGCCACGCCACGGATTGCTGCGCGATTCAAGCGCCATACGATCCTCTGCTCCGATCTCTTTGCTGCGCTAAGCCAGAAACGAATGCGGCCCACGCCGCGCGTCACCGCCTGCCGGTTACTTCGCCGATACCGGCCGAACCGCCGCCGCGGCCTGCTTCGCACGCGAGCGCGCTTCGTCGATATTCTCGCCGGTCGCGAGCGCGACACCCATGCGGCGTTTGACGAAGCTCTCCGGTTTGCCGAACAGGCGCAGGTCCGAGTTGGGTACCGCGAGTGCCGCCGCGACGCCTTCGAACGCGATGCCGGCTTCGTCACGTCCACCGTAGATCACCGCCGACGCACCCGGCGCACGCAACGACGTATCGACCGGCAAGCCGAGAATCGCGCGCGCATGCAGTTCGAACTCCGAGAAGCGCTGCGAGCACAGCGTGACGAGCCCCGTGTCGTGCGGACGCGGGCTGACTTCCGAAAACCATACGTCGTCGCCGCGCACGAAAAGTTCCACGCCAAAGAGGCCGCGGCCGCCGAGCGCCGCCGTCACCTTGTGCGCGATCTCGCGCGAACGCTCGAGCGCGAGCGGGCTCATCGGCTGCGGCTGCCACGATTCGACATAGTCGCCCGCGACCTGCACGTGGCCGATCGGGTCGCAGAAATACGTGCTGACCGCGCCGCTCGCCGGGTCGATCGCGCGCACGGTGAGCTGCGTGATTTCATATTCGAAGTCGATGAAACCCTCGACGATCACGCGCCCGAAATTCACGCGGCCGCCCGCCATCGCGTACTGCCACGCAGGTTCGACGTCGGCGTCGCTGCGCAATACCGACTGCCCCTTGCCCGACGACGACATCACCGGCTTCACGACGCACGGATAGCCGACCTTCGCGATGCCCGCGCGCAGCTCGTCGAGCGAATCGGCGAATGCGTACGGCGAGGTCGCGAGGCCGAGCTCCTCGGCGGCGAGGCGGCGGATGCCTTCGCGGTTCATCGTCAGCTGGGTGGCGCGGGCGGTCGGGATCACCTCGGCGAGCGCCTCGGTTTCGATCGCGGCGAGCTCGTCGGTGGCGATCGCCTCGATTTCAGGGACGATCAGATGCGGGCGCTCCTGCTCGACCAGTGCGCGCAGCGCGGCGCGGTCGGTCATGTCGATCACGTGCGCGCGATGCGCGACCTGATGGCCCGGCGCGTTCGGGTAACGGTCGACGGCGATCACTTCGACGCCCAGCCGTTGCAGCGCGATGATCACTTCCTTGCCGAGCTCGCCGGCGCCGAGCAGCATCACGCGCGTCGCGGATTCAGAAAGGGGGGTGCCGATCCGTTGGCCGATCTGCATGGGAACTCCAGATAAAAAGTCGGGATGAGGGTGGGATTGGATAGACCGCGATGTTAACATGCGGCCCCCTTGCCGCGCGGCGCTCAGGGTGCGTTCAGGGTGCGCTCGGGGCGCCGTTCGCGAGGCCGTGGCGGTCGGGCGCAAGCGTGCCGCCGCGTCGACGCTCTCAGCCGCGGTCGCGTCACCGCGCGCATCGCTCGCGCTCGACAAGCTTAGTACGTTACCCTTACGCCTTCGCCAGTTTGAACAGGAACGACGCCATGCTCATTTGCTCCCGCCCGCGACGTCTTGCGCGCATCACTCCGTGCCTGCGCACGGCCGTCGCCGCGTTGAGCATCGCCGCGCTGCTCGGTGCCTGCGCGATCCCGAAGCATCCGGATTCGTCGGCGCCGCCGCCCGATCCGTTCAACCCCGCCGCCGTGCAACTGCTCGACGACAGCAGCTGGGTGCTGAGCTCGTGGAAGAACGCCGACGGCACGGTGCGCGCGGTGCCGTCGAAGGATCAGGAGCCGCTCACGCTCACGTTGTCGACCGAAGGCGGCCGACGCCATGCGAGCGGCTTTTCGGGCTGCAACCGTTTCATGGGTTCGTACATGCTGAAGGACGGCAAGCTGAGCTTCGGCACCCTCGCCGGCACGCGCAAGGCCTGCGTGTCGCCGGGCGGCGACATCGAAAAGCCGTTCCTCGAAGCGCTCGAGCGCATCGCGCGCACCGGCGTGCAGATGCGCGCGCCACAGCAGATGCAGCTGATCCTCGACAACGGCGACACGCTGATGTTCGATCGCAGCGACAAATGATGCGAGTTTGCGCCGCGTTCGAGACTCGCGCCGGCCTTCGAAGCCGCGCGCTGCGCCGTTTAAACTCGACGGGTTGCGCTTCTCGCGCGCTCCGTCATTCGTAGATGTCTGGTATGCACACGGTAGTTTTCGGCTGGTTCGGCGGGTCGGCCGTCTGGTTCATTCCTCTTTTGTGGCGCCTCGTGAAGTCGATGCTGCCGGGCGGCGCGGGTCTGCGCGGCCGCGGCACGATCCGGCTTTGGCTCGGCTTCGTCTGCGTGCTGATCGCGAGTTGCACGCTCGAGGGCTCGCTGATCGGCATCGCCGGCGTCAACGGTTTCGGTCATGCGCTGGCCGCGGGGCTTGGGCATCTGGTCGGCCATATCGCTACGCCGCTCGCCGCGCTCGCGCTGCTTCTGATCAGCCTGCCATGGCTCATCGACTTCCACTGGAGCGACGTCGCCGCGTGGGCCGACGGCGCGTTCGGCCTTGGTCTGTCGCGCGGACTCGCGAAACGCGACGAGGATGCGCGCCGCCACCGCACCGTCGAAGACAGCGCGTCGTCGCATGTTTCGCCCGCAACCAACACGATGGCGCCGCGCAACAGCAAGGGTCGCTACGCGCGGCCGACGGTGTGGCGTCCGCCCGCGAGCGGGCGCGGCGCGGGCGCCGCCGCTGCGGGCGGTGCCGCGGCTGGCATCGCGGGTAGCAAGGAGGCTGCCGCCCGTGGCGCCGGCGCAAGCTGGCGCGCCGATGCGTCCGCTGGCTCGGCGCGTGGGCCGGCCAGGCAGATTGAGCCGGCGTTGCGCACCGGGTCGAGCGCGCCGCCGCGTCCGGCCGCGTCGATCGCAACGCAGGCGGCGCCGGTGGACAAAGCTCCGGACCGGTCCGCGGCACCATTCGTGCCGACCGAGCCGGTCGCGCCGGCCGGCTGGCTGCGCACGACAGAGCCGCGCGCGGCGACGGCGGCGGCGGGATCGCTGGGTGCATCCACCGCAGCGGGCATGTCGGTTCGTGAGGGCGCTGCGCAGGCCGGCCGGCGCTCGGTCGGCGAACAGCGCGTGGCCGCGCCGTTCGGCTCCAGCGCCGCGCTGGCGGCGACGGCCGCCAATGCGTCCGGCGTGTCGGCGCGAGCGGCACAGGCGATGGCGGGCCGGTCCGCCGCATCGGGCGCTGGGATCGGCATGACGGCGGGATCCATGAATGCTTCGGGCCGCGGCAGCCGTCCGTCGTCGCTGCCACGGCCGGCAGACGGTAGCGCGCCGCTCAATCGCGGCGCGACTCCGCGTCAGCCGTTCCCGGCGGCTCAGCGCGCCAACGGCGTCACATTGCCATCGACCGTGCGCCGCCCTACACCGAACTTCACGCGAACGATGGCGAACGCGTCGACAGTCGCGCCGCCGGCGAGCGTCGAGGAGACGCTGCGCAGCATCGCGGAAAACACCGCGCGCTGGACCGACATGGCCGGCGTGAGCCTCGCGCGCAGCCGTGGCGCCGATGGCGCAAAGGTTGGCGATGTGGAGCGGGTGTCGACGACGTTCGATGTGCCGCCGGCGCCACATGACGTGCTGCCCGTCGAAAACAGCGAGACGGTCTCGCCGGCGCAGTCGCAGCAACAAGCGGCACCTGCGGAGTTGCCGGCTGAACAAGAGGTGGTCGAGTCGGATACGTCGGTCGAGAGCGCCAACGAAGCGGTTGCGCAATGGCCGACCGAACCACCGGTCATTCATCCGCCGCTTACGGCTGCGGCTGTCGAATCCACGATTGCAGAGCCCGTGTCTGTCGCAGAGACGCCGGCCGATCCCGTGTCCGCGGACACTGTTACCGGCATGCCCGCGGTTGTCGAGCCGTCGGCATCCGCTTCGGCTGAGCCTGCCGCCGCGGAACCTGCTGCTAGCGCGCCGCAACATGAGCCGGCGACGGCGACGCCGTTCCAGCGCTTTGCAGCCAGCTTGCAGGACGACGCTACGCACGAAGACGTACCGGCGATCGAAGACGATCCGACACAGACGGCGACAGACAACAGGGTCCCGTCATCGCAGGGTGAAGAATCCGAGCGAACAGTCGAACCTGCGGCCGCCGACTCCGCGACACCGCAGCAAGCCCTGGCGCCTGTCGCCGAAATCGTCATCGACAAAACGCTCGTACCGTGGGAGAGCAAGCTCGGCCCCACCGCGGCTCAACGCGCGGCCGCGCCAGCGGAATCACCGCGGGCCAAGACCGCCGCACCGTCGAGCGCAAGCGTGCCGCCGTGGTCCAGTGCGCCGTCACCGGAGATCGCGAGCGAAGGCGCGCAGCCCGATGAGCCCGCAACGCCGCCGACGCACCCGACGTCGCACGCCCCTGCCCTGCCCGCTGCGACCGAGCCCGCGAACGAGCCGACGAACGACTCGCCGTCGTCGACCTCGACGAGTGCGCCGAACCTCGCAACGCCGGCAATCGCACCAGCCGTCGTCTCGAACGTCGTCCGTTTCCCGGGCTTTGCGGCGCCGGCGACCAGCATCGAGCCTTCGATCGGCGCAAACGCAACGCCTGCCACGAACACACCGGCAGCCGAACCGTCGCCCGCTCCCGCGCCCGCACCGCAACCGCAGGCCCAACCCGCCAGCGAGCCCGCCGCCCGCGCGCCGCTGCGCGGCCATATGCCGGTCAACGGCTTCGAGTTCCATGCGCCGGCCGCCTCGATGGTCGAACTGCCGACGCTCGATCTGCTCGCCCCCGCCGACGCCGACGTCGAACCGATCTCGGACGAAAAGCTCCGCGAAACCGGCCAGCTAATCGAGCAGCGTCTGCAGGAATTCAAGGTGCCGGTGACGGTGGTCGGCGCATCGGCCGGTCCGGTCATCACGCGCTTCGAAGTCGAACCGGCGCTCGGCGTGCGCGGCAGCCAGATCGTCGGTCTGATGAAGGACCTGTCGCGCGGTCTCGGCCTCACGTCGATCCGCGTGGTCGAAACGATTCCCGGCAAGACCTGCATGGGCCTCGAACTGCCGAACGCGAAGCGGCAGACGATCCGGCTCTCCGAGATCCTCGAAGCGAGCGTCTACCAGAACTCGCACTCGCAACTGACGCTCGCGATGGGCAAGGACATCACCGGCCATCCGGTCGTCGCCGATCTCGCGAAGGCGCCGCACATGCTGGTGGCCGGCACGACCGGTTCGGGCAAGTCGGTCGCGATCAACGCGATGATCTGCTCGCTGCTGTTCAAGGCGACGCCCGAGGAAGTGCGCCTGATCATGATCGACCCGAAGATGCTCGAGCTTTCGGTCTACGAAGGGATTCCGCATCTGCTCGCGCCGGTCGTCACCGACATGAAGCTCGCTGCCAATGCGCTGAACTGGTGCGTCGGCGAAATGGAGAAGCGCTACCGGCTGATGTCGGCGGTCGGCGTGCGCAATCTCGCCGGCTTCAACCAGAAGATCCGCGACACCGAGGCGAAGGGCAAGAAGCTCGGCAACCCGTTCTCGCTGACGCCCGATGCACCCGAGCCGCTCGCGCCGCTGCCGCTGATCGTCGTCGTCATCGACGAGCTCGCCGACCTGATGATGGTCGCCGGCAAGAAGATCGAGGAACTGATCGCGCGGCTCGCGCAGAAGGCGCGCGCGGCCGGCATCCACCTGATTCTCGCGACGCAGCGGCCGTCTGTCGACGTGATCACCGGTCTGATCAAGGCGAACATTCCGACGCGCGTCGCGTTCCAGGTGTCGTCGAAGATCGACTCGCGCACGATTCTCGATCAGATGGGCGCCGAGTCGCTGCTCGGCCAGGGCGACATGCTGTTCCTGCCGCCGGGCACGGGCTACCCGCAGCGCGTGCACGGCGCGTTCGTCGCCGACGAGGAGGTGCATGCGATCGTCGAGTATCTGAAGCAGTTCGGCGAGCCGCAATACGAGGAAGGCATTCTCGACGGCCCGGCCACCGATGGCGGCGCGGCCCAGGACCTGTTCGGCGAAGCGCCGGATGCGGAAGCCGATCCGCTGTACGACGAAGCGGTCGCGTTCGTCGTGCGCACGCGGCGCGCGTCGATCTCATCGGTGCAGCGGCAATTGCGCATCGGCTATAACCGCGCGGCGCGGCTCGTCGAGCAGATGGAGACGGCCGGGCTCGTGTCGGCGATGAGCATCAACGGCAGCCGCGAGGTGCTGGCGCCGGGGCCGGCGGAATGAACGCGCGCTGAACCGCAATGAAAAACGGACAGCCTCACGACGTGAGCTGTCCGTTTTTTTCTTTACCCGCGCGTGCCGTGCGTTACGACGGCGACACCAGTTTGAAATCCACCGGCGCGCCGAGCTCGAAATGCTGCTTCGGATTTGGATCGAGCAGCCCCGTCTGCTGATCGCGCTTGAACACGTAGACCGTGTCGCTCAACTGATTGCCGACGATCAGCCAGTTGCCGGTCGGATCGATGGTGAACTCGCGCGGCGATTTGCCGAGGCTCGACTGCCGCCCGATCTGCTTCAGACGCCCATTGGCGGGATCGACCGAGAAGATCACGATCTCGTTCGCGTCGCCGCGATTGGACGCATACACGAAGCGTCCGTCCGGCGACATGTGGATCGCCGCCGCGGCCACCTGCCCCTTGAAGCCGGGCTCGCTCAATGGCAACGTCTGCACGAGCTTCAGTCTGCCGTCGTCGTAGTCGAACGTGCTGACGGTCGCCGCGAGTTCGCTCGTCAGATATGCGTGCCTGCCGTTCGCGCTGAAGATCAGATGGCGTGGACCCGTGCCGGCTTTCTGCTGCGCATAGCCCCAGTCCGTCACGACGAACGGGCCCGCGCCGGCGCTGCTCTGCGGCGCGTAACGGTACGAGTACAGCTTGTCGGCGCCGAGATCCTGCGCGAACAGATAGTGGCCGTCAGGCGAGAACACAGTCGAATGCACGTGCGAGTTGTCCTGCCGCCCTTTCACCGGCCCGCCACCCTCGCGATGCACGGTCTGCACCGAGGTGCCCACCTGGCCGTTCGCCTGCAGCGGAAACACCGCGAAGCTGCCGCCCGGGTCGGGCGCGACGGAATAGTTCGCGGTCAGCAGATATTTGCCGTCCGGCGAGATGCTCAGATAGCACGGGTCATTGCCATCGGACGACACCTTGTTCAGAAACGTCAGCTGGCCGCGCGCGGCATCGAAGCCGAACGCGCTGATGTTGCCGCGCTGCGTGGCCGGGCCATTGTCGCCGGGCAGTTCGTTGACCGAATAGACGAAGCGGCGGTCGCGGCTCACGACCAGGAACGACGGATTGACCGTCTGCGCGACCGACACCTGGGTCGCCGCGCCGGTCTTCGTGTCGAAGCGAAAGACGTAGATGCCCTCGCTCCTGCCGCTGGTGTAAGTGCCGACCAGCATCGTATAGACGCCGTCCGCGGGGACCGGGCCAGAATCTTGCGCATACGCGTGCGAAGCAAGCATCGAAACCATGAGCAGGAAACCTTTTATCATCGAACGGGCGACGCGGTCCGCGCCACGCGGACCCGAACCGCGTACGGCAACACTGGCAAGAACAGAAGTAAAAGCGGAAGTCGGAACTGGGCGCGCGGCAACACACCCGGCGGCACGGCGACGGTGAAGCATGAGACCTCCTCGACATCGGTTGTCTGTACGGGCTCGCGTACGAGCCGGGGTACGAGCGGTTATAACGGTGTCTGGTCTGCCGCGCCGCCAATCGAGCGTCGTTCCGCGTTTTATTGTCGAAGTCAGTATAAGAGCGTTGGGTCGGATCATGCAGTGAATCCACCGCTGACGTGCGGGCTGCGCCAGCGGCTTTGGTCCCGCAAGCCGGGGCGTTTTTCAAGCGTTTTCTCAATCGCGCATCACGCGTGTCAACTACGGAGTCTCCATGAACGTCACTCTCAGCCTGGGCCCGCTCGTTTCGCTGATCGCCGGCATTCTGATTCTGATCATGCCGCGCCTGTTGAACTACATCGTCGCGCTTTACCTGATCATCATCGGCGTCATCGGGATCTTCGGCGTGGGCTCGTCGCATCTGTAAGCGACAGGCGACGCGATACCGGGCGCGGTATTTGCGCCCGGTGTCGGGATCAATTTGCGAAAAAAGAGGGTTCGCGCGGTGCCAGCGGCACTCGCACGCATGAAAGCGCGGCCTACGTCATGCGGTTGACACAGGCGGAAAGCGGGCATCGCGCCACGCGAACAATCGACGTGACGTGGCGCGAAGGTGCGGATACGCGAACAACCCGCGCTACGAACGCCCGGCGCCGCGGCTCAACCGTTCGCCAGCTGTTCGAGGCGCAAGCGCCCCTGCAACGACAGCGCGCCGACCGCATAATGATCGGCATTCTGCTGATAGCGCCGGAAGCAGGCCCGTTCGACCAGGAAGGACGCGGCAGCCAGCATGCCATTGCGGCTCAGGCCGAGCCGCCCATGATCGAGTGGCAGCATGGAGTCGCCGGCAAGCTGGCTGGCGGCCGAGAGAATCGTGATGCAATCGGATTTCGAAGGGTTCAGCATGGCTTTCGTCCTCGGAAACGGCGTCTGCATGCGCCATGAGCAAGGCCGATTCGCAGTCCGGCAGGTCACCGGACATCGGCATGAATTCTGATTTTATGCATGGATTTGACAATTTTCCAACCCGCGTTTTGCCGCACTATGCGGTGAACCAAACACTGCCGATCGTGGTCCGGTAATTAACTCCCACTCGAAGCGCGGCTGCCGTCGCCGTCCGTAATAACGACTCGTTTTTCGACACGCTTTCCATGCCTGCACACCTCGAAGACTACGCACTCATCGGTGACGGCCATACCGCCGCGCTCATCTCCCGCGACGGTTCCGTCGACTGGCTCTGCTGGCCGCGCTTCGACTCGGGCGCCTGCTTCGCCGCGCTGCTCGGCACGCCCGACAACGGCCGCTGGCAGATCGCCCCCGCCACCCAGGGCGAGCACGGCGCGCCGACCATCACGCGGCGCTATCGCGGTGAAACGCTGATCCTCGAAACCGACTTCGAAACACCCGACGGCGCGGTCACGCTGATCGATTTCATGCCGCCCGGCAACGGCTGGTCGGAGCTGATCCGCATCGTCGTCGGCAAGCGCGGCACCGTGCGCATGAAGATGGAACTCGTGCTGCGCTTCGACTACGGCTTCTCGATTCCGTGGGTCGACAAGCTCAAGCACGACAGCGGCATCAAGGCGATCGTCGGCCCCGACAACGCGGTGCTGCGCACGCCGGTCGAACTGCACGGCGAAGATATGAAGACCGTCGCGGAATTCACGGTGACCGAGGGCGAGCGCGTGCCGTTCTCGCTCGCGTATGCGGCGTCGCATCTGCGCATTCCTCCCGCGCGCGACCCGCACACGTCGCTCGCGCGCACCGAGAACCACTGGCTCGAATGGGCGGCGCGCGGCACCGTCGAAGGACGCTGGGCCGAGCCGATCCGCCGTTCGCTGATCACACTGCGCGCGCTCGCCTACGAGCCGACCGGCGGCATCGTCGCGGCGCCTACCACGTCGCTGCCGGAGAAGCTCGGCGGCACGCGCAACTGGGACTATCGATACTGCTGGCTGCGCGACGCGACCATCACGCTGCTCGCGATGATGCGCGGCGGCTACTACGACGAAGCGCGCGCCTGGCGCAGCTGGCTCGGCCGCGTGATGGCGGGCGCGCCGGACCAGTTGCAGATCATGTACGGCATCGCCGGCGAGCGACGCCTGCCCGAATCCGAAATCGACTGGCTGCCCGGCTACGAGGGCGCGAAACCGGTGCGCATCGGCAACAACGCGGTCGGGCAGCGTCAGCTCGACGTTTACGGCGAAGTGATGAACGCGCTGCATCTCGCGCGCGTGGGCGGCCTGCAGGCGGACGTCACCGCGTGGAGCGTGCAGCGCGCGATGCTCGAGCATCTGACCACGATCTGGCGCGAACCCGACGAAGGCATCTGGGAGACTCGCGGCGGCCGCGAGCATTTCACCTTTTCGAAGGTGATGGCGTGGGTCGCGTTCGACCGCGCGATCCGCTCGGCCGAAATGTTCAAGCTCGACGGCCCGCTCGACGAATGGCGCGCGACGCGCGACACGATCCACGCCGAGGTCTGCGAGAAGGCGTGGAATCCGAAGCTGAACGCGTTCTCGCAGTACTACGGCAGCGACCAGCTCGACGCGAGCGTGCTGCTGATGCCGCTGGTCGCCTTCCTGCCGCCGCAGGACCCGCGCATCAAGGGCACCGTCGAGGCAATCGAGCGGGACCTGATGCATGGCGGCTTCGTGATGCGCTACCGCACCAACGAATACGATGACGGCCTGCCGCCCGGAGAAGGCACCTTTCTTGCGTGTTCGTTCTGGATGGTGGATAACCTCGCGCTGCAGGGGCGCGTGCAGGAAGCGATCGAGATGTACGAGCGGCTGCTCGCGCTGTGCAACGACGTCGGCCTGCTGTCCGAGGAGTACGATCCGGCCGAAAAACGTCTGGTCGGCAATTTTCCGCAGGCGTTCTCGCACGTGGCGCTCGTGCACACCGGCCTGAACCTGATGAAGCACGAGCAGGAGATGGCGCAGGCGACCGGCCATCCGGCACATAACGGCATGCGCTCGATGGAGCTTGAGGCTCAGGCAAGCCCTGATAGCGGCGGAGCAGCATCGCCACTAGCATGACGCCGTGACAGCTTGCGTACACTGAATGCGAGAATTGTTGCATTGCACAAGATTGCTTTGTTCGATATTATCGATCCGACTGTCGGCCAACAACAATGTGCCCACAACCACAATGGCCCGCCGCAACGCTTCACGCGTGTTTGCGAAGCCCAATGCGAACCGCTTAAAACGGAGCAAACATGCTCTATCAACTGCACGAATTCAGCCGGGCGATTTTGAGCCCCCTCACCGCCTGGGCCCAGGCCGCATCGAAATCATTTGCGAATCCGGCCAGTCCGTTAGCCTACGTGCCGGGCGCCACGCGCCTGTCCGCCGGCTACGAACTGCTTTACCGGCTCGGCAAGGATTATGAAAAGCCCGAGTTCAACATTCATCAGATCGTTAAAGACGGACATAACATTCCGATCGTCGAGCAGACGATCATCGAAAAGCCGTTCTGCCGTCTGATGCGCTTCAAGCGCTTCGCGGACGACAGCGAAGCCGTCAGCCAGTTGAAAGACGAACCGGTCGTGCTGGTCTGCGCACCGTTGTCAGGACACCACGCCACGCTGCTGCGCGACACCGTGCGCACGTTGCTGCAAGACCACAAGGTCTACATCACCGACTGGATCGACGCGCGCATGGTGCCGCTTGAGGCCGGCTGGTTCGGTCTGAACGACTACATCGCGTATATCCAGGAGTTCATTCGCCATATCGGCGCGAAGAATCTGCACGTGATCTCGGTGTGCCAGCCGACCGTGCCGGTGCTCGCCGCCATTTCGCTGATGGCGAGCCGCGGCGAGGACACGCCGCGCACGATGACGATGATGGGCGGCCCGATCGACGCGCGCAAAAGCCCGACCTCGGTCAATTCGCTCGCCACGCAGCATTCGTACGAATGGTTCGAGAACAACGTGATCTTCACGGTGCCGCCGAACTATCCGGGTACGGGCCGCAAGGTATATCCGGGCTTCCTGCAGCACACCGGCTTCGTCGCGATGAATCCGGAGCGTCACGCGGCATCGCACTGGGATTTCTACCAGAGCCTGCTGCGCGGCGACGAGGACGACGCCGAAGCGCACCGCCGCTTCTACGACGAGTACAACGCGGTGCTCGACATGGATGCCGACTATTACCTCGACACGATCCGCGTCGTGTTCCAGGAATTCCGTCTTGCCGAGGGCACGTGGGTCGTCAACGGCGAACCGGTACGGCCGCAAGACATCACGACGACCGCGCTGTTTACGATCGAAGGCGAACTCGACGACATTTCCGGCGACGGCCAGACCTACGCGGCGCACGACCTGTGCAGCGGCATTGCGGCGAAGAACAAGCGTCACTTCACCGCGGAGAAATGCGGCCACTACGGCATTTTCTCGGGCCGCCGCTGGCGCACGATCATTTACCCGCAATTGCGCGACTTCATTCTCGAGCACAACAAGACCGCAAAAACGGCTAAAGAAAAAGTCGAAGCCTGAGCATTAAACTTGCAACAGCATATAAAAAGCCAACGGTCTCCTTCGAGGCCGTTGGCTTTTTTATCGCGCTTTATTCGTGATACTGATGTTTGGCCGCGGCAATGATCACCGCCGCACGGGCCGTTACTTTCTCAACAGGTACGCGAGCAGCAGTTCGGTATTCATCTGAATCACCTCGCTGCGTTCGGCGGCGCTGCTGAAATCGCGCCCGAGCGTCGCTTCGAGCGTGAAGCGGTTCGACACGATGTAGTAACCCATGCCCGAAAGCGTCACGTAAAAACGCAACGGGTCGACGTTCGTGCGAAACAACCCCGCGCGTTGCCCGCGTTCGAGGATGCCGCCGAGCGTGGCGACGATCGGCGAAATCATTTCGCGTATGCGCGTCGATTTCTGCATGTAGCGTGCTTCATGCAGATTCTCGTTGTTGATGAGCCTCAATAACTCGGGATGATCGCGGTAGTAGTCCCACACGAAATGCGCGAGACGCGTAACCGCCTCGACGGGCGCGACCCCGTTGAGTTCGAGCGTGCGTTCCGCTTCATTGAGTGCGCTGAACGCGTGCTCGAGTACCGCGGTGAATAGCTGCTCCTTGCTACCGAAGTAGTAATAGAGCATTCGTTCATTGGTTTCGGCGCGGCGAGCGATCTGATCGACTCGTGCGCCGAACAGTCCTCCATTTGCAAACTCTTCCGCCGCCGCAAGCAAAATGCGGCGCCTCGTGCCTTCAGGATCTCTTTTGATTTTCGGCTGATTCATGGTGGCATCGTCTTCGTGAGCCGCGTTATCCGGATCGCGCCGCCGGCCTCTCCTCGAGCCTCTTTTTTGGCGGCGTTTAGCGGGCGCGTCGTGGTTGGGAAACACACCCTTTTCTGCGGTCTTTCGAATGAAGCGCTTCGATTATGGCACATGGATTGCGAATGGCAATCCGGGAAATCGGCGATAATGTGCTATTTAGTTCAGGTCGTGCGATCGCACGGCAAACCCCCGCGCCGTAACCGTGACAGACGTCAAAACACTCGCGGATCGCATCGAAGATCTGCTCCCCCAAACGCAATGCACGAAGTGCGGTTATCCCGCATGCCGTCCGTATGCCGAAGCCGTCGCCAGTGGCGAGGCGAACTATAACCAGTGCCCGCCCGGCGGTGCCGAGGGGATCGCGCGCCTCGCCGCGCTGCTCGGCAAGCCGGTGATTCCGCTCAATTCCGCCAATGGCGTCGAACGCCCGCGCCCCTTGGCGGTTATCGACGAACAGGTGTGCATCGGCTGCACGCTATGCATGCAGGCGTGTCCGGTCGACGCGATAGTTGGCGCACCGAAACAGATGCACACCGTGATCGCCGAGCTCTGCACCGGCTGCGACCTGTGCGTGCCGCCCTGCCCGGTCGACTGCATCGCGATGCTGCCCGTGACCGGCCAGGCCACCGGCTGGGATGCATGGAGCCAGAGCGAGGCAGACGCGGCGCGGGCGCGTCATAACCGCCACGAGAGCCGTCTCGCGCGCGAGCGCGACGCCGCCGAAGCGCGTGCTGCGGCGCGGCGAGCCGCGAGTGCGAGCGCGCCGGGGGCGGCCGCGTCGGGCGCGGCTCCAGCGAGCGGCGCGACAACGCCGTCCGAGGCCCCCGCCGCCCCGATCGCGGACGACGCCGAAGCGAAGAAACGCGCGATCATCCAGGCCGCGCTCGAACGCGCGCGCAAGAAGAAAGAAGAAATGGCCGCGAAAGGCCAGGGACCGCTGAACACCGAGAACGTCAGCGCCGACGTGCAGGCGCAGATCGACGCCGCCGAAGCGCGCCGCCGCCGTCTCGGTCTTGCCAGCGGCGACGACACACACGGCTCGGAGCCGTCGTCGAACGAGTCCGATGATTCAAAGCCGCCGTCCGGCTCGCCGCCGAGCGCGCGCTGACCGCCCCCGGCGCAACCTTCCCACCCACACGGACCCGCTCCGCATGAACGCGAACAAACGCCGCGCGATCTACGAAACGCTTCAGAGCCTGAATCCGCACCCGACCACCGAGCTCGAGTACACGACGCCGTTCGAGCTGCTGATCGCGGTGCTGCTGTCGGCACAAGCAACCGACGTGTCGGTCAACAAGGCGATGCGCAGGATGTTCCCGGTCGCGAACACGCCGCAGAAGGTGTTGGAACTCGGTGAGGAAGGTGTCGCGAGCTATATCAAGACGATCGGCCTGTATCGCACGAAGGCGAAGAACGTGATCGCGACCTGCCGCATCCTGCTCGACCAGTACGGCGGCGAGGTGCCCGAGGATCGCGAGGCCCTCGAAGGGCTGCCGGGTGTCGGCCGCAAAACGGCCAACGTGATCCTGAACACCGCGTTCGGCCATCCGACCATCGCGGTCGACACGCACATTTTCCGCGTCGCGAACCGCACCGGCCTCGCGCCCGGCAAGGACGTGCGCGCGGTCGAGGCGGCCCTCGAAAAATTCACGCCCGCCGAATTCAGGAAGGATGCGCACCACTGGCTGATCCTGCATGGACGGTACGTGTGCAAGGCGCGCCGGCCGGAATGCTGGCATTGCGTGATCGAGCCGCTGTGCGAGTTCCGGCCGAAGACTCCGCCGCCCGATCTTTAACGGCGGCCCAGTCGAAACCGCAGACCGCGCAGCGCGCCTGCAGCCCGAACGGCCGCCGCGTAAAATGATGCTTTACACGCGGTGCGCACTGCGTACACACGCCGTCGCGCTCCGCGCACGCCCCACTCCCACGCACCGGTTCCACGATGTTCAATCCCAGCCGCGACGAAGTTCGCCTCTTTTTCACCGACACCTGGCGCAAACAGCGCCAAGGCGAGATTCTGACGCCGCTCGAGGCGATCGCCGCCGATTGGATCGTCGAGCATCCCGAGTATCACGCCGACCTCGCCGACGCCCCCGCTGCCCAGGCGCAGGACTATTCGCCGGAGCGCGGCCAGACCAATCCGTTCCTGCACCTGTCGATGCATCTGGCGATCTCTGAACAACTGTCGATCGACCAGCCGCCCGGCATTCGCGCCGCCCATGAGCGGCTCGCCGCACGCCTCGGCTCGACGCACGAGGCGCAGCACGCGATCATGGACTGCCTCGGCGAAACCATCTGGGAAGCGCAGCGCACCGGCACGCCGCCGGACACGGACGCGTATTTGCAGCGTATCGAACGGCGCGCGACGCGCGACTGAAGCGGCTGGATACCCCGGCTCGATGCCCTCAAAGCAAAACACCCCGCCAAGGCGGGGTGTTTTGCTTTTGAAGCCGCGGCGCGAAACCCGCGCCCTACGCTTACTTCTTCTGCACGAGGTCGCCTTCCAGCGATTCGACGTAAGCGGCGATGTCCTTCATGTCGCCTAGCGACAGGCTCTGCACCTGTGCCTGCATGATCGGGTTGTTGCGGCCGAGGTGCGGATTGCCGGTGCCCATCTGGTACTGACGCAGCGCCCAGTACACATAGTCGGAGTGCTGACCGGCCAGCTTCGGATACTCCGGGCTCACCGGCTTGTTCAGGCCGGGACCGTGGCAGGCCGCGCAGTTATGACTGTCGGCGAGCACCTTGCCGTTGCCCGCGTCAGCCGCGTGCGCGACGTTCGCCATGGCCAGACCGATTACCGCCGCCGCGCCGACGGCCTTGAATACCGTGTGGAGTGCCTGTTGGGGCTTGATCATGAAATCTCCTATCCCGCGAATTGGATGTACTGTGACCGACGCCGATCACTTGTCGGGATTGTTTTTCGAAGCGGCAGTTTGCGCTGCGTAGTAGGCGGCAATGTCGGCAATGTCCTGATCCGACAGCGAGGTCGCGATCGCGTGCATCGTGTCGAAATGGCGGTCGCCCTTCTTGTAGGCGCGCAGCGCGATCTCGAGGTAGGCCTGATTTTGCCCGCCGAGCTTCGGCACGCGGAAAACCTCTGGATAAGCCGTGCGGTATTCAGGGATGCCGTGGCAGCCGATACACATCGCGACCTTGTCCTGGCCCGCCTTGGCGTTGCCTACGACATCCGCTGCCTGCGCACTGACCGCGTACCCCGCGAGCACCGACAGCGCTGCGATCACGACGTGTTTGCCGACGAATTTATTCATAGATGTAACCTGGCTTGAGGGGAAACGGGTGCCCACAAAGGCAGCGGTCCGGCCGTTCTTCTTATAAGGTGGCCACGCAGGCCAAAAAAATCGGGCCCATTGTACCGCGACGCCGCGCCGAACGTCCACAACGCGCGGGAGCCGCGCAACGCCCGTCTGGACGGGCCGCGCGCCCTGCTCGCGGCGGCTTCACGATGACGCCACAGCGGCACCAGCGCGTCTACCCGGCGCGGCTCACACCATACGTGAGCCGGTTTCAGGCCAACAGGCCTTCTGACTTATACTGGGTTTTTTCCCGCACAAGAGCATCTCGCCATGCGTTTCGAAGGCTCATCGCAGTACGTCGCCACCGACGACCTCAAGCTCGCGGTCAACGCCGCGATGACGCTCAAGCGTCCGCTCCTGATCAAGGGCGAGCCCGGCACCGGCAAGACCATGCTCGCCGAGGAAGTCGCCGCCGCGCTCGGCATGCCGCTTTTGCAATGGCACATCAAGTCGACCACCAAGGCCCAGCAGGGCCTGTACGAATACGACGCGGTGTCGCGTCTGCGCGATTCGCAGCTCGGCGACGAACGCGTGAAGGACATCCGCAACTACATTGTCAAGGGCGTGCTGTGGCAGGCGTTCGAATCGGACGAGCAGAGCGTGCTGCTGATCGACGAGATCGACAAGGCCGACATCGAATTCCCGAACGACCTGCTGCGCGAACTCGACCGCATGGAGTTCTACGTGTACGAGACGCGCGAGTTGGTGCGCGCGAAGCATCGCCCGCTCGTGATCATCACGTCGAACAACGAGAAGGAACTGCCCGACGCGTTCCTGCGCCGCTGCTTCTTTCACTACATCAAGTTTCCGGACGCGACGACGATGCAGCAGATCGTCGACGTGCACTACCCCGGCATCAAGAAGGATCTGCTCGCCGCCGCGCTGCAGAGCTTCTTCGAACTGCGCAACGTCGCCGGGCTGAAGAAGAAGCCGTCCACCTCCGAACTGCTCGACTGGCTCAAGCTGCTGCTCGCCGAAGACATTCCGCCCGAAGCGCTGCGCTCGGCCGACCACAAGCAGATCGTGCCGCCGCTGCACGGCGCGCTGCTGAAGAACGAACAGGACGTGGGCCTGTTCGAGCGGCTGCTGTTCATGAACCGCAACAACCGTTGAGCGCCCCCGCGCCGCAGGCCCTAGCATGCTGATCGACTTCTTCTACTCGCTGCGCGCCGCCAAGCTGCCGGTCTCGGTGAAGGAATACCTGACACTGCTCGAAGCGCTAAAGGCCAACGTGATCGCGCCGTCGCTCGACGAGTTCTACTACTTGTCGCGCATCACGCTCGTGAAAGACGAGCAGTACTTCGACAAGTTCGACCAGGCGTTCGGCGCCTTTTTCAACGGTGTCGCGGCGAGCTCGGAGCTCGCGTTCGAGATTCCGCTCGACTGGCTGAAGAAGCAGCTGCAACGCGATCTGTCGCCCGAGGAAAAAGCGCAGATCGAAGCGATGGGCGGCATCGACAAGCTGATGGAGCGTCTGAAGGAACTGTTCGACGAGCAGAAGGAGCGCCACGAGGGCGGCAACAAATGGATCGGCACGGGCGGCACGTCGCCGTTCGGCAACGGCGGCTATAACCCCGAGGGGGTGCGCATCGGCGGCGACGCGGCCGGCAATCGCACCGCCGTCAAGGTCTGGGAAGCGCGCGCGTATCGCGACTACGACGACCAGGTCGAAATCGGCACACGCAACATCAAGGTCGCGCTGCGGCGCTTGCGCCGCTTCGCGCGCGAAGGCGCCGCGGAAGAACTCGATCTGCCCGACACGATCCGCAGCACCGCCGCGAACGCCGGCTGGCTCGATCTGAAGATGGTGCCCGAGCGGCACAACAACGTGAAAGTGCTGATGCTGCTCGACGTCGGCGGCTCGATGGACGATCACGTGAAGCGCACCGAGGAGCTGTTCTCCGCCGCGAAGGCCGAGTTCAAGCACCTCGAGTTCTACTACTTCCACAACTGCGTGTACGACTTCCTGTGGAAGAACAACCGCCGCCGCCACGCCGAGCGCACGCCCACGTGGGACGTGCTGCACAGGTTCACGCCGGACTACAAGCTGATCTTCGTCGGCGACGCGACGATGAGCCCGTACGAAGTGTTGCAGCGGGGCGGCTCGGTCGAGTACAACAACGCCGAGGCCGGCGCCGTATGGCTGCGCCGGCTCGCCGATCACTTCCCGCACTTCGCGTGGCTGAACCCCGAACCGGAAGCACTGTGGCCGTATCGGCAGTCGGTCAGCGCGATACGCGAAGTGCTGGGCCACCGCATGTATCCGCTGACGCTCGCGGGCCTGGAGACGGCCATGCGGGTGCTGAGCAAGTAACGCCCGTCGTTCCGGAACCCGCGTCCCGACGCTTCAACTTCCACAACAACAAAGCCTTCGCATGAGTTCGTCCCCGTCGCCCCAGCTGTCCCCCGCCGCCGCGCCGCAGAGGCGCTTCAATCCGCTCGCCGATACGTCGCTGTCGACGATCGTCGCGGGCTTCGTCGCGGCGATGACCGGCTACACGAGCTCGCTCGTGCTGATGTTCCAGGCGGGCCAGGCCGCGCATCTGAGCGACGCGCAGATTTCGTCGTGGATCTGGGCGCTGTCGATCGGCATGGGCCTCTGTACGATCGGCCTGTCGCTGCGCTTTCGCGCGCCGATCGTGATCGCGTGGTCGACGCCGGGCGCGGCGCTCCTGGTGTCGTCGCTGCCGCATGTCGAGTATGCGCAGGCCATCGGCGCGTTCATCTTCTGCGCGGCGCTGCTGACGCTGGTCGGCGTCACCGGCTGGTTCGACGCGCTGATGAAGCGGATTCCGTCCGGCCTCGCGGCGGCGCTGCTCGCGGGCATCCTGTTCGAAATCGGCATCGAGATTTTCCGCGCCGCGCAGTACCAGACCGCGCTCGTGCTGACGATGTTCTTCACCTACCTGATCGTCAAACGGTTTGCGCCGCGTTACGCGATTCCGAGCACGCTCGTGGTCGGCACGGCAGCCGCCGGCGGCCTCGGGCTGCTCGACTTCAGCCACTTTCACGTCGCGCTCGCGCATCCGGTGCTGACGATGCCGTCGTTTTCGGTGGCGGCGTGCGTGAGCATCGGCATTCCGCTGTTCGTGGTCGCGATGGCCTCGCAGAACGTGCCGGGCATCGCGGTGCTGCGCGCCGACGGCTATACGACCCCGTCCGCGCCGCTGATCGCGACGACCGGCGTCGCGTCGCTGCTGCTCGCGCCGTTCGGCTCGCACGGCATCAATCTTGCGGCGATCACAGCGGCGATCTGCACCGGCCCGGAAGCGCACGAAAACCCCGCGCGCCGCTACACGGCGGCGGTATGGGGCGGCATTTTTTATCTGCTCGCGGGCGTGTTCGGCGCGACGATCGCCGCGCTGTTCGCGGCGTTTCCGAAGGAGCTGGTCGTCTCTGTCGCGGCGCTCGCGCTGTTCGGCTCGATCATGAGCGGCCTCGCCAATGCGATGCACGATACGCGGCAGCGCGAGGCGGCGCTCGTCACGTTCATGGTGACCGCCTCGGGGCTCACGCTGCTGTCGATCGGCTCGGCGTTCTGGGGGCTCGTCGCCGGCGTGATCACGCAAGTCGTGCTGAACGCGCGCCGCGTGTGAACGGAACACCGCGCCCGGCTGTCCGTACCCGGTGTTCATGCCGTCCTCGGCGATCCGCCATAGAATAGATGTATCCGGCAGCGTTTCCCGGCGCCATCGCGGGACGCGCTGCGGCTTGACCCGCGGCCGCCGGCGCCGGCTGATTGCTGTGTTTTGTCCAGCCGGCGCGGTGGCATCCTCATTTCTCCTGAACCACGGCGCACATGCGCCCTGAAGGCCCGAACATGACAACCGCACTCGACCAACTCAAGCAATACACCACCGTGGTGGCCGACACTGGCGACTTCCAGCAGCTCGCGCAGTACAAGCCGCGCGATGCGACCACTAATCCGTCGCTGATTCTGAAGGCCGTGCAGAAAGACGACTACCGGCCGCTGCTCGAAAAGACCGTGAAGGCGCATGCGTCGAAGCCGGTCGGTGCGATCATCGACCAGTTGCTGATCGCGTTCGGCACCGAAATCCTGAAGATCATCCCCGGGCGGGTGTCGACCGAAGTCGACGCGCGCCTGTCGTTCGACATCGAAGGTTCGATCAAGAAAGCCCATGAACTGATCGCGCTGTACAAGGAGCACGGCATCGAACGCGACCGCGTGCTGATCAAGCTCGCATCGACGTGGGAAGGCGTGCGCGCGGCCGAGGTGCTGCAGAAGGAAGGCATCAGCTGCAACATGACGCTGCTGTTCTCGCTCCCGCAGGCTGCCGCCTGCGCGGAAGCCGGCGCGCAGCTGATCTCGCCGTTCGTCGGCCGCATCTACGACTGGTACAAGAAGAGCGCCGGCAGCGCGTGGGACGAAGCGAAAGACGGCGGCCCCAACGATCCGGGCGTCAAGTCGGTGCGCCGCATCTATGCGTACTACAAGAAGTTCGGCTACAAGACCGAGGTGATGGGCGCGAGCTTCCGCACGACCTCGCAGATCCTGGAACTGGCTGGCTGCGATCTGCTGACGATCAGCCCGGACCTGCTGCAAAAACTGCACGACAGCACCGACAAGATCGAGCGCAAGCTGTCGCCGGAGGCATCGCACCAAGCGGACATCGAGCGCGTGCCGGTCGACGAAAAGTCGTTCCGCTTCCTCGTCAACGACGACGCGATGGCGACCGAGAAGCTCGCCGAAGGCATCCGCACGTTCGCCGCGGACGCAATCAAGCTGGAAAAGCTGATCGACACGCTGCGCTGAGGTGCCGCGGGCGACGGACGTGGCTGGCTGAGTGACTTTCACGTTCGCGCTCGCCGCGCTGCGCCCGCTCCGCTCGAAAGCCATCCATGACAGGCGGCGCTGAACCTCACGGCTCAGCGCCGCTCCCCGTTTACGCCGCGACTACAATCGACTGCACGCCCCTCCCCGCCCGAGCTGGCGAGGACCGACGGCGCCCGCCCAACGCCTGACCCAAGGAGACGATCATGTACGTTCAGCCCTACGTGTTCTTCAACGGCCGTTGCCAGGAAGCGCTCGACTACTACACCGACAAACTCGGCGCCCAGGTGACCTTCAAGATGCTGTTCAAGGACGCGCCACCCGATGCGCAAAACCCGCCCCGCCCCGAGCTCGCCGACAAGATCATGCACGCGAACGTGCAGCTGGGCTCGAGCACGTGGATGGCTTCCGACGGCAACTGCGATCCGGCGGCCGGCCCGTTCAATGGCTTCAGCCTGTCGCTGACCGTCGAAGACAGCGCGTCGGCGGAAAAATGCTTCAACGCGCTCGCCGATGGCGGCCAGGTCGTGATGCCGTTCCAGCCAACGTTCTGGAGCAAGGGCTTCGGTATGGTGGTGGATCGCTTCGGCATGATGTGGATGGTCACGCTGCCGCCGCAGGCTTGAGGCTTCGCGGCCGAGCCTTTGGGTTCGACCGCTCGACCACCTACCCGCCACGCGTCGCCCGCTCGTGCCGCTCGATGTTCCAGTTCGGCTCGGTCTCCAGCAATAGCGCACGCAGCCGGTCCACCCGCTCCGCGAGCCGCTGACCGAGCCAGTACGGCCCTTGCCAGTCGGGCGGCAACGCGGTGGTCACGTCGCCATGCCCCTTCGCGAGCGGCGCCGCGGCCGGAATGCCGAAGCGCGACGGACGGCCGAAGCGCAGCCCGCGCGCGGTGGACAACAGGATCGCGCGCACGGCCCGCACCTCGGCGCCGCACTGCGCTGCATAGGCGCTGCGCGCGGCGGCGGCGGCGTTCATCAGCGGCCCGGTGGCCAGCAGCTCGAGCGAGCTGAGCACTGAGCGATGCAGTCGCTGGATCTCCTCGAGCCTCGACTGCGGCACGTCGATTTCCTTTGCGACCGACGGCATCAACGAGCGCAGTTGCACGAGCCGCTTGTTGATCCGCAGAAAGCGCTTGACCTGCTCTTCTTCGGTGATCGTCTCGCCGTCGAGCAGGCGCGCGTAGATGCCAGCGCATTCGCGCAGATTGGCGGCCAGCCCGTAGCGCCACGAATACGTTGCGTGCAGCGGAAACGCGAACGAAAACGCCAGCGCGATCACGATGCCGATCAGCACGTTCAGCGTGCGCCACAGGCCGACATCGATCAGGTTGTCGCCGTGGCCCGCGACGATGCACATCGTGATCGCGGTCAGAAGCCCGATATAGCCGGACGAGCCGATCGCGAACCACGCGCAGATCGACGCGATGATCGCCTCCAGCACATAGGTGAGCGGCAGCGAGCCAATGAAGTTCTGCTGCACGATCAGCAACAGGCCGATCGACGCACCGAGCAGCGTACCGGCCGCGCGTTCGGCCGCCTTCTTGCGGATATTGCCGTGATGCTGCAAGCCGCCGATCACCACCAGCAGCGTCACCGACGACCAGATGCCGTGCGGGATATCGATTCCGGTCGTCGCCAGAATCGACACCAGCATCGCGAGGCCGACGCGCAGGCTATGCAGCACCTTCGCGTGGCGGTACCGGTAATACGGCGACGTGACCGCGCGCACCATCCGGCTCAGCGCCGCGCGGCGGGGGATCACAGTGGGAGTATCGGCAGCAGCCATGGTGGGGCGCGGCAAACGCGTGAAAGGACGGTTCCGCTATCCTGCCCTGGAGTACCCCGCAAACACAAACGCCCGCCGACTCGCGTCGGCGGGCGTTGCGTGTTTCAGACCGTAACGTTGCAGCCGGAATCAGCCTTCGACGACGTCCAGGTAGTCCTCCGGACGGGTGCGGTCCTCGGCGCGCTGCATGCCCACCGCGCGCACGATCAGGCTCACGACCACCGACACCACGAGGTTCACGATCAGCGACCACACCGCCGCATAGCCCGGAATCGCCATGCCGAACAGATGGATCGTGAAGATCGAGCCCGCGAGGTTCAACGAAATCGCCATCCACGTACCGGTCGCGATGCCTGCCGCCCAGCCGAGCAGCAGACCCCGATAGTCGAGCACCCGCGTGTAGAGACCGAGCACGATGGCCGGCAGCGTCTGGATGATCCAGATCCCGCCGAGCAGCTGCAGCTGGATCGCGTAGGTCAGCGGCAGACCCAGAATGAACGCAACCGCGCCGACCTTGACGATCAGCGACACCAGCTTCGCGACATTGGTCTCCTGCTCGTGCGTCATGTTGCGGTTGATGAACTCCTTGTGCACGTTGCGCGTGTACAGGTTCGCCGCCGCGATCGACATGATCGCCGCCGGCACCAGCGCGCCGATACCGATCGCCGCGAACGCGACGCCGACGAACCACGATGGGAAGAAGTGCAGGAACAGCGCCGGCACTGCGAAGTTCGGGCCGAAGGCCTTGAAGTACGGCGCAAACTCGGGCATGTCCTTCACGCCGGCCGCGAGCGCCATGAAGCCGAGCAGCGCGAGCAGGCCCAGCACCAGCGAATACGCCGGCAGCAACGCCATATTGCGGCGGATCGTGTTGCCCGACTTCGACGACAGCACCGCGGTAATCGAGTGCGGGTACAGGAACAGCGCGAGCGCCGAACCCACCGCGAGCGTCGCGTACGCGCTATAGCCGTTCAGGCTCGACACGTCCGGCGACTTCAGCAGCAGCTTGGCCGGTGGCACCGCGCCGAAGATATGGCCGAAGCCGCCCAACTGCGGCGGAATCACGATGATCGCGGCGAAGATCGTCACGTAGATCAGAATGTCCTTGACGACCGCGATCATTGCCGGCGCGCGCAGGCCCGACGTGTACGTGTACGCCGCGAGGATCGCGAACGCGATGATCAGCGGCAGATCGCCGACGAAGCCGGTGGTGTCGAAACCGAGCGCGCCGATCACCACTTCGATACCGACCAGCTGCAGCGCGATGTACGGCATCGTCGCGACGATGCCGGTCACGGCGACCGCGAGCGCCAGCATGCGGCTACCGTAGCGGGCCGACACGAAGTCCGCCGACGTCACGTAGCCGTGGCGCTTCGCGATGCTCCACAGCTTCGGGAACACGACGAACGCGAACGGATAGATCAGGATCGTGTACGGCAGCGCGAAGAAGCCGGTTGCGCCCGCGCCGAACACGAGCGCCGGCACCGCGATGAAGGTGTACGCGGTGTACAGGTCGCCGCCGAGCAGGAACCACGTGACGATCGTGCCGAAGCGCCGGCCGCCGAGACCCCACTCTTCGAGATGCGCGAGATCGCCGCGCCGCCAGTGGGCCGCGACGAAACCGAGAATCGTGACGCCGATGAAAAACAGAACGAAGACGAAAGTTGCAATGGGGTTCATCGTTGTGCGCCCCCGTTCGGGCGACCCGTATAGCGGGACTTGGTCTTCACATAGACGAACGCGGTGATGACCGCGCTGATCAGCACCCACAGCAGCTGGTACCAGTAGAAGAACGGGAAATCGAACAGCTGCGGCTCGATCCGGTTGTAGGACGGCACCCAGATCATCGCGATCCACGGTAGCAGCAATAGCCAGAGCCAGTGCTTGCTGGCTTTCTTCACGTCGGCGTCGTGAGCCATGACGTCTCCTGTTTTTTCCTATTTTGAATTTATCTGCCCGTGGTCGACGGGAGGAGGAACTCAGCGGGTGGTCGTCCCGCGGTCCGCCACGGGCTCCCCGAAAGCCTCGAAAGAGTATAGGAGTGGCGAACGCCCGGTCAAGCCGGGGCGACCCCGAGGCACATTGGCGTCCAACGATGCAGACTGGATGACGCCGCAGCATCGACGTGAAAAAAATACCGGAAGCAAAACGGCCGTGCCGACTGATACGCCGGCACGGCCGTCTGATTCTCCGTTCACGGACGGGAATTCAGCGCTCAGATCGCAAACGATGCGCCCGTTTGCCCCGTCGATTCGCGCAGGCCCTTGATCCACTTGCGCGCCGGCAAGCCGAGCTCGGCTTCGATCAGCTTCGCGCGCGCGTCGAGCGCGGCGAACGGCACGTCGAGCGCGGGGCCCGAGAACGCGATCGCGATGCGGTTGCCGTCGTGCACTTCGGGCAGCGCGACGACGCGGCCGTCGAAGGCTTCGTTCAGGCGCTTCATGTTGCGCACGAAGCTCGGGTGATCGCCGAACAGATTCACCGTGACGATGCCCGCGTCGGTCAGACACGCGCGCGCCGCGCGGTAAAAGCCGACGCTGTCGAGCACCGGGCCGCGCGCGGTCGCGTCGTAGACGTCGATCTGCAGCGCGCCGATGGTGCCGTGGTTCGCGCTCTCGTTGACGAAGTCCCACGCGTCGGTTTCGTGCACGGTCAGGCGCGCATCGTCGGGCGGCAGTTCGAACATCGTGCGCGCGGCCACCACGACCGCCGGATTCAGCTCGACGGCCTCGACCTTCGCGCTCTTCAGGAAGCGATGCGCGAACTTGGTCAGCGCCGCCGCGCCGAGCCCGAGCTGCACGATGCGCTTCGGCGTTTCGAGGAACAGCAGCCAGGCCATCATCTGCTGCGCGTATTCGAGTTCGATGTGATCCGGCTTGCGCAGGCGCATCGCGCCTTGCACCCATTCCGTGCCGAAATGCAGGTAGCGCACGCCGCCCTCTTCGGAGAACGTCACCGGTGCGAAGCGCGGCTTGCGCGGCGCTTCGATTTGCGGCGCGTCGTGAAGCTCATGATCGACGGCGCGGTTCGCGTTGCGCGCGGTTTTTGGCGCCTGTCTGGGCGCCATTTTCTGCTTACCGCCGATGGCTTCGGCGTCCCGGTTACGGAAAGCGCGCGCCTCGGCCGAAGCGCGCTTGATCAGTTTCGTCATGTGTGGATGTCGCGCCGCGGGCGCATGATTTTTGGTCGACCGAGAGCATAGCATTCGCGGCGCGCACGATCGCTCCGAGCCGCCCGCCGGCGGCCCGTGCGCACATCAGCACATCAGCACATCAGCTCACTTCACACCCATCACGTCACTCGACGCGCACCGCCTTGAGCGCCTCGTTCAGCGTGCGGCTCGGCCGCATCACCTCTTCGAGCTTGTTGAAGTCCGGCTTGTAATAGCCGCCGATGTCCGCCGGCGCGCCCTGCACCGACGCGAGCTCCGCCACGATCACCTGCTCGTTGGCGGTCAGCTGTGTCGCGAGCGGCGCGAACTGCGCGGCGAGCGCGGCATCGTCCGTTTGCGCGGCCAGCTCCTGCGCCCAGTACATCGCCAGATAGAACTGGCTGCCGCGATTGTCGAGCTCGCCCGTCTTCGGGCTCGGGCTGCGGTTGTTGTCGAGCAGCTTGCCGGTTGCGGTGTCGAGCGTCTTCGCGAGGATCTTCGCCCGGTTGTTGCCGGTCTTGATGCCCAGCTCTTCGAGCGACACCGCGAGCGCGAGGAATTCGCCGAGCGAGTCCCAGCGCAGATGGTTCTCTTCGACGAGCTGCTTTACGTGCTTCGGCGCCGAACCGCCCGCGCCGGTCTCGTACATGCCGCCGCCCGCCATCAACGGCACGATCGACAGCATCTTTGCGCTCGTGCCCAGCTCCATGATCGGGAACAGGTCGGTCAGATAATCGCGCAGGATGTTGCCGGTGACCGAGATCGTATCGAGCCCGCGCACGACGCGCTCGAGCGTGTAACGCATCGCGCGCACCTGCGACATGATCTGGATGTCGAGGCCGGTGGTGTCGTAATCCTTCAGGTAAGCCTCGACCTTCTTGATCAGCTCGGCTTCGTGCGGACGATACGGATCGAGCCAGAACACGGCAGGCGTGCGCGAATTGCGCACGCGCGTGACCGCGAGCTTGACCCAGTCGCGGATCGCCGCGTCTTTCACTTCGCACATGCGCCAGATGTCGCCCTGCTCGACGTTCTGCGTGAGCAGCACCTCGCCGCTCGCGAGATCGACGATGCGCGCCTCGCCGTCTTCCGGCACTTCGAAGGTCTTGTCGTGCGAGCCGTATTCTTCCGCCTTCTGCGCCATCAGGCCGACGTTCGGCACCGTGCCCATCGTGACCGGATCGAACGCGCCGTTGGTCTTGCAGAAGTTGATGATCTCCTGGTAGATGCGCGCGAAGGTGCTCTCCGGGATCACCGCCTTGGTGTCTTTCGGACGGCCGTCGGCGCCCCACATCTTGCCGCCGGCGCGAATCATCGCCGGCATCGACGCATCGACGATCACGTCGTTCGGCGCGTGCAGGTTCGAGATACCCTTCGCCGAATCGACCATCGCCAGTTCCGGACGATGCTCGTGGCACGCGTGCAGGTCGCGGATCACTTCCTCGCGCTGCGATTCCGGCAGCGTCTCGATCTTCTCGTACAGATTGACGAGGCCGTTGTTGACGTTCACGCCGAGTTCGTCGAACAGCTTGCCGTGCTTCGCGAACGCGTCCTTGTAGAACACCTTCACCGCGTGGCCGAAGACGATCGGATGCGAGATCTTCATCATCGTCGCCTTCACGTGCAGCGACAGCATCATGCCGGTCTTGCGAGCGTCTTCCATCTGGTCTTCATAGAACGCGAGCAGCGCCTTTTTGCTCATGAACATGCTGTCGATGATCTCGCCGTCCTCTAGCGCGACCTTCGGCTTCAGCACGATCGTCTTGCCGTCCTTGGTGACGAGTTCCATCTTCACGTCGCGCGCGCGATCGAGCGTCATCGACTTTTCGCCGTGATAGAAGTCGCCGTGCCGCATGGTGGCGACGTGCGTGCGCGACGCCATGCTCCATTCGGTCATGCTGTGCGGATGCTTGCGCGCGTAGTTCTTCACCGCGGCCGGCGCGCGACGGTCCGAGTTGCCCTCGCGCAGCACCGGGTTGACCGCGCTGCCGAGACACTTCGAGTAGCGTTGACGAATCGCCTTCTCGGCGTCGGTCTTCGGATCTTCCGGATAGTCGGGCACCTTGTAGCCCTTCGCCTGCAGTTCCTTGATCGCGCTCGTCAGTTGCGGCACCGATGCGCTGATGTTGGGCAGCTTGATGATGTTAGTGTCGGGCAACGAGGTCAGGCGACCCAGTTCAGCGAGGTTGTCGGGCACCCGCTGCGCTTCGGTCAGAAACTCGGGGAACTCACCGAGGATGCGGCCCGCGACCGAGATGTCGCTGGTCTCGACCTCGATGCCGGCCGGCCTGGTGAAGGTCCGGATGATCGGCAGGAACGCGGCGGTCGCGAGCAGCGGGGCCTCGTCGGTGAGGGTGTAGATGATGGTCGGTTGCTGGGTCGTCATTGCTAGGCTCTGGGCGGGCGGTTGAGAGGCATCTCGCGCGTGATACCGGCAGGATGCGCAAGCGTCGATCAGGAAAACGACAACACGAGGACACAAACGCTGTGCGCGGCGGATGGCGACGCGGGGCCCTGGAACCCCAAAGCGGAACGATTAAGCGAACACGGCGGACTGCGTCGCGCAGCGGGTCGCACGTCTTGATTCTGCCTCATTTTTGGGCTGACGGAAAAGCGCGCGGACCGGACCTCCCGTGCGTCGCACGTCCACATCGATACAATGAGCTGATGTACGGGGATTCCCGCAGATCTGTCAATCGAAGCCGGAGAGCGTCATCGACGGCGATACCAGCAAAGCCCAATCCGACTGGATTTCCCGTTCGGAAACCAGCGGCGGAGTCGAACGCATCGAAGCCTTTTTCCACGGCAATGCGTACTCGCTGCATCGGCACGACACCTACGCGATCGGCCTGACGCTCGCCGGCGTTCAGTGCTTTCACTACCGGCGCGGCTTGCGCACCAGCCTGCCCGGACAGACGATGGTGCTGCATCCCGACGAAGCGCACGACGGTCAGGCCGGCACGCAGGAGGGATTCCGTTATCAGATGATTTACGTGCAGCCAGCCGCCATCCAGGAGGTCCTCGGCGGCCGGCCGCTGCCATTCGTCGAAGGCGGAGTCACGAACGATCCACGGCTGTTCGAAGCGACGAAGACAGCACTGCGCCAGATGCGCGGCGACGCGGAGCCGCTCGAGCGCGACGACGCGCTCGCCGGTCTCGCGCTCGCGCTGGATAGCGTGTCGGACGCCCGAGCTGCGCGCAGGTCCGCGGATTTCGCGGCAGCGCAGCGGGCACGGGAATATCTTCATGCATCGAGCAGCCGCGTCGTCACGCTGGATGAACTTGCCGCCGTCAGCGGACAGGACCGCTGGAGCCTGTCGCGCGATTTTCGAACCTTTTACGGCACCAGCCCCTATCACTACCTGGTCATGCGCCGGCTCGAAGCGGCGCGCGCGATGATGCTGCGCGGCGTTTCCCTCGTGGACACGGCGGCAGCGGCCGGCTTCGCCGACCAGAGCCACATGACCCGGCATTTTCGTCACGCATACGGGATCCCGCCCGCGCGTTGGCTCGTGATGACGAGCGATCGTCGCGCCGGCTAGCACAAGCTTGCACGATCGTTCAAGACACTCGCCGGCGGCCAGCCTAAGCTCTGTTCCAGATATCCCCCGAATGGAGCCACCATGCACAGCGATTCCCAGCCGAAACCCGAGCAACGCGGCCAGTACAAGACGATCAATCTGCTCGACAAGATCCGTCAGATCGACGATCACTGGCAGCCGCGCGTCGTTGCCGAAATGAACGACTATCAGTTCAAGGTCGTAAAGATAGAGGGTGATTTCGTCTGGCACCGGCATGCCGACACCGACGAGACCTTCATCGTTCTCGAAGGCCGCTTGCGCATCGACTTTCGCGACCGCTCGATCGAACTGCTTGCCGGTGAAATGGCGGTGGTTCCAAAAGGAGTCGAGCACAAGCCGTATGCCGGCTCCGAAGTGAAGCTGCTGCTGATCGAACCGCGTGGCGTCGTGAACACCGGCGATACGACCAACGAAAGAACGGCCGAAAACGACGTATGGATTTGAGAGCCGCCATGCAAACGCCGCCGCCGATCGTTCGCGAAGCCGTTTTCCCCGCCGATACGTGCAAGCTCGTCGCCGTGATCCGCGAGTATGTCCAGTGGCTGGATCTGGATTTGTCGTACCGTGGATTCGATGCCGAAATGGACGCGTTCGAAGCGGTTTACACGTTGCCATCCGGCATGTTCTTCGTCGCCGATGCCGGCGGCGAACTCGCCGGTTGCGCGGGGCTGCTGCGCCATAGTGCCGGGACCGCCGAAATCAAGCGCCTCTTCGTTCGCGACGCATTCAGAGGGATGCGTCTCGGGGAAACGCTGGTGAACTCGGTGATCGGGAAGGCAAAATCGTTGGGCTTCTCGAAGCTGGTCCTCGACTCGGTGCCGAAAACCGCTTTCGCGCAGCGCATCTACGAGCGATTGGGGTTCGTAGAAATCGCGCCCTTCTACGCAAATCCGGTCGAGGGCACGAGGTTTCTTGCACTCGAGCTTTGACGGCGCGGCGCGCGCGGCGCGGCGTCGCTCATCTTGAACCTTCTCACAGCGCGCCTAAGTTGAATATACATCTACTGCTCCAGCGGCCGCTCCGATTCCGCTTTCGAATTTCGCTTAACGCGGAAACGCCCGCTCTTCTTGAATGCGTGTCGCTCGTCCTCAGCAAAAACCCTAGTTCCGCCACCCTCTTCAATTCGCTATCTTGTCTATACAACCAAGCCAATGAAACAGCCTAGTTGAATGTGCTGCGCGACACGGGCTCCTGAAGTCCGCGTGCGGCGCAGGTTCCGCGTTCACGGGCGGCGACCTGAGCGATTCGAAGGGCGCGCTCGGCGTACGGCAGCTGACAGGCAATGGCGTGGAGGATTCTCCGCCCCTACGCCGTCCGGCACATTCACACCATCATGCAAACACAAACCCATCCGTTGATTTCCCCGTCGCTCGGCACCGAGCGGTACCTGACGAGCTTCCACTACGGCCCCACGGGCGGACAGAAGATCTACATCCAGTCGTCGCTGCATGCCGACGAGTTGCCGGGGATGCTGGTCGCGTGGGAACTGCGTAAACGCGTCGCCGCCCTCGAGACGGCGGGCAGATTGCGCGGCGAAATCGTCATCGTGCCGGTACCCAATCCGATCGGCCTCAACCAGCGGGTGCTCGGGCACATGGTTGGCCGCTTCGAAAGCGGCACCGCGGCAAACTTCAATCGCAACTTTCATAATCTGGCCGAGCTCGTGATGCCGCGCATCGAGCCTCACCTGACCGGCGACGCGCAGCAAAATCTGCGCGCCGTGCGCGCCGCCATGCGCGAGGCGCTCGCCGAGCAAACGCCGAGCACCGAGCTCGAGTCGCAGCGCCTCGCGCTGCAGCGCCTGTCATACGATGCCGATGTCGTGCTCGACCTGCACTGCGACTTCGAAGCGGCGATGCATCTGTTCACGAATCCCGACACGTGGCCCGACGTCGAGCCACTCGCGCGCTATCTCGACGCGAAAACTTCGCTGCTCGCGCTCAATTCGATCGGCAATCCGTTCGACGAGATTCACAGCTTCAGCTGGTCGGAGCTGCGTGCGCGCTACGGCGAGCGCTATCCGATTCCGAACGGCTCGATCTCGGTGACGATCGAGCTGCGCGGCCAGGCGGACGTGAGCTACGCGTTCGCCGAGCGCGACGCGAACGCGATCGTCGAATACCTGACGTTGCGCGGCGTCATCGACGGCACACCCGCGCCGTTGCCGGAGCTCGCGTTCGAGGCCACGCCTTTCTCCGGCAGCGAGCCGCACGTCGCACCGATCTCCGGTGTGCTCGTGTTCCGCGCGCCGCTCGGTGTCTGGGTCGAGCCCGGCGAGGCGATCGCCGACATCGTCGATCCGCTGACCGGCCGCGTCGTCACGATCACGAACTCGGTTGCCGGCGTGCTCTATGCGCGGCAACGCACGCGCTTCGCCACCGCGGGGCTGGAGGTTGCGTGTGTCGCTGGAGCCGAGCCTATTCGGAGCGGCTCGCTGCTGCCGAACTGAGCCGGTCGCGTGAAGCGGCCCGGCGCACCGGCGATGCTTGGCCTGCGTCCGGAATGAATGCCGTCAGGAAAGAATCTCCCGCCAACACGAGAGCTTCTGTTCGAATGAAAGCGTCGCATTCGCGGGGCTCGACGACGGCAATACGAGTGTTCGATAGCCTGCCGCACCGATGACCGGCGCGAACCGCCCCGCCGTTTTCCCATTGAAGCAAACCTTATCCAGCAACGGCGCATGCTCGCGCAACGACTCGAAGTCGTTCGGCTGCGCATGGCGGATCGCCGAGTCGAGACTGCCTTGACGGTGGCATGCATCGAGCACATCCCAGATGCCGATCCGATGTGCGAGCACGCGCGCGAGACGCTCGTCATACGGCAACTCGTGCAGCGCGGGTTCGTCGAGCACCGCGCCGAGCAGGCGCCAGAACTGGTTGCGCGGATGCGCGTAATACTGCGCCGCGGCCAGTGACGCTTCACCGGGAAAGCTGCCGAGTATCAGCGTGCGCGTGTCGGCCGCGACGACCGGTGGAAAACCGCGCAACATCAGCGGCTCCGATCGTCCGACGCGCGCGGCGCGGCATGCGCGCGCGACGCGGTGTGATCGAGCGGACGGCCGTGGTCGCGTATCCGCTCGTGCGCGACATGCGCGCCTAAAACGGGCTCGGTTGCAGCGCCGCCCGAGGGCCCCGCCTGCTCCAGCCGGGCCAGATGCTCCCACAGTGCCGGCAACATGCATTCGGTCACCATCAAAGGCGCGCCATGGCGCTCGAACACCGAGCGCCGTGCGACCAGCGCATCCGGCGCATCGACGGCGCCGCCGCCGATCTCACGCGCGGCCAGCCGATACAACGGATGCCGTTGTCCCACCCTGCGGCTCACCAGCGACGAACGCGCGACGCTGCTATCGCTATACAGCAACTCGGCGAGCGGCCGCGTGCGCAGCCGCCGCGTGGCCTGCCAGATGCCGACGCTCGCGGCGCGCGGCGTCACGCTATGCGCGGCGACGAACGCCACACCATCGACCGACAGCACCACTTCGCGCACCCACACGGGCGCGCGCGGCGTGAGTCCGAGCGCGGCGGCTTCGTCGGGCCACGGCAGCGCGACCGCTTCGCGCGTCACGCGCACCGCGACCGCGCCGAGCACGCGCAGATGCGCGGTCAGTGAACCGCCGCGGGTCAGCCAGTCTTTCTGGGCAGCGCTGAAAGTGGGCAAAGGCGCGACGCGCCAGTGGGTGTCTGCGGGATCGAAACGGATAGGCATGGTGTCGGATTATAGCGGCGCGCTCCGACGGCATTTTTCGTGGCAACGCTTGCGCTGATCGCGCGCGCCGCTCCAGACAGAAGCCGGCGCAAACCGACGGCAAAAAAAATGCGCTGCCGAAGCAGCGCATTTCCGAACCACAGAGCGTCAATCCAATAAGAACACCATCAACGCTCCGGGTTCGCCTTCACTGAAACTCAACCCGCGCGCGACAGCAGCAACGCATTGGTCCGCTTCACGAAGCTCGCCGGATCTTCCAGCGCGCCGCCTTCGGCGAGCAGTGCCTGATCGAACAGCAGATGGCACCAGTCGTCGAAATTCGCGCTATCGGCATGCAGACCCTTGACGAGCGCATGCTCCGGATTCACTTCGAGAATCGGATGGAACTCCGGCGCCTGCTGGCCCGCGGCCTTCAGCATGCGCTGCAGGTAGCCGCTCATTTCGCCGTCGTCGGCAACGAGGCACGACGGCGAGTCGGTCAGGCGGAACGTCAGACGCACGTCCTTCGCCTTGTCCTTCAGCGCTTCCTTCATCTTCTCGACGAGCGGCTTGAACTCTTCGCCGATCTTCTCCTGCGCCTGCTTTTCCTCGTCGTTCAGCGCGCCGAGATCAAGGTCGCCGCGCGCGACGCTTTGCAACGGCTTGCCGTCGAATTCGTGGAGGAACGACAGCATCCATTCATCGACGCGATCGGTGAGCAGCAGCACTTCGACGCCCTTCTTGCGGAACACTTCGAGATGCGGGCTGTTCGACGCGGCTTGCCACGTGTCGGCGGTCACGTAGTAGATCTTGGTCTGCTCGGGCTTCATGCGAGCGACGTAGTCGGCCAGCGACACGGTCTGCTCGGCCGTGCCCGCATGCGTCGTCGCAAAGCGCAGGAGCTTCGCGACGCGCTCGCGATTGGCGAAGTCCTCGCCGATGCCTTCCTTCAGCACCTGGCCGAATTCCTTCCAGAAGCTGGCGTACTTTTCCTTGTCGGCGGCTTCATCCGAATTCGCCAGTTCTTCGAGCATCGACAGCGCGCGCTTGGTCACGCCTTCGCGGATCGCCTTCACGTCGCGGCTTTCCTGCAGGATTTCGCGCGACACGTTGAGCGGCAAATCGGCCGAATCGACCACACCCTTCACGAAACGCAGGTACGCGGGCAGCAGTTGCTCGGCGTCGTCCATGATGAACACGCGCTTCACGTACAGCTTCAGCCCGCCGCGCTGCTCGCGGTTCCACAGATCGAACGGTGCGTGCGACGGCACGTACAGCAGTTGCGTGTATTCGCTGCGGCCTTCGACGCGGTTATGCGTCCACGTCAGCGGGTCCTGATGGTCGTGCGAGATATGCTGGTAGAACTGCTTGTATTGATCTTCGGTGATGTCGTTCTTCGAACGCGTCCACAGCGCGCTCGCCTGGTTGACGGTCTCGTCCTCGTCCTTCGTGACCATCTCGCTCTTTTCCGCGTCCCACTCTTCCTTCTGCATCAGGATCGGCAGCGCGACGTGGTCCGAGTATTTCTGAATGATCGACTTCAGCCGATACGACGACAGCAGCTCGTCCTCGTCGGCACGCAGATGCAGCGTGATGGTCGTGCCGCGCGCGGCGCGCTCGATCGTCTCGACCGCGAAATCGCCCTCGCCCGCGCTGACCCAGCGCACGCCTTCCGAGGCCGGCAAACCGGCGCGGCGCGTCTCGACGGTGATCTTGTCGGCGACGATGAAGCCCGAGTAGAAGCCCACGCCAAACTGGCCGATCAGCGCTGCGTCCTTCTGCTGGTCGCCCGACAGCTTGCCGAAAAATTCCTTGGTGCCCGAACGCGCGATCGTGCCGAGGTGCGCGATCGTTTCGTCGCGGCTCATGCCGATGCCGTTGTCGTCGATCGTGACGGTGCGCGCGGCCTTGTCGTACGACACGCGAATCCGCAGGTTCGGATCGTTCTCGTACAGTGCGCTGTTTTCGATCGCCTCGAAGCGCAGCTTGTCGGCCGCGTCGGACGCGTTCGAGATCAGCTCGCGCAGAAAGATTTCCTTGTTGCTGTACAGCGAATGGATCATCAGTTGCAGAAGTTGTTTCACTTCTGCCTGAAAGCTCATGGTTTCTTGTGCCATGGTCGGACTTCCTCTCTGTTGCGAATGGGAGATGGGCGGCGGCCGGGATTCAAACCGCGGTTCGGCCCTGCAGTGCCGGTGCGCCGGACCGCCGGACCGCCGGTGCGCCGGACCGCCAGATCGTCCGCGCAAATGGGGACGCTCCGGCGCGGTTTCAAGAGGCGCGGCGCGCGACGCCGTCGAGATAACGGCTCAGGAACGCCGGCAATTCAGGGTCGCCGCAATTGGCGATGTTGAAGCGCATCCACGTGCTCGGCGACTGCTGCGGCGAAAACAGGCCGCCCGGCGTCAGCAGAAAGCCAGCTTCGTGCCCGGCCGCGGCGAGCGCGCCCGCGTCGACGCCGGTGTCGGCCCACAGGAACATGCCGGCCGTCGGCGTCAGGAAGAGCTTCATGCCGGCCTTCTCGATCATCCGCACGGCCTTCTCGCGCACGCCGTCGAGCCGCGCGCGAATGCGCTCGACGTGCCGCCGGTAGTGGCCCTCGGTCAGGATCTTGTAGATCACGCGCTCGTTGAGTTCGGGGCTCGTCATGCCAACCAGCATCTTCTGATTGCTGACCACCATTGCGACTTCCGGCGCGCACGCGATGAACCCCACGCGCAGATTCGGCGCGAGCGTCTTCGAAAAGCTGCCGAGGTAGATCACGCGCTTCAACTGATCGAGGCTCGCGAGCCGCGTGCCCGGGTAGCCGGGCGGGCACAGGTCGCCGTAGATATCGTCCTCGACGACGATGAAGTCGTACGCCTCGGCAAGCCGCAAGATGCGGAACGCCTGCGCGGCGGTCAGCGAGGTGCCGGTCGGGTTTTGCAGCACCGAGTTGATCACCAGCATTTTGGGGCGCCATTCCTGGACCAGCGCTTCGAGCGCGTCGAGATCGGGACCGTCCGGGGTGTACGGCATGCCGACCAATCGGGCGCCCTGCGACGCGAAGCAGCCGAACATCTGGAACCACGCCGGATCGCCGACGATCACCGCGTCGCCGGGCTTCACATAGATGCGCGAAATCAGGTCGATCGCCTGCGTGATGCCGGACACCATCACGATCTGCTCGGGCGACGCGCCGATTTCCAGCTCCTCGAGCCGCGTCTGCAACTGCTGGCGCAGCGGCAGGAAGCCTTGCGCGGTGCCAATGCCGAGCATCTGCATGCCGCTTTGCCGGCCGAGCGTGCGCAGCGCGTTGGTGATCAGGTCGCCGTCGAGCCAGCGGGCCGGCAGATAGCCGAGCCCCGGACTCCGTTCGGGCCGCGCGCCCGTATGCAGCATGTTGCGCAGCAGCCAGACGACGTCGATATTGGCCGGCGCGGGCAGCGTCTCGGCGCGCGGGCGCAGTTCGGAGACCGTGGCCGCGCCGCCCTGGCGCTCGCGCACATAGAAGCCAGAGCCGCGTCGCGACTCCAGAAAACCCTGCGCGACCAGCCGCTCGTACGCTTCGACCACCGTGAAGCGCGATACGCCCTTGTCGAGCGCGAGCTTGCGGATCGACGGCATGCGCATGCCGGGGCGGAACACGCGCTCCTCGATGCGGCGCCGCGCCCACTGGACGAGCTGTTCGACCAGCGTCAACGACGCGGTATCGTGCGGGGCGGGAATCTGCGCAAGCGGGACGGACATGACGGGCTCCAACTGTACCGAACAGTATCGAGTCGATTGTACCGTTACTGTGCAGGTCACGGCCGTTACATTTGAATCCTGCGAAGGATGGTCACGGCATACGAAACCATCCGCATGGCCCGCCGATCCGGCAAACGGTTATGCTTACGGCCCCGGCAGCGCAGCCTTAAAGCGTGGCGCGCAACTGGCCCTTGTGCAGAACAGCGTTTTCCGTCGATCCGCCATGACAGCCCTGACAGCCCCATCGCTCATCAGTCTCGATCACCTCGTCGTCTCCGCGCGCACGCTGGACGAAGGCGTCCAGTACGTCGCCGATGCGCTCGGCGTCGCGCCGGCCGGCGGCGGCGCGCATCCGCTGATGCGGACCCACAATCGCCTGCTCGGCCTGTGGGGCGGCGTCTATCTGGAAGTGATCGCGATCGATCCGCGCGCCGCAGCCGACGCGACCGATGGCACCGCGCCGCGCCCGCGTCTCTTCGCGCTCGACGACCCCGCGACGCAGGCGCGACTTGAAAACGGGCCGTATCTGTCGCATTGGGTCGCGCGCGTCGAGCGGCCGAAGCATCTGCCGACGTGGCAGGCGCAGTATCCGCAGCGCATCGCGCCGGTCGTGCCGATGACGCGCGGCGATTTCACGTGGGGCCTGACGGTGCCCGAGGACGGCTCGTTCCCCGCCTGGCAAGGCGCTGGCGACGGCGTGCTGCCCTCGCTGATCCAGTGGGACTCGACGCGGCATCCGTCGCAGTCGCTGGCGCCGACCAACCTCGCGCTGACAGCGTTAAAAGCCGTGCATCCGCGGCCGGAGCTGATTGGCGAACAACTGCGCTGGTTCGGCGCGGCGCACCTCCTCGACGTCCAGCCTACCGACGGCGCCGCGGCGCTCGTCGCCGAATTTGAAACACCCGAGGGTCCGCGAACCCTCGGATAAGCAGCGCGTGATTGAGCAAACCCGGGGCAACCCCGGGGGCAGCCCCAGCGGCAATGCTTGCCGAGTCGCGCGATAATTGAAGTTTTGACCGGTTCCAGAAATACCAGCAGAGGAGATCATGGACCAAAGCGACCTGAAAGCCCCGATGTGGCAATTGTCCGAACGCGCGCGCAAGCTCACCAGCTCCGCGATTCGCGAAATCCTGAAGGTCACGGAACGGCCCGAAGTCATCTCCTTCGCCGGCGGCCTGCCCTCGCCGGCCACCTTCCCGGCCGAGCGCATGCGCGAGGCATCCGACCGCATCCTGCGCGACACGCCCGCCGCTGCGCTGCAGTACAGCGCGACCGAAGGCTATCTGCCGCTGCGGGAGTGGGTCGCGCAACGCTATTCGATCAACGGCGCGCAGATCCGCCCGTCGCAGGTGCTGATCACGACCGGCTCGCAACAGGCGCTCGACCTGCTCGGCAAGGTGCTGGTCTGTGTCGATAGCCCGGTGCTGGTCGAAACGCCGACCTACCTCGGCGCGCTGCAATCGTTCTCGATGTACGAGCCGCACTACGTGCAGGTGCCGAGCGACGACCAGGGCCTGATCCCGGAAGGTCTGACGCCGGAACTGATCAAAGGCGCGCGTCTCTTGTACACGCAGCCGAATTTCCAGAATCCGACGGGCCGCCGCCTGCCGGTCGAGCGCCGCCGCGCGCTCGCCGAGTTCGCGAAGAGCGCGCCGTTCCCGGTGATCGAGGACGACCCCTACGGCGCGCTCGATTATGCGGGCGAACCGCTGCCGACCATGCTATCGATGGCGCCCGATCACATCGTCTATCTGGGCTCGTTCTCGAAGGTGCTCGCCCCGGGTCTTCGCGTCGGCTTCATCATCGCGCCCGAGGAACTGATCTTCAAACTCGTGCAGGCCAAGCAGGCCACCGACCTGCACACGCCGAGCTTCACGCAGCGCATCGTGCACGAAGTGGTCAAGGACGGCTTCCTCGACACGCACGTGCCGACGATCCGCGAGCTGTATCGCAACCAGTGCGACGCGATGCTCACCGCGCTGGAACGCTATATGCCCGAAGGCGTCAGCTGGAACCGTCCGGAAGGCGGCATGTTTATCTGGGTCAATCTGCCGGCGGGCATCGACACGATGAAGCTGCTCGAAGAAGCGGTCGCGCAGAACGTCGCATTCGTGCCGGGCGCTCCGTTTTTCGCGAGCGAGGCGCAGCACAATACGCTGCGTCTGTCGTTCGTCACCGTGCCGCCCGCTAAAATCGACGAAGGCGTGGCGCGTCTCGGCGCACTCGTGCGCGCGAAAATTTAAACGGCGTTAGCCGCACTGCCACCGGGGCGAAGTTTGCACGCGCGTTGCGTGCGGACTTCGCCCCGCCTGCATTCATGCAATCTCACCGAAACGAGGACACGACATGGCTCAATCGAATGTGTACGACAAGCTCAAGGAACTCGGCATCGATCTGCCGGCAGCGGGTGCGCCGGCAGCGGCCTATGTGATGAGCGCGCAAAGCGGCAACACGGTGTACCTGTCGGGCCACATCGCGAAGAAGGACGGCAAGGTCTGGGTCGGCAAGCTCGGCGCGACTCTCTCCACCGACGAAGGCAAGGCCGCCGCGCGCTCGATCGCGATCGATCTGCTCGCCACCTTGCATGCGCACGTCGGCGACCTGAATCGCGTCACGCGCATCGTCAAGCTGATGAGCCTCGTGAACTCGACGCTCGAGTTCACCGAGCAGCATGTGGTCACGAACGGCGCGTCCGAGCTGATCGCCGACGTGTTCGGCGAGCGCGGCAAGCACGCGCGCTCGGCGTTCGGCGTTGCGCAGATTCCGCTCGGCGCGTGCGTCGAGATCGAACTGATCGCCGAGGTCGAATAAGCATCGAAACGATATGACGATGCAGGCGATGCCGCGTGAGATTCGCAACTAATTCACGCCGCATCGCGATGCGAACGCGCCGTCCGGTGTCACGCACCGGCGGCGCGTTATTGTTTTATGGCGACGGTGGATCGCTGCCGCGCAGCCGGATAGAATCCGCGAGATCCCTCAACGTCCATTGCGCCGGGGCCTGTCGATGTCTGCTCACACCGTTCGTTTCAAACAGGTCGACGTGTTTTCGTCGACACCGTTCAAGGGCAATCCGCTCGCCGTCGTGTTCGATGCCGACGCGCTCGATACCGCGCAGATGCAGGCCATCGCGCGCTGGACCAATCTGTCCGAAACCACCTTTCTGCTGAAGCCGACCGATGCCGCCGCCGACTATCGCGTGCGCATCTTCACGACGGGCGGCGAGTTGCCGTTCGCCGGTCATCCGACGCTTGGCACCGCGCATGCTTTGCGCGAAAGCGGCTACCAGCCGAAGCAGGCCGGCAAGCTGATTCAGCAATGCGGCGTGGGTCTCGTCGAACTCGAAGCGCTCGATGGCGCCGACACGACGCACGGCGCATGGGCGTTCGCCGCGCCGCCCGCACGCGTGACGCCGCTCGCCGAGCATCGTTACGAGGCGCTGTCTACGGCTTTACGTAGTGAGGCGATCGACTTTACCGCGCCGCCATGCGCGGCGGATAACGGCGCGCCATGGCTCGTCGTGCGGGTCGATTCGGCGCGCGACTGCCTCGCGCTCGAACCCGATGCGGCGGCGCTAGCCGAGCTCGTGCATTCGGTCGACACGCACGGCGTCGCCGTATACGGGCCGCACGATGCCGATGGTCCGGCAACGTTCGAAGTCCGTTGCCTGATGGCGGGCGGCGGCTTCGGCACCGGCGAAGATCCGGTGACCGGCAGCGCCAACGCCGCGCTCGCGGGCCTGCTGAGCCTGCAGCAACGTCGGCCCGGCACACGCTATACGGCGCGTCAGGGCACCGTGCTCGGGCGCGCGGGCGACGTGTCGGTCCACTATGACGATGCACGCGGCAAGATCTGGATCGGCGGGCCTGCGGTGACGATCATCGACGGCACGTGTCGGCTCGCATAAGCGGACCGCGGCCTCGCGCGCAAGGCACCGCGACACGCCGCATGTCGCCGCGTCACACCACAAAAAGCCGCAGCACTATGGCGCCGCCATACCTGGTTGTCCGAATTCATGGCGACTGGATGGCAAAACCCTTGCCAGATACCGGCCATGCAGCACTCATGAACGGCGGGCCCGAGGCGCCCGCAGCGCCCGCGTATACCCCATGCCCGGACGCTTCCTTAATCGAGTCGCATTCAGTAATATCGAACGGTATATAGCGGTCGTATCCGATGACCTGTGGACGGTCAGGCGCGGCGCCACGCCCTCTCCTCCTGCGCAGCAGCTTTGGCACCTTGGTCACCATGCAGCCATCCATCTATTTCGCGCAGTCGATGCCCGTGCGTTTGCAAGCGACGCACCCCCGGCCAAGGGCCACGCGATGACTCAGTCCCGCTTCTCCGACCCGCGCGAAGCCATGCCGCGACGCGATCCGATGATCACGCGCCGGCGCGCGTTGCTCATCATTCCAGCGCTCGGCGTACTCGTATTGATCCTGCTGTGGACCGTGATCTTCGCGCGGCTATCGGTCGAGAAAGACGCGACGTATCGCGAAGCGATGGCGTCTTCCGCCATTCTTTCCTCGGCGCTCGAACAGCACACCATCAAGGCGATTCACCAGGTCGATCAGATCACGCGCTTCGTCAAGTACGAGTTCGAAAAGACGCCGAATCATTTCGATCTCGCGAGCACCGTCGAAAAAGGCGTCGTGCAAAGCGAAACGCTCGTGCAAGTGTCGCTGATCGACGAGCACGGCAGACTGATCGCCAACACGGCTGAACTGAATCCCGCTCACATCGACCTGTCCGACCGCGAACACTTCAAGGTCCACGAGCACGAGAACGACGACCAGCTATACATCAGCAAACCGGTGCTCGGTCGCATCTCAGGTCACTGGACGCTGCAGATGACGCGGCGCCTGAATCATCCTGACGGCTCGTTCGCTGGCGTCGTCGTGGTGTCCGAAGACCCGAGCTATTTCACGTCGGACTTCTACAACAACGCGGCGATCGGCCGAGAAGGCGTGATCGCGGTGATCTCCGACAACGGCACCGTGCTCGCGCGCCGTACGGGCAACGCCAACAAAGCCAGCAGCACGTTCACCGCGAGCGGCACGTATCCGACTTCGGAGCACGTGTCGGGTACCTACGTCGATTCGATCGACAACGTCACGCGCATCGTGTCATACCGGCACATCGACGGCTATCCGCTCGGCGTGCTCGTCGGTCTTTCGCAGGGCGAAGAATTCGCCGACTACAACCACACGCGCAACGTCTATCTGTTGATGGCGGGCTTCATCTCGCTTGCGATGCTGAGCTTCTTCGGCGTCGCGACCGGCCTGATCGGCAAGCTGCTCGGCCGCGAGCGCGAGATGACCCACCTCGTCGAATACGACCTGTTGACCGGGCTGCGCAATCGCTACGCGACGCTGCAGGCGCTGCGCCACGACGTCGCGCAGCCGTTCAATCTCGGCCGCCTCGCGATTCTTTTCATCGACCTCGACAACTTCAAGACCGTCAACGACACGCTCGGCCACAACGCCGGCGACATCGTGCTGCAGATGACGGCCTCGCGCCTCGCGACCGCGATCGGCGACGAAGGCACGCTGAGCCGCATCGGCGGCGACGAGTTCGTCGTCGTGATCAAGGGCGACGATGTCGAGAAGCGCGCGGTCGCGCTCGCCGAAGCCGCCGGGGAAGTGTTCTCGAAGCCGTTCGACGTGCGCGGCAGTTCGTTCGTGCTGCATGCGAGCATCGGCATCGCGCTGTACTCGGTCGCCAACGAAAGCGAGATCGACCTGCTGAAGAAAGCCGACCTCGCGATGTACAGCGCGAAGGACGCCGGCAAGAACTGCTACCAGTTCTATTCGCCGCATCTGTCGCATCGCGCGGACCATTTGATGAAGTGGGAACAGCAGCTGCGCGTCGCGCTGGCCGAAGGGCAACTGTTCCTCGCGTATCAGCCGAAGATCGATCTCGCGCGTCGCTGCATCACCGGCTTCGAAGCGCTCGTGCGCTGGAACCATCCGCAGCACGGGTTGATTCCGGCCAACGAGTTCATCCCCGTGGCCGAGTCGACCGGGCTCATCGTGCCGATCGGCGACTTCGTGATCGAGACCGCATGCCGTCAGCTCGCGCAGTGGCAGCAGCAGGGCTACGACACGCTGTCGCTCGCGGTGAACATTTCGGCGGTGCAGTTCTGGCGCGGCGACCTGTTCGAAACGATCTCGCGCGCGATCGAGGAAACCGGCATCTCCGCGCGCCGCCTCGAACTCGAAATCACCGAAACGACGATGATGGAATTTCCGGAAGTCGTCTCCGAAAAAATCTTCGCGTTGAAGCGTCTCGGCGTACGCATCGCGCTCGACGATTTCGGCACCGGCTATTCATCGCTGTCCTATCTGAACCGCTTCGCCGTCGATACGCTGAAGGTGGACCGCTCGTTCGTCCAGGCGATTCCGGGCGACCGCAGCGTCTGCGTGATGGTCACCGCGATCGTCAACCTCGCGCGCTCGCTCGGACTCACGGTAGTGGTCGAAGGCACGGAGACCGAAGAGCAGATTGCCTGGCTGGCCGCGCTCGGCCATATCGAGGCGCAGGGCTTCCTGTTCTCGCGTCCGGTGCCGGCAGAGGCGATTCCGGCGCTGCTCGAGCGTTTCGGGGTATGCGGCATGAACAGCACCAGCGGCCGCCGCGTCGCGCACGTAGCCGACAGCGCAAGCAGCGTATCCAGCACCAACAATTAAAGGACGGGCGCCCGCACGCCGGGCATCCACAGCGCCGATGCCGACCATCACCAGCGAGGAGGCTGCCCGCCGCGGGCGACGGGAACCGCTATGGACGCTGTTCCGGGTCGTGTGCGGCTTGTCGGCGCTGTCGTGGGGCGGCCTCGCGTTGATGGCGCAGCTCGAGCATCACTACGTCGAACGCGAGGGGCGGCTCTCGCGCGTGGCGTTCTCGGATCTGATCGCGCTCGCGTGGATGGTGCCGGGACCCGTCGGCTGCAACGTCGCCGTGCAGCTCGGGCACGCGCTGCGCGGGCGCGCGGGCGCGTGGGTCGCCGGTGTGGCGAGCGTGCTGCCCTTCTTCACACTGATGACGCTGTTCGCGATCTTCTACCGCACGCCCGTCGTGCATACGATCGCGTCGCAGACACTGTTGCATCACTTCAGCGTCGTGCTCGCGACACTGATTGCGCTCACCTGGTACAAGCAGACGCGCGCGCTGGTGCACGGCAAGCTCGAATGGGCGGCGGCGCTGCTCGGCAGCATCGCGCTGCTCTATGCGCACAGCGCCGCGGCGTATGTGGTGATGCTGGGAGCAGCCTTCGGCACCGGCTGGTTCGCGAGCCCGGAGCGCGACTCGCGGCTGGCAGTGTCGCTCCGGCGCGGCGATTATCGGCTGCTGGCCGCGCTCGGCGTGCTGCTCGTGCTGTTTGCACTGCCGCTGCCGCATCGCTATGACCTCGCGCTGCTGTGGCCGCGCCTCGCGGGTGCCGGCATGACGCTGTTCGGCGGCGGCTTCTCCGCGTTGCCAGTGCTGAAGACGCTGTTCGTCACGCCGGGGGTCGGCGTGTCCGATAACGACTTCACGCTCGCGTTTACGCTGTCGCCGTTGTCCCCTGGTCCGCTGCTGAACGTGGTGCCGTTCTTCGGCTATCTCGTCGATGGCTGGCTCGGCGCGCTGATCGCGACGCTCGCGCTATTCGTGCCGTCTGGCTGCCTCGTCGTGCTCGCGCAGCGGCATCTGCATCAATTGAAGGTGAACCCGCGCTTCGAGCACGGCATGAGAATACTGCGCGCGGTTACGACCGCCTTTCTCGCGGTCGCGGTACTGCGCATTGCCTCGCATGTACCGCTGGAACCGATCTACCTGTTGACCGCGACGTTCTCCGCGATGTGCTTCGCGAAGCTGAAGGTGCCGGTGTACGCCGTGTATGCAACGGTGGCGGTGGCGTGCGGCTTATGGCTCGCGTACGGCGTCACGACGTGACGCGTCGCGGGCCGCACGAAGCCCGTGGTGCCGTTGGCGATCGGCGGATCAGAAACCGCGCGACAGCACCGCGACGCCGATCGTCACGACGCCCAGCACGAGATTGATCAGCACGAGACGGCGGACCGAACCGACCGCCCGCGCGCCGTCGGGCCACTTCTGCGCCTGCACCGCGCGGCGAATGCGCGGATACACGGCGAAGCGGATATGCCCGAAGATCAGCATCATCACGATGCCGAGGCCGGCCATCGCATGCAGCGGCCACGTTGCATGACCGCCGCCGAACTGCATCAGCAGGAAGCCGCCGCTAATCAGAATGACGAGCACCGACACCCCGACCCAGTTGAAGAAGCGGCCAAACACCGACTCCCACAGCGGCAGGCGCAGTTGAGGCGACAGATCGCCGAGCGCCGGACGCAGGCAGAAATGCGCGAACACCATACCGCCGACCCACACCGCCACCCCGAGCAGATGCAGAAAAAGCGCGACTTCGATAGCCTTGTTCATGTAGTTTTCCTCTCCCGACGACGCCACACCGTTTTGGACACTTGATCCCGCTCAGCAGCAACTGAGCGCGTTCGACCATACGTGATACAGGCAGTTCCGGGTATCGACGTCTATTGCATCGTATTTTGTCGTTGTGATCGCGCCACCTTCATCTGGCCGCGACGCCGCCGCACCCCGTTTGCTTCCAACCCTTCGCGCGACGGACTTTTTGTGACAGGCCGCGAGCGCCCCGCATGCTAGCAGGCACCCGTGGCTTTCCAGCGTCAAACTTGGTTAAATCGATTCCACTAAGCCGGCAGCACCGGACGCATGCCGTCGAGCTTCAGCTTGCTGTCAGGCGCGCGACCCTTGCGCGCACGCTTGCCGACATGCGCCGCAAGCTCGGCGCCGGCCAGCTTCTCCTCGTCGACTCGGCCGCCGCGGCGTGTGCCGATCAGCACCAGGCCGGCCTTGTCGATCGCGAGCGCCTGCACCAGCGTCTCGTTGTCGTCGAGCGCCATCAGCGTGACGCCACGACCGCCGCCCGACAGCGTCTTCATCTCGTCGAGGCCGAACACCAGCAGACGCCCGCCCGACGACAGACACGCGACCTGCACCGCATCCGGCAGCATCGGCATCGGCGCGAGCGGTGCGGCGCCGGCGTCGATCGTCATGAACGACTTGCCGGCCTTCACGCGGCTCACCATGTCGCCGACCTTGGCGATAAAGCCGAAGCCGTTGCTCGACGCGAGCAGCAGCGCCTGGTCCGCCGACGCCGCGTAGTAGTGCATCAGATGGCTGCCCGATTCGAGCTCGATCAGCGAAGTGACCGGCACCCCGTCACCACGCCCGCCCGGCAGTTGCGCCACCGCGACTGAATAGACGCGCCCGTTGCTGCCCCACGCGATCAGCGTATCGGGCGTGCGGCACTGGAACGCCGCGTAGAGACCGTCGCCAGCCTTGAAGCTGAAGCCCGCGACATCGAGCCCGTGGCCCTTCAACGCGCGCACCCAGCCCTTCTGCGACACCACCACCGTGACCGGTTCGTCGACCACGCGCGCTTCGAACGTCGCGCGCTTTTCCTGCTGGATCAGCGTGCGGCGCTCGTCGCCGTACTGCTTCGCGTCGGCTTCGATTTCCTTGATCAGCTGGCGCTTCATCGCCGGTTCGCTGCCGAGCAGTTCTTCGAGCTTGGCCTTCTCTTCGCGCAGTTCGGCCAGTTCCTTCTCGATCTTGATCTTCTCGAGACGGGCCAACTGACGCAGCCGGATTTCGAGGATGTCCTCGGCCTGACGGTCCGTGAGGCCGAACGCGGCCATCAGCGCGACCTTCGGCTCGTCCGATTCGCGAATGATGCGGATGACTTCGTCGATATTCAGGAAGACGATCATCCGGCCTTCGAGAATATGGATGCGGTCGTCGACCTTCGACAGGCGATGCCGCGTGCGGCGCGTGACCGTCGCGAAACGGAACGCGATCCACTCGTGCAGGATTTCGCTCAAGCCCTTCTGACGCGGCCGGCCGTCGCCACCGACCATCACCATGTTCAGCGGCGCGTTCGATTCGAGGCTCGTATGCGCGAGCAGCGTATTGACGAACTCGGTCTGATCGATGCGGCTCGACTTCGGCTCGAACACGAGACGCACCGGCGCGTCCTTGCCCGATTCGTCACGCACCGCGTCGACGAGCGCGAGCAGCGTCTGCTTGGTCTGCAACTGCTCGGGCGTCAGCGCCTTCTTGCCGAGCTTGATCTTCGGGTTGGTCTGTTCTTCGATTTCCTCGAGCACCTTCTGCGCGGCCGTGTTCGGCGGCAGTTCGGTGATCACGAGCTGCCACTGGCCGCGTGCGAGGTCTTCGATCTTCCAGCGCGCGCGCACCTTCAGGCTGCCGCGGCCGGTTTCGTACGCGGCGGCGATTTCCGCCTCGCTCGAAATGATCTGGCCGCCGCCCGGGAAGTCCGGACCCGGCACATGCTGCATCAGTTCCGCGTGGGAGAGCTTCGGATGGCGGATCAGCGCGACCGCGGCGCTTGCGACTTCGCGCAGGTTGTGCGACGGAATTTCCGTCGCGAGACCGACCGCGATGCCCGATGCGCCATTGAGCAGCACGAACGGCAGACGCGCCGGCAGCACCTTCGGCTCGTCGAACGAGCCGTCGTAGTTCGGCATGAAGTCGACCGTGCCCTGGTCGATTTCGCTGAGCAGCAGCTTCGCGATCGGCGTCAGACGCGCTTCGGTGTATCGCATCGCCGCCGCGCCGTCGCCATCGCGCGAGCCGAAGTTGCCCTGGCCGTCGATCAGCGGATAGCGCATCGAGAAGTCCTGCGCGAGACGCACGAGTGCGTCGTACGCGGACTGGTCGCCGTGCGGGTGATACTTACCGAGCACGTCGCCGACCACGCGTGCCGATTTGACCGGCTTCGCGTTGTCGCCGAGGCCCATCTCGTTCATCGCGAACAGGATGCGGCGCTGCACCGGCTTCTGGCCGTCGCAAACGTCCGGCAGCGCGCGGCCCTTGACCACGCTGACCGCATACTCGAGATACGCGCGCTCCGCGTAGTTGCCGAGCGTCAGCACGTCGCCGTCCGACGGCGGCTCGTTGAAAAGGTCGAGAGTGTTATCGTCGTCCATCTAGATTCCGTGTCCGTGTTTGGCTTGAAGTGTCGTATGCCGCATCGAGGCGCAAATGCGCTCAGATGTCCGCTTCCACTTCGTTGCCCTTCTCTTCGAGCCAGCTGCGGCGCGACGCCGCTTCGCCCTTGCCCATCAGCATCGTCATGCGCGCGACGGTCGCGTCGTAGTCGAGTTCACCGAGCGCAACCGGTTGCAGGCGGCGCGTGTCGGGATTCATCGTGGTGTCCCACAGCTGCTCGGCGCTCATTTCACCGAGACCCTTGAAGCGGCTGATCGACCACTGGTTGTCGCGCACGCCGTCCTTGCGCAGCTTGTCGAGAATCGCCTCGAGTTCGCCTTCGTCGAGCGCATAGAGCTTCTGCGCGGGCTTCTTGCCGCGCGCGGGTGCATCGACGCGAAACAGCGGCGGCCGCGCGACGCACACATGGCCACGCTCGATCAGCTGCGGGAAGTGCTTGAAGAACAGCGTGAGCAGCAGCACCTGAATGTGGGAGCCGTCGACGTCCGCATCCGACAGAATGCAGATCTTGCCGTAGCGCAGATTCGACAGATCGACCTTGTCGTCCGGATTATGCGGATCGACGCCGATCGCTACCGAAATGTCGTGCACCTCGTTGTTCGCGAACAGACGATCACGCTCGGTTTCCCACGTGTTCAGCACCTTGCCGCGCAGCGGCAGAATGGCCTGGTATTCCTTGTCGCGGCCCATCTTCGCGGAGCCGCCCGCCGAGTCACCCTCGACGAGGAACAGCTCGTTGCGTCCGATTTCCGTCGATTCGCAATCGGTCAGCTTGCCGGGCAGCACCGCGACACCCGAGCTCTTGCGCTTCTCGATTTTCTGGCCCGCGCGCGTGCGCGCCTGGGCCTGTTTGATCACGAGGTCTGCGAGCTTCTTGCCGTGCTCGACGTGCTGGTTCAACCACAGTTCGAGCGCCGGCCGCGCGAATGACGACACCAGCTTGACCGCGTCGCGGCTATTCAGGCGCTCCTTGATCTGCCCTTGAAACTGCGGATCGAGCACCTTCGCCGACAGCACGAACGACACGCGCGCGAACACGTCTTCGGCAAGCAGCTTCACGCCTTTCGGCTGCAGGTTGTGCAACTCGACGAAGCTCTTGACCGCCTGATAAAGACCGTCGCGCAAACCCGACTCATGCGTGCCGCCCGCGGGCGTCGGAATCAGGTTCACGTACGACTCGCGCGTGAGCGGCCCTTCCTCGCTCCACGCGACGACCCACGCTGCGCCCTCGCCTTCGGCGAACGTCTCTTCGCTCGAACGCGAGCTTTCCGCATAGCGCTCGCCCTCGAACAGCGGAATCAGCAGATCGCTGCCGTTCATGCCTTCGAGCAGATAGCCGCGCAGGCCGTCTTCGTATTTCCAGCTTTGCTGCTCGCCGGTCTTTTCGTTGACGAGCGTGACTTCGACGCCCGGCAGCAGCACCGCTTTCGAGCGCAATAGACGCTGCAACTCGCCGAGCGGCAGGTTCGGCGAATCGAAGTACTTCGGATCGGCCCACGCGGTCACCCGCGTGCCGGATTTCTTGTCGGCCTTGGTGGCGGCACGCACCTGGAGCGGCTTCGCGACGTCGCCGTGCGCGAAGCTCAGTTCGGCCACCTTGCCGTCGCGCCACACGGTGACGTCGAGCCGCGTGGACAGCGCGTTCGTGACCGACACGCCGACGCCGTGCAAACCGCCCGAGAACGTATAGGCGCCGCCGGCGGCCTTGTCGAATTTGCCGCCCGCATGCAGGCGCGTGAAAACGATTTCGACGACCGGTACGCCTTCGTCGGGGTGCAGGCCGAACGGAATGCCGCGGCCGTCGTCGTCGACCGAGACCGAATGGTCCGCGTGCAGTGTGACCGTGATTTGCCGGCCGTAGCCGCCGAGGGCTTCGTCCGATGCGTTGTCGATGACTTCCTGGATGATGTGCAGCGGATTCTCGGTGCGGGTGTACATGCCGGGTCGTTGCTTGACCGGCTCAAGACCCTTCAACACCTTGATCGACGCTTCGCTATACGCGGCGTTTGGCTTTTTCGTAGACATGATTGACTCGGTGCGTCGGTTCATCGTTGTCCACAGGTCCTGTGGACAGGGCCGTGGACAATGCGTTGAGTTTTCAAAAAAAGCGAAACGAAACAACAGGGTTAGGCGGAGTGCCCGCAGTGCGGGCAAGCTGTTTTGTTGCGCGGCTTCCGCTGGCGCGCTCAGAGGCCGAGCATCGACGCTCAGCCCGCCGGGGAAGCCTGTTCGCGGGGTATTGTACTGATTTCGATCACGGCGGCAATTGACGTCGCGCTGAATTGGCCGACTGGATAAGGCGCGGCGGGCGCTGGGGGACATGCGCCGGAGGATGGACGTCTCGCGGGACGGCGGCGCAATGGCTATCGGCAGGTAGCGGCGGAACTGCACGGACGTGCGCCCGCTGAACATTCAATGCATGCGCAGCGGCGTTCTCTGTTGTTTTCGTGCCGCCCGCGCATGCTGCATCAGCTCATGCGTGAGGAAGCGCGCCATGCGGCGCGCGCACCGCGTTGCGTCACTTGACGCGGTTTTCCAACTCGTCCCACCGCTCGAGCGCGAGCATCAGTTCTTCGTCGATCTCGGCATAGCGCTCGGTCAGACGCGCGCCTTCGCGTGCATCCTTCGCGAACACCGAGCCGTCTTCGAGCTGCGCGCCGATCGCCTTCTGTTCGGCTTCGAGGTCGGCAATCATTTTCGGCAGCGCCTCCAGTTCGCGCTGCTCCTTGAACGACAGCTTCGCGCTGCGCTGCGCATTGCGGCCCGTGGCGCTTTCCTTCGGCGCCGCTTCTTTCGGTGCTTCCTTGCTCGATTCCTTCTGTGCTTCGAGCGCGAGTTGCTCCGATCGATCGCGCTGCGTCTGCCAGTCCGTAAAGCCGCCGACGTATTCGCGCCACTTGCCGCCGCCTTCCGATGCGATCACCGACGTCACCACGTTATCGAGAAACGCGCGGTCGTGGCTGACGAGCAGCACCGTGCCGTCGTAATCGATCAGCAGTTCTTCGAGCAGTTCGAGCGTCGGAATGTCGAGGTCGTTGGTCGGTTCATCGAGCACCAGCACGTTGGCCGGACGCGCGAACAGACGCGCGAGCAACAGCCGGTTGCGCTCGCCGCCCGACAGCGACTTGACCGGCGAACGCGCGCGCTCCGGCGCGAACAGGAAGTCGCCGAGGTAGCTCATCACGTGCTTCTTCTGGCCGTTGATTTCGACCCACTCGCTGCCCGGGCTGATCGTGTCGGCGAGACTCTTTTCCAGATCGAGCGCAGCGCGCATCTGATCGAAATAGGCGACCTGCAGATTGGTGCCGACGCGCACATTGCCTTCATCTGGCGCGAGTTCGCCGAGGATCAGCTTCAGCAGCGTGGTCTTGCCCGCGCCGTTCGGACCGACGAAGCCGATCTTGTCGCCGCGCATCACCGTAGCCGTGAAGCGGTCCACCACCGTGCGCTCGCCATAGCGCTTCGTCACGTCCGTCAGTTCCGCGACGATCTTGCCGGACTTCTCGCCCTGACCGACGTCGAGCTTCACGTTGCCTTGCACGTTGCGGCGCTCGGCGCGCTCGTTGCGCATCTGCACGAGCCGCGCGATGCGCCCCACGCTGCGCGTGCGGCGTGCCTCGACACCCTTGCGAATCCACACTTCTTCCTGCGCGAGCAGCTTGTCGAACTTCTCGTTCTCGATACGCTCGACTTCGAGCTGCTGCGCCTTGCGCGTCTGGTACGCGGAGAAATTGCCCGGATACGACAGCAGCCGCCCGCGATCGAGTTCGACGATGCGCGTCGCGACGCGGTCGAGAAACGCGCGATCGTGCGTGATGAACAGCAGCCCCGCGCGCAGCGACACCAGCAGGTCTTCGAGCCAGCGGATGCCGTCGAAGTCGAGATGGTTGGTCGGCTCGTCAAGCAGCAGCACGTCGGGCTGCACGACGAGCGCGCGCGCGAGCGCGGCGCGCTTTTGCATGCCGCCCGACAGCGAGCCGACGCGCGCTTCGCCGTTCAGGCCGATCTGCTGCAGCGTGGTCGCGACGCGGGTGCTCCAGTTCCATGCGTCCGCGGCGTCCAGCGACGATTGCAGCGTGTTCATGCGCGCAAGCAGCGCGTCGTGTTCCGCGCCTTCCGGCGTGTCGGCGAGCTGATGCGCGACCGCGTCGTATTCGTCGAGCAGCGCGCGCGCCTCGGTGAGACCGGCGGCGACCGCGTCGAACACGGTGTCGTCGGCGTTGAACTCGGGCTCCTGCGGCACGTACACCGTGCTCAGATGCTGTTGACGCGAGACGAGGCCGTCGTCGGGTTTGGCCAGATCGGCGACGATCTTCAACAGCGACGACTTGCCCGCGCCGTTGCGCCCGATCAGCCCGACGCGCTCGCCCGCTTCGAGCGAGAAATCCGCGTGGTCGAGCAGCGCGACGTGACCGAACGCGAGCTGGGCTCCGGTAATGGTGTAAAGCGACATGGGAATGGGAGAAGACAGCGATGAGTCGGAACTGCTCATTGTACCGGGCGCGGGGCCGGTCGCAGGGATGCCTGGGGGGAGATGCGTGCAAGGCGGCGTGCAACGCAATCGGTGCGGCCGGCGACACCCGCGCGCCGGCCCGGCTTTTCGAACAACGGCTTACTTCACATGCACCGTGATCGTCTTGCTCATCTGCGGCCCATACGAGCGATGCGCGCCGTCGCCGAATTGCAGCGTCAGCGTATGGTCGCCCGGCGGCAGCGTCAGATCGGTTTCGGTCTGGCCTTTGCCGAAGTGCAGCGACTTGTCGGTCGCGGCGATAACCTCGCCTTTCGGCAGCGGCTTGCCGTCGACCAGCAGATGATGATGTCCGGTGCCCTCCGTCATCGTGCCGGCAGGCGCGATCTTCATGCCGTCGAGGCCGAACACGACGTGCACCGGGTTGGTGACGGTCGCCCCGTCCGCCGGTTGCACGAAGGTCACGCCCTCCGCCTGCGCCACGCCCGACACGGCGAGCAGTCCTGCCGCCACGATGCCGACCAACCGTCTGTTTTTAAACATCGTTTTCTCCTTTGGAAGCGAAACTCGTCCACGCGATACCGCCAGCAGCCTGGTCCTGAGACCGATCGTCGCAATCCATGCCAGGCGGGCGCCACATCTGTCGAATCAGATAGCTTGCAGAGCAAAGCGTACACGCTTTGTGTGACGAGACCGGTCGCCGCGAGCCCGGGCCTCGCGGATGCGTTGCGACCGCGGCGCACAGGTCGTCTGCGGCTGAATTGACTAATTCCGGTAATATTGCGGGTCGCCGCGCCGCCCCATAAAGGGGCAGAGCAGCCGGCCATTGCATTGAACGAGAGAGTGTGTCGTGAGTGAAGTAATCGAAGTGACGGAATACAAGAGCTGGGTCTGCCTGATTTGCGGCTGGATCTACAACGAGGAAGACGGCCTGCCCGAAGAAGGCATCGCGCCGGGCACGCGCTTCGCCGACATCCCGGAAGACTGGCGCTGCCCGCTGTGCGACGTGGGCAAGGCGGAGTTCGCGGTAGTCGAGTTTTAATGTTGTCATGACGTCGGGCGATGGGCGCGGTTGGGTGCCCTTCGCCGGATGGTCAGGTGGTTTGCACGGCCCGGCAGGCGATGTCTGCGGGGCCGTTTCTTTTTGAGGTTGTTGGGGCGCGCGGGCCGGTTGCTGGCTTGGCTCTCCTTTTGCCCGCGCCGGTTTGATATACTCTGCGCTCGCCGGTCAGTGTGGACTCACCGAGTCCTCGCCGATCTGTCCGGCCCGGTCCTCTCCCTGTAGTTCAATGGATAGAACAAGTGCCTCCTAAGCGCTAGATACAGGTTCGATTCCTGTCAGGGGGACCAGATAGCTTCCCGGCGTTGCCCGCAAAAGTATTACAACATGGGCTCCCACAGCGCTGACTAATCGCCGCGAATGTGAATCTCCATCGTCCCGCTCAGTTCTTCTGGTAGTTGGTCCTCGTTGCCGTCGCCGGACAGCGGTTCGGAAAGCTCGATTCTGCCCGATGAGCACGCTGTCCAGAAACCAATCGTGGAAATAGCCCCAAGCCTTCAGCATTTCCTCTGTCATCTGCTGGATCGATCGTTCGTGAAACAGCTAAGCGCAAAAAAGAATCTCGACCTTGCGAGTTCGACGACGGTGATCGCGAAACGCGTCTGAGGCGACGCCAGTCCAACGGCCCCGTTATTTTTGCATCGGCCGACGCAGACTTTGCTCGTATATCGAAGGATCGACGACGTTCATGTGATCCTTTGGGCGTTCACCGAATACTCGCTCGAAGTCCTCGGCACCCAGAATGTCGGCGGCGTCGTGGAGAAAAGACGAATAGGCCTGATTGAGCTCCGAGGCCGACGGAGCATCGCTACCCTGCGGGGCGTATTGCAAACGCTCGACCTGCACCATAAATGCGCGGCGATGATTCATCAACGACTTGATCTTCGCTTGCGCGTCGGGACCCTTCAAGGTCGCCTGAAGATGCTCCTGAAAATCGTCGACATCGGATTCCTGATGTGCTGACTTCATGGCGTTACTCCCGCTTGGTGTCGAGCACTGAATCTTTTTGCTCGCCCATGCAGCATGCTGCTTGCCGTACGTTCCGAAGATCGCGTTGCTCAACCAGTAGCCCCTGGACGCGCGCACCGTAGCTGGAGCTGCTCCAGCGCCACCGGTCGCCCAAAGAATCTGGTTCGACAGCTGATGGCATACACCATCGCGACCATAGCTGAAGATCGTTCCACGAGCGGCCGGATCGATGTTCGAGTCCACATCGGGCTTACATAAGCAACTAGCATAAAGCAGATTTGCCGCGCCGGAAGCCAGAAAACCATCCGCACTGACCGGCGTCCCACCTCGGGCGTGGAAGCTGCCCCAGCTGTACCAATAATGCTCGCCCGCGAGCAGGACATCCGCCAGCGCCGGATATATCTTCACGCGGCTGTCGTAAGTCGTGACCCAGGTGTGATCGACCACGGAATCCTGGAAATACGCCGGAACGGACCATGCGAACAATGTAACGGCGCTCATTGCTCCACCTTTTTGTCCGGTCGCATCACGGCGCTGCCGCGCGAAGGCCGCCCGAAAAGCCGCCCGAAAAGCCGGTAAGAACTTTACTCAGCTAAAAAGTTATACGCGCTCAGCGGTACTAATTTCAAGGACACGAAGAACCGCCGAGGCGACGCAGGCCATCAGGCCGGCCGCTGCGGAATATTCAGGCCGCGCGCTACCGCCGGACGCTCGACGAACGCAGCCAGCACGCGCCGCACGTTCGGGAAGTCCTGAATGCCGACCAGCTCTCCGGCCTCATAAAAGCCGACCAGATTGCGCACCCACGGGAAGATCGCGATATCGGCGATCGAATACTGGTCGCCCATCACCCAGGCGCGTCCGTCGAGGCGTTGTTCCAGCACGCCGAGCAGCCGCTTCGATTCGGCGATGTAGCGATCGCGCGGACGCTTATCCTCGTATTCCTTGCCGGCGAATTTGTGGAAGAAACCGACCTGGCCGAACATCGGACCGATGCCGCCCATCTGGAACATCACCCACTGGATCGTCTCGTAGCGCCCAGCGGCGTCCTGTGGGATCAGCTGGCCGCTTTTGTCGGCCAGATAGATCAGGATCGCGCCCGATTCGAACAGCGGCAGCGGTTTGCCGTCGGGACCGTGCGGATCGAGGATCGCCGGAATCTTGTTGTTCGGGTTCAGCGACAGAAACGCCGGCGTCATCTGATCGTTGGTGTCGAAGCGCACCAGATGCGGCTCGTACGGCAAGCCGGTTTCCTCGAGCATGATCGAGATTTTTACGCCATTGGGCGTCGGCAGCGAATAGAGCTGAATCCGGTCCGGATGCTCGGCCGGCCATTTCTTCGTGATCGCGAAAGCGGATAAATCGGTCATGGGTTCGGGTCGCCCTAGGGTCAGAAATTGCAAGACCGCCCAATATAAACCGACTCGCCACAACGCGTGCGAGGCCGCGCGAAGACCTTACAGACGCCGCGGCAACAGCGCCGTTCGCGATCGGCGGATCACCACAAGTCCTTCGTCGCCGTGCCCGCGCGCAGGTTGAAGCCCTCTCGCCACAACGTCGCGCCGACCGTCACCAGCAGCGTCTTCTCGGTGCCGTCGAGCAGTTCCCACGCGGCCGCAAGCCACGTCGCGAAGCTCGCACAGGTCGCTTCGAGATCGGGCGGCGCCTTGCCTTCCAGGTACTGCCGTTCGAACATCGAAAGTATCTTTTCGGGTGTCATTGGCGCGACCTCCTGCTGGGATTTCCGCCAAGTCTAAAGGGCTGGCGGCGCGTGCGGAATGCCCATCATCGTGATCACGGGTTACTCCCAGGCCGGCCGCCGCGCGAGCGTCAGCCGCGACCCAAACAGTGAAATCGGACTGGCGCGCTCCGATCTGCACCGTCCGAAAAACAAAGGCGCCGCGACAGTCGCGACGCCTCGCCGTTACGGCAACCTACGCCGAACGGGGTCAGTGATGACCGCGCTTTGCATTGTCCTTGGCGTCCTCCTTCGCATCGCCATAGGCCTTCTGCACCTTGCCGGCGCCCTGCTGCACATCGCCCTTGAGTTCCTTCGCGGGGTCGTTCGTGGCCTTGCCGACGGCCTCGTTGACCTTGCCCTTGACCTGCTCGCCAACGCCCTTCACTTGATCCTTGTTCATGTTCGGCTCCCATATGCGTAGTCGACAGAGATGCCGGCGCGGTATTCCGCCGGTATGTGGGATTTAGCAACGGCTGTTCCCGGGGGCCGTGCCGCGCGCGGCACGGCGCCATCGTCGAATGCCGATGGGCGATCGGGCAAGTTTTTTATCAAATTAGGCCTAAAGTCTCGCCGCGCACCGCCGTAAATGCGTTCAGGGAGGAGTCATGGACCATACGGACACTACGATTTCGGGATCATCGCAAGCTGCGTTGATCGACCACGATATCGCGCACATCGCACGCGTGATGCACGTATCGCTGCGTGGCGATTTCGGCGGTCCGATCCTGCCCGCCACCTATTGGCGCAAACGGCTGACCGCGCTGGTCGACAGCGGCCAGCTATCTCCCGCCCAATTGGATAAAGTCGACAGCCTGCTGCTGCAGCTCGATCGGCTCGCCTCGACGCCGCTGCCCGAATGGGAACGCTTCGCGCCCGCTCCGACCTCGCGATTCGAACCGGCTCAGCCGGCGAAGAAGGCGAAGTCGGCCTGATCTCGCCAGCCCACACACTGCCTCACCGCTCCTACGCCGCCGACAATCACAGCAACGCGACATATCGCGAAAAAATCCTGATCAATCCGCGCTAAAAATAGGGAAAGGGGACGACCTTAGGTCATAATGTCCGCAAAAATTCCCAGCCAGGACGCCACGTGACCCTCGTCGCCCCATTCGACCTGCTCAAGCAGGCGCGCGCCCGTTTCACCCAACGCGAAATCGCAGCCCATGTCGGCAAGGACATCAAGACGGTGCGTCGCTGGGAAAAAGGTGAAACGCGTTGTCCCGCGATGCTCGAACCCGCGTTGCGCGATCTGCTGCGGCAAGGCGCGCGTGAGGCGCAACAGGCGGGCGACACGGCGCGCTTCCGCTTCATCGATCTGTTCGCGGGTATCGGCGGCATTCGGATGGGCTTCGAGGCGCACGGCGGCGAATGCGTGTTCACCAGCGAGTGGAACGAATTCTCGACGCGGACTTATCGCGAGAACTACGGTCAGAACTACGGCGACAGCGCCGCGAGCGGCAGCGCGCACGCGCTGATCGGCGACATCGTCACGTTTCCCGCCGAGGACGTGCCGAGCCACGACGTGCTGCTCGGCGGCTTTCCGTGCCAGCCGTTTTCGATCGCCGGCGTCAGCAAGAAAAACGCGCTTGGCCGGCCGCACGGTTTCGAATGCACGACCCAAGGCACGCTGTTTTTCGACGTCGCGCGGATCATCGCCGCGAAGCGCCCCGCCGCATTCCTGCTCGAAAACGTGAAAAATCTGCTGTCGCACGACAAGGGCCGCACCTTCGACGTGATCCTGCAAACGCTGCGCGACGAGCTCGGCTACGAAGTGCACTACCGCGTGATCGATGGCCAGCATTTCACGCCGCAGCATCGCGAGCGCATCATCATCGTCGGCTTTCGCGGCAAGACCGCGTTCACGTGGGACGATCTGCGGCTGCCCGACGAGGGTCCGCGGCTCGGCGCGATCCTGCATCGCACGGACGGCACGGAACCCGTGCTGCCGTGGGACCACGACCGCTTCTTCGATCACGCCGCGCGCCGCGTGCAGCCGAAGTACACGCTCACCCCGAAGCTGTGGGCGTATCTGCAGAACTACGCGGCCAAGCATCGCGCGGCGGGCAACGGCTTCGGTTTCGGCATGGCGTATCCGGAGAGCGTGACGCGCACGCTGTCCGCGCGTTATCACAAGGACGGCTCCGAAATACTCGTCTATCAGGGCGAGGCGCTGCGCCCGCGTCGTCTGACGCCGCGCGAATGCGCGCGGCTGATGGGCTTTCCCGACACCTTCAGGATTCCGGTCAGCGATACGCAGGCCTACCGGCAGTTCGGCAACAGCGTCGTGATGCCGGTGATGCGCGAAGTGGCGCGTATCATGCTGCCGCATGTGCAGACCCTGCTCGCCCACCCGACCCGCGATGCGTCGAAACACTCCCTGCCGCTCTACGCCTGAGCGGCCGCGCGACCCGTTGGCCCTCTGACGATGGTCGATATCGTCGATAGCGCGACGCGCAGCCGGATGATGTCCGGCATTCGCGGCCGCAACACCAAGCCGGAGGTGCTGATCCGCAGCCTGCTGCATCGGCGGGGTCTGCGCTTCAGGCTCGACGCGCGCGATCTGCCCGGCCGCCCCGACGTCGTGCTGCCGCGTTATCGCGCCGTGGTGCTCGTGCATGGCTGCTTCTGGCATGGCCACGACTGTCATCTGTTCAAATGGCCGCAGACGCGGCCCGACTTCTGGCGCGACAAGATCGGCCGCAATCGCAGCAACGACGACAAGGTGCGCGCCGCGTTGCTGGCGAGCGGCTGGCGCGTCGCGGTTGTGTGGGAATGCGCTTTGCGGGGTGCGAATCGCGATATCGCGGGTGTGATCGAGCGGCTCGTCGCGTGGATTAGAAGCGACGCGCCGGAGTTCGAGGAACGCGGCTGAAACCACACGCGGGCTGCCTTGTGCGCGAGTCTCCGGCCGCTGGTGCTACACTCGAAAAGCTCACCCGGCATGCTTTCGAGATACCTTCGAGGCACGCTTCGGCGGCGTTTTCCGGGTGCTTTCTTGGCGCTTTCACGGCACGTCCTCACGCGCTCCGGCATGCCCGCGAGATGCGCCTCGCCGCCGGGACATCGCGCACTCCGACGATCCCAGAAGCAATCAACAAGGGAGGCACATCATGGCTGACTTCCGTCTCTGGTCCGACGACTTTCCCAACAACGGCTTCATGCCGAGAGACCACGAGTACAACGACAAGGCGTTCGGCGGCGACGGCGAAAACATCTCGCCGTCACTGCAATGGGAAGCGCCACCCGCGGACACGCAAAGCTTCGCGCTCACCGTTCACGATCCCGACGCGCCGACCGGCAGCGGCTTCTGGCATTGGGTCGTCGTCAACATCCCGGCCGACGCGCGCTCGCTGCCGCGCAACGCCGGCAAGGCCGACGGCTCGCTGCTGCCGCAGGGCGCGATACAGTTGCGCAACGACTATGGGACAGTCGGCTTCGGCGGCGCCGCGCCGCCGCGCGGCGATCGCACGCATCGGTTTATTTTCCGGCTGCATGCGCTGAAGGTGCCGCATCTGCCGGTCAGCGCGGAGACCACCAACGCGGTCGCGCGCTTCATGACGCATCTGAACGAAATCGACTCGACGACCCACACCGGCCTTTACGAACTCAAATGACGCGAGCGCGGCGCCGGCGTGCTGGTAACGCCACCGCCGCGACGACCGGTATGCCCAGAGCGGCCAGCGCGTGAGCCGCGCACAGGCGCGGCAACATCTCCGACAAATCGAACAATCGATGCACGCACCCTCCCCGCGCACGGATGGCCCGACGTCCTCCACTCCCCGCTTCGAAGGCAAGGAACTGGGCCTGCCGGTTCCACAACGCTACTGGGCGATGCTCGTCATCGCGCTGTCGCTGACGCTCGCGGTGCTCGATAGCGCAATCGCCAACGTCGCGCTGCCGACGATCGCGCGCAATCTCAACGCGAGCGCCGCTGCGTCGATCTGGGTCGTCAACGCGTATCAGCTCGCGATCACGATCTCGCTGCTGCCAATGGCGTCGCTCGGCGACCGCATCGGCTATCGGCGCATTTATCTATCCGGTCTGATCCTGTTCACGGTCGCGTCGCTCGGCTGCTCGCTGTCGAACTCGCTCGCGACGCTCGCGCTCGCGCGCGTGGTCCAAGGCTTCGGCGCGGCCGGCATCATGAGCGTGAACACCGCGATCGTCCGCATGATCTATCCGCCGGCGCAGCTCGGGCGCGGCGTCTCCATCAATGCGATCGTGGTGGCGGTGTCGTCGGCGGTCGGACCGACGGTCGCATCTGGCGTGCTCGCGATCGCGACGTGGCCGTGGCTGTTTGCGATCAACGTGCCGATCGGGATCGCGGCGATCGTCGGCGGCTTCAAGGCGCTGCCGATGAACCCCGGCCACGAATCACCGTATGACTATCTGAGCGCGGTGATGAACGCGATCGTGTTCGGCCTGCTGATTTTCGCGGTCGATGGCCTCGGCCACGGCCAGCGCTTCGGCTACGTGACGCTCGAAGCACTCGGTGCTCTGGTGGTCGGCTACTTCTTCGTGCGCCGGCAACTGACGCGGCCCGCGCCGCTGCTGCCGATCGACCTGCTGCGTATTCCGGTGTTCGCGCTGTCGATCGGGACGTCGGTCTGCTCGTTCTGCGCGCAGATGCTCGCGTTCGTGTCGCTACCGTTCCTGCTGCAGGAAACGCTCGGTATGTCGCAGGTCGAAACCGGTCTTTTGATGACGCCGTGGCCCGCGATCATCATCATCGCGGCGCCGATTGCAGGGGTCCTGTCGGACAGGATATCGTCCGGCTGGCTCGGCGGCGTCGGGCTCGCCGCGATGACGGTCGGCCTGCTGCTGCTCGCGACGCTCGGCCCTCATCCCGACGCACTGCAGATTTCGTGGCGCATGGCGCTGTGCGGCGCGGGCTTCGGCATCTTCCAGTCGCCGAACAATCGGACGATGCTGTCGTCCGCGCCGCGCGAACGCAGCGGCGGCGCGAGCGGCATGCTCGGCACCGCGCGCCTGACCGGGCAAACGCTCGGCGCGGCGCTGGTCGCGCTGATCTTCGGCGTCGCGCCGCAAAGCGGGACGGTCATCGCGCTGTATGTGGCCGCGGGGTTCTCGGCGGTCGCGGCGGTCGTCAGCACGATGCGGGTCATGCAGAAGGCGACGCAGCCGGCTTGAGGGTTGTGGCCGCGTTGCGGCTGGGTTTGTGGCCGCTCGACGCGCAACGCACCCACGAAAAAGGGCGCGCATCGCACGACGCGATGCACGCCCTTTTTGCTTCGATCTTCGTTGTCACTTCATTCACGACGTGACCGGCCCCCGCGTCGCCCGCCCACGCGCGGGCCGCGACTGTCCGCTCAGGAGGATGCCGTCACGTCAGCGAGCTTTACCGCTTTGGCCGTCACCGAAGAAGCGGTCGCGACGTGGCGCAGATCGTCCAGGAAGGTATCGCGCCAAACCGACAGATTGTTCTCGCGCATCGGCTCCATCATGTCCGCATGACGCGCCTGACGCTCGGCGAGCGGCATCGACAGCGCGCGTTCGAGCGCTTCGGCCATCTGCGACAGATCGAACGGATTCACGACGAGCGCGCCCGGCAGCTGCTCGGCCGCGCCCGCGAATTGCGATAGCACGAGCACGCCCGGATCGGCCGGGTCCTGCGACGCGACGTACTCCTTGGCCACCAGGTTCATGCCGTCGCGCAGCGGCGTTACATAGCCGACCTGCGACTGGCGGAATAGCGCCATCAGCAGATTGCGCTCGTACTTGCGGTTCAGGTACTGGATCGGCGTCCAGTCGAGTTGCGCGAACCGGCCGTTGATGCGGCCCGCTTCGCCTTCGAGCGTCTGCCGGATGCGCTGATAAGTCTGCACGTCCGCGCGGGTCGGCGGCGCAATCTGCACGAGCGACACGCGGCCGTGCCAGCCCGGCGCGTTCTGCAACAGCCGCTCGAATGCCTGGAAGCGCTCGACCAGCCCCTTCGAATAATCGAGCCGGTCGACGCTCATGATCAGCTTGCGCCCGCGCATGCCGTCACGCAGGCTGCGCACCGCCTTGCGGTCGGTGAACTGCTCGGCGGCCTTCGCGATCGCATCCGGATAGATGCCGATCGGGTACGCGCCGACCTTCAGGAAGCGGTTGTACGCGTGCACCATGCCGTCTTCGCTCGACGTGCCGTGGTGACCGCGCTCGATATAGTCGACGAACGACTGGCGATCCGCCTCGGTTTGAAAACCGATCACGTCGTAGCTGCACATCGCCTTGACGAGCTCTTCGTGCGGCGGAATCGTGCGCAGTACCTCGGGCACCGGAAACGGAATGTGCAGGAAGAAGCCGATCGGGTTCTTCACGCCGAGATCGCGCAGGCAACGCGCGAACGGCAGCAGATGGTAGTCGTGCACCCAGATGATGTCGCTGGGCTTGAGCAGTTCCTTCAACTGCTTCGCGAGCGTCGCGTTGACGCGCTGGTAGCCCGCGTAGTCCTCGCGGTTGTAGCGGGACAGGTCGTTGCGATAGTGGAAGGTCGGCCACAACGTGGTGTTCGAAAAACCGCGGTAGTACTCGTCGTAATCGCGCTTGGTGAGGCCCACCGTCGCGTAGGTGACGTTGCCCTGCTTCTCGATCACGGGCGCGGATGGCTCGCTGACCGTTTCGCCGCTCCAGCCGAACCAGACGCCGCCGGTTTCCTTCAGTGCGTCCAGCACGCCGATCGCGAGCCCGCCCGCTGCCGGACGCGCTTCCTGAATCGGTGCGACACGATTCGATACCACGATCAATCTGCTCATTAGTGCTCCATTGTTTCGTTGTATGCGGAATTGCGCCAAAACGGTGCATGCAAGCAACGTGCCGATATTTGAGATATCGGAAATAAAGTTGTATGGAAATGTGACAAACGAGCTAATCCCCGCAATCATCACTTATTGCGAAGAAAATTTTTCTGTTAAATCTGACCAAAGCGGAGGTCTTCTTACCGGCGTCATAGTCGCCGGAACACTCCGCCCGGGTACTGCGCTGCGTCAGGCGTCCTGTTCCGAGCCGAGATCGCGCTGGTATTCGAGGCCTTCCTGACGCACCCCGCCCTGGTTGTGCTCGCCGTCCGGCGGCGTATGCGGGGCGATCCGGTTCTGCGCGGCCGGGTCCGGCGACTCCGCCGGTTCAGTCTTGACATCGGCCGGCCGTGGTCCGCGCTTGGAGTGCCGGGCGGAACGTCGCAATGCGGGGTGTCTCATGATCGTGCCTCCGGGGGAAGCCTGCCGCTTGTTGCGGCATCCCTACAGTCTAGGGGGCGAAACCGTAAATTGCCGGTAAAACATGCGCCGGCTTTGTAACAAGTACAGCAATGCACTGCAGCGGACCAAGGTCCGCTGCAGTGCGGGGGCGGTTGGATCGAGCGCGCGATAGTACGTCATCGAGGGCCGTATCAGCGTTCCGGTGGTCGCGACCATTGGACGGCGGCCTGAGGCGTTTGTGTCGGCTGCGGCGGCGGATCGCCGATCGGCGGCGTGACCGGTTCCACGGGCTCGATCGGCTCGGGTGTCGGGCCGGGAATCGTGTCGGGTTCGGCCGGGTTCGGCGGCGTGGCGGGAGGCTCGACCGGTTCGGGCCGGTGAGCGCGCAACGGCCCGGACGGCGGGGAAACGGCAGCGGAATGCGGCAGGTGCGGCATGTCGGTGACCTCGTTTTGCGTTCCACTGGAGCGCAGCAAGGCCTGTGCCGTTCGAATGCCCGCCCAGAAGCCCGGGCGGGCGATCGCTGATGATGCAGATGACGCGCGAACGAGCGCGAATCAGGCGTCCGCGTCGCCGAGCGCGCGTGATTCGTCGGTGGGATCGCCGTCGTCGCGCGCATCGTTGCCGTACTCGACGAGCCGGTTGTACAGCGTCTTCAGGCTGATGCCGAGAATTTCCGCGGCGCGCGTCTTCACGCCGCCGCATTGCTCGAGCGTCGCCAGGATCAGCTGACGGTCGGCCTCCGCGAGCGAGGTGCCGAACGGGATCGTGATCGCGGTGCCGGTCGCGGGCTTCGATAGCGTGATCTGCAACGGCACGGTCGCCGTGGTATCCGAATCCGCGCTCGACATGATGTGCGCACGCTGCACGTAGTTTTTCAGCTCGCGCACATTGCCCGGCCACGGATACGACAGCAGCATCTCCTTCACCGCGACCGGGAAATGCTTCTTCGTGCCGTGACGCTCGTTGAGCTCATCGAGGAACGATTGCGCGAGCAGTTCGACGTCCTTGCCGCGATCGCGCAGCGGCGGCAGGCTGATCGGAAACACGTTCAGCCGGTGGTAAAGGTCCAGCCGCAGCTTGCCTTCGAGCACCGCCTGCTCCGGATCGCGATTGGTGGCCGCAATCAGGCGCACATCGGTTTCGATTTCCTTGGTCGTGCCGACACGCATGAACATGCCGGTCTCGAGCACGCGCAGCAGCTTCACCTGCAACTCGATCGGCATCTCGGTGATTTCGTCGAGGAACAGCGTGCCGCCGTTCGCGCGCTCGAAATAGCCCTTGTGCTGCCGGTCAGCGCCGGTGAACGAACCGCGCTCGTGGCCGAACATTTCCGACTCGATCAAGTTCGGGGAAATCGCGCCGCAGTTGACCGCGAGGAACGCGTGCTTGCGGCGCAGGCTCAGCTCGTGCAGGGTCTGCGCGGCGACTTCCTTGCCGGTGCCCGATTCGCCGACCAGCATCACCGAGGCCGCCGTCGGCGCGACGCGGCTGATCTGGTCGTAGACCTCCTGCATCGCCGGCGAATTGCCGAGCATCAGACCAAAGCGGCCCATGCGGCGCAACTCGCCGCGCAGCGTGCCGATCTCGGCCTTCAGGTCGCCGGCGCGCGGCAGACGCGACAGGATCGCCTTCACCCGCTGCATGTTGATCGGTTTCACGAGGTAGTCGGCCGCGCCCATTTTCAGCGCGCTGACCGCCGACTCGACCGTTGCGTGACCGGTGATCACGATCACTTCGACGCCGGAGCGCGGATCGAGATCTTCGAACAGATCGACCCCGCTGCCGTCGGGCAGCTTCAGGTCGGTAAATACGACGTCCGGCATCTGCCGGATCAGTTGAATACGCGCTTCGCGCAGATCGCCCGCGGTGGCGGTGGTCAGCCCGTCTTCCCCAATGATGGCGGAAAGCGCCTCGCGGGTACTTGCGTCGTCATCGACAATCAGTACATGTGGCATCGCGTTTCGAAAGCCTGCAAGCGTGGGTCAGAAAATATGCGGAACATCCCCATGGGCATGCCGCTGGATCGGGTCGGCTGAATGACGCGGATTCGACGTGCGTCCCGCCCCGCCGACCATTTGATGAAAAAGCGCAACAATAAAGGCCAAATTCCGGCCGATTGCTGCGTGATTGTTGTCTATTTGCCTATTATACGGGTTTATCGAACTTCATTTAACAATCCTTCCAGGCGCCGACCGCCGATCTGGCTGCACCGCCGCCCACCCTGGGATTCGAGCGCAGCGCGTTAGCCACGCGGAAACGGCCATGCGCGGTGTTCGCCGTCAGCCTGCCCTGAACCGTTCGTACTCTGGGAGGCGGGCGCGAGCTCCGTCGACAAGGTTGCCGGCGCCGCTACCGCACCGCCCTCGTTTTCCCAGCGGCTGAGCTCTCGGGCCGGGGAAATCTGGCCCGTGCGTTTGTGCTGCACGTAGCGAACCGCCAGAAAGCCGCCGAGTGCCATCAATGCGCCAAAAAAACCAATCGTGGGTCGTGTCATCATGAACTCCTTGGATCGTGATGCGAATGAGTGCGGCTCGTGCCAGACGTCCCCCGCCATCCAGCGAGCCGATGCGAGCGTCGCTCGCCGCGCCGCCTCTAACGAGCAACCAGCACGCCGAGCAGAAATCCGGTGCCCGCCGCGAGCGCGAGCGAACGCCACGGGTTGTGGCGCACATAGTGCTCGGTGCTGACCGCCGCCTCGCGATAGCGTCGATGCACGTTGCGTTGCGCGTCGCCGAGCGTCGATTGCAGCGTTTCCACATGCGTGCCGAGCCGGTCGCGCAACGCATTGACGCCTTCGCCCGGCACGTTGGCGGCGAGCCGCAGCATTTCCTCCGAGTCCCTCAGCAGCACCCGAAGATCCTCGACGATCTTCTGTCCGCCGAGGGCAAGTTGTTGCGTGGTGTCAGTCATCGTTTACTCCTCGTCTGCTTCGGCGTTCGTGGCGTTGCCGCGGAATTGCCGCTTCAAGCGGTGCGATCGTTTGGGCTTAGCCGCGCGATGCGGGTTGACGGGTTGCCGCTTTGCGCTGGTCGGCAGCGCTGCGACGTAGCCGTCAAAAGCTCGCACGACTCGGTCAAACGGTCAATGATGCAATGCATGTGCCCGGTATATTTACCGCTTCAGCGCGCTGAAAAAGGCCAATTTCGAGCACTTTCGACCGATTGCGCGCACCGCTGCCGCCGCGGCTGCCAGTTCGATTGCGGGAAGCCGTGTCGAAGTGGTTAAATCGTCTTTTATGAGATAGTGGCTGTACGGTCTATCGCATTCAAGGCCTGCGCGCCGCATCACGAACTTCATTTGCACAGGACTCCCCTTTTTATGGCGTCAATCGATCTGGACTCGCCCACCGTGTCCGCCGGCGGCAATGCTTCGCCACAAGCGAAGCAGCGCGTCGGGGATGCCGTCGCGGGACTGAAATCGTACGGGCTGCTGTACGGCTCGTCGCCGGTGATGCTCGATCTGTACGAGCAGATCGAACGCGTCGCCGATACCGACGCGACCGCGCTGATCATCGGCGAATCCGGCACCGGCAAGGAGCTGATCGCCCGCACCATCCACGAGCGCAGCGGCCGCAAGGACGGCGCGTTCGTCGCCGTGAACTGCGGCGCGATTCCCGATGAGCTGATCGAAGCCGAGCTGTTCGGCCACGAAAAAGGCAGCTTCACCGGCGCGGTCCAAGGCCGCATCGGCTACTTCGAACATGCGAACGGCGGCACGCTGTTTCTCGACGAAATCACCGAAATGGCGCCGGTGCGCCAGGTCAAGCTGCTGCGCGCGCTCGAAACCGGCACGTTCTATCGGGTCGGCGGCAACGAGCTGATCAGCGGCAACGTGCGCGTGATCGCCGCGACCAATCGCGACCCGGCGGTGGCGGTCAAGGAAAACGGCTTGCGCGAGGATCTGATGTACCGGCTCGCGGTGTTTCCGCTGCGCGCGCCGCCGCTGCGCGAGCGCGAAAACGATCGCGAGTTGCTTGCGCAATACTTCCTCGCGCAATTGAATCAGCAGGAAACCACCAACAAGAGCTTCAGCAAACGCTCGATCGAAACGCTGCGTTCATGGTCGTGGCCGGGCAACGTGCGAGAGTTGAAGAACGCCGTGTATCGCGCGTTCATTCTCGCGGAGAAGACCGTCGAATTGCCGCATCCGCATCTTGCGTCGCGAGTCAAGAAAGCGGTCACGCAAGGCGACGCGATGAGCGTGTGGATCGGCACGCCGCTCGCCGACGCGCAGAAGCAGATCATTCTCGGCACCCTCAAGTACTGCGGCGGCGACAAGCGGCGCGCGGCCAAGGCGCTCGGCGTGAGCCTCAAAACGCTGTACAACCGGCTGAGCGCATACGGCGACGAAAGCGGCGAAGACGAAGCCGACTCATAGGCGCGCTGCAACGTAGGCCGTTCGCCCATGGCGGCGGCCGTTCCCAAATACCTGGCAGAGCCAGGCAAGCCTTCCCGCCCATGCAGCAGAAAACATCGCGGCGCACGATGTTTTGCAATTTCTTGCATTTTTTCGCTGCCAATTACAAAACGCATCCTGCACAATGCGGCAGCGTAATAAACGACGTGTCCTTCGTTTACACGCGCGACGCGTGAACGCAGGCACCTGTACGGGCAGGGACAGGAGAAATGCAAAAGAACATGGTGTGGGCCGACAACGCGAACTCCGTTGTCGCAGGCAAACGCCCCCACGTAGCAGCGCTGATCGCGCTGGCGCTGGCAATATCGTCGGCATTGAGCGGCTGCAGCTCGTTGTACTCGGAAGGCGCGGTCGCGGGCGCCGGTATCGCGGGTGCCGCGGTCGCGGGCAAGGTCACCAGCAATGCGGCGGTCGCGACCGGTATCGGTCTCGGCGCGGTCGCCGCCGCGCGCGCCGGCGTGCAGTATTCGGAGCGCGTGGTCCACACGAATACGCAGAACAGCATCGCGCAGGCGGCCGGTCCGCTCGAGATCGGGGCGGTCGCTCCCTGGAGCATCACCCACTCTTTCCCGATCGAAGACGACGAGCACGGCCGCGTGACCGTCAGCCGCCTGATCAGCACCGGCGCGCTCGACTGCAAGGAAATCGTTTTTTCCGTCGATCAGACCGCAACGCGCGACAAGCCCGCGAGCAGCGCGTTTTACATCGCATCGGTTTGCCGTGACGGTAAGGACTGGCGTTGGGCATCGGCCGAACCCGCCACCGAGCGCTGGGGTGCGCTGCAATGAAATTGCGTTCGCCTGGCGTTCCGTGGGGTGATCGGCTTCGGCTCGTCGCGGCCGGCGCGCTATGCGTCGGCGCGAGCCTGCTGGCGAGCGGCTGCGCGTCGATCGGCGCCGCGAGCGGCGCGGCGGCGGGTGTCGCTTCGGGCATCGTGACCAGCAATCCGGCCGTCGCGCTCGGCGTCGGCGTGGCGGTGCAGGCCGCCACCGACGAAGCGGTCGCGCGCTACATGCGCAGCATGCACAAAGACCAGCAGGATCTGATGGCGGCGCTGGTCGGCACGATGCCGGTCGGCGAAACGAAACCATGGTCGGTCAAGCACACGTTGCCGATCGAGAACGGTCACGGCCAGGTGCGCGTGACGCGCGCGGTTAACTCGGCGCTCGCGCTGTGCAAAGACTTCGTGTTCTCGGTGCAGGACGGCGACGGCCCGAACGCGCCCGAGAGGTGGTTCACGGCCAGCGCGTGCCAGCAGGACAAGGGCTGGAAGTGGGCGACGGCCGAGCCGGCGGTCCCACGCTGGGGCAACCTGCAATAAAAAAGCGGCGAGGTTTTCCTCGCCGCTTTTTTGTCTGAACCGCGATCGTTTCCGCGGCAACCCAGACTCAAGATTCCACGTCTTCCAGACTGAAGATTTCCGTCTGGTCGTTATACGAAAAGATCTCGCCGTAACGGCCCCAGTTGATCACCGCGTCGAGCGTCTCTTCCGCCGCGCTGTCCGACAGGAAGTCTTCCAGCTCCTGCTCGAAGCGCACGCGCGGCGCACGATGCCCCGGCCGCTCGTTCAACACCTTCTTGATCCGCGCCGCGAGCGGCACGTGCCGCAGCAGATGCTCGGCGAACATCATCTTCCGTTCCTGCGTACCGAACTCGGAGAACACGCGCGCCGGCGGCGTCAGGAAAATGTCGCCCTCGCGCACGTCGGCGAAACCGAGGTGCTGCAGCACTTCGGCGATCGGGAACAGATCGTCGACCTCGAGATGCAGAGACCGCGCGATTTCCGGCATGTCCGCGCGGCCGTGATACGGCGCGGCGGCGAGCGTCTCGATCAGACCGGCCATCAGGTTGGTCGACACGTGCGGCAGCCAGCTGCCGAGCTCGAGCCCCTTCTTGGTCTTTTCGTCGGTCTGGCGCGCGGTCATCTTCGCGTAGATCTCGTCGACGAGGCGGCGGAACGCCGGGTCGAGACGATTGCGCGGATGCTTGAACGGCACCTTGATCTCGGCGATCACGCGGCCCGGGTTCGACGACAGCACCAGAATGCGGTCGCACATGAACACCGCTTCCTCGATGTTGTGCGTGACGATCAGCACCGCCTTGATCGGCATGCGCCCTTGCGTCCACAGATCGAGCAGGTCGGTACGCAGCGTTTCCGCGGTCAACACGTCGAGTGCGGAGAACGGCTCGTCCATCAGCAACAGCGTCGGATCGACGACGAGCGCCCGCGCGAAGCCGACGCGCTGGCGCATGCCGCCCGACAGCTCGCGCGGATACGCGTTTTCGAAGCCGTCGAGACCGATCAGGTCGATCGCCGCGAGCGCGCGCGTGCGCCGCTCCGACGCGCCGACACCTTGCGCCTCGAGACCCGCTTCCACGTTCTGCAGCACGGTCAGCCACGGAAACAGCGCGAAGGTCTGGAACACCATCGCGACACCCTTCGCCGGGCCTTCGAGCGGCTTGCCCATGTACGTGACTTCGCCGTCGGTCGGCTCGATCAGGCCGGCGATGATACGCAACAGCGTCGACTTGCCCGAGCCCGAACGGCCGAGCAAACCGACGATCTCGCCTTCGCGCAGCGACAGATTCGCGTCGTCGAGGACGAGCAGTTCACCCTGAGTCTTGTTGAAGCCGCGGCACACGTCCTTGACGCGCAGGATTTCCTCGCCGAGGCGCGGGGGCTTCGGCGGCGTCTGGATCGGCGCGGCGGTCATAGCAGCTTTAGGATTTTGCATCGCGTTAAGCCTTCATTTCTCAATCTAGACGGAGCTTGCCTTCGGCGTAGGCGTACATCGGGCGCCACAGCAGACGGTTGAACAGGGTCACGAACAGGGACATCACGGCGATGCCCACGATGATCTTCGGATAGTCGCCGGCCGCGGTGGTCTGCGCGATATAGGCGCCGAGGCCATGCGCGGCAACCCTGGTATCGCCCCATTGCACGAACTCCGCGACGATGCTCGCGTTCCAAGCGCCTCCCGACGCGGTGATCGCGCCCGTCACGTAGTACGGAAAAATGCCCGGCAGCATCGCCTGACGCCACCACTGCCAGCCGCGGATGTGAAAATTCTTGGCCGCCTCGCGGTAGTCGTTCGGATACGAGCTTGCACCGGCAATCACGTTGAACAGGATATACCACTGCGTGCCGAGCACGATCAGCGGTGACAGCCAGATGTCCGGATTCAGGTGAAAGCGCACGATGACGATCACGAACACCGGGAACAGCAGGTTCGCCGGGAACGCCGCGAGGAACTGCGCGAGCGGCTGCACCTTCTCCGCGAGCGCCGGGCGCAGGCCGATCAGCACGCCGACCGGCACCCAGATCACGGACGCGATCGCGATCAGCACGACCACGCGCAGAAGCGTGATCAGGCCCAGCACGAGCACGTGGCCGATTTCGTCGAGCGTCACGCCGGTACGCACATACAGGAACACGCGGTACACCACGTACACCGTGGCGAGCAGCACGATCGTCGCCCAGATGATGTCACCGAGCTTCGAGTTCTTCTCCCGCTGCGGCATGTGAAAGCGCGGCGCGCTGAACGCGGGCAACTGGAAGCGCACGCGAGCCGCGCGCGCGAACATCCAGCCGAGCGGCACCAGCAGGCGGTGAATCAGCCGCGTGCGGCGGATCAGATCGAGCAGCCACGATTCCGGCGCATCGCCCGAACTCGTGAACTCCATGCGGAACTTGTCGGCCCACGCGACGAGCGGACGGAACAGCAGCTGGTCATACGCGAGGATCACGACCGTCATCGCGAGGATGACCCAGCCGATCGCGTGCAGGTTCTTGTCGCCGATCGCCTGCGCCAGGTAGGCGCCGATGCCCGGCAGCGTAATCGTGTTGTTGCCGACCGTGATCGCTTCGGAAGCGACCACGAAGAACCAGCCGCCCGACATCGACATCATCATGTTCCAGATCAGGCCCGGCATCGAGAACGGCACTTCGAGCTTCCAGAAGCGCTGCCACGAGGTCAGGTGAAAGCCGCGCGACACTTCATCGAGGTCGCGCGGCACCGTGCGCAGCGACTGGTAGAAGCTGAACGTCATGTTCCACGCCTGGCTCGTGAAGATCGCGAAGATCGCGGCGAGCTCGGCGCCGAGCACGCGGCCCGGGAACATCGCGAGGAAGAAGGTGACCGTAAACGAGATGTAGCCGAGCACCGGCACCGACTGCAGGATGTCGAGAATCGGCACCAGCACGAGGCCGGCGCGGCGGCTCTTGGCGGCCAGCGTGCCGTAGACCAGCGTGAAGATCAGCGAGGCGACCATCGCCGCGAGCATGCGCAGCGTGGTGCGCATCGCGTACTCGGGCAGGTTGGCCGGATCGAGCGAGATCGCCTGGGTCTTTAGCGTCGACATCGGCGCGAGCGTCTCGTGAAAGCCGATCGACGCCATCGCGATCAGGCAGATGATCAGCGGGAATGCGACGAAGTCCCAGCGGTTGGGCAACACCCGCCATGCCGACGCATTGGCGGTGCGCTTCAGGTTGAAGCTGAAATCCATCAGATGCCCTCCCTCTTGAAACAGGCATTCGAACGCTCGAAGGAGGCCGCGGCTGCTCCGCGGCGGTCTATGGGTCGGTCCGGAAAGCGGAAATCAGGCATGGCAAAACGCGCGTGCGTGGTAAATCGTTAGCGTTGGAGGCACATGGGCCGGCAATGGACAGCTACGTGGACGCGTCGCCCACGACCACAACCATCACGCCGAACTCCTGTCGCCGCGTGCGCCGCCCGAGGGCTGGCGGGCTTTCCTCGTTTTGGACGGCACGACACTACACCATCCTATGTTTCAGGCACAACCTTTCGCCGCAAATCGCGAGACGACGTCGCAAGGCCGTGGCGTAAGGCTTCAGCAAGCCCCGGCACGCGCCGCCGCGCCGCACTGTACCCTGCTCGCGCGTACGTCAGCGTGACAGGTCGCGGGACTGTCTCGTCGCGTGGTGCGCAAGCTACATCGGCGCGACACCGCGGCCGTCGCCGCTCATTCGCTCCATCCGTCCACACACCTATCAAGAATGCCGCGCGGATGCCGTTAAGAATCTGATCGGCGCGGCATATGCAGACAGCATCCCAGCAATAACGGTGGCAACGTGCTTCGCGACGGTTAAAATCGGGAAACGACGTACCTGTTTATCAGCGGTTCAATCCGGGCATGGCGGCGGCGCAACGCACGTCGCTCGTGACGGAACGAAACCGCAGCTGACGCAGATAACGACACAGCGTTGAGAGCGCGCTGCCCACCAACAAGCAAGTTGCATGTCACAGCCAGACGGATCAGAGGGTCGATGAACAGGACAACCTTGCGCCAGGTAGCCGGGCCGGTCAGTTTCGTGCTGATCGTCCTCGTCTGCTGGTTCGTGGCTGGCATGGTCGCGGACCGGATGGTACAGCAAGAGCTGGACGCGGCGTTGCACACGCAGCGGCAAATGTCCACGTCGATCGTCGACAACATGGCTGAAGTGATTGCCAGCGACCTCGCGATGTCCCGCGCCATCCCCGCAACCATGGCCGAAATGGACGTGGTCCAGCGTGCCCTCGTGCAATCGCAGAATTATGCCGTGAACGGCGAGGCGGCGGAACCCGCCGTGCGCGCCGCATTGCTGAAGGATCCGCAGATGGCCGCGGTCAGCCGATTCCTGCATGAAGCGCAAGGCTTCTCCGGGCTCGATCAGGTCTGGATCGTCAACGCGAACGGCATTTGCGTCGCCTCCAGCAATACGATGTCGAACCCCGAGGGCGCGCAGCAATCGTTCGTCGGCGTGGATATGCGCGCGCGCGGCTATCTGACGAGCGCACTGCTCGGCGCGTTCGCCGAAGCCTACGGCGTCGGTCGCGCGAGCGGCGAGCCGGGCATCTTCATCGCCGCGCCGGTGTACTCGGACGGGCTGCTGGTCGGCGCGGTGGTCGCGAAGGTCGGCATCGCGCGGTTGCGCCACTGGGTCGCGCACGCGGGCACCTTCGTCTCCGACGACAACGGCGTCATCATCATGGCGCACAACAGCGCGCTCGAAGGCCACGCATTGCCGAACTCCCGCGTCACGCAGATGAGCCCCGCCGAGCGGCGCATCATCTACCGCCGTGAGACATTCCCCGATATGCTGATCCGCGAAGACACGCAAGTGCGTGAGCAGGCGCCGTGGGTACCGGCCTCGGTCGCCGCGCAGCTATTCGGCATGATCGAGCAGCCGGCCCCGGCGCTCTATCAGAACCGCGGCGGCCTGAACTCCGGACTTTCCGCGCATCTGGTCGATCCGCTCGCCGCGTGGCCGGAGCTGCTGCGCAACCACAAACGCGACCATCTGCTGGTGTTCCTGACACTGTCCGGCACCGTCGCGCTCGCGTGGGTGATCACCGTGTCCTACGTGCGCGAGCGGCGCCACCACCGCGCGACCCGCGATCTCGCCGAGCAGTTGCAGTCGGCCAATACGCTGCTCTCCGCGGAGGCGCGGCACGATGCGTTGACCGGCGCGCTGTCGCGGCGCTATTTCCTCGACCTGCTGCGCCACGAGATCGATCGCGCGCACGCGGGCCGCGAGCCGCTGTGCATGGCGATCGCCGATCTCGACCACTTCAAGCAGATCAACGACCGCTTCGGGCACGCCGCCGGCGACCGCGCGCTCGAACATTTCGTCGATACGTGTCGCGCCGAGCTGCGCAGCTCCGACGCGATCGGCCGGCTCGGCGGCGAAGAGTTCGGCCTGCTGCTGCCGGCCACCGATCTGGCAGGCGGGCGCGAAGTCGTCGAGCGGCTGCGGCTGCGGCTGAAAGCGATACCCTCGCCGAAGCTGCCGGCCGCGGCGGGGCTGAGTGTGAGCATCGGCATCACCGAGCTGTCGCCCGACGATCTGCCCGAGCGCCTGATGAGCCGTGCCGATACCGCGCTGTACGCGGCGAAGACCGGCGGGCGCGACCGCACCGAAGCGCTGCCGCCCGACGATACCGCGCCGCCTGCGCGCACGGCGGTGAATGCATGGTGAATGCCTGACGCTCGCCGAAATACTCAGCGCGACGGTATCGCCCTCTCCGCATAGCCAACCCACGCCAAGCCCTGCCCGCGCGAAAACGACGCCGAGCTTCCCGCAACGAAGCAGGTATCATCAATCCTGATATCGGAGTGTCACTACCGCTCTAACGGGAGATTCGCATGAAGGGAAATCTGGTGATCGTCTGTCGCGATCAGGACGCTGAGGCATTCGACCATCTGCTCGCCGAATACGGCGCGTTCCAGACGCGTCTGTCGTCGACCGCGTGGTATCTGAAACTGGAGGTCGCGCCGGAACTGATTCAGGAGGAAATACTCGCGCGTCTCGGCAAATATACGACGCACTATATTTTCGAGGCGGAATCGGTGACGTGGAATACCGTCGATAGCGAAACGGCGAATGCGTTGAATACGCTGTTTTCGGACTGACCGCTCGCCGCGCGCGATGCCGACGCCCCCGCGCGCGCATCGCGACTGCAACACCCTGCTCCTACCACGCGTTTTCCGAGGCCGTCGCAACCCGCGGCAGCACTTCGAACGGAAAGCTCATCAACACCCGCAAACCGCGGCCGTCGTGATTGCCGATTTCCCACTCACCGCCCGCGCGCCGCACCAGCCGCTCGACGATCGCAAGACCCAGCCCGCTGTGGCCGTTGCCGCCGCGCGCCGGATCGAGCCGCACGAACGGCCGGCTCGCGCTGATCAGATCCTGGGCGGCGATGCCCTTGCCGTTGTCGCTAACGGATAGCGTAAAGCCCTGCGGTGTGCGCGCAGTCGCCACGACCACCGGCGGCGCCCCATATGCATGCGCGTTGTCGATCAGATTCGACAGGATCCGGTCGAGCGTGGCGGCCGGCAACAGAAACGACGGCCCGGCGTTCAGCTCCGTGTGAACGGTCGGAGCATCGCTGGACACCGCCCGATAGCTGCGCACGACACGCTCGCACTGCGCATCGACTTCCACGGGTTCGCTGCGGTCCGCGCCGTCGTGCGCGAACAGCAGGAACTGCTCGACGATATGCGTCATCGAATCGACGTCGCGCACGACGCCGTCGCGCGTCTTCGCGTCGTCCATCATTTCGGCGCGCAGCCGCAGACGCGCGAGCGGCGTCTTCAGGTCATGCGCGACACCGGCCAGCATCACCGCGCGATCGTTCTCGGTGCGCGCGACTTCCTGCACCATCTGATTGAAGCCGTGCGTGAGTTGCCGCAATTCGCGCGGCCCGCGCTCCGGCACCGGCGGCACCGGCAGCCCGCGGCCGAAGCGCGCGACCGCCTGCGCGAGCAAGCGCAGTGGCCGCTGCAGCGCCCAGGCGGCGAACAGCGCCGCCATCACCGCGAACGAGAAAATAATGACGAGCCACAACACCGTGCGGTCGAGCGAGCGCGGCATGCGCAGCGGCTGAACCGGCACGACGATCCAGTTCCGATCAGTCGCGGCGCGCACCCATAGCGTGGGCGGTCCGCCGGGCGGACCGACGCGCACCTGGGTGTCGGCCGGCATGCGGTCGCGCACGTCCTCGACGAAACGCTCGAGCGGCGGCGGCATGCTCGCGCGGGCTGCCGGCACGTCCGGGCTGGCCGGGTCGACCAGCTTCACTCGCGATGGCAGCGGTTGATCCGGTGTGCGGGCGACGTGCTGACGCACCGCGTCGACGAGGAAGGTCGCTTCCTCGACCGCGTAGCGCGTTTGCAGTTGCGAACGTTCTAGCCGCATCAGCGCGTACCACGCGAAATGAGACAGCATCAGCACCGCGACGACGAGCAGTGCGAGCCGCCCGAACAGCGAATCAATGGGCCGACGCATGCTGCTCGCCGTCCGGCACGAACACGTAACCGCGGCCGCGCACGGTCTGGATGAAGCGCGGTGTGGATGGATCGGTTTCGAGAATGCGACGCAGGCGCCACACCTGCACGTCGATGCCGCGGTCGGTGCCGTCGTACTCGGGACCGTGCAGCAGTTCCAGCAGGCGCTCGCGCGTGAGCGTGCGCATGGGGTGATTGACGAAGATCTTCAGCAGCGCGAACTCGCTGCCCGACAGCGTGAGCGGCTTGTCTTCGAGATGCAGCGTGCGCGATTGGAAATCGAGCGTGAAGCGGCCGAAGCTGAACGGCTCGCGCTGCTCGGGCGCAGCGGCCGACGGCAGCGTGCGGCGGCGGCGCAGCACCGCCTGCACGCGCGCGAGCAGTTCGCGCGGATTGAACGGCTTGCCGAGGTAGTCGTCCGCGCCGAGTTCGAGTCCGACGATACGGTCGACGTCGTCGGCGCGCGCGGTCAGCATGATGACGGGAATATCGTCGCCCGATGCGCGCAGCTTGCGCAGCGCGGTGAGGCCGTCCACGCCGGGCATCATCAGGTCCAGCACGATGAGGTCGGGGCGCTCGCGCTCGAGGCGCCGTTCGAGTGAGCCCGCGTCGTGCAGCACCGAAACTTCGATGCCCTGACGGGCCAGATAGTCGCGCAGCAGATCGCGCAGTTCGACGTCGTCGTCGACGACCAGGATTTGAGTAGCCATGAAATGAAGTTTAACGCGCGGCAGAAAGGGATTTCGTTTTCCAAACGGTCTGAAGGGTTACCGGGTGTTACGGTGAAAGCCGCGCGTAATTGCTGGTAATGGCGGCGTCCTGGCGCGTAACACAGCGGCGCACGCGGTTCTCTACGCTGTGCCTTACCGAGTGCAGGCAGTCCAAAGACCGGTTGCATCGTCGGCTATTCCATTACAAGGAGCCTCATATGTCCACCAAAAAGATGTCGCGCGTTCTCGCCGTTGCCGCCACCGCTCTCGCCATCGGCGCGGGCGCCGCTTACGCCGCTCAACCCGCCGAGCAGGCGCACGGCGGCCCCGGCGGCTGGCACGGCCACTTCATGAAGGAACTGACCCAACTCCACGATCAGCTGAAGCTGAACGCGGATCAGGAAAAGCTGTGGCAAAGCGCGCTCGATACGATGAAGCAGAATCACGAAGCGATGCGCGCGAATCACAAGCAGGCTCACGACCAGTTCAAGGCCGCGCAGCAACAGCCGATCCTCGATCTGAACGCGATGGCCGCGACGCATCAGCAGATCGAGCAGAAGGACGCGCAACTGCATCAGCAAACCACCGACGCATGGCTCAAGTTCTATAACGGCCTGAACGACCAGCAGAAGACCACTGTCAGCACGGCGATCAAGCAGCGCTTCGCGCGGATGGAACAGCGTCACGAGAAGATGCGCGAGGGTTGGGAGCATCACAAGGGCGCGGCGTCGGCGCCGGCCGCTAATCAGTAAGCGGCTCGTTGCATCCGCGAGGCGTGCCAGGGAGGGCGCCTCGCTAATAGAAAAAACGCCACGGAAGAGGTTTTCCGTGGCGTCGTCGTTTTGGTGCTGCTCGCGGCTCGATCCGCGGGCCGCGGGCCGCGCGAATCAACCGCTCGGATCAGCCGTTCAACTGACCGAGATCGAACAGCAGCACTTCCGCGCCGTCGCCCTTTTCGAGCGTGACCGTGTCGACGTCGCTGAGCTTCGCGGCATCGCCCGCTTCGAGCACCGTGCCGTTCACGCTCAGCGTGCCGCGCGCGACGTGCAGATAGGCGAGGCGCCCCGCCGGTATGGCGAACGTCGCGTGTTCGGCGCCGTCGAACAGTCCCGCGTAGATCGACGCGTCCGCATGGATCGTCACCGAGCCGTCGCGGCCGTCGGGCGACGCGATCACGCGCAGACGGCCGCGCTTGCTGTCGGCGTCGAAGCGCTTTTCCTCGTAGCCGGGCTGATCGCCCGCGCGGCGCGGAATGATCCAGATCTGCAGCAGATGCGCGGGTTCGTCGCGCGACGCGTTGAACTCGCTATGCTGCACCCCGGTGCCCGCGCTCATGCGCTGCACGTCGCCGGGACGGATCGTCGAGCCGTTGCCCATGCTGTCGCGATGCGCGAGCGCGCCCTCGAGCACATACGTGACGATCTCCATGTCCCGATGCCCATGCGCGCCGAAACCCTGGCCGCCGGCGATGCGGTCTTCGTTGATCACGCGCAGCGGCCCGAAGTGCACATGCTCGGGGTCGCGGTAATCGGCAAACGAGAAGCTGTGATACGAGTCGAGCCAGCCGTGGTTGGCGTGACCGCGTTCGGCGGAGCGGCGAATCTCGATCATGGAAAGTCTCCCGGTAAGTACTCAATCAGAGCGATGCGTGGAATGTAGGGGCTGCGTGGCCACTAAACAATCGTGCGCGACCGCACTGCAGCGTTCCACCGCTGCATGCAATCGCGCGGACGGCACGGATGCCCGGCGCCCGGCAGCCCGGCACCAGCCCGGCGCCCCCAAAACCGCGCCGGCGTCGCGCACGCACAACGCGCTGCGCGGCGTCTTGCCGCTCGCTGCCGCCCCGCGCTGGCAGCTTGCCGCTCTTCGGGTAAAATACCGCGCTTTTCAAGCCGCGTGGACGTCCAGCGGGGCGTGCAGGCCGCGCCGGCAAGCCTCTCCGGGCCGGCCGCAACCGGCGCGCGACGGGCTCCGACCCGGCGCCACGCCCGCGCGAGGCATGTCCGGCAAACACGGAACGCGCCGGAGCAGCGCGCCGCGTCGCACGAACCGCCCGCGCAAGGAAGACGAGCGCGCGGCGACAATCCCTGCGGCACGGCAATTTTGACCGCCTAGAATAGCGACCGTCGGCCCTCGGCCGGCGCTCGTCGGGTCGAGTCATCACGACGATCAGTTTGGTTCAGGAGAAACATGAAGAAGTTCGCACTGTGCGTGGCTCTGGCAGTCATGGCCACCAGCGCGATGGCGAAAGAATGGAAGACGGTGCGCATCGGGGTCGACGCCAGTTATCCGCCATTCGAATCGAAGGCGCCTAATGGCGACATCCTCGGTTTCGATGCCGACCTGGCCCGCGCGCTGTGCGCGAAGATGAACGTGAAGTGCGTGTGGGTCGCGCAGGATCTGGACGGCCTCATTCCGGCGCTGAAAGCTCGCAAGTTCGACGCGATCATCTCCTCGCTCAGCGTCACCGACAAGCGCCGCGAGCAGATCGACTTCTCCGACAAGATGTTCGACGCGCCCGCCCGCATGATCGCGAAGACCGGTTCTCCGCTTCTGCCCACCCCTGAATCGCTGAAAGGCAAGCGCGTCGGCGTCGAGCAGGGCTCGACGCAGGAACAGTACGCGAAGGTCTGGTGGGAACCGAAGGGTGTGGTCGTCGTGCCGTACCAGAATCAGGACCAGGTGTACGCGGATCTCGCATCAGGCCGTCTCGACGCCGCGCTGCAGGACGAAGTGCAGGCCGACGCCGGCTTTCTGAAGACACCGCGCGGCAAGGGCTTCGGCTGGGCCGGTCCGGAAGTGAAGGACCCGAAGACGATCGGCGAAGGCACCGCGATCGGTCTGCGCAAGAGCGATGCCGAACTGAAGGCGAAGTTCAATCAGACGCTCGCCGAGGTTCATCGGGACGGCACGTTCAAAAAGCTCGAGAAGCAGTACTTCGACTTCGACATTTATCCTGGCCGTTGAGCAAAACAGGCAGGATACTGAGTGGTAGGCCAGCTCGGGCCGGTGGCGATGGCAGTGCAAGTGGCACCGAAGGCGGCAATCGCAGGTAGCAACACAAGGCAGTAGATTCAAAACAATCCGAGACGAAAGTCCCAAAAGCGCGCTGCAGGAGCCACCAACGTTTCTGCGGCATGATTTGCACAGCGGCACGCTGTGCGCCGCGGATCACGGCGAGCCAGGCGCTCGTCCCCGACGCGGCGCAGCGCGGGCCGCGTCTTTCGCGGTGCGCGAGAAACGCATCGTCGAGGACTTCCTATGTTCCTTCAAGGCTACGGCCCGCTACTCCTCAGCGGCACCTGGCAAACCGTCAAGCTGGCGGTGTTCTCGCTCGCGCTCGCGTTCGTGCTCGGCCTGCTCGGCGCAGCGGCGAAACTGTCGAAGAATCGCCTGTCGAACGGCGTCGGCACCGTCTACACGACGCTCGTGCGCGGCGTGCCCGATCTCGTGCTGATGCTGCTGCTGTTCTATAGCATCCAGATCTGGCTGAACAACCTGACCGACGCGATGGGCTGGGACCAGATCGACATCGACCCGTTCGTGGCCGGCGTCGCGGTACTTGGCTTCATCTACGGCGCGTACTTCACCGAGACGTTCCGCGGCGCGTTTCTCGCGGTGCCGCGCGGCCAGCTCGAAGCGGGTGCGGCGTATGGCATGACGAGCTGGCAGGTGTTCTCGCGCGTGATGTTCCCGCAGATGATGCGCTTCGCGCTGCCCGGCATCGGCAACAACTGGCAGGTGATGGTCAAGGCGACCGCGCTCGTGTCGATCATCGGTCTCGCCGACGTCGTCAAGGCCTCGCAGGACGCCGGCAAGGGCACCCTGCGGTTCTTCTTCTTCACCCTGCTCGCGGGGGCGATCTATCTCGTCATCACCACAGTGTCGAACTTCGTGCTGATGTACCTCGAAAAGCGTTACTCGACCGGCGTGCGAAAGGCGGATCTATGATCGAGATCATTCAGCAATACTGGCGCAACTATCTGTTCACCGACGGCTATCGCTTTACCGGTGTCGCCATCACGTTGTGGCTGCTGGTCGTGTCGATCGGCCTGGGCTTCTGTCTGTCGGTGCCGCTCGCGGTCGCGCGCGTGTCGAAGAAGAAATGGCTCGCGGGCCTCGTGTGGCTCTATACCTATATCTTCCGCGGCACGCCGCTCTATGTGCAGCTGCTGCTGTGCTACACGGGCCTCTACAGCCTCGAGATCATCCGCAACAACGAGCTGACCAACGCGTTTTTCCGTGACGGCATGCACTGCACGCTGCTCGCGTTCACGCTGAACACCTGCGCGTACACCACCGAAATCTTCGCGGGCGCGATCAAGGCAACGCCCTATGGCGAAATCGAAGCGGCGCGCGCGTACGGCATGTCGTCGTTCACGCTGTACCGGCGCGTGATTCTGCCGTCGGCGCTGCGCCGCGCACTGCCCTACTACAGCAACGAAGTGATCCTGATGCTGCACGCGACCACGGTCGCGTTCACGGCCACGGTGCCGGACATCCTGAAGATCGCGCGCGACGTGAACTCCGCGACGTATCAGTCGTTCAACGCGTTCGGCATCGCCGCGCTGCTGTATCTGTGTATTTCTTTCGCGCTCGTGTGGCTGTTCCGCCGCGCCGAGCGTCGCTGGCTCGCTTACCTGCGGCCGCAAGGCAAGTAACTGCGCGTCCCTGGACAAGCAAGAAGCGTTAAGGATCCTGATGAACTCCAAGAAGCAGAAGCTCTTCGTCGACGAGCTTCACAAAAAGTATGGCGACAACGAAGTCCTCAAGGGCGTGTCGCTGAAAGCCAATGCCGGCGACGTGATCAGCGTGATCGGTTCGTCCGGTTCGGGCAAGAGCACGATGCTCCGCTGCATCAACTTTCTGGAACAGCCGAACGCGGGGCGCATTTTCGTCGACGGCGAGGAAGTGCGCACGCAGACCGCCAAGGACGGCGCGTTGCGCGTGTCGGACCCGAAGCAGTTGCAGCGCGTGCGCACCAAGCTTTCGATGGTGTTCCAGCACTTCAACCTGTGGTCGCACATGAACGTGCTCGAGAACATCATCGAGGCGCCGGTGCATGTACTCGGTCTGAAGCGCAAAGAAGCCGAGGACCGCGCGCGCGAATATCTGGAGAAGGTCGGTCTCGCGCCGCGTCTCGAGAAGCAATATCCGTCGCATCTGTCGGGCGGCCAGCAGCAGCGCGTGGCGATTGCGCGGGCGCTGGCGATGCACCCGGACGTGATGCTGTTCGACGAACCCACCTCGGCGCTCGACCCGGAGCTCGTCGGCGAAGTGCTGAAGGTGATGCAGAAGCTCGCCGAGGAAGGCCGCACGATGATCGTCGTCACACACGAAATGGGCTTCGCGCGCAACGTGTCGAATCACGTGATGTTCCTGCATCAGGGCCGCGTCGAGGAAGAAGGCCATCCGGACGAAGTGTTCAAAAACACGAAAAGCGAGCGTCTGAAGCAATTCCTGTCGGGCAGTCTCAAGTAATAAAAATTACCCGCGACTTACGATGCGAATAAACATCGAAAATGTAGTCAATGTAGTTTTACAAGGCGCTTACGAGCGCCTTTTTCGTTTTTGCCGCGTCCTTTCCCCTGGCCATCCGAACGACGGAAAAGCGCCGAAAATCCCACAGAACGGGCTGTACAGGCCTGGTTTTCGCCCTAACCTGCCACTTTTGGCTCGTCAATAGTGACAATCCTTAATGCGACCCTTTCCGAGCCGCGCTTCCCTTGCCGGACAAGGCGCTGCGCCATTTTCCGAGGGGTTCCTCCGGGTCCGGGCGCACATTCGTATTGCAATTTGGCGACACCGCCTGTGGGCGGTACTAATTTCTTCTCCCAGTTAAAGTTATTTTTGATAAATTGGTAACCAAAGTAGCAAAACAAAGTTGATTAAAAGTAGTTTCACTTCAAACACAGAGGAGAACCGGTCGGCGTGGGATCGGCATGACGCAAAGATAGCTCGACGCTACATGTCATGACAGGAGCACCCCTATCCACCCGCCACTCTCCCCTGGTACCGCTTCCTGTTCGGTGCTGATCGCGTCCGAACACCACTCGCAGTACTGGGTTTCTTTTTTTGACAGGGTATGGAGGAGAAGATGAAGAAAGCTTTGCTCGTCGCTGCGCTGATGTCGGCCGGCGTTGTTGCACACGCTCAGAGCAGCGTTACGCTGTATGGTCGTTTGGATGCAGGTCTCGAGTACATGTCGGGCGTCCCGACCGGCGCTAACGCCAACGGCGCGGCCAACACCAGCTCGAACCGCTTCAAGGCGGAAAGCGGCGACTGGGGCACCAGCCTGTGGGGCATGAAGGGTGTCGAAGACATCGGCGCCGGCAACAAGATTCTGTTCCAGTTGGAAGGCTCGTTCAACACGATGACGGGCGCAGGTCCTAGCGGTGGCGGTCTCTTCAATCGCTGGGCAACGGTCGGCATCTCGAACGACCAGTACGGTACGTTCACGATGGGCCGCATGCTCTTCATCTCGAACGGCGTGTGGGACTTCGACCCGTTCGGTCAGTCGTCCTGGTCGTCGGCATCGCTGGTGCGTGGCCGCAACTGGCCGCAGTCGAGCAACAACTTCGCGTACCAGTCGCCGAAGATCGCGGGCTTTGACTTCTACGGTCAATACGCGCTGTCGAATGCGACGAGCTGGAACGGTAACGGCACGACGGCGCAAGGTCGCGAAGCTGGCGCGCAGATCACCTACACGACCTCGCTGTTCCAGATCCGCGGTCTGTACGACGAAATCCGCAACAAGAATAACGGCCAGCTGTGGGGTGGCCCGGTCGCCAACAACGGCATCAATACGGATAACACGGCCAACGGCGTCTTCGCAGCATCGCGCGAGTACTCGGCTCTCGTGAACGTGTTCCTCGGCCAGTTCAAGATTCAGGCCGCTTACCAGGCAATCCGTTCGGCAGGTGCGACGGGCGTTGCACCTGGTCAGCCGACTACCCTGGATCACGAATGGGGCGGTGTGACGTGGCAGGCAACGCCGGCTGCAGCGCTGATCGCGGCGGTCTACCACGTGAACGGCAACAACGGCGCGGGCAATGCGACGATCTACACGATCGGCGGTTCGTACAACCTGTCGAAGCGCACGCTGCTCGACCTGCAGGCAGCAACGGTACGCAACAGCCGCAATGCTAACTTCGGTCTGAACGCGAACAATGCGGGCTTCGCCGCTGCAACGGACAACCCGCTGCAAGGCCGCCAGCAAAGCGGCGTGTACGCAGGCATCCAGCACTCGTTCTAATCGAACGGTGCGCCCCGAGGGTCACACCTCGGGGAGTAACACAGGTTTCTTCGAGAGAATCTTTTTCACGCTGCTGCGAGAGGCGCGTATCGGTGCAATATCCGCAAGGGTATTGCACCGTTTTTTCTTCGGCGGCCGAATTTGAGTTCTTGCGCGCACCGGGCCGGTGCGTGCTTGCGCGGCTTCAGACGGCCGCTTCGTTCTCTTCGCCGGTACGGATGCGGATGACGCGCTCGACGTCCGCGACGAAGATCTTGCCGTCGCCGATCTTGCCGGTGCGCGCCGCGCCGATGATCGCGTCGATGACCTGATCGCACTGGTTGTCCGCGACCACGACTTCGATCTTCACTTTCGGCAGAAAGTCGACCACGTACTCCGCACCACGATACAGCTCGGTATGCCCTTTCTGGCGACCGAATCCCTTGACCTCGGTAACGGTCAGGCCGGTGAGGCCGACTTCCGCGAGCGCCTCGCGCACTTCGTCGAGTTTGAACGGTTTGATGACTGCGGTGATGCGCTTCATGGCGACCTCGTCTCTTGATGGGAAGAGTGGAAAGGAAAGGATGATTTTTATTCTACGCCGCGCCGGATGCATTGCGGCATCCGCGCGCGGGTGCCGTCTTTCACTCCACCGGTTCGGTGTAGCGCGACGTGATCGGATAACGCCAGTCGCGGCCGAACGCACGATGCGTGACGCGAATGCCGATCGGCGCCTGACGGCGCTTGTACTCGTTGATCTTGATCAGGCGCGTGACGCGCTTCACGTCGTCGACCCGATAGCCCGCCGCGATGATTTCCGCGAGCGAACGGTCCTCCTCCATGTACATGCGCATGATCGCGTCGAGTACTTCGTATTCGGGCAGGCTGTCCTGGTCGGTCTGGTTCTCGCGCAACTCGGCGGACGGCGCGCGCGTCAGAATCCGCTCCGGAATCACGTCGCGCGTCGCAAACGTGGTGGCCGCGTTGCGATAGCGGCACAGCCGGTACACGAGCGTCTTCGCGATGTCCTTGATCACCGCGAAGCCGCCGGCCATGTCGCCGTACAGCGTGCAGTAGCCGACCGCCATCTCGCTCTTGTTGCCGGTGGTCAGCACGATCGAGCCGAACTTGTTCGACAGCGCCATCAACAGCGTGCCGCGAATGCGCGCCTGAATGTTCTCTTCGGTCGCGTCTTCGGCGCGGCCCGCGAACTCTGCGGCGAGCGAGCCGCGAAACGCATCGAACATCGGGGCGATCGCGATCTCGTCGTAACGCACGCCGACGCGGCGCGCCATCTCGGCGGCGTCGGTCGTGGAAATGTCGGCCGTGTAGCGCGACGGCATCATCACCGCACGCACCTTGTCGGCGCCGAGCGCATCGCACGCAACGGCCAGCACGAGCGCCGAATCGACGCCGCCCGACAAACCGATCAGCGCGCCCGGAAAACCGTTCTTGCCGATGTAGTCGCGCACGCCCATCACGAGCGCCGCGTACACCTGCGCTTCGATCGACTGCTCCGGCGCGATTGCGGCCGGCAGCGGTTTGCCGTCCTCGAACTCGACGATCGCCGTGGCTTCCTCGAACTGCGCGAGCTTCGCGACGAGTGCGCCCTGCGCGTCGAGCACGAACGAGCCGCCATCGAACACGAGTTCGTCCTGCCCGCCGACCATGTTCACGTAGACCATTGGAATACCGGTCTCGCGAATGCGCGCGCGCAGGATGTCGAAGCGCACCGCCTCCTTGTTCAGGTGATACGGCGAGCCGTTCGGAATCAGCAGCACCTGGGCGCCCGCGGCCTTCGCCATCTGCGCGGCCGACGCATGCCATGCGTCTTCGCAGATCACGACGCCGTACTTGAGCCCATCGAGTTCGAACACGAACGGCTGCGGATCGGCTGCGAAGTAGCGCTTCTCGTCGAACACCTCGGTGTTCGGCAGATCCTGCTTGCGATAGGTGCCCTTCACTTCGCCGTCGACGATCAGCGACGCCGCGTTGAACGTGTCGACCGGCGGCACGCCGCGCTCGATCGGCGCGTTTGCATTACCATGGCCGTTCGCCGCGTTGTGCACGAGCTTGTGCGCGAGGTTGTCCGACCCGTCGCGCAGCGGATGGCCGACGATCACATGCAGACCGGTGAACGGCTTCAGTTGCGCGGCGAGATCGGCCAACGCGGCCGCGCTTGCGGTATAAAACGCGGGGCGCAGCAGCAGGTCTTCGGGCGGATAACCCGACAGCGCGAGTTCAGGCGCGACCAGCAGCTTCGCACCATCGCCGTGCGCGGCGCGCGCGGCGGCGACGATCTTCGCGACGTTGCCGGCGAAGTCGCCGACGGTGACATTGATTTGAGCAAGAGCGATTCGGGTCTTCATGGCAGGATCGACAGGCAAGCCTTCACGGCTCGCGGTACCGCGGCTCGATGGCTCGACGGAATTGAACAAACCGGATAAACGAACTCAACGAACGACGTGGCAGCTTCAGCTTCATCGCGCCGCGCCGGTCATTGCAAACAGTCACTCAGATTGAACCAGCAACGTATCGATTATCGCACGGGCATTCTGGCATCGCCCTCCGAGGTAGACGCCGCCGAATGGAACGCCCTCCTCGCCGCGCAGCCGCACCCCACGCCGTTTTTGCGGCATGAGTTTCTGAGCGCGCTCAATGCGACGCAATGCGCGGTTCCCGACACCGGTTGGGCGCCGCAATTCGTCACGCTGACCGACGCGCGCACGGGCAAGCTCGCGGCGGCGGCCCCGGTCTATCTGAAGGGTCACTCGTACGGCGAGTACGTGTTCGACTGGGCCTGGGCCGACGCGTACAAGCGCAACGGCCTGCCCTACTACCCGAAGCTGCTGTGCGCGGTCCCGTTCACGCCGGTGCAGGGCAACCGGCTGCTATCGGCGAACGGGCACGCGTTGCGCCATCTCGCGGCCACCTTGATGGCGTTCGCCGAGCAAGCCGAGGTATCGTCGCTGCATGTGCTGTTTCCGACGCAGAGCGAAGCCGACGCGCTCACCGATATCGGCATGATGCAACGCGAAGGCGTGCAGTTTCACTGGCTCAACGACGGCTATCGCGACTTCGAAGACTTTCTGTCGACGCTCGAACAGAAGAAGCGCAAGAACATTCGCGCCGAACGTCGCAAGGTGCGCGAGGCCGGCATCACGATGCGGCGCATCCGCGGTGAAGACATCAAGGATGCCGACTGGCGCTTCTTCAGCAAGTGCTATCGGCAAACCTATCGCGAGCATTTTTCGAGTCCATATCTGAACCTCGATTTCTTCCGGATGATCGGCGAATCGATGCCGGAGAATCTGCTGCTGGTGATCGCCGAATACGAAGGCAAGCCGATCGCGAGTTCGCTCGTCGTCTATCAGCGCGACGACAAAACCGGCGGCACGTTGTACGGCCGCTACTGGGGCGCGCTCGAACATGTGCCGTGCCTGCACTTCGAAACCGCCTACTATCAGCCGCTCGAATTCTGCATCGAAGAGCAGCTCGGCGCATTCGAAGGCGGCGCGCAGGGTGAACACAAGATGGCGCGCGGCTTTCTGCCGACGGTCACGCGTTCGACGCATTGGCTCGCGCATCCTGCGTTCGCCGATGCGGTCGGCCATTTCCTCGACAACGAAAAGAACAGCATCCACGCATACGTGGACGAGCTGCGCGAACACAATCCGTTCAAAGGCTAGAAGCGCGGTTATGGCGTGGTTTCTCTATCTGCTCGAATGCTCGGACGGCAGCGTCTATACCGGCATCGCGACCGACGTCGCTGCCCGCTTCGACAAACACGTGAGCGGCACGGGCGCGCGCTATACGCGCTCGCGCAAGCCGGTGCGGGTACTCGCGTCGTTCGAGCTGGCGGACCGCTCGAGCGCATCGAGCGCCGAGTATTGGGTCAAACGGCTCACGGCCGCCGACAAGCGGGCGCTGGCGGCCGGGGTGTTCACGCTGCAGTCGGTGTTGCCGGTGGTGGCGGTGAACGACGCGGCCGAAGACGGCGAGAGTACCGAGGGCTGAGTCGCGCTACCCCCTCGCCTCCCGCATCCTCTCAGTCAACAACCGATGCACGCGCGCCAGTTCGCCCACCACATCCGCCTCCAGCGACGTCAACTGCTCGCGCGCGGGTAACCCGAGCCGCACCGGCCGCAACGTGCGGTTTAGCGCGGCCTCGATCGCCGCGCTCATCGCCACGACCCATTCGTCGAGTTCGCTATGCATGTCGCGACGGTTCGCGGTGAGGCGCAACTGCGTCGCGGTGCCGGCCATCCGTCGCAGCAGGCTCAGCACCGTCAGCGTGACCGTATCGGCCATCGAATCTTCGAGCTTTTCGAGCCGCACGCGGCCGATCGCTTCTTCCGCGTTGTTGCTGGTGAGACCCGCCGCGCGGCGCAATTGCTCGATCTCCTTGCCGCTGTGCCGCGGCGCTTCGAGCGACGCGCGCAGATACGCGAGATTCGCGCGCACCGCGTCGCCGAGATAGACGCGCAGGTCGAGCTTCTCGCGCGTCGGCCACAGAAGGAAGGTCGCGAGCAGCGCGAGCACGCAGCCGAGCACGTTGTTGCCGAGCCGGGTCAGCGCGAACGACAGTTCGTTGGCGCCCGGTGTCGCGAAGTCGGCGACGAGCACGAAGGTCGGCGTGAGGAATAGCACAAACAGGCTGTAGCTGACGGGGCGCAGCGCCATCGTCGCCATCACGAGCGGGAACACCGCGAGCGAGATGCCGAGCGGCGAATGAATCGCATAGCCGATCGCCGCCGCGAGCACGCCGCCGACGATACTGCCCGCCGCGCGTTCGATGCTGCGCGGCCAGGTCGCTGCAATCGACGGCTGCAGGATCAGAAGAGTGGCCATCGTCGCCCAATAGCCGAACGGCAGACCGAGGGCGCGAATCACGACGAAGCCCGCGGTCGTCGTCACGCCGACACGCGCCGCATGGCGCAAGCCGACCGACTGCCACGACAGGTTCGCCTTCAGCGTCGACCATGCGCGCGCCGTATAACGCGCGACGCATGCGCTCCACGGCTCAACGTGCACCTCACGCGGCGCGAAATCGACGAGCTCGAAACCGGATTGCAGCTTCACCGGTTCGAGCAACGCGCTTTCGAGCCGATGCGCGAGACGCCGCAGACGCGCCTGCGGCTCCCCGAGACGTTCCCAACGCGCGTCGCCGGTCGCGCTGCCGATGTCGCTGAGCACTTCGCCGATCGCATTGAGCAGGCGCACCGCGCGTTGCGTGCGGCGCGGATCGTCGGGCAATTTCTCGCCCGCGCCCGACACCGCGATCAGATACGCGAACAACGCTTCGCCATCGGTCAGCAAGCCGAGCAGCGTGTCGTAGACGGCCGCGCCGCCTGCTTTCGATGCGGGCACGTTCGCGAGCGCATCGCGCGCGCGTTCGAGCGACGCGCGCGCATCGGCGCGAAAGCGCGCGGCATGCGTGGCCCACTCACGCGGCGCGGCCCGTCCGCCGACGAGCCGCGCGCTATCGAACGCGATATCGGCGAGGCGCAGATACACCGCGCGCAGCGAAGCGCGGCTCGCGCCGAACGGATGGATGCGCCACACGGTCAGGCTCAGCACGATCGCGAACAGACAGCCGGCCAGATACACGCCGAGAAACTCGACACCGGAACGCGCGTCGTGCATCGGCCGATCGACCATCACGACGCAGGCGGTCGCCGCGAGGATGGTCACCTGCGAAGTGGCCGCGCCCCAGATGCGGCCGAACGCGCCGAGCGTCGTGAACGCCAGCACCGCGAGCGCGGCCCACGCGGTGCCCGACGCCGATGCGAACGCGGCGATGCCGCCGCACAGCGTCGACAGCAGCGCGAAGCCCATCATCGACATGAAGCGCGCGCGGTTCGAGCCGGCCGCATCGGCGAGGCAGGTCCAGAACGCGCCGATCGCGGCCCACGCGAACACCGGATCGTGCAGCACGTTGCCGAGCGCGAGCATCGCCGTCGACGCGCACGCCGCCCGCAAACCCTCCGACAGATTCGCCTCGCTAGCCGCGAACGACACCATCCAGACCGGCCGCTTGCGATAGATCGCGGTGACGACCGAATGGAAGCGGGTCGACCAGCGCGGCGATGTCGAGTGGGACTTGCTGCGGTTCATCATCCGGACGGTGGTTGTTGAAGTGATGGAAAGGCGCGTAGATGCGGTGAGTTCGCGCGCAAGCTCGTGCGGCGAATGATAAGGGTTTACACCTAAATATAAAAATGCGTTCCGTTCATCGGAGCGATGCGTTCAGGTTATGCGCGCAATATGAAGCGTGCGGGACGACGCTCGCGGCGCTGGTTGCACGGTAGTCGAGCGCCGCGCAAAGCGCACAAAAAAACCGCGCGGTCCTTGCGGACTCGCGCGGTTTTCGTACTGCATGCAGCGAGCGGATGAACCGCGGCGCGCTTACTTCTTGTAGTTCGCCACGCCTTCGCTGATTTCCTTGTGGGCGGCGTCGACGTCGGCCCAGCCTTCGACCTTGACCCACTTGCCCTTCTCAAGCGCTTTGTATTGCTCGAAGAAGTGCTTGATCTGGTCCTTCAGGTAAGCCGGCACGTCGTCGACCGACTTCAGGTTCGCCGTCATCGGGCAGATCTTGTCGTGCGGCACGGCGATCAGCTTCGCGTCCACGCCCGATTCATCGGTCATCTGCAGCATGCCGAGCGCGCGGGCACGCACGACCGAGCCTGCCAGCAGCGGGAACGGCGTGATCACCAGCACGTCGACCGGGTCGCCGTCGCCCGACAGCGTCTGCGGAATGAAGCCGTAGTTGGCCGGATAGCGCATGCCGGTACCGATGAAACGGTCGACGACGAGCAGGCCCAGCTCCTTGTCGGCTTCGTACTTCACCGGGTCGCTTTGCGCCGGGATTTCGATGATGACGTTGAAATCGTGCGGAAGGTCTTTGCCTGCGGGAACGTGATTGAAGCTCATGAGCGCTCTCTGAAGGGGATGGAAATCGGAAGGCGGCGAACGGCGCGCGGGCTGCGGATGCGGTGCGAACTGCGTGCGAACCGCGAACGCCGGGCCCTGAAACCCTCTCGCCCCGAACGACGGGGCCGCGCACCGGACCGTACGGAATGCGCCATTATAGCCAATCGGCAGGTGGCATCCGCGGTCGGATCGGCGCGATAATCGTCTGGCGAGTCTGGCTTCGCGTCTCTACCGTTTTGTGTCTCCCCTTCGAACCCGCGCCGCCGCACGCCGGCCGCACGTCATCAAGGAGCATGCATGGAAGAAGCACGGCATTTCATTGGCGGCGAGTGGTGCGCCGCTTCCGGCGGCGAGTCGATCGCCGTACTCGATCCATCGGACGGCCAGCCGTTCACGCGCATCGCGCGCGGCACCGAGGCCGATATCGACACCGGCGTGCACGCGGCGCGCCGCGCGTTCGACGGCGCCTGGGGCGCGCTCGCCGCCGCCGAGCGCGGCCGTGTGCTGTATCGGCTGTCGCTGCTGGTGGCCGCGCGCCAGGAAGACCTGGCCCAGCTCGAAGCGCGCGACACCGGCAAGCCGCTCAAGCAGGCGCGCGCCGACGCCGCCGCCCTCACCCGCTACTTCGAGTTCTACGCCGGCGCGGCCGACAAGCTGCACGGCGAGACCCTGCCGTACCAATCCGGCTACACGGTGCTGACGATCCGCGAGCCGCACGGCGTGACCGGCCACATCGTGCCGTGGAATTACCCGATGCAGATCTTCGGGCGCAGCGTCGGCGCGGCTCTGGCGACCGGCAATGCGTGCGTCGTCAAACCGGCCGAGGACGCTTGCCTTTCCGTCCTGCGTGTCGCCGAACTCGCCGCCGAAGCCGGCCTGCCGGCCGGTGCGCTGAACATCGTGACCGGCTACGGACACGAAGCGGGCGCCGCGCTCGCGCGTCATCCGGGCATCGATCACATCTCGTTCACGGGCTCGCCCGAAACCGGCAAGCTCGTCACGCAGATGGCCGCCGAAAACCACGTCCCCGTCACACTCGAACTCGGCGGCAAGTCGCCGCAAATCGTCTTCGCCGACGCCGATCTCGACGCCGCGCTGCCGGTGCTGATCTCCGCGATCGTGCAGAACGCCGGGCAAACCTGCTCGGCGGGCAGTCGCGTGCTGATCGAGCAGGCCATTTACGAGCCGCTGCTCGAGCGGCTCAGCAGCGCTTTTCAGGCGCTGCGCGTCGGGCCGTCGAAGGCCGATCTCGATTGCGGACCGCTGATCAGCGCGAAACAGCAGCAACGCGTGTGGGACTTCCTGTCGGATGCGCAACACGACGGCATCGCGATGGCCGCGCACGGCGAGGTGATTCCCGAAGCGCCCGAAAGCGGCTTCTATCAGGCCCCGACCTTGCTGCGCGACGTCCCCGCGAGCCACCGCCTTGCGCGCGACGAAGTGTTCGGCCCGGTGCTCGCCGCGATGTCGTTCCGCGACGAAGCCGAAGCGCTCGCGCTCGCGAACGGCACGCAGTTCGGGCTCGTTGCCGGGATCTGGACCCGCGATGGCGCGCGCCAGATGCGGCTCGCGCGACGCGTGCGCTCGGGCCAGGTGTTCATCAACAACTATGGCGCGGGCGGCGGCGTCGAGTTGCCGTTCGGCGGCGTCAAGCATTCGGGGCATGGCCGCGAGAAGGGCTTCGAGGCGCTGTACGGCTTTACGGTGCTGAAGACGATCGCGATCCGGCACGGCTAGCGGGTCCGGCAGGGATCGCTCGCGATCAACGCGATCAGCGCGTTACATGCAGCAACGCATCGCTCTATCCATCACAAACAACGGAGACATCATGCGGTTGACAGGTAAAACGGCCATCGTCACGGGCGGCGGTTCGGGTTTCGGCGAAGGCATCGCGAAGGCCTTTGCGCGCGAAGGCGCGAACGTCGTGGTCAACGACCTCAACGGGCCGGCCGCCGAACGCGTCGCGAGTGAGATCGCGATTGCGGGCGGCAAGGCGATCGCGGTGCCCGGCAACGTCGCGCAACGCGACGACTGGCGCACGCTGCGCGAAGCCGCGCTCGAAGACTTCGGCAGCGTGCAGATCGTCGTCAATAACGCGGGCACTACGCATCGCAACAAGCCGGTGCTCGAAGTGACCGAGGCCGAGTTCGATCGCGTCTATGCGGTGAACGTGAAAAGCATCTACTGGAGCGTGCAGGAGTTCGTGCCGTATTTCCGCGAGCAAGGCGGTGGCAGCTTTATCAATATCGCGTCGACGGCGGGCGTGCGGCCGCGGCCGGGGCTCGTCTGGTACAACGGCAGCAAGGGTGCGGTGATCGTCGCCAGCAAGTCGCTCGCCGTCGAACTCGGGCCGGAGCGGATTCGCGTGAACTGCGTGAATCCGGTGATCGGTGAGACCGCGCTGCTGTCCGAGTTCATGGGGGTCGAGGATACCCCGCAGAATCGGCAGAAGTTCCTCGCGGGGATACCGCTCGGACGGTTTTCGACGCCGCAGGATATTGCGAATGCCGCGCTGTATCTGGCTTCGGATGAGGCGGAGTTCATTACCGGCGTTTGCCTCGAAGTGGACGGCGGGCGCTGCGTGTAGTGATGGGTTAGCCGCTGCGCATGCGCTGCGTGCGCAGTCGGTGTTTTCCCCCAATACCGATTCGTCGTGCAAATGGCCTGGCGCGGATAGAATCGATCGGCGGTGGCATTTCAATTCCATAACAAGAGGAGACACAGTCATGGCGAGTCCTGCGGATCCGCTCCACCATCCCGGCGCTGGCGCGCCGCCTTCCACGTTCGAAGAGGCGACTTATCGCAAGGTTACCTGGCGGCTCGCGCCGCTGTTGATGCTGTGCTACATCGTCGCGTATCTGGACCGCGTGAACGTTGGCTTCGCGAAGCTGGGGATGAGCACGGATCTTGGCTTGAGCGATGCGGTGTACGGCTTCGGCGCGGGGATTTTCTTTATCGGCTATTTCATCTTCGAAGTGCCGAGCAACGTGATTCTGCACAAGGTCGGCGCGCGGGTCTGGATCGCGCGGATCATGGTTTCGTGGGGCGTGATATCGATGCTGACGATGTTCGTCACGACGCCGACGATGTTTTATGTGATGCGCTTTTTGCTCGGGCTTGCCGAGGCAGGGTTCTTTCCTGGGATTATTTTGTACCTAACCTACTGGTATCCGGCGCATCGGCGTGGGCGGATGACGACCTGGTTTATGACGGCGATTGCGCTGTCTGGAGTGATCGGCGGGCCGGTGTCTGGGTACATCCTGAAGAACTTTAATGGCGTGAATGGGTGGCACGGGTGGCAGTGGCTGTTTCTGCTCGAAGGGATACCTTCGGTGCTCGTCGGGATCATCGTGTTCGTGGTGCTCGATGATCGGATTTCGAACGCCAAGTGGCTTACTCGGGAAGAGCAGCAGTTGCTCGAGAGTCAGGTGTCGGCCGAGGAAGCGACCAAGCACGATATGCCGATTCGGCAGGTGTTCACGAGCGGACGGGTGTTGATGCTGAGCCTCACCTACTTCTCGTTTGTGATGGGGCTTTATGGGGTGAGTTTCTGGTTGCCGACGATCATCAAATCGACCGGCGTTACCGATGCGTTTTTGATCGGCTTGCTGTCGGCGGTTCCATTTGCGGCGGCTGTGGTGGCAATGGTGTTCGTTGCGCGGAGTGCGGACCGGTCGAGGGAACGGCGGTGGCATATTGCGGTTCCGGCGTTTCTTGGTGCCGTGGGGCTCGTGCTTTCCGTCGTTTGGACGCATAACACCGTGCTCGCTATGACCGGCTTGACGCTGGCCACGATGGGCATCCTCACCACCCTGCCGTTGTTCTGGAGTTTGCCGACGGCGATTCTTGCGGGGACTGGGGCTGCTGCGGGGATTGCGATGATCAATTCGATTGGGAACCTGGCGGGGTTCCTTAGTCCCTATGCGGTGGGGTGGTTGAAAGAGGTTACCGCCGCTAATGACTCGGGGATGTATATGCTCGCGGCGTTCATGGTGCTCGGCGGTTTGCTTGCTATCAGTGTGCCGGCGAGGATCGTTAATAGATAAGACAGACTCGCAGATGAGAAAAGCCCTGGCGATGTTTCTACGCCAGGGCTTTTTTGTTGGCATAGGTGCGAGCATCTAATCATCGAAGGGCCGCTTTTCCGACGTTGTATCGAATGAGCGAGGCAGCAAGGGGCAGAGTCGCGAATGGTTGCCTATCATGTGTGAAGCACCGTTCGTTTTGCAGTTCAGACGACGTGATAGGCAGGAGAAGTATCGATGATCGAATCTGCAGATGTGATCGTCATTGGCTCCGGCGGGTTAGGCGCAGCGACAGCCTTCCACTTGTCGAAGAGAGGCGCTCACCGGGTCGCGATGATCGAGCGGCTCGAAATCGGCTCACAGACGTCACCGCGAGCGGCTGGTATGGTCAGCTGCCTGCGCAAGAGTGACTTGATGATCGACCTGATCAAGCTGGCGGCTGACAGGCTCAGGCAATTCTCTGAGGACACCGGTCAGCCGCTGGATTGGGTGCACTCGGGCAGCCTCAAAGTGGCGCGCAGACCGGCGGATGCGGAAGTCATTCAGGAAGACATCCTGCGTGGCCGGCGTCACGGCCTGGAGGTGGAGGAAGTTTCCGTCGACGCGGCCCACCGGCTCAACCCGTTTCTTCAAACAACGGGAGTTGCCGCGGTGATGCACATCGCCGACGACATGTATTTCAATCCCGCACAGGTGGCCATCGGCTTCGCTCGTGCAGCGCAGGCAAACGGAGCTGTGTTACTGCCGAACACTGCGGTGACGCGCGTCCTGATCGACGACGGCGAGGTGACCGGGGTCGACACCACGTGCGGCCGTATCCACGCACCTGCCGTGGTCGATGCGGCCGGCGCCTGGACGCGACAAGTGGCCGAGGCCAGCGGAATTCGAGTTCCTCTTGTTACAACAGCGCAGCAATTGTTCGTCACCGAGCCCGTGCCGGATGCCCGAGCCGAATTGCCGATGGTCCGAATTATGGATGCCGCGGTGTATATGAGACCTTGCGACGGAGGATTTCTGTGGGGCGTCTACGAGGAAAATCCGAGGTTCTTCGACATGAATGGCTTCGACGCCAACTTCGACGTCAAGGATCTGTCGCTCGATGCCGACGTTCTCTGGCACTACGCGCGGGACGTCGAGGCTCAGCTTCCGGTGCTTCTGAACACCGGGATCCGCGAGCATCGTGGCGGGCTGCCAACGATGACGGCCGATGGCCAGCACGTCGTCGGCCCCGCGCCGGCCATTCGGGGGTTTTACTTCGCGAGCGGTTGCAATGTCGCAGGACTCTCAATCGCCCCGGCACTGGGGGAGATGCTCGCCGCGTGGATCGTCGACGGTGCTCCCCTCATCGATTTATCGCCTCTATCGATTGCCAGATTTGGAACCGGGCCATGGCCGGATGACGAGTTGATCAGGCAGTCCGCGTGGCAGTACCGTCATTTCTACGGGGCAAGATAACTCAGGCATCGACGCGTTCTTCATCGAGCGCTGCGATATCGCGAACTGGATGCAGTGCCGGACTAGTCGTCATCGTCCCGGTGATGACGGTGCTCCCAGCCCCTGTGCCAGCCATGATCATGGCGCCAGTGCCTGTCACGGTCGTCGTTGTATTCGTACCCATAGCCATAGCCGTAGCCATAGGCCGGAGCAGGCACGTAGGTCACCGGCGGCGCCTCGTAGACTACTGGGGGCGGCGCGACATAAACCGGCCCCGGCGCGCCGAGGTAGACACCAAGGTCGACATGAGCCAGCGCAGCGCTGGAAGCGCACGCAGCGCAAAGGCCTGCAGTCCACAAAATGAAGCTGCGCTTCATGTTTCTCTCCCTGTTCGCTGGCATCGGGTGTTGATGCGATTTAGCGATATCGATTGTATGTGTAGCTCTAGTTGGCAAATAAACGCGAAGTGTCAGTCTGGTAACCCTTTGTAAGTCCTTGTGCCCCACGGTTGTCCGTGTGCTTACGAAGCACTCAGCGAATCGCCATAGACATGCACCCGCTCACCGACCTGAACGGTAGGCTGCGTGTCGTAGTTGAAGTTTCGATAACTGCCGTCCTGCATCCTGACTTGCACCTGGTAGGTGGCAACTTTGCGTACCGCATGTTCGATGCCGTTACCGGCAAGGCCGCCGCCAACCGCACCCGCAATCGTCGCCAGAACACGGCCGCGACCTTGACCGACCTGATTGCCCAGCAGGCCGCCTGCCACCGCACCGCCTACTGCACCGAGTCCGGTGGTCGGCTCTTGCGTTTGGACTGCGTTGACCGCCACGACTTCACCTGCATCACGGTCGACGGCAACGGGTCGCGGTGACGGCTGGGTGGTATCACGGTAACTATCGTCGTGCGCGTACCTGGGCGCTGGCGACGACGCATTGCTATGGCGGGGATGAACATGTGATTCGAGCGGCGTGCTGGCTGGCTGCACCGCGACCGCGGCAGTTTGCGACGACGGCGGCGTTACCGCTCGGGATGTCGGAAGCAGGCCGGTCATCGCGGCAATGCCGGTGCCGCTGGCGAGAATCACGGCAACGGCAGCTGCGGCGACCAGAGGATGAATGCGGCTGCGCGGGGATGAATCGGAAGGCAAGTTGGTGTTCATTGCTGGCTCCGTGGTATGTGCCTGCAAGAACGCGGATGCCATCGAGCCGGTGGACCGGGCTATTGTGAGATGTGTAAGCAGTTGTAGATCGCCGGGACACGCTGACATCCAATCGACTTATTGAAAAAACAATGGCCGGTCTCCCGGCCATCGTCGATTGGTGCCGCGAAAACTCCCGCGTCAATCCTTTTCCGCAACCCGCCCCGCTTGGGCCGCTGGCATCCGGCGATAAATGGTGTTCCGCGACACCCCAAGCGCACGCGCCGCCGCCGAAACGTTGCCGCCGTATCGCGCCAGCGTCATCGCGACTACCGATGCGGCGACATCCTGCAGCCGCGAGCCGTCGCGCACCGACGCTTCGCCTGTGGCCAGCGCGTCCGCATTCGCAACGTCCGAGACGGCCGAGACGGCAGAATCGCCTTCACTTGCGTGGCCGCCGCCACAAGCCGTACCACGAACATCATCCAAAAAATCGTCCGGCAAATGCTCCCACCGGATCACCCCATCCTCTTCCACCATCGCCGCAGCAGTCCGCAGCAGATTAGCCAGTTGCCGGCAGTTACCCGGCCACGCATGCCGCCCGAACGCCGCCATCACATCAGCCGCAACGCTAAGCGCCTGCCGCCCCCCGCTTTCCACCGATTCCCACTGCAACATCTTTTGAACGACGACCGCCAGATCGCTCCGCTCACGCAACGCCGGCAACCGAACCGCAAGCCCGTTGATCCGATAATAGAGATCCTCACGAAACTGATTCTGCGCAATCATCTCGCGCAAGTTGCGGTGAGTCGCGCAAATAACGGAGACATCGACAGGAACCGCCCGCGTCGCCCCAAGCGGCGTCACCACCCGCTCCTGCAAAACACGCAGCAACCGCACCTGCAACGAATACGGCATATCCCCGATCTCATCGAGAAACAGCGTGCCTCCATTCGCTTGCATCAGCCTGCCGATCGCCCCTTTACGCCGCGCGCCGGTAAACGCGCCATCTTCATATCCGAATAGCTCGGATTCGATCAGCGACTCCGGAATCGAAGCACAGTTGACCGCCACAAACGGCCCGTCACGTCGCGGCGAATCGTTGTGAATCGCCTGCGCGAGCAGCTCCTTGCCGGTACCGGTCTCGCCGGTGATAAGGATCGGAATATCCTTGCCGAGCACCTTGCGAACCTTCGCAATCAGTGCGGACACACGAGCATCACCGGTATCGAGATCGCTGAGCCGCGACAGTCCCGCAGCCGGTTGACGCGCATTCACACACACCGGTCGCGGCGCGGCTGCACCCTGCACATCGACGGCCCCGCGCTCGAGCCCAAACGACGCCCGCCTGAACTGCCCACGCGCGCATACCACCGCACCGTTGTGCAGATTCAGCATCAGATGCGGCGCAACGCCATGCATCAAACGATCGATCAGTTGCGCATACGAGATCTGAAACAGCGACGACAGCGTATGCGCGCGCAGCGCAGCGAGCGACAAGCCCAACTGAAATTGCGCACTCCGGTTCGCGGACAGAAAGCGGCCATCGTCGGTAAACGCAATGATCCCTTCCATCAGCGTGCCGAGAAACTCCGGCCGTCCGTGAAAAGACACTTGCAGCACGTTGCGAAACGCAGTCGAGAACAGATGGTTTTCGATCATCTGCACCGACATCTTCGCAAGCGCCATCGTGTGCTGGTGATAGCTGCGGTGGTCGCCCGTCACGTCGAGCACGCCGATCAGATCACCATACGGATCGAGAATCGGCACACTCGAACAGGTCAGGAAGCGGTTCGCCGCCAGATAGTGCTGATCGCCATGAACGACCATCGCACACCCCTCGGCGAGCGAGGTACCGATTGCATTGGTGCCCTGACGATCCTCGGCCCAGTTCGCGCCAGGCCGCAGCGCCACTTTTTCCGCGCGATGCAAAAAGTCGTCATCGCCGATCGAATGCAGGATCAAGCCTTCGGCGTTGGTCAACACGATCATGCTTTGCGTATTGACGATCTGCTCGCGCAGCGTCTCCATGACCGGCATCGCATGCGCGCACAGCACCCGGTTCTGTTCGCGCTTCAACGCGAGTCCCGTGTCGGACAGGATGTCGTAATCCGGCCGGAACGATGCGCGCAGGCCGAACGTCTCGGAACGTTCGTGGGCTTTCTGGATCGCCGGTGCAGGCCAACCTTTGGGGCGGTTAGCCGCCGCCACGCTGAGCGGATGAACGTCGTCGCGCATTGTCTCCTCCTGAATGCGCCCGGGTCGTGCCGGACGCTTTGGTGCATGTCGACAGAATACTCCGTTTGACAGTCCGCCCGACGCCCGCCGTGACCCCGCGCGGGCTCGCATCGTTGATCTGTATCAGCGTCGGCCGAATCTGCGGCGTTTCTGAACAACCGCTGCCCGCGCAACTGCTCCGAAACGGAACACTTCCGTTTTATAGCCCGGCCCAATCCCTGAAATTTCGCATGCCGATGCATTGGTATGGTTCCTGCCTGATGTGGTCCCGCGCAGTCACCCGATCACCATCACAAAACGGAGACAAGTGATGAATCCATTTGACCTGAAAGCTCTTGGCATCGACATCGAGTATCCCTATCGCCAGCGTTATGAAAACTACATCGGCGGCAAGTGGGTGCCGCCGGTCGGCGGCGACTATTTCGACAACGTGTCGCCGATCAACGGGCAGCCGTTTTGCCGCGTGCCTCGCTCGAGCGCCGCGGACATCGACCTCGCGATCGACGCCGCGCACGCGGCGCGCCGCAAATGGGCGAAGACGTCGGTGACAGAGCGCGCGAATCTGCTGCTCGCGGTGGCCGAGCGCATGGAAAAGAACCTGAAGCTGCTCGCGGTCGCGGAGACGATCGATAACGGCAAGCCGCTGCGCGAAACCATGGCCGCGGACCTGCCGCTCGCCGTCGATCATTTCCGCTATTTCGCGGGCTGCATCCGCGCGCAGGAAGGCGGCATCTCCGAGATCGACGACAACACGGTCGCTTATCACTTTCACGAGCCGGCTGGCGTGGTGGGTCAGATCATCCCGTGGAATTTCCCGCTGCTGATGGCCGCATGGAAGCTCGCGCCCGCGCTCGCGGCCGGCTGCTGCATCGTGATGAAACCCGCCGAGCAGACGCCGGCTTCGGTACTCGTGCTGATCGAACTGATCGGCGACCTGTTCCCTGCCGGGGTCATCAATATCGTCAACGGCTTCGGCAGGGAAGCGGGCGAAGCGCTCGCCACCAGCAAGCGCATCGCGAAGATCGCGTTCACCGGCTCGACGCCGGTCGGCAGGCGCATCCTGCACGCAGCCGCGGACAACCTGATTCCGTCGACGGTCGAACTCGGCGGCAAGAGCCCGAACATCTTCTTCGCCGACGTGCTCGATCGCGACGACGCGTTCCTCGACAAGGCGCTCGAAGGTCTCGCGATGTTCGCGCTGAATCAGGGCGAAGTGTGCACGTGCCCGTCGCGCGTGCTGGTCCAGGAGTCGATTTACGAGCGCTTCATCGAGAAGGCGATTGCCCGTGTGGAACGCATCAAGGCTGGCCATCCGCTGAACCTCGAAACGATGATCGGCGCGCAGGCCTCGCAGCAGCAGCTCGACAAGATCCTGTCGTATATCGACATCGGCCGGGACGAAGGCGCGCGGTGCCTCGTCGGTGGCGAGCGCGCGACGCCCGGCGCGGGGCTCGGCGAAGGCTTCTACGTGAAGCCGACGATGCTGTTCGGCAACAACGATATGCGCGTGTTCCAGGAGGAAATCTTCGGGCCGGTCGCCTCGGTGATGACGTTCAAGGACGAACAGCAAGCGATCGAACTCGCGAACGACACATACTATGGGTTAGGTGCGGGCGTGTGGACGCGCGACGGTACCCGCGCTTACAAGATGGGACGCGAGATCGAGGCGGGACGCGTGTGGACCAACTGCTATCACCTGTATCCGGCGCATGCGGCATTCGGTGGCTATAAGCAGTCGGGGATCGGGCGGGAAACGCACAAGATGGCGTTGTCGAATTACCAGCAGACGAAGTGTCTGCTGGTCAGCTATCAGGCTGAGGCGCTTGGCTTCTTCTGAGCGGAGGGCGCGCGTCGTTCACTGACGACGCGCGCTCTACCCCGCGCGTGCCACAGAGGTTGTGGTATGCGCGGGAGCCAGCAATTGCGCTGGCATCCCACCCGTCGCTCAGATCACGCCCTGCGCCAGCACGCGTCGGCGACCCGCACAAAGCCGGCGATATTCGCTCCGTTCACATAGCTGACCGAACCGTCGTCGCGACGGCCATGTCGCAGGCAGACCTCATGAATGCTGCGCATGATGTCGTGCAGACGCGCATCGACTTCTTCGCGCGGCCAGGAGATGCGCATAGCGTTCTGACTCATTTCCAGACCCGACGTGGCGACACCACCCGCGTTGCTGGCCTTGCCAGGGGCGTACAGAACGCCGTTGCTTTCGAAGCAGCTGGTAGGAATCGAGCTTGTCCCGGGATGTAGTGCCAAATGAACCGACTCGTGGCATAACGATCGCCGGCAATTGGCAGGAACCCATGATGGCCGTGAGGCATCCGTTCGCCCGACGAATCGAATTTATCGCCCAATCACGCTAAAAATTCATCCAATTCCGATCGCCGCGGGCCATCTCCCTCCCGATACTTGTCGTTCGCACATAACAAGGAACGACGATGACGAACGGCAACGGCCGGCCAATGATCCGGCTCGCAGGCAATAGCACGGGCTGCGGCGCGATTCTGATTGCATCGTGAGCGTGCCAATTGCGAGAACTTGCTCACCTCCGTGAACACATCCTGGGTCTTTCCTGTGACGCACTACCCACATGGGGCAATGCGCCTTTGTTGTTTCCGCTCCGTCTGCGCGGCACCGAAACCTTAGGCAAGCTTTATCGATACACGCTCGATGTCGCGACGATCGAAAGTCCGACGCTCGGAGTGTGGCAAGCACAGGAACTCGTCGTGCCTGATCGCCTGATCGGCAAGGTCATCGACATTTCGATCGCTTTGGACGGCAACGGATTGGTCGGTCGTGACGGGTTGGTACGCGGCGACGCGGCATACGCGAGCGCCGACCGCCGCACGATGTCGGGCCTCATCACAGGCATCAAACAGATGGGCGCCGACGAACGGCGCGCCTATTACCGGCTCGTCGTCCGTCCCTGGCTGTGGCTGGCCACGAAGAATTGCGACAGCAGGATCTTCCAGGACGCCAGCGTGGTGGACATCACTGACCGGGTGCTCAAGGAGCGATATCACTTTCCGGTCGTGATGGAATTCGGCGCACCGGGCCTGCGCAACGGCTACCCGAAGCGGGACTATGTCCGGCAGATGTGGGAATCCGACTTCAATTTCCTCACGCGGATCTGGAGAGAATGGGGAATCTACTACCTGTTCGACGGAATGACCCTGGTACTGTGCGATTCGCCCGGCTCGCACAAACGACACGACAACGCATACGACACACTGCGCTACCACGCGCCGGACAGCAGGCACGTCGACGAGGAGCACGTTCACAAGCTCGAGGCATCGCATCAGATCACGACAGGCAAGGTCAGCCTCATCGATTACGACTACACGCGCCCCGGCGCGCGCTTCGAGGGCGAGTACGAAAGCCACAGCGAGCGGGCCTACGACAACAGCGAGCAATACGGCTGGGGCGACTACTCGCAGCCGCTTGCCGGTGCGACGGGACTGTCAGGTGAGCGAAGCGACTTCCGCGATGAAGCCGGGCACCTCGCGAGCGTGCGTGTCGATGCAATGCGCGGTCATCGTCTGCGGCTGAAGGGTCAAGGGAATCTGCGCGGTCTGACAACGGGGAAAACATTCTGGCTCGACAAGCATCCGCAGCGGGAAGTCAACGCCGAGTATCTGGTCGTATCGACGACCCTCGATATCCGCAACGCACTGCAGAACACGCGGTCACCCGGCGCAGACAGGAACGATGCGCTGCGCCAGTGCGTGACCGATTTCGTGCTCCAACCCGTCAATACGTTCTTCAAGAACCGTCCGAAGAAAAAGCCGCGTTGCGCGGCGGAAACGGCAATCGTGGTCGGCCCCGAGGATCAGCCGATATGGGTCGATGGATATGCACGCGTGAAGGTGCGCTTTGGGTGGGAGCGGCGTGCCCCGAAGAACGACAGCGCCAGTTGCTGGCTGCGGGTGTCGTCGCCGTGGCAAGGCAACGGCTTCGGCGCGATCTATCCGCCGCGCGTCGGTCAAGAGGTCACGGTCAGTTATCACGAAGGCGACCCGGACAAGCCTTACGTGTCGGACCGGATGGTCAACGGCCAGAATCAGCCGCCATGGAAGCTGCCCGACAACCAGGCGCTCTCGGGCGTCCTTAGCAGCGAACTTAAAGCGGGCTGTGCGAGCCAGACCAATCACGTCGTACTGGATGACACGCCGGGCCAACTGCAGGCACAGATCGCCAGCGACCACGCACAGTCGCGCCTCGTGCTGGGCTACAACACGCATGTCGTGCGCGACGCAGGCCGGCAGCAGGCACGCGGTGAAGGCTGGGAACTCGCGACGAACGCATGGGGTGTTGCGCGGGCCAACCGAGGCATGCTGATCACCACCGAGGCGCGTCACGGCGCGAGCGCGCCGGCAAAGGATGCCGGTGAGACCGTGGCGCGCCTCGCTCAGGCGCGCGACACCCACGAGAACCTCGCGAGTCTCGCGCGGCGGCACGAGGCACAGGAACAGCAGACCAGTCAAAGCGAGGTCGCGCAGGCCATCAAGGCGCAGAACGACGCGATTCGCGGCGGCAAGGCAAGCGCGGAGCTTCCCTTTCCGCAACTGACCCAGCCCGAGTTGGTGCTGGCCAGCGCGGCGGGTGTCGGTCTCACGGCAGCGCAAAGCACGCACGTGGCGAGTGCCGAACACATCGCGCTCAGCGCGGGCGGACACGTCAGCGTCGCGGCGGTGAAATCGCTGCTGGCGTCCGCGGTCAACGGCGTGCGGGTGTTTGCGCAACATCTCGGCATCCGGCTCAAGGCCGCATCGGGCAAGGTGCAGATCGACGCACAAAGCGATGACGTCGAGGTCATCGCGCAACGCGTCGTCAGCATCATCAGTAGAACCGATTCGATCAATCTGATGGCCAGCAGGGAAATCGTCTTTCATGCGGGTAACACGAAGGTGGTCATCAATTCGGATGGGTACAAGGTCTATACGGGTGGGGAGCATCGGGTCCATGCGAGCGGTCATCGGACCGAGGGGCCAGCGGCACGGCCTGTCAGTCTGCCCGTCACGCCAGACGATCCCGGCAGGCTGGCGGCGCATCACGTGCTGATCGAACACGATTCCGGCTTCGCGCTACCGAACCAGCCGTATCGGATCACGCTCGACGATGGTCAACTGATTCAAGGTGTGACCAACGCGCTTGGCGAGGCGAGTCTCGTCACCAGCAACATGCTTGCGTTCGCGACGGTCGAACTGCTTGCCGCCAGCGAGCCGGATAAAGTGATTGCGGTTAGCAGAGGCGCGGTGATCAGGGCGGCGAACGAGCCATTCGCTGGCGCGGTACCCAATGCCGAGAAGCGCGGTGCGACGGTCGCAGGAAAGGACGTGACCTCTCCCAACCAGAGCGCGACGACGGAACATAGACCACCCGAATTCGTCTCGTGCGATCCGATGAACTTCGGGCTGCGGTTTTATCACTTCGTCAACGGTGCGGCCGAGAGCGACACGCCAGTAGGTATGTCGATGCGCAAGGGTGTCGAGTACCCGGTGACCAAGGCTTATGCGGCTGCGATTAAGGCCGCGTTGCAGGGGATCGATTGGGGCGGGGTGGCTTGGCCGTTGACTCCCAATTCGATAAGAATGATTCAAAACGCGGTCATGCCGAAATTGGAAGACGCGCTCGGTGCCGGGCCCTTTGGATTGCCGCGAGGCTTTGCTGCTAGCCCGGAAACCAGCGGCGCCATGCCACGGGTTGTGATTGTCGATCCTGAGCGTGCAACGCAGTACAAGCTGCGACAGGATGTTAGCGCCGCATTCATCGGTGGGGATTGGGCGATCGTCGTCAACGAGAGCGAGATTGCGCGCATTGTTGAACTTAGGGACAAACCGGCCGCTCTCGATAACCGGCTCAGAGCATTTGCCGACACGTTGTATCACGAGTCTCGCCACTGCCAGCAGTACTTCTGGATGTTCTCTTTGCTTCAGCACTTTCTAGACGACTACAGGGACCTGCCGAACATTCGGTCGTTGTATTGGACAACGATGCTGAAAAAAGCCTACACAGCGGCTGAAAACACGCCGCTACCCGACGATCACCGCGTTCACATTGGTCTGCACAGGATGCTTGTATTTCACTACTACTGGCTAATTTCCTACCTACAGAACAAGCCGGGCTGGGAATACGTCAAGCGAGATATCCAGCGTGCTGAAAGGCAGGTGTGTGAGCTGCTGAATGTCTCTGCTGAAACAGCTCAAAGAATGGCGCAATTCGAAACTGGGTACAGGAGCCAACTTCACGAAGAAGATGCCTACGCCTGCGCGGAAGTGGTTCAGGCCTACTGGCGCAATTCTGCTGATCCTCTTGTTCGCAATCCCGGTACATGCACGGCTCAGTATGCCGACGCTCTCAGGACCGTCAAGGAGCTGAGATGAGACAGGCTGTGACTGACACCCAGCGCGACATGGCATTCAGAATATTGACCACCGCAATGGCGATCCTGCGGGACGACCAGCCCTTCGATCCCGCGCACACGATATTCGGGCAGATTCTTGCGGCTGATCCTCTGCGTGGTCAAGTAGGTGGTACGGAGTATTCCTTCGTGAATCCGGCTTTCCCGCGGACGCAAATTATTCTATTTGTGGCGCCGGATCCTGCCTCCCCCTCTGCCGACCGCACGAAAGTCACGCAAGTCGTGACCCACTTCACAGTCCGCTTCAGTCCGCTTTTGACAGACATTAACCGCTCGACGCTGGAAGATCTCCTCCAGGTCGATATCGGCTACTGGATCGACGGCAACGGCGAGCGGCGCCCGGGCAATGATATGGGAACGGTGCCGCCGCAGGTTCGTCTGCATCACTATCGCTATCGCGCTTCCACTCTGCCAACGAGCCGGTTCCCAGTGGACGTCGAGTTTGCTTTCGGCGACCCAGACCCAAACGATCCGGCGCCTGACGAACCCAACACGCCGGTCCTGATGGACGTTCACCTTGATCGTGACTATTCCGCGCTGCGCCCGCGACACCATGATTAGAGGCCGTCTTGATGTGACCTGCTAAACGTGCCTGCTCCCACACAAAAAATGGCGAAATTCGAAACCGGCTATAGAGCCAACTTCATGAAGAACATGCCGACGCTTGCGCGGAGGTGGTTAAGACCTACTGTCAGGGTTCTGATGATCCTCTCGTTCGCAACCTCAGTACCTGCACAGCCCAGTACGTCGACGCTCACAGGACCGTCAGCGCCAGAAACTGAGACGAGAGAGACTGTGACCGACGCGCAGCGCGACATTGCCTTCAGCATATCGACCACTGCAATCCTGCGGGACGACCAGCCCTTCGATCCCGCTCGTACGATATTCGGCCGCATTCTTGCGGCGCGGCCTGAGCGCGGTGTGGTGGGTGTTACGGAGTATTCCTTCGTGAATCCGGTCTTGCCGGATACGCAAATCATTGTAGTTGCGATACCCGATCCGCTGCCCCCTCCGCCGACCGCGCAAAAGTGAAGCAAGTCGCGACGCACTTCACGATCCGCTTCAGTCCACTATCGACCGGCATTAACCGCTCGACACTGGAAGATCTCCTCCAGGTCGATATCGGTTACTGGATCGACGGCAATGGCGAGCGGCGGCCCGGCAATGATATGGGCACGGCTCTGTCGCAGATCCGGCTGCATAGCTATCGCTATCGTGCTTCGAATCTGCCGACGAGCCGATTTCCGGTGGACGTCGAATTTGCTTTCGGCGCCCGCGATCCAAAGGATCCAGCGCCGGACGCACCCAAAACGCCCGTCCTGATGGACGTTCTTCTGAATCGCGACTATTCCGCGCTGCGACCGCGACACCGTGAACAGAATCCGTCGTGAACAACTGGTGGCAAAGGGCGTCTATTCCTCCCCAACCGTCTCGACATAGTTATCGACCGCACTACTGACCGTCGGATGAAAGCGCGCATCGCCAATCAGATCGGTCAACTCGAAGCGTTTTAGCTTGTCGCGAACCGGATCTTTCATCTCCGCGAAGTGCAATGCAATCCCGCGCTCGTCGAGCGTGCGCGTCAGCTCCCGCAGCATATCGGCCGAGGTGACGTCCACGCTCGTCACCGGTTCGGCCGCCACCACCACGCGCTTGACCGGTGCCGGCGATTCCGCGACGGCTTCGAGCAGGCGCTCCTGAAACTGCTCGGCATTCGCAAAGAACAGCGGCGCATCCCAGCGAAACAGCACCAGTCCGGGGATTCGCTTCGCGTCCGGATAACGCTCCACGTCGTGATAGCCGCGCAAACCCTCGACGCGGCCGAGCACCGCGTAGTGTGGTCGCCAGCCGTCCCACAGAAACTCGATAACCGCGATCACCACCGCGAAGCCGATGCCCGGAATCGCGCCGAACACCGCGACGCCGGCAAAGCAGGCCATCGACAGCCAGAACTCCCATTGCTGGATGCGAAATATCCGCTTCAGGTCCGTGATCTCGAACAGACCGATCGCCGCCGCGATGACAACCGCGGCAAGCGCGCTGTTGGGCAGGTAGTGCATCAGGTTCGGCGCGACCAGCAGCAGCGCCGCGACCGCCAGCGCGCCGACGACGCCCGTCAGTTGCGTCTTCGCGCCCGCCGCCTCGGCGACCGGCGTGCGCGACGAACTGCTGCTGATCGGGAAACCGTGAAACAGGCCGGCCGCGAGATTGGCCGCGCCGAGCCCGACCATCTCCTGATTAGGGTCGACGCGGCTGCGAAAACGTGCCGCGAAAGTCCGCGACAGCACGCTGGTATCGGCGAACGAAATCAGCGCGACCGCGCAGCCGCCGAGCAGTATCTTCACCAGATCGGCGTCGGTGACCCACGGTAGCGCAAAGGTCGGCAGGCCTTGAGGGATCTTGCCGAGCACTTTCACGCCGACGCTATCGAGGTGCAATGCGGTCACGCACAACGTCGCGACGATCACGGCGATCAGAATGCCCGGCAACTTCTCGAAGCGCTTGAGAAACAGGATCAGCACGAGGCTTCCCGCGCCCACCGCGAAGCTGTACCAGTTGGATTTGCCATCGGCGATGGCCTGCACGAGGCTCACGATGTCCCGCAATGGCCCGCGCTCTTCGATCGAAATGGCAAACAGTTTGGGTAGCTGACTGATCAGCACCGCGAGCGCGATGCCATTCATATAGCCGTATCGAATGGGCTTAGACAGCAATTCAGTGATGAATCCCAGCCGCAGCAAGCCCATCACGATACAGAACACGCCGGACACGATCGCCATCATGCTGGCCGCCGCAATCGCGCGCGACGGGTCGCCCGCCGCGACTTGCACGACCACCGCCAGAATCGGAGCCGCGAGCGCGGAGTCGGGGCCGAGCACGAGAATCCGGCTCGGGCCGAACAGCGCATACGCCAACAAAGGGACGATCGTCGCGTACAGGCCGAACACGCCGGGGACCCCCGATGCCTCCGCGTAAGCGATCCCGACCGGCACCAGCATCGTGGTCAGTACCAGTCCGGCCGTCAGATCGCTCGGCAGCCAGCTCAAGCGGTACGCCTTGAGCACCGTCAGTCCCGGCAGCCAGCGCATCCAGCGGTGCGCGCTGCTTGCAATGGTCTGCTCTTTGTGAGGAACGGGCCTGTCCGCTTCCATTTTTGGAATGTTCGCAGTCGAGGACGCCGCGCCACGGATTGCGGGCGGCACTGTCCTTCGTAGGATAGTCCAGAGCTTTCATCGGCGACAGGGAGGACGCACACCGATTGCGCATCAAGGCCGCCTGCGCCTCAGCAGCCACCCGACGCCCCCAGCCAGCGCCAGCACCGCCGCGCCATACACCGCATTGCGATGGCGGTCGGTAAACAACTCCCAGCAGTACGCGCGCGCTTCATCATCGAAGCGGCCATGCGCGGTGTAGTGGCCGGGCACCGGCTCGTAGAGATTCGCGGGCGCATCGGCGGGCAATGGTTCATCGGTCAGTTGCCCGTCGTAACCCGCCCGCGCGAGATAGTGGTCGAGCAGCGTCGGCGCGATCCGGTTCGCGAGGATCGCCTTGACCGTCGACCACCCGACCCACACCTGCCGCCGCCGATGGGTGGCCGCAAAGTAAATCGCCCGCGCCGCCACCTCGGGCTGAAATACCGGCGCCACCGGCCGCGCCCTGCGCCCCATGCGATTGAGCGCCCAGTCGAATTGCGGGGTATTGACCGCGGGCAGATCGACCATCGTCAGATGGATATCGACTCCGTCGTGCAGCAACTCGGAACGCAATGAATCGGTAAAGCCGCGCACGGCGAACTTCGCGCCGCAATAGATCGACTGCAATGGCACCGACCGGTACCCGAGCGCCGAGCCGACATTGACGATCGTCCCGTGTCCCCGCGCGCGCATCACGGGGAGCGCCGCCAGCATGCCGTTGACCTGCCCCAGATAGGTCACCTGCGTGCCGCGTTCGACATCGCGCGCACTGAGCGCGGACACCGGCGCAAACGCGGTCGCCATCGCGACGTTGACCCACACGTCGATGCCGCCCAACTCGCGATCCACGCGCTGCGCGGCGCGCTCGATCGCATCCGCATCGGCGACGTCGGCGGGCAGCGCGAGTGCGCGCACGCCATAGGTCGCGGCGATCTCCTCGGCGGCACGCGCGAGCCGTCGCGGTTCGCGCGCGATCAGCCCAACGTCATAGCCCTGCCGCGCGAACTCGGACGCGGTGGCGCGCCCCACGCCGGCACTTGCCCCAGTAATGACGACGACGCCCTTGCGCTCGACGTCGCCGCCGCGGGTGTCGGTTTGCACGGTCATAGTGTCGCTGGCCACTTTGAACACCTCCCAGGTTGCGCATCCAGTGAGGTGTGAAGCAAAGCGCAGTCCCGCCGATTCGAGCCGGACAGCGGCGCCGGAAAAACAAATGGCCGCAGCACGAGGCTGCGGCCATCTGGTAGCGGCTAAAGAGACTTAACTCACGTCACGTTCATCGCCAACGCACTCTCGCGATAGTGCTCGCTCGCCTTGTCGGTGTCTCCAAGCTGCTCGTGCAGACGCGCGAGCGCGCGATGCGAGCGGATTTTCAGCGTCTCGTTGTCGGCGAGCTTCAGCGCGCGTTCGAGGAACGACTGCGCCTTGCCCCACAACTGCTGATGCAGGCACAGACGCCCCAGCGCGAACATCAGGTCCGCGTCTTCCGGCCGATCCTTCTGCCACGCCTCGGCCTTCTGAATCAGCGGCAACGCATCGCCGCCGGCCGTGTCCGGATAGCGGCGCAACAGCCGCGCATCCCAGTTCTGTGCAAGCGCTTCCTCGACGATCTTGCGCGCCTCCTGCGGGCGGTTCAGCGCGACCAGCAGTTCGGCGGCGGTATCGGCGAGGCGCGGCGAATGACGCTCGGTCGCCGACAGCGAATTCCACAATTCGAGCAGCGCCTCGGCATTGTGGCGACGGTCGCGCAGCAGATTTTCCGCCGCCAGCTGACGCAGCCGCACCGCGACCGCCGGATGAATCGCCTCGCGCTTCTCGAGCGTCTTCACGAGCTTCAGCACTTCGCCCCAGTTCTTCAATTGCTGCTGCGCTCGCAGCATGATCTGCTGCGCGTGGATGCGCCGCGCGCCTTGCGATTGCATCTCGGTCAGCGCATGGAGCGCGCCGTCGGCGTCGCGGCCGTCGGCGCGCATGTCGGCGGTGGCCATCAGGCGCGCGTCCTGCCACTCGGCTTCGTCGATCTGCGCGAGCCATTCGTCGCGCCGCCCGTATTCATGCATGCGATGCGCGGCTGTCGCCGCGATCAAACCGGCCGCGCCCTTGTTGTCGCCATTCGTGAGCGCGTCCTTGGCGGCCTTTTCCGCGCGCGAGAAACGGCCCGCGTACAGGTTGCCGATCGCGTCGCGCAACGCCGCGTGCGCCTTCGCGACACGCGCGCGGGCGCGGTACGCGGCGACGCGCTGCGGCATGCGCCAGATATTGCGGATGATGCGCAACAGCGCGTAGAGCAGGATGAACAGCACCACCAGCCCGACGATGAACAGATTCAGCGACATGTCGACACGGTACGGCGGATAGATCAGCAGCACCTGCCCCGCGTCGAAGCGCCCACCCACCGCGAGCATGACCGCGACGGCGAACAGTGCCGCGAGCCATAGAAGTCCCCGGATCGCCATGATTAACCCCGGTTCCGGTATTGATTGACGGCCTGCAGGCTCGTATCGAGGTTCGGCAGCTCGACCGCGGCCGAACCGGCGTCCACCTGCTTGACGAGATCGATAACCATCTGCGTGTCTTTCGACGAAGTGTCAAAGTAGCGCGTCAACGCGGACTGCGCCGCCTGCAGATCGGACTTCAGCGTGGTCTGGTTGCGCGACAGCAGCGCGAGGCGCGCCGACAGCAGACGCAGCTTCAGGTTCTGGCGCACGAAGTAGCCTTGATCCGGCGAGACCAGCATCGCGTCGGCGTTATCTATACGGCGCACCTGCACGAGGCTCGACAGCTGTTCGCCGATGCCGTGCGTGACCTCGTCGATCCACACTTCCCAGCGCGGCTTGCCGGTGGCGGCGGCCACCTTCGCGGTGTCGGCCCACGTGGCCGCGTGCGGCGTGGCACGCGGAATCGGTGCTTCACCCGACAGCGGCAGGCCGCTCACGTGATCGATCGCGTTGTCGAGTTTGATCGCGAGGCCGGTCAGATCGGTGGACGGCGCGGCCTTCAGCTTGTCGATGTCTTGCGCGATCGCCTTGCGCACCGCAAGCGCCTGCGGGCTATCGGACGCCGCGAGGCGCGTATCGGCGCTTTGCAATGCGAACAGCGCGAGCTGCGTATTGCCGGTCAACTGCAACTGCTGGCTGGCCGCCGACAGCATCTGCCCGACTTCGGCGAGCGTCCAGTCGTCGCGATTGCGCGCGAGGTCCGCGTACTGCTGTTGCAGCGCCTGCTGCGCGGCCTGCGCATCGGCGAGCTTGCCTTCGAGCTGCGCGACCTGCGAGTCCGATTGATGCACGGTGGCGAGCGCCTGGTCGATCTTGATGCGCAGTTCGTTGGTCTGCGTGTCGTTGGCCTGCTGACGCTGCGCGAGTTCCTGCTCGGTGCGCACCAGCTTGTGGTTCATCGCGAAGCCGCCCACGCCCACCGCGCACGCGATCACCACGATGACAAACCACAGCAGCGGTCCGCTCGTGCTGCTGCGCTTTTGCGCTTCGTACGGCGTGAAAGGTTGGTTCGGCGGCAAGGCGGCGCTTGCCGGCGGCTGAGGTGAGGCGTTCGTGGATGCGTTCGTTTCAGTCATGCGTGGTTGAGCCGGGTTGGACGATACCGGTTGGACGACGGGAGGCACGGCGGCCGCGGCCACGAGGGCGCGGACTATGCGCTCGTCGCCCGCGCCGGACACCGTAATCCTATCAAAACCCAATGCCCGCGCGGTCTGCGCGATGCGGGGATGCGGCGTGACGAGCGGCGCGTGTTTGAGCTGCTCGATCTCGCCAGCGGTCAGATGCTCGTGGGCAAGTTCCTGCAGATTGCGTACGCCCTCGGAGCTGGTCAGAAGCCATGCGTGCGGCGCGCCCGCGAGCAGTTCGTGCACGCGCGCCCAAGCGCCGATCGACGGCTCCGGCACGATGCGCCGGTACGCGGCGACCGTGTCGACTTCGGCGCCGGCTTCGCGCAGGCGCTCGCTCAGCCATTCGCGGCCGCCGTCGCCGCGCACGATCAGCACGCGCTTGCCTTCGAAGCCCGCGGCGCCGAATTGCGCCTCGATCGCGGCAAACAGGCCCTCGGAGTCGAAGCTCGTGGATTCGTCGTCGGCGCCCGCCGCGGGGCTGATCACGCGATGCTCCGGCGCGCTGACACCGTGGCGCGCGAGCGCATGCACGCTGCCCGGGCCGACCACGCCGACCGGCAGCGCGTGCGGCCAGATTTCGTGATGGCGCGCGAACGCGTGATCGACCGCGTTCGGCGACACGAACACGACCAGCGCGTAGCGTTCGAGCGACGCGAGCGCGGCGCACAACGGCGCGTCGTCGATGACGGGTGCGATGTCGATCAGCGGGAAGTCGAGCGACGCGAGGCCGGCTGCTTCGAGCCGTTCGACGAGCTCGCTCGACTGGCCGGCCGGCCGTGTGATCACGACCGTGAACGGCGCCTTCTCGGGCGTACCGGCGGCCATCACTCGCTGGCCGCCGCGCCGGGCGCGGCCGCTGGACCGCTCGCGGTGCTGAGCGCGCGGACGATCTCGAGTGCCCCTTGCTGCGCGAGCGAATGCGCCACTTCCTCGCCGAGCGCGAGCGCGCGTTCGATGGTGGGCGCCGGCGCCGACGCCTGCGCGCTCAACACGCGCTGGCCGTCCGGCGTCGCGACGATGCCGCGCAGATGCAGCGCGCCGTCGCCCCACGTTGCGTAGGCGGCGAGCGGCACCTCGCAGCTGCCGCCGAGCGCGCGCGACACCATCCGCTCCGCTTCGACGGCCGCCGCCGTGTGCTGATGATGCAGCGGCGCAAGCCATGCGGCGAGCTCCGCGCGATCGGCGCGAATCTCGATGCCGAGCGCGCCCTGGCCAGCCGCGGGCAGACTATCTTCCGGATCGAGCAGCGCGCGGATGCGCTCGGCGAGACCGAGACGCTTCAGCCCGGCCGCGGCCAGAATGATCGCCGCGTAGTCGCCGCGATCGAGCTTGGCGAGTCGGGTATCGAGATTGCCGCGCAACGGCCGCACGTCGAGATGCGGATAGCGCATGCGCAGCATCGCTTCACGCCGCAGGCTCGAGGTGCCGACCACCGCACCGGCCGGCAACGCGGCGAGCGAGTCGTACTGATTGGATACGAGCGCATCGCGCGGGTCCTCGCGCTCCATGATGGTGGACAACGCGAAACCGGCGGGCAACTCCATCGGCACGTCTTTCAGCGAATGCACCGCGAGGTCGGCGCGGCCATCGGCGAGCGCGGCTTCGAGCTCTTTCACGAAGAGCCCTTTACCACCAACCTTGGACAGCGTGCGATCGAGAATCTGATCACCACGTGTCGTCATTCCGAGGATTTTTACGTCACAAGATGGATATAATTTGTGCAGCGCACATCGCACGTGCTCGGCTTGCCACATGGCAAGACGGCTCTCTCGCGACGCAATCACAAGCGTGTGGGGTGGCGTGGAAAACGTCTCGGTGTTCATTAGCTTGCTGCTTGATGTCGGGATGGAATAACAATCAATGTTAGCACGCGCCCTTATTTGTGCCCTTGGGTTCCAGAGCACCGCGGGGCGCCGTGCGCAAGCGGTATCGACGGAGGAGACGGGCTTCGCGCCGCGCGCGAAGGCCCCCATTCAGCGTTGTCACGCACGGTCGTTCGCGCGCCGCGCGGCGGCATGCGGGATGATGCAATGCGGCGAACATGCTGCGGCAATGTGTGCCGCGCGTTCAGTCTCTTCGCGGGCTGGCTGCCCGTGGCTCCCTTCTCCCTCGTCGGCGTCGCGCGATCGGCAGCGCTTGCGTCGTTCCTCGCACGCGGTGCGGCACGCGCGGCTCGCTTCGAAGTGGGTCGGCAAGCGCCGTTTGCGGTCGCCGTCTCGACTCTTTGTTGCAGTCGCATTAGCAGTCTGTCTTGTAGTCCGTTGCGCAGTCCCTGTTGCACGCAGTTCACGTTGTACTTGCTGGTTGCAGTTCCGCAGTCGCAGTTCATCAATCAACAGACCCTGGCTTCCCCGAGGAAACTCATCGTGACGTCTTCCGGATCGGCGCGCCCCGCCCGCCGCAACACTGCCTCGCCCACCGCTCGCCCGGCCGACGCCGCGGCGCCCGACGTCCTGTCCAACGCTGCCGCGCAAGCCGCCAAGGCCTCGAAGGCCTCGCAAACCTCTGTGCCCGTCAAGCAGGACAAGGCGCCAAAAGCAAACAAATCCGGCAAGGCCGAAAAGGCCGCGACTTCGGCCACCGCCAGCAAGCCGGCCAAGGTCAAGATCAAGATCGAAGGCGACGCGACACTCCCGCGCGCCGCGAAGACGGCAGAGCTCCAGGGCGTGCCGCAAGCTGAGCCAGCCGCCGCGCCCGCCGTGAAGAACGGCGGCCGCACGCGCGAGGACAAGGACCACCCGCTGTTCCAGGACATCCGCTATCTCGGCCGGCTGCTCGGCGACGTGCTGCGCGAGCAGGAAGGCGACGCCATATTCGACGTCGTCGAAACGATCCGGCAGAACGCGGTGCGCTTCCGTCGCGAGGACGACAGCGCCGCCGCGCAGACGCTCGACAAGAAGCTGCGCTCGCTGACGCCCGAGCAGACCGTCAGCGTCGTGCGCGCGTTCAGCTATTTTTCGCATCTCGCGAACATCGCCGAGGACCGCCACCGCAACCGTCGTCACCGCATTCACGCGCTCGCGGGCTCGGCCTCGCAGCCGGGCACGATCGCGCATGCGCTCGAGCGGCTCGTCGCGGCCGGCGCCGCCGCGACGCCGGTGCTGCAGCGGTTTTTCGACGACGCGCTGATCATGCCGGTGCTGACCGCGCACCCGACCGAGGTGCAGCGCAAGAGCATTCTCGACGCGCAGCACGACATCGCGCGGCTGCTCGCCGAGCGCGACCAGCCGCTCACGAACCGCGAGCGCGCACACAACGAAGCGATGCTGCGCGCGCGCGTCACGTCGCTGTGGCAAACGCGGATGCTGCGCGACGCGCGTCTGACGGTCGCCGATGAAATCGAGAACGCGCTGTCGTACTACCGCAGCACCTTCCTCGAAGAACTGCCGGCGCTGTACGCCGACATCGAGGAGGCGCTGAAGGAGCATGGCCTCGAAGCGCGCCTGCCGCCGTTCTTCCAGATGGGCAGCTGGATCGGCGGCGATCGCGACGGCAATCCGAACGTCACCGCCGACACGCTCGAAAACGCGATCACCCGTCAGGCCGCGGTGATTTTCGAGCACTACCTGGTGCAGGTGCACAAGCTCGGCGAGGAGCTGTCGATGTCGAATGTGCTCGTCGGCGTGAGCGATGCGCTCAATGAGCTCGCGGACATCTCGCCCGACCACTCGCCGCATCGCACCGACGAGCCGTATCGTCGCGCGCTGATCGGCATCTACACGCGGCTCGCGGCGAGCGCGCGCGTGCGTCTCGGCGAAGGCAGCGTGCCGCTGCGCAGCGCCGGCCGCGGCGTCGCGCCGATTCGCGCGACCCCCTACGACGACGCCGCCGACTTCGTGCGCGACCTGCACGTGCTGATCGACTCGCTCGCCGAGCATCACGGCGCGCCGCTCGCCGCGCCGCGTCTCGCACCGCTCGCTCGCGCGGCCGAAGTGTTCGGCTTCCATCTCGCGAGCATCGATCTGCGGCAAAGCTCGGACATCCACGAAGCGGTGATCGCCGAGCTGCTCAAGTGCGCAGGCGTCGAAGACGATTACGCGGCGCTCTCCGAAGCGGACAAGCTGAACGTGCTGCTCGCCGAACTCGCGCAGCCGCGCGCGCTGCGCGTGCCCTACGCCGAGTACTCCGAGCTCGTGAAGAGCGAGCTCGCGGTGCTCGAAGAAGCACGCCTCACGCGCGAGAAATTCGGCGCGCGCGCGGTGCGCAACTACATCATTTCGCACACGGAAACCGTCAGCGATCTGGTCGAGGTGATGCTGCTGCAGAAGGAAACGGGTCTGTTGCGCGGGCGTCTGGGCGACGAGCACGACCCCGCGCGCGCGGGCCTGATGGTGATCCCGCTGTTCGAGACGATCCCCGATCTGCGCAACGCGCCGCACATCATGCGCGATCTCTTCGCGCTGCCGGGCATCAGCACGCTGATCGAACATCAGGGCAACGAGCAGGAAGTGATGCTCGGCTACTCGGACAGCAACAAGGACGGCGGCTTCCTGACGTCGAACTGGGAGCTGTATCGCGCGGAGCTGGCGCTCCTGTCGCTGTTCAACGAACGCGGCGTGACGCTGCGTCTATTCCATGGACGCGGCGGCACCGTCGGCCGCGGCGGCGGCCCGACCTATCAGGCGATCCTGTCGCAGCCGCCTGGCACCGTCGACGGTCAGATCCGTTTGACCGAGCAGGGCGAGGTGATCGCGAGCAAGTTCGCGAATCCGGAAATCGGCCGGCGCAACCTGGAGACCGTCGTGGCAGCGACACTCGAAGCGTCGCTGCTGCCGCACGACCACACGTTGGCCGAGCTGCCGGTGTACGAGGAAACGATGCAGCAGTTGTCCGATACGGCGATGGCCGCGTATCGCGCGCTCGTCTACGAAACGCCGGGCTTCAAGGAATATTTCTTCGAGTCGACGCCGATCGCGGAGATCGCCGAGCTGAACATCGGCAGCCGCCCCGCGTCGCGCAAGCTGCAGGACCCGAAGCAGCGCAAGATCGAGGATCTGCGTGCGATTCCGTGGGGCTTCTCGTGGGGCCAATGCCGGCTGCTGCTGACCGGCTGGTACGGCTTCGGCAGCGCGGTCACCGAGCATCTGGACAGCGCGCCGTCGGACGCCGAGCGCGCGCGCCGTCTCGCGCTGCTGAAGAAGATGCACAAGAGCTGGCCGTTCTTTTCCAACCTGATGTCGAACATGGACATGGTCATCGCGAAGACCGACCTCGCGGTCGCGTCGCGCTATGCCGCGCTCGTGACCGACAAGAAGCTGCGCAAGCACGTGTTCGAGCGCATCGTTGCCGAGTGGGAACGCACGTCGAAGGTGCTGTCGGAGATCACCGGCAAGAGCGAGCGGCTCGCCGAGAACCCGCTGCTCGCGCGTTCGATCAAGAACCGCTTCCCGTACCTCGACCCGCTCAACCACCTGCAGGTCGAACTGCTCAAACGCTATCGCGCGGGCGACACCAATGCGCGCGTGCGGCGCGGCATTCATTTGTGCATCAACGGGATCGCGGCGGGGTTGCGCAATACCGGTTGAGATCGACGCTGAAGCAGGCAGAAGCCGGGTGTGGTCCACACAGGCCACACCCGGCTTTTTTCATTGCGCGTCGAGATGGCGAACAACGCGTTGCGCGAATCCAGCCGCTACAATAGAGCCCGCCGTGTACCAGTACAAGTTCGGCAATTATTCTGGTATCTCTATTACTCCCCTCCACGCGCAGCCGATAGCATGACGACGCCGTCCTCCGCCGATCACCCGCCGCCGCTCGACGCCACGCCGGCGCGCGCGCTCGGCGACTTCATCCGCGCCCATCGCGAGCGGCTGTCGCCGCAGGCGGTCGGTCTGCCGCCGGGGCCGCGCCGCCGCACGCCCGGTCTGCGGCGCGAGGAAGTCGCGCAGTTATGCGGCGTGAGCCCGACCTGGTACACGTGGATCGAGCAGGGCCGGCCGGTGTCCGCTTCCGCCGATGCGCTCGCGCGCATCGCGGTCGCGTTGCAGCTGTCGCGCGCCGAGCGCGCGTATCTGTTCGAGCTGGCCGCGCAGCGCGATCCGGCCGAGCCCGACCCCGCCGCCGCCGATGCGCCCGCCACGCTGCTGCAAACCGTGCAGCTCATCGACACGCCGGCCTATGTGCTCGACCGGCAGTGGAATGCGCTCGCGTGGAACGGGCGCGCGGCCGATCTGTTCGTCGGCTGGCTCGACGGCGCGCACGACCGCAACCTGCTGCGCTACACGTTCACCGAGCCGGCCGCGCGCGCGTTGATCGTCGATTGGGAAACGCGCGCGCGGCGGCTCGCCGCCGAATTCCGCGCCGACTCGATCCGCCATCTGAACGATGCGCCCACGCGCGGGCTGATCGATTCGCTGTCGGCCGCGAGCGACGAGTTCGCGCGCTACTGGGCCTCGCAGGACGTCGGCGGGCGCGAGGGCGGCAGGCGCGAGTTCAACCATCCGCGCGACGGGCGCATCGTTTATGACCAGATCACGTTCAAGCCCGCGCATCGCGAAGATCTGAAGCTGGTGGTGCTGGTGCGCGAATAGGCTCGCGAATGGGTCCGCTAATGGGTCCGCGAGCGGCGGCAGCGCCTTGGCCGCCCTCGCCCGGTGTTAAAATCTCCGTCTTTCTTCGCTGCGGCGGCGCTTCTGCACGACTCGCGCACTCGCGTTGCCAGCCTCCTCACCGCTCGTTCTTACCGCCCAACACCATGACGTCCCAATTGCACAAAAAAGGCGAAGCCTGGTCGGCTCGCTTCTCGGAGCCGATGTCGGAGCTCGTCAAACGCTATACGTCGTCGGTCTTCTTCGACAAGCGTCTGGCGTTCGTCGACATCGAAGGGTCGCTCGCGCACGCGTCGATGCTCGCCGCGCAGAAGATCATTTCCGCCGACGACCTCGCCGCGATCCAGCGCGGCATGGCGCAGATCAAGGGTGAAATCGAGCGCGGCGAGTTCGAATGGCAGCTCGATCTCGAAGACGTGCACCTGAACATCGAAGCGCGCCTGACCGCGCTGATCGGCGATGCCGGCAAGCGCCTCCATACCGGCCGCTCGCGCAACGACCAGGTCGCGACCGACATCCGCCTGTGGCTGCGCGGCGAGATCGACCGCATCGGCGAACTGCTGACCGAACTTCGCGTAGCGCTGCTCGAAATCGCCGAGAAGAACGCCGCGACCATCATGCCGGGCTTCACGCACCTGCAGGTCGCGCAGCCGGTCACGTTCGGCCACCATCTGCTCGCCTACGTCGAGATGTTCTCGCGCGACGCCGAGCGCATGGTCGACTGCCGCAAGCGCGTGAACCGTCTGCCGCTCGGCGCGGCCGCGCTCGCCGGCACCAGCTATCCGATCGACCGTCACGCCGTCGCGAAGACGCTCGGCTTCGACGGCATCTGCGCGAATTCGCTGGATGCGGTTTCCGACCGTGACTTCGCGATCGAATTCACGGCCGCGTCCGCGCTGGTGATGACGCACGTGTCGCGCTTCTCCGAAGAACTGGTGCTGTGGATGAGCCCGCGCGTCGGCTTCATCGATCTGGCCGACCGTTTCTGCACCGGCTCGTCGATCATGCCGCAGAAGAAGAACCCGGATGTGCCCGAACTCGCACGCGGCAAGACCGGCCGCGTGAACGGCCATCTGATGGCGCTGCTCACGCTGATGAAAGGCCAGCCGCTCGCGTACAACAAGGACAACCAGGAAGACAAGGAGCCGCTGTTCGACACCGTCGATACGGTCGCCGACACGCTGCGCATCTTCGCTGAAATGGTCGCCGGCATCACGGTCAAGCCGCAGGCGATGCGCGAGGCCGCGCTGCAAGGCTTCTCGACCGCGACGGACCTCGCCGACTATCTGGTCAAGCGAGGCCTGCCGTTCCGCGACGCGCACGAAGCCGTCGCGCTCGCGGTTCGCGTCTGTGCCGATCGCGGCTGCGATCTCGCCGACCTGACGCTCGACGAAATGCGCAGCGAACTGCCGAACGTCGCGCATCTGATCGGCGACGACGTGTTCTCGTATCTGACGCTCGAGGGCTCGGTGGCGAGCCGCAATCATCCGGGCGGCACCGCGCCCGAGCAGGTGCTGGCCGCGGTGAAGGCGGCGCGTGCGGCTTTGAAGTAATCGATGATCGTGCAGCGCCGTGAGCCTGGCTTGCGGCGCGGCCGGTTGAACCGAGAGCGAAAAGGCGGACCCGTTTGGCGGGTTCGCCTTTTTTGTTGCCGCGTGTAATTGGCGAATCGCAGGTAAAAGAAAGCCCGCGAGAAGCGGGCTGAAAAGACTTCCACCGATGCCTCAGCATGAGGCCGCCAGAGTGTAGGCGGGTTCCGCCCGCCGACCAACGCGTGCATATTTCCGGCCAGTACATCGGAAAGCAAAGCGCGTCGTCGCGGCACGCGCAATGACATTCAGCGGGCGAACGCCAATTGAATCCCGCCGGTTTTTGACTACCATTCAATCAGGTTCTTCTCGCGGTTCGTCGACGATGCTCTCGCGCACTTCTCCCCGTCCTGTTCCCCGTGTGGCCCCGCACTTCTTCACCGCAGCACCCAGGCATCGGCTGTTGCTCGCCGCGCTTGGTGTCGTTGCCGTGGCCGGTTGCACGATCACTCCGCTGACGAAGCACGAAACCGTCAGCACACCGGTCGCCGCGATCAACAGCGCGACGCTCGATCAATATCGCGACGCGGTCGCCCGACGAATCGTCGAGCGTAATCCGTCGTATGTGCTCCAAGGCAGGCCTCAGCCGATGCTGCGCTCGCTGGTGGTGGTGTCGTTCACGGTCGATCGTGATGGACGCATCGTCCAGTCGTCGGTGTATCGCACCAACGGCGACGACGAAGCCGAAAGCACCGCGCTCGCGTCGCTGCGCCGCTCGGCGCCGCTGCCGCTACCGCCCGGCAAGCTGCTGAACGGGCGCGGCCAGCTCGAGCTGTTCGAAGACTGGCTGTTCAACGACAACGGCAAGTTCCAGCTGCGCGAGCTCGCCTCGCCGCAAGCGGAAACGTACGACTGAGCGCGGTTGGCGCGTGCGCCAGCCCGCGCCATCACGCGCATCGCCGCGTTCGAGCAGGCCACACATGACCTGCTCGAGTCATTGCGCATCGCTCTTAACGCACCCCTCGTTGCCGCGCAAGCTTACGCCGCCATTGCTGCGCGACGAGCGCGCTCGCTATAATTTTCGGATTCCCCGCGCCGGAGCCTTCCGGCATGGCTCACGCCGCCCGCACACCCGCCGGCGCGGCGCATGAGCCGACTGCAGTGCCGCGGCGCCACCCGCGTGCGGCGCCCAAACCTATACCTCAACGAGGATGCCGCCGTCGCGCGCCGCCAGTCTGCGAAGCAAGGCTCAGCGCGCCGCGGCCTCACGACAATTGGAGACCCCTGCATGTCCACTTCGCCGATTTCCGCGGCTCAGCCCGCAAGCGGGCAAAACAGTAGCGCGCGGATCATCTTCGCGAGCTTCATCGGCACCGCGATCGAGTTCTACGATTTCTATGTCTACGCGACCGCCGCGGCGCTCGTGATCGGACCGGTGTTCTTCCCGCACGGCTCGGCCACCGCGCAAGCGCTGTCGGCCTTCGTCACGTTCGGCATCGCGTTCGTCGCGCGACCGATCGGCTCGTTCCTGTTCGGCCACTTCGGCGACCGCATCGGCCGTAAGTCGACTTTGGTTGCGTCGCTGCTCGTGATGGGCGTGTCGACCACGCTGATCGGCTTCGTGCCCGGCTACGACGCGATCGGCAGCCTCGCGCCGATCCTGCTGTGCGTGCTGCGTTTCGGCCAGGGTATCGGCCTCGGCGGCGAATGGGGCGGTGCCGCGCTGCTCGCCACCGAAAACGCGCCGGCCGGCAAACGCGGCTGGTTCGGCATGTTCCCGCAGCTTGGACCGTCGATCGGCTTTCTCGCATCCAACGGCCTGTTCTTCGCGCTCGCCATGTCGCTGTCCGACGAGCAGTTCCGCAGCTGGGGCTGGCGCGTGCCGTTCCTCGTCAGCTCGGTGCTGGTCGCGCTCGGCCTGTACGTGCGGCTGAAGATCGCCGAGACGCCCGCGTTCCAGGCAGCGATCGAGCGCAAGGAACGCGTGCGCGTGCCGATCGCGACGCTGTTCTCGCAGCACTGGGTGCCAACCGTGCTCGGCGCGCTCGCGATGGTGGTCTGCTACACGCTGTTCTACAACGCGACGACCTTCTCGCTGTCGTACGGCGTCGGCTCGCTGCATATTCCGCGGCAGACGTTCCTCGGCCTGCTGTGTATCGCGGTCGTGTTCATGGCAATCGCGACGCCGCTGTCGGCCCGCGCGAGCGACCGCTTCGGGCGCAAGCCGGTGCTGATCGTCGGCATCATCGCGGCGATCCTGTCGGGCTTCACGATGGCGCCGCTGCTCGGCAGCGGTGAGCCGCTGCTGGTGCTGCTGTTCCTCGTGATCCAGCTGTTCCTGATGGGCGTGACGTTCGCGCCGATGGGCGCGCTGCTGCCGGAGCTGTTTCCGACCAACGTACGCTATACGGGCGCCGGCGTTGCATACAACCTCGGCGGGATTCTCGGCGCGTCGGTCGCGCCGTATATCGCCCAGGTGCTGGCCGCGCATGGCGGCTTGCCGTGGGTTGGCGCGTACGTCTCGGTCGCGGCGGCCGTGAGCCTCGTCGGCGTGCTGTGCATGCGCGAGACGCGTGACGCGAGTCTGATGAAGTGATGCATTGCGAATCGACGCAACCCCGCTTGCGTCGATTCGCGTTTGGTAAATCCCCCGCCTTGCGCGTCTTTTTGACTTGCCTATACTCCCTGACATAACCCTATAAAAACCAGGGAGACTCGCATGAACGTCCATCTTCACAATGCCGATATCGTGATGATCATCGCGCTGGCCTTGCTCGGCTCGCTGCTGCTCGCGCTGCGCTTTCGTCCGGCGTCGTGGAAATCCATCGTCGTCGAAGCGCTGGCCGCGAACGCCGCGGCTATTGCCGCGGTGGTCGCATTCGAAATGCTGGTCGCCTGAGGCCAGCGGCTCGATGAACTCGAGCGCGGCTTAGCGGTAGTAGCCGTGATGGTAGTAGCCACCGCCGCCGTAGTAGTAGCCCGGCGCCGGCGCGATGACGCAGCCGCCGAGCGCCGACGCCAGCAGTGCGCCGGCCACGAGAGTCAGGATCAGGCGTTTCATGTTGTTCTCCATCGAGTCAGATTGATTCGAGCGCAAACCCCGAATGACCCGATTGGACACGATGCGCGCCCCGGCGAACGTTGCCATTTGTAAGGGAAGATCACTGGGCTGTTACAGGATCGGCGCGTTGGACGGGCGTGTTCGAACGACCTGCCCCGCTCTCACCTGATCGCGCCACCATGGCGAAAAACAGCGCCTATACTCGATTGAGCGCACTGTCGCGATAGAAGCCTTGCTGGCCGCGCCAGCGTCGCCGTAATTGAGCGGTTCGACGCGCGCCGCGCGAGCCTCGATGCACCGCGAGCTGCCAGCTGGCCGCCTTGGCGTGTGCGCATCGGACACTGCGGCGTCCAACGAAAAGCGACAGTTTTAACAGACGTGTAATCGATTCCTCTCCGCCCGCTGTTCCCCGACACGGGCGTTCTTTGAGGCGCGACGATGCAGTCCCCGCCCGCAAGGGTGGACTACGCGTCGCGCCTCTTTTTCTTTTGCGCAAACGATTGCGCGATCTCAGGCGGCGGCCGATCCTTGCTGCATCGCGAGCACCGGCTCCGCCCCGTGAACGTAGTCGATCGCGTCGAGCGCCGCGCTAACGGGCGGTACCGAGCGACCGTCACCGATCGATGTCGAGCGATACGGCGTCTCGACGCCGCAATGCGATGGCGACGTCGCGACGAAGATCATCACGGTGCGCTTCTGCAGCGCATGCGCGAGGTGCACGAAGCCCGTATCGGTACCGACCACGAGCGCGCACGCGTCGATCATCTGCGCGACTTCGGTCACGCTCATTTGCGGCAGCACGGTCGCGCCCGGTACCTGTGCGCAGATCTGCGAGGCTTCGGCAAGCTCGCCGTCCGAGCCCCACGGCAGAACCACACGAAAACCGCGCTCGCTCAACTCGCGCCCGACAGCCACCCAATGCGTGAGCGGCCATTTCTTGTCGGCTTTCGAGGTGGCATGAAAGAGCGCGGCGACAGGCGCGTCCTGTGTCGCGAACGGCTGCGGGACGGCTGCGGGTAGCCGCAGGTCGTAGATGGGCGGGCCTTCCACTTCGTAGCCGAGCGCCTCGCTAGCGCTGATGCGCATGCCGTGCCACGCGCTGCCTTGCGGACGTGGACCGAAACGCCCGGTATAGGCGAACGCGGCGCCCCGCTCGCCAAGATCCTGAGATTGATAGCCGAAGCGCCGCGACGAGCGCGCGAGGAAGGCGATGATCGCGCTCTTGTAGACGCCGTGAATGTCGATGATGTAGTCGTAGTGGTATGCGCGCAGCTCGCCGATCGATGCCAAGATCGCCTTCAGATCGCTCCAGCGACGCGCCTTCTTGAAGCGGCGCAGCGGCGCGCATAGCACGCGGTCGACGCCCTGGCTCCACTGCACGACTTGCGCAAATGCTTCGTCCGCCGCCCAATCCACCTGAACACCAGGAAATGCGCGTTTGATATCGGCGACGACTGGCAACGCCTGCACGATATCGCCTAGTGAAGTGACCTTGACGATTAGGATTCGCTTCATTGAGGGTCTCTTCGTTTTCCGAAGTGGAAACTATTCTAGCCGACGTTTTTACCGCCTCCCTGCCAAATGGGCATCGTGCCCGGTCCTGTTTTCAATACGGCGAATTACAACAAAAGATACCCCTGACGATCCAGCGTAGTTCATTTTTTCAAATGTCTTTCACGCATTCTGGTCGGTCCCGTACGTTTTATACTTGGCCCTTTGCACGAACCCAATTCATGTCCCGGCCCTTCCCCTCCCGTTCACACGCTGTCATGCGTCGCACGAAACGCCTGTGGCGGCAATACGGCATCTTCTGGCTCGGTGCCATCGCCGTCGGCCTGGTCGCGGTGCTCTATGCGCGTCTGATCGACTGGGGCTATGACGCGTTTCTCGATGTCCGGCAGCGGTATCCGTGGGCACCGCTCGTGATCACACCCGCGGTCGCGGCACTCGCGGTCTGGCTCACGCGCAAGTTCTTTCGCGGCTCCGAGGGCAGCGGCATCCCGCAGGTCATCGCAACGCTGCACACGAAGCAGCGCGGGTATGGCGCGAGGCTGCTATCGCTGCGGATTCTGCTCGGCAAGATCGGCGTGTCTTTTATCGCGATTCTCGGCGGCTTGACGATCGGCCGTGAAGGACCGACCGTGCAGGTCGGCGCCGCGCTGATGTTCAATCTGCGCCGCTTCTATCCGCGCTCGAATGCGCAGATCGAACGGCAGCTCGCACTGGCGGGCGCGGCAGCGGGTTTATCCGCGGCGTTCAATACGCCGCTCGCGGGCGTCGTGTTCGCAATCGAGGAATTGACGCGCAGCTTCGAGGCGCGCACGAGCGGTGTGCTGATCACCGCGATCGTCGTTGCGGGTGTCGTCGCGCTCGGCCTGAACGGCAACTACACATATTTCGGCACGATCAGGATCGGCGCGCATTTCCCCGATCTGCTCGCCGTCGCGGTGGTGATCACCGCAATCGTCACGGGAATCGCGGGCGGCATTTTCGGCTGGCTGCTGCTCAATACCGCGCGCTGGATTCCGGCGCCGCTGCGCCAGTTGCACGGCGAGCGGCCGGTCGTGTTCGCCGCGCTGTGCGGCTTCGCGATCGCCGTGGTCGGCGTGATCGCGGGCGGCACGACGTTCGGCAGCGGCTATACCGAAGCGCGTGGCCTGCTGGAGGGACACGGGCAGTTGTCGGTGTTCTATCCGTTCCTGAAGATGATCGCGATGGTGGGCTCGTACCTGCCAGGCATTCCGGGCGGCATCTTCGCGCCGTCGCTGTCGATCGGCGCGGGCTTCGGCAATCTGCTGCACATGGTGTTCGATTCGATGCAGTTGCCGATGCTGATCGCACTCGCGATGGTCGGTTATCTGGCCGCGGTCACGCAGTCGCCGATCACGTCGTTCGTGATCGTGATGGAGATGATCGACGGTCACGCGCTCGTGATTTCGCTGATGGCCACCGCGTTGATCGCGAGCCGCGTGTCGCGCCTGTTCGCGCCGCCGCTCTACGAGTCGCTCGCCCAGCGCTACATGGCACCGCTGCCGCAACCGGCGCCCGCGCCGGTGCCGGAAGTGCCCGAGGCCGAGGTGCCGGAAGCGCAAAGCGTCGACGGCGAGCCGCCCGCCGGTGATGCCGCCGACGACATCACGACGGATACTTCCGGCTCGCCGCGTCAGTAGACGACCACGCGCGGCGCATGCACATATAGCGGCCGCGCCGGCACGACGACGCAGCCGGCCAGCATCACCGCCAGCGCGGCGAGCACGAGCAGGTTCTTTTTCATGCGCATTTCTCCACGGTCAAAGGCGCGTCGCAAGCACGATCGTCGGCCGCATCACGCCCAGTGTCCCGGTACCCAGCGATAGTTCGGGCCATGCTCGATCCAGTGGCCGGGCATCCAGCGATAGCCGACGCGCTCGGCCTGCCAGTGTCCGGCGATCCACACGTAGCGGCCGCGATCCCAGCGCCAGTGACCGTGATCCCACACATAGCCGGCGCGCGCCGTGGGCACCGCTTCGAAGCGTTCGACGGGCGGCGCGGACGGCGCGACGATGACGACTTCCGCGGCCGAAGCCGAGGCCATCGCGGCGGCACCCGCGGCAATCAGAACGGTGTTGGCAAGCAGCAGGCGAAAGGTTCGGTTCATGATTTCCCTCTCAAGTTGAACACCGGATGCGGCGTTACCGGTTTAATGCGCGAGGGCGACACGAGGCTGACGATGTGCGTGTAACGGCACCCGCTGAAGTGCAACGGTTTATTTCGACCGGGAAATGACGAGCGCCGTGGGGGCGCGAAGAGAGGGCTTCAGACAGAAGCCAGAGGAACAGCCGAACGCCGCACGCCATCGCGTCGATCCAACGCGATGCAATGCGGCGTCCTGCACATGAGGCGAGATGGACCGCGGTCCATCGGAAGCTCAGGCCTGCGGTATTTCGATCTTGACTTCGAGCACTTCGAGATCGTCCTGACGCTCGAGACTCACGCGTATGTCGTCATCGGAAATCTTCACATACTTCGAGATCACGGCCACCAGTTCGCGTTGCAACGCAGGCAGATAATCGGCTGGCGCATGGCCGCCGGCGCGCTCGTGCGCGATGATCAACTGCAGGCGTTCCTTCGCTACCGACGCGGACTTCTTTTTCTCGCCCAGCAAAAACGAAAGAATCGACATTACGTGCGCTCCCCTTACTTGGTGCCGAAGAGGCGCTGCAGCAGCCCGGGCTTCTGGTAATCGACAAAGCGAAGCGATTTCTGCTCGCCGAGGAAACGCGACACGACGTCCTTATAGGCTTCGGCCACATCTGTGCCGTCCAGATGCACGGCCGGCAGACCCTGGTTCGACGCGTGCAGCACCGCTTCCGACTCCGGAATCACGCCGATCAGATCGATGCGCAGAATCTCCTGGATGTCGGTCAGCGACAGCATTTCGCCTTCGCTGACGCGCTTCGGGTTGTAGCGGGTAATCAGCAGATGCTCCTTGATCGGCTCCTTGCCTTCGATCGCACGCTTGGTCTTCGACGACAGGATGCCGAGAATGCGATCGGAGTCGCGCACCGACGACACTTCCGGGTTCGTCACGATCAGCGCTTCGTCGGCGAAGTGCATCGCAAGCAGCGCGCCCGACTCGATTCCGGCCGGCGAATCGCAGACGATGTATTCGAAGTCCATCGCGATCAGATCATTGATGACCTTCTCGACGCCTTCCATCGTCAGCGCGTCCTTATCGCGCGTCTGCGAGGCCGGCAGGATGAACAGGTTCTCGCACTTCTTGTCCTTGATCAGCGCCTGGTTCAGATTCGCTTCGCCCTGGATCACGTTGATCAGGTCGTACACGACGCGGCGCTCGCAGCCCATGATGAGGTCGAGGTTGCGCAGGCCGACGTCGAAGTCGATCACGGCGGTCTTGCTGCCGCGCAACGCGAGGGCCGACGCAAAGCTCGCGCTCGTGGTCGTCTTGCCCACGCCACCCTTGCCCGAAGTCACCACAATGATTTTTGCCATTACCCTTACCTTGTGTTCGTCAAATGCGTCAATTGATGCGCGGCGCGCGTCGCCCTGAAACGCCGCATGCCGAAATCGCTCGGGCAGCGCGCGTTTCCCGGCGCATTACGTGAGCCGCAGCGGTTCGATCATCAGTTTTTCGTCTTCGAGCCAGATCTGCACCGGCTTGCCGAGCACGTCGGCCGGCAGCGGGTTCTCGGTCGTTCGATAGATGCCCGCGATCGAGATCAGTTCCGGTTCGAGACACGTACAGAAGATGCGCGCGTCGTGATTGCCCTGCACGCCGGCCAATGCCCGGCCGCGCAGCGGCGCGTAAATATGGATGTTGCCTTCCGCGATCACCTCGGCGCCATAGCTGACGAGACCGAGCACGACCAGATCGCCTTTCGCGTAGATGCGCTGGCCGGAGCGCAGCGGCTTGTCGACCACCATCGTTTGCGGCGACGTGGCGAGGCGCACCGGCTCGACGGCGGAGGTGGGTTCGACGGCGCCGGAAGCGGTGCTGGTGGATGCGCTCGTGCCGGCGGCTGCATCGGGGCCCGCCGCCGCGCTTGCCGCGCTCGCCGTGCCGTCCTCATCGGTCTGTCTGGCCGGCGCGCCGCGTCGGTCGCGCGCTTCGAGCAGCGGCAATCCCGACTCCGTCGCCCACTGTTGCTCCGCATTCGCGACCACGCCGACCGGACGCATGCGCACGCTGTCGAGCAGTTGCGCGATGTCGGCGAGCGGCACGCGTTCGTTGTCGGCGAGACGCCGTACGTCGATCGCGACGACGTCGTTAGCGAAGAATTCGGGCGTCGCCTCGAAGCGTCGCGTCAGTTCGGCACGCATCGCATCGAGGTCGGTCGTTTTGACCACGAACATCAGCGTGTCGACAGAGCCGCTGCGCAGTTCGAAAAAGGGCGATTTCTTGGGCGACATAGCGTTCGGCAAAAAATTTTGCGTATTTTACAGGCGTACGTGCGCGCGGCCACTTTTTTTCCCGGGAGAATCGGTGCTCGCGCGTGGGCGCGACGCGTGTCGTCGATGCGATCGACGCGCGACGGCGCAAAGAAATACTGGCGGGAGAAAAACCGTGATGAACGGACGGCGAAGACGAGCGGCACGCGTGACGCGCCGCTTGGGTGATCACTGTTGAAGCACCTGCGAGGTAGTCGGCACGTGCCGCACCAGCAGACTTTCGACCTGCTCGGGCGCGCGCTCGACGCGCCGGTGCTCGCCGGTCGGGCCAAAGCCGAGCGCCTCGTAGAAGCGCATTGCGTTGCGGTTCGTGTCGGCGACCCACGCGTAGATTTCCGTGGCGCCCGCATTCGCGAGCCAGCTGCTCGCCGTGTCGACGAGCAGTTCGCCGCCGCGCAGATGACGCACGGCCGGCGCCACCCACAATTCGCAGACGAACGCGCGGCGCGCCGCGGTGTCGTCGAAATGCGCCTCGACGAGGCCGGCCGGATGGCCCTCGGTGTAAAGCAGGAACGTGCCGACGGACTGCGAAACCGCGTGATTCGCCGCGGTCGCGTCGAAACTGGCGGCATCGGCCGACAACGCATCCTCGAGCGTCGCGCCAAAGGCATATGGCGCCTCCCGCAGCGAGGCGGTGCGGAGTTCGCGAAATACGGCGCCCTGATCAGCAGTGATGCGGCGAACGGTCAATGACGGACTCATGCAGACGAAAACCCCTGGAAACCCTAACGCGTAGCTTTAACCGAACCGGCCGGCGAGTCAAATTTATTATTGACCAGAATATGCGATCCCGCTCACGGCGCGTCGTAGTTGCCGGTGCCGTCCGGCCACGGCGTCAGCAGCTCATAGCCGTCGTCGGTCACGGCGACCATGTGTTCCCATTGCGCCGACAGCGAGCGGTCCTTCGTGATCACCGTCCAGCCGTCGCGCTGCACCGACGTGCCGGCGCGGCCCGCGTTGATCATCGGCTCGATCGTGAAGACCATGCCCGGCTTCAGCCGCACTCCCTGCCCCGGCTGGCCATAGTGCAGCACCTGCGGGTCCTCGTGATAGATCTTGCCAATGCCGTGCCCGCAGTAGTCGCGCACGATCGAGAAGCCCTCGCGCTGCGCGACCTTCTGGATCGCGTGGCCGACGTCGCCGAGCGTCGCGCCCGGCTTCACCTCGCGGATGCCGGCCACCATTGCCTCGTAGGTCGTGTCGATCAGCGCGCGCGCGACCGTGCTCGGCTGGCCGACGCAGTACATGCGGCTGGTGTCGCCGAAATAACCGTCCTTGATGATCGCGACGTCGATGTTGATGATGTCGCCGTCCTTCAGGATCTCGCCGCGATTCGGAATGCCGTGACACACGACATGGTTGACCGACGTGCAGACGGTCTTCGGAAAGCCCAGGTAGCCGACGTTGGCCGGAATCGCCTTCTGCGTGTGGACGATGTAGTCGTTGCACAGCGCGTCGAGGTCGTCGGTGGAGACGCCTGCCTTGACGTGCTCGCCGATCATTGCCAGCACATCGGCGGCGAGGCGGCCCGCAATGCGCAGTTTCGCGATATCGTCGGGAGTCTTGTAGGTAATGGCCATGAATTCAGTCGATGTGAGTCGCGGGTCAAACGCGAAATGACCCGCCGCGCCCGAAAGCCCGGCGGCCCGCAACCGCCGCTCGATGGGCGATTTCGGGCAATTGTACAGAGGATCGCGGAGGGACCCCGAGCAAACCGGCTGAAGAGATGCTCGGCAGGCGGCGGCGCTGGCGGGGCGATTTCGGGCTCGCGCCCGAATCAGAGTGACCCCGTTCGTGCGTGGTGGGCTTGCCCGGCCTGCGCGCTCACATGGACTTTGGGAAAAAAGCTCGAACGTTCATCGAGCCATGCAACGCCATCGCTCAGTTTCCCGAACTAAATCGCGGACGTCCAGTCAGGCCGACCGCTGCATCCCGCTCTTCGCATATCGTACGGATCACGCGAATTGCGTGTGGCTGCTTCGGGGAAAGCGCGGCGGCGGCCGCGTCGCTCGCGGATGGTGATGAAGGGGTTGCGGGTGGCATGAGGCGCCCACCCCCTCGCCTCGATACGCTGAGGCAAGGGGTCGGGCGCGATTCTTACCGACGCTCAGGGTTGCTTGCGTCGATATCTGGGCTTAGTTGTCGGGATTCGCCGCCGTAAAGCTTTGGAACGCACTGTACGCCGGATTCAACGGTGTGCCGTTTTTCATGATGCCGAACGTCTGGTCGCCGCTGTCGAGCACGTAGTACATGACGCCCTGGATATTGTGCGTCTTGCGATTCTGATAGAACTCGCCGAGCCTCGTCGTGATGTAGTTCCCACGATAGGTCTCGTCTCGTTCCGGTCCGGTGTTCCACTCGGTGATGAGGAACGGCACGCCGTAACGGGCCTTGCAATAGATCGGCAGATCGAAGCCCGGTTGGGCGCCGTCCGCACCGAGGGAGAACACGTCGCCATACACCTCGTAGTTGTGCCACGTGGTGATGTCCCAGCGCACGGTCGGGTGGCCGCTGCTACCATCGGGCTGCATACCGTCCCACAGCGCGTCCGCCGCGCCGACATCGTTCACACAGAAATTGATGCCGCATTTCGCGTTGGACTGAACCGACTTCACACCGTCGATCATGCCGCGCATCACGCCGCGCATCACCGGCCAGTTCGTGTTGTTGAAGTCCGACGCCTTCGTGCCCGCACAGGTGAAGTCCAACACTGTGGCGTTAGTGCGCGTCAACTCGTTGCCGCATTCGTAAATGGTCACGCCATATGGCTTCAGTGCGTTCGCGATGCCTTGGGCGACCGAGTAACCCTGGTTGTAAGCGGCACTCTCGTTGGCGAACAGGTTGCCATTGGAGTCGTAGACGCCCTGATTGACCAGCACGATCAACGTCATGCCCGCCGACTGGAAAGCCTGCGCAAGCCCGATCAGTGCGTTCAGCTGGGTCGAAGTGTTGGTGCAGCCCACGCGATAGCTGGTGCAGCCCATGCCCTTCAGGATCGATACGACCTGTTGAGGCGTGTAGGTGTAGTCGAAGTGGCCGTTCATGCCGTAGAACATGCCCGCGGCCGGTGCGATCGCGGTGCGCGGATCGTTACATGGCAGCCAATGACCGGCGGTTTCGTTGTTCACGTAGAACTGGCCACCCGTGCCGCAATGCCAGATCTTGCCGCCGTACCACAACAGAAGCGAGACGTTGTACGTGTTGCCTACGGTCGCCCCATTGCAGTAAATGACACCGTTGGTCACCGTCCAGATGTTGTTGGACTTGTCGATGATGTACGACGAACCGGGGATCGTGGTGCCATCAGCCGAGGTGCCGCCGAGGCGCGGGTCGAGGCAACCCTTCCAGCCCGAGCCCGTCCATTGATAGAACTGACCACCCGTGCCCTCGTGATAGATCACGCCGGCGTAAAACAGGACCATCTGCACGTTGTAGGTGTTGCTTGCCGGCGAACCGTTGCGGTAGACCGAGCCACCGACACCTCCGGACAGCGTCCAGACGTTGCCGGAGTTGTCCGTGATGGACGAGGCGGGCGGAATGGAGACACTGTTCGGATCGCTCGTCTTCGCGACGGCCGTTTTGGAAGCCGCGGTACCTGAAGCGCCGCTTGCAGCGGCAGCAGCGGCAGTCTTGTCGTCCGCGGTTCCGGATCCGCCGCCACCGCATGCGGCCAAAAGATAACTTGCGCTCAGGGCCGTCAGGCCCCCAATGAATTGACGTCGTTTTATCATCGCGGAGTAATTCCAAATGTCGGGAAAATTCCCGATAAAAAGACCAAAGGTGAATTCGCTGTGATTCGGACGGACAATGCGTAAGGATTCGATGCAAACGAATTTGCATTCCTTAAAAACATTTGTCCCGAGGTGCCGTGGAACGCACGTCTGTGATGTCCGATTGAACCGATGCTCGCGAAGAGGCTCCTCGCGGTGGTCCAGATTGACAATGCTGGTGCGCGTCAGTCCGCAAACGTTTGCCTTGCGAACCTTTTACCGATTACTGCCGCAGCTGTTGTTTTCCAGGAAAATTCTTCCCGTAAAAGCTGCTGACGGCGTAAATCGTACCCTGAATGAATGACCGAGCCCAACCAAAAATCGTATTTATTTGTAAAAAAGGGCAGATCTTGCCGAGATCTGTGGGGTCGGCGAAGATTCGCGCTTTAAGAAGTCGATCGGGGGGCGGGTCGCCCGCAAATTTTCCGACTTCGACCCCTTATAGCGCGCGGCGGCCATGTCCTGAATGCGTCCCCGCATATGATTCAGGGGAGAGCACAGCACGTATCGCTTAAGGGATTTGTACGGAAATGGGAATGAAAAAGACCACGAGCAACGAATAGCTCATGTACAAGAAATTGAAACAATCGATTTCGCCAATAGAAATGATGCTTCAACAATATCGGATTGACTTGACAAAACAATTCGAAAACCAAAAAACAAAAAACCCCTTGATCACGATGATCAAGGGGTTTCAGAATTTGGCGGAAAGGGTGGGATTCGAACCCACGGTACGGGGAAACCGTACGCCTGATTTCGAGTCAGGTACATTCGACCACTCTGCCACCTTTCCGGGTATTCCAACTTGTTGCTGCTTCGTCGGATCCAAGCGGGCCGTTGCTTGGGAGAAAAAGATTATAAAACAGCTCGAATCAGTTTTCCAAGCCCCTCGACGAAAAAACTTCTAAATTTTTTCCGAGAGGCGTGGGTGCCGGCAGCGGCACTGTCAGCCAAGCTGACGATACCGCGTCTACGCACACGCCGGTGACGCTCAGGCCGCCGGCACTTCCAGCCGCTCCACTCCGCCGAGGTATGGCCGCAATGCCGTGGGCACCGTCACCGAGCCATCGGCGTTCTGGAAGTTCTCGAGCACCGCGACGAGCGTGCGGCCCACCGCGAGACCCGAGCCGTTCAGCGTATGCACGAGTTCCGGCTTGCCCTGCGCGTTGCGGAAACGCGCCTGCATGCGTCGCGCCTGGAACGACTCGGTATTCGAACAGCTCGAAATCTCACGATAGGTGTTCTGCGCGGGCAGCCATACTTCGAGGTCATAGGTTTTCGCTGCGGAGAAACCCATGTCGCCGGTGCACAGCGTGATCACGCGATACGGCAGTTCGAGCTTCTGCAGAATCGCCTCGGCATGGCCGACCATCTGCTCGAGCGCGTCGTACGATGCATCAGGAGCGACGATCTGCACCATCTCGACCTTGTCGAACTGATGCTGGCGGATCATGCCGCGCGTGTCGCGGCCGTACGAGCCCGCCTCCGAGCGGAAGCACGGCGAGTGCGCGGTCAGCTTGATCGGCAGTGCGTCCGCTTCGACGATGCTCTCACGCACCGTGTTGGTCAGCGAAATTTCCGAGGTCGAGATGAGGTACTGCGTGACCGTGCTTTCACCGCCGCCCTTCTCGACGCGGAACATATCGTCCGCGAACTTCGGCAGCTGGCCCGTGCCGTACAGGATGTCCGGATTCACGATGTACGGCGTGTAGATCTCGGTATAGCCGTGCTGCTGCGTGTGCGTGTCGATCATGAACTGCGCGAGCGCGCGATGCAGCCGCGCAATCTGGCCGCGCAGCATCGTGAAGCGCGCGCCGGACAGCTTCGCGCCTGTCTCGAAGTCGAGGCCGAGCGGCGTGCCGACGTCGACGTGATCCTTGACCTCGAAGTCGAACTGGCGCGGCGTACCCCACCGGCGCACTTCGACGTTATGGGCTTCGTCGTTGCCGACCGGCACGCTTTCGTGCGCAAGGTTCGGCACGCCGAGCAGCAGGTCCGACAGACGCTTCTGGATGTCTTCGAGCTTGACCGCCGACGCCTTCATCTCGTCGCCGATGCCGCTCACTTCGGCCATTACCGCCGACGTATCTTCGCCACGCCCTTTCATCGCGCCGATCTGCTTCGACAGGCTGTTGCGGCGCGCCTGCAGTTCTTCGGTACGGGTCTGGGTATCGCGGCGTTCCGCTTCGAGCGCGGCGAAGGCCGCGACGTCGAGGGTATAGCCGCGGTCGGCGAGGCGCTTGGCGACGCCGTCGAGGTCTTTGCGCAGCAACTGGATGTCGAGCATGGGATGGGACGGATGTTCGTTGTATGAAAACGCGATTTTAGCGCACCGGCACAGGCGAAACGCCTCAAGCCTTCTTCGGCTTGTTCTCGGCGCGCCACCGCGCATCGAGCTCGCCAAGGCGCGCGAGCTTTTCGCCGATCTTGCCTTCCAGGCCCCGCGGCGTCGGCTCGTACCAATGCGGCTCGCGCATGCCGTCTGGCAGATAGGTCTCGCCGGCCGCGTACGCATCGGGTTCATCGTGCGCATAGCGATAATCGTGGCCGTAGCCGAGTTCCTTCATCAGCTTGGTCGGCGCGTTGCGCAGATGCACCGGCACCGCGCGCGACTGGTCCTTGCCGACGAAGCGCCGCGCCTCGTTGTACGCGTTGTACCCGGCATTCGATTTCGGCGCGACCGCCAGATAGATGATCGCCTGCGCGAGCGCGAGTTCGCCTTCGGGCGAGCCGAGACGCTCGTAGGTCTCGGCGGCGTCGAGCGTGATGCGCGCGGCGCGCGGGTCCGCGAGGCCGATGTCTTCCCACGCCATGCGCACGATGCGCCGCGCCAGATAACGCGGGTCCGCGCCGCCGTCGAGCATGCGGCAGAACCAGTACAGCGCGCCGTCCGGGTTGCTGCCGCGCACCGATTTATGCAGCGCGCTGATCTGGTCGTAGAACGCGTCGCCGCCCTTGTCGAAGCGGCGCAGATTTTCCGCAAGCGCACTGCCCAACAGCGCGCCGTCGATTTCAGTGGTCTTCTGCTGGGCGGCCGCGCGCGCGACGATCTCGAGGTTGTTCAGCAGCTTGCGGCCGTCGCCGTCGGCGGAGCCGATCAGCGCGGCGCGTGCTTCGTCGGTGAACGTGAGGCCGCCGAGCTCCTTCTGCGCGCGTTCGAGCAGCTCGCGCTGTTCGTCGTCGGTCAGGCTCTTCAGCACGTAGACCGCGGCGCGCGACAGCAACGCGCTATTGACCTCGAACGACGGATTCTCGGTCGTCGCGCCAACGAACACGAACAGGCCCGACTCGACGTGCGGCAAGAACGCGTCTTGCTGGCTCTTGTTGAAGCGATGCACTTCGTCGACGAACACCAGCGTCTGATGGCCGTTCGCGCGATGGATCTGCGCGGTCTCGACCGCCTCGCGGATATCCTTCACGCCCGACAGCACCGCGGACAACGCGATGAACTGTGCGTCGAACGCATCGGCCATCAGCCGCGCGAGCGTGGTCTTGCCGACGCCGGGCGGGCCCCACAGGATCATCGAATGGGCCTCGCCCGATTCGAACGCGACCCTGAGCGGCTTGTTCGGCCCGAGCAGATGCGACTGGCCGATCACTTCGTCGATATTGCGTGGCCGCAGGCGTTCGGCAAGCGGAACATTGGCACGGGTTTCTTCAAACATGACGTTTTGGGGATAATCTCGGCTTTCCGGGTACGCGCCGCGTTGAAGCGGCGCCGCGCGGGACAAGCGCAAAGCCCGCGCACGGCCGCAAGCAGACGCAACAACGCGGGCAACGTCCTGCATTATGACAGTGACGGCGGCGGCGCGACGGCCGACCCGGCGCGCCGACAGCGCATAAATTCACAGCACAGAGCTTCACCGCACCACCACGAGGAACACACATCAGATGGCTCAAGATTCTGTCGCCGGCGAGGCCGGCTCCACCTACGCGCCGCTCACGCCGGTGCCCGACGCGCGCCGCGCGTTCCGTACCGGCGACGCGTTCGCGCTGTGGTTCTCACTCGGCATCGGCCTGCTCGTCGCCCAGGCGGGCGCGCTGCTGGTGCCGGGGCTGTCGCTGCCGCACGCGCTCGTCGCAATCGTACTGGGCAGCGTGATCGGCGTCGTGCTGCTCGCGCTCGCGGGCGTGATCGGCACCGACACCGGCCTCGCGGCGATGTCGTCGCTGCGTCCGACGCTCGGCGTGCGCGGCGCGTCGGTGCCGGCCGTGCTGAACATGGTGCAACTGGTCGGCTGGGGCTCGTTCGAAGTGATCGTGATGCGCGATTCCGCCGATGCGCTCGCGAAACAGGCATTCGGCCTGTCGATGCCGCTCGTGTGGACCGTGATCTTCGGCCTGCTCGCAACCTTGCTCGCGATCAGCGGCCCGCTGTCGTTCGTGCGGCGCTTTCTGCGCAAGTGGGGGATCTGGCTGCTACTCGCGGGCGCCGCGTGGCTCACGTGGAACCTGCTCGCGCGCCACAATCTCGCGGACCTGATGCAGCGCCCCGGCACCGGCGAGATGTCGTTCGGCGGCGCGGTCGACCTCGTGGTCGCGATGCCGCTGTCGTGGCTGCCGCTGATCGCCGACTACACGCGCTTCGGCCGTCGCGCTGGCGAGACGTTCCGCGGCACGCTGTACGGCTATGGCATCGCGAACATCTGGTTCTATGCGCTCGGCGCGGTCTATGGCCTCGCGGCCGGCGGCGGCGATGCATTGCTCACCGGTGCGCTCGCGCAAGCAGGCGGCGGGTTTGCGCTGCTGCTGATCCTGATCGACGAAATCGACAATGCGTTCGCCGATATCCATTCGGCCGCGGTGTCGACCGGCACGTTCTGGAGTCGCGCGAGCGTGCCGCTGCTGTCGGCTGCGTTCGGCGCGCTGTGCACGCTGATCGCGCTGCTCGTGCCGATGGCGAAGTACCAGAACTTCCTGCTGTTGATCGGCTCGGTATTCGCGCCGCTGTTCGGCGTCGTGCTGATGGATCACTTCATCGTGCGCAAGCGCCGCATCGATGCCGCGATCCTCGCCGATGTGCGCGGCCGCTACGGCTTCTCGGGCGGTTGGCACCTGAGCGCGTTCGTCGCGTGGGCGATCGGCATCGCGTCGTATCAGGTGATCAATCAATGGCTGCCGAATCTCGGCGCCACGCTGCCGTCGCTCGCGATCGGCGCGGTGTGCTACTACGTGTTCGTATCGGCGCGCAAGACTGCGTATGCATGAGCGCGCCAGTCTGAGCGCGTTGCATTAGACGCGGCCGCCAGAAAATAAAAAGACCTGCGATGCAGTTGCAGGTCTTTTTTATGGCGGTAAAACCGCCTGCCGCCGTTCGCGCCGCCGGCTATTTCTTCGCGGCTTTGCGCCGACGCGATTCGACCTTTCGACACAGGTCCGTGAGCAGCCAACGGGCGACAGTCTCGGGGCGGTTCGGCGCGTACGACGCGAATTTGCTCTCGTTCGAGAAATGGACGACGACGGTGCCCGTCATGATGCGATAGGTTCCGGCATAGTTCACGCCATCCAATTCGACACTGAGCGCGTGGGTGGTTTCGTATTCCGCGAAAGTCAAAGGAAGAGCGATATCTCAAAAACGAGTATCTCTACGATTTTTCGGAAGTCAAAAAGGATATGCAATTCGTTGCATATTGAAATATTACCGACAGGTAATCATTGCGGTTTTTGCCCGACAAACCCAAATAATGTGCACGCTATGTGCATGAAAAATCTCAGAGCTATTGCCGTTCAAGGGAAACCGACGGCGCATCGGCAAAACGTTCAAGCGCGCGATTGCCTTCCCGATGGGCTTCGGCCTCATCGATAAAAGTTTTTTCGCTATATGCAATGACCTTGAAACCACTTCCCGCCGACCGTGGAACCGTGATACCCCAATGCCACCCGCCCTCCTGTTCGAATACATGGAGGGACGGGGACAAGCGTAAATCGTGTGACGTAGACAATCTCATGACATGCCTCACCTTTCCAGACATTCGAAGCGACAACCAGCTTCGACCAGTTTAGGCGTTATTTTGTTGCGTTGCAGCAAAAAATTGTTAGAGACTGCGAGCCCAATTCTGGAAATGATCGGACGCGCTAACTCAGCCCATCAGCGATGCCGGTCTTTACAGTCTCGCACTAAATCATTACGTCTGCCGGTACGACGATTTGATTTTCATCGCGGCACAGAGCGCGCATCTTAAGCAATCCGCGCGCCTCGTGCCAGGCGAAACAAAAAAGCCGCGCTCGACAAGCGCGGCTTCGCCGGCGCGCACCGCGCGATTCATCCGTTGATCACGTCCGCGCCCTTCGGCACCGTGAACTTGAATGCATCGGACGGCAGTTGCGGATTTTTCTGGATGTTCGAGAAAGTCAGCAGGGTGACGTTACCGAACACGTCGTGCAATTCCATCGCTTCGAGATTACCGTCCTTGAAACCGATGCCGACCCGTTCGAACTGCGTGTCCTTCGCCTTCGGCGTCAGTTCAAGCCAGTCGATGCCGGCCTTCACGCCCGCGTCGCGCAGCGTGAAATTCTTGTCCAGATCGTTGCTGCCGAACAGGATCGCCGCCGGGCTCGCGCCGAGCGCGTTGCCGAGCGCGCGCACCGTCACCTGGTTCAGATCCTTGTCATAGACGAACAGCTTGTCGCCATCCGCCTGCAGCAATTGCGAGTAGGGCTTCTCGTATTGCCAGATGAACTTGCCGGGCCGCGCGAACATGAACGTGCCGCTCGACGTGGTCGGCTTGCCCGGATTCGCGGTAGACAGCGCGGCGCTCGCACCCTGCGCCTTGCTCGGCGCGCGCACTTCCTGCTGCACGAAGGTGCCGCGCGCGGAATGGACCTGCGAGACGAAGGCCTTCAGTTGCTCGGTGCCGCTCGCGAACGCGTGCGACGCGACGAGCAGCGACGCACCGATCGCGACACTGCCGGCGGCGCGCGCGATCTTGCGCATGCCGCGGCACACGCGCTCGCCGAGGCGGCCCGCTCGACGCTGTCGGGCATCCTGCTGCGCGATTGCTTGCATAGGTATTTCTCCGTTGAATGAATTCGGTGATGGGCTGCGCCGGTTCGCCGCACTCGCTGAACACAAAGTGACCTGGGCCGGCGTCGAGCCGCGATGGCGCACATGGCGCACATGGCGCACATGGCGCTAGACCCAGCGGCGCTCGCAATAGCTGCAATGGCTTGTTGCGGCTATTCCGCTTCGCGCGCCGGCGCCAGAATCTCGCGATTGCCGTTCGACGACATCGCCGACACCACGCCCGAATTCTCCATCTGTTCGAGCAGACGCGCCGCCCGGTTGTAGCCGATGCGCAGGTGCCGCTGCACCAGCGAAATCGACGCCCGACGATTCTTCAGCACGACGTCGACCGCCTGATCGTATAACGGGTCCGACTCGCCTTCGGTGGACGCGGTTCCCGCCGAGCCTTCGTCGCCCTCGCCGCTCACGCCGCCCTCGAGAATGCCCTCGATATAGTTCGGCTCGCCCTGCTCCTTGAGCTTGTCGACGACGCGATGCACTTCGTCATCCGACACGAACGCGCCGTGCACCCGCACCGGCAAACCAGTGCCCGGCGGCAGATACAGCATGTCGCCCATGCCGAGCAGCGACTCGGCGCCCTGCTGATCGAGGATCGTGCGCGAGTCGATTTTCGACGACACCTGGAACGCCATGCGGGTCGGCACGTTGGCCTTGATCAGGCCGGTGATCACGTCGACCGACGGACGCTGCGTCGCGAGGATCAGATGGATGCCGGCCGCGCGTGCCTTCTGCGCGATTCGCGCGATCAGCTCTTCGACCTTCTTGCCGACGACCATCATCAGGTCGGCCAGTTCGTCGATGACGATCACGATGTTCGGCAAACGCATGAGCGGTTCGGGATCGTCAGGCGTCAGACTGAACGGATTCGGCAGCTTCTCTTCGCGCTTGGCCGCTTCGTCGATCTTGTTGTTGTAGCCGGCGAGGTTGCGCACGCCGACCTTGCTCATCAGCTTGTAGCGGCGCTCCATTTCGGCGACCGCCCAGTTCAGCGCATGGCCCGCCTGACGCATGTCGGTGACGACCGGACACAGCAAATGCGGAATGCCTTCGTAGACGCTCATTTCGAGCATCTTCGGATCGATCAGGATCATGCGCACCTGCTCGGCGCTCGCCTTGTACAACAGCGACAGGATCATCGCGTTGATACCGACCGACTTGCCCGAACCGGTCGTGCCGGCGACGAGCAAATGCGGCATCTTCGCGAGGTCAGCGCACACCGGCTTGCCGCCGATGTCCTTGCCGAGGCCCATCGTGAGCGGCGACGCGGCATCCGCATACACGGTCGAGCCGAGAATTTCGGACAGGCTCACGGTCTGACGGCGCTGGTTCGGCAGCTCCAACGCCATGTAGTTCTTGCCCGGAATCGTTTCGACGACGCGGATCGACACGAGCGACAGCGAACGCGCGAGGTCCTTCGCGAGGTTGACGATCTGACTGCCCTTCACACCGGTGGCCGGCTCGATTTCATAGCGCGTGACGACCGGGCCCGGATACGCGGCGACCACGCTCACTTCGACGCCGAAGTCCTTCAGCTTCTTCTCGATCAGGCGCGAAGTGAATTCGAGCGTGTCCGCGGAAATGGTTTCCTGCGCGGCGGGCGCGGGGTCGAGCAACGAGATGGGCGGCAGCGTGGAGTCGCCTGGCAGATCGGTGAAGAGCGGCACCTGGCGTTCCTTCTCGACACGCTCCGACTTCGCCGGCGCGGCGAGCGGCGGCACGATCACCACGGGCTCGTGCTCCTCGATGCGCACGCGGCCCTTCTCGACCTTGCCTTCGCGCTTCACGGCGGCCGCTTCACCGAGCTTGCGATCGAGCCCGGCCTCGCGGCGCAGCTTCGCGAAGGTCACCGCAGAAATGATCGATTCGCCGACCTTCTCCGCGACCGACAGCCACGAAAAACGGAAGTACAGCGACAGCCCGATGCCGAGACCGAGCAGAAGCGCGAGCGTGCCGCCGGTGAAGCCGAGCGCATGCGAGATGCCGCGCGCGACAGCCTCGCCGATCACGCCGCCAGGCGCACGCGGCAACTGCACTCTCAGCGACCACATGCGCAGCGCCTCCAGGCCGTTGCACGACAGCAGCACGAGCATGAACGCGAACGCGTCCGCGAGCCAGCTGACGCCGCGCGGCGCGTCGTCGTCCTGCGGCTCTTCGTTGCGGGTGATGCGCTTGTAGTTCGCGGAGATGTGGCGGCCGAGCAGCACGATCCACCAGTAGGCGGACAGGCCGAACAGCAGCAGCAGGATGTCTGAAGTCCATGCGCCGACGCGGCCCGCCCAGTTCGAGATATGGTCGACCTGCGCTGCATGGGTCCAGCTCGGGTCGTGCCTGCTGTAGCTGACGAGGGACATCAGCAGGAACACGCCGAGGGCCACCTGCAGAATCCAGCGGATTTCGGTGAGGAGGCGCGACATGCGGTGAGGCAATGCCTGCGCGCTCGCGGTATAGGGAGCTTTTGCCATTGATCCTGTTGCCTGGGGTAGCCGGTTCAGGCTGAAACTGCCGCCGGGAACGCGGCCCGAGCCTCGCCGCGCGCGGCTTCGGGCCCGATCCCGGCTACCGGAAACTTCGATCCGGGCTATTGTAAACGCTGTGTCCCGCGCGAGGCTGTAAATGACGGTAACTTGGCGGTTTGACCACAATGGATGCGCGACGCGCGCTAAATTCGTCGTATCGCGCCGCGTGCTCACCCCGCGCGCCCACGCCGCCACGCTATCGCGGCGATGAGAAAGCTTGATGGCGCAGCCCTACGCCCCGCCCTTTATAATGCCGGTCTGATATCCATCTACAGTTTCAGTTCAAAAACGCACGGCTACGCAATGGCGAGCCGCGCGCCGTACAAGGATTCGATCATGCCCGCAACTGCAACGAAACACGCCAAGGTTCTGATTCTCGGTTCCGGCCCCGCCGGCTATACGGCGGCGGTTTACGCGGCGCGCGCCAACCTCGCGCCGGTACTCGTCACCGGCCTCGCGCAAGGCGGCCAGCTGATGACCACGACCGACGTCGAAAACTGGCCCGCCGACGCCAACGGCGTGCAAGGCCCGGAACTGATGGCGCGCTTCCTCGAGCACGCCGAGCGCTTCAACACAGAAATCATCTTCGACCACATCCACACGGCGAAGCTCGATGAGAAGCCGATTCGCCTGATCGGCGATTCGGGCGAATACACCTGCGACTCGCTGATCATCTCGACGGGTGCATCGGCGCAATATCTCGGCCTGCCGTCGGAAGAGGCGTTCATGGGCAAGGGCGTGTCGGCCTGCGCGACCTGCGACGGCTTCTTCTACAAGCAGCAGCACGTCGCCGTGATCGGCGGCGGCAATACGGCCGTCGAAGAGGCGCTGTACCTCGCCGGCATCGCGAAGAAGGTCACCGTGATCCATCGCCGCGACAAATTCCGCGCCGAGCCGATCCTGATCGACCGTCTGCTCGCGAAGGAGAAGGAAGGCGTCGTCGAGATCAAGTGGAACCATGTGCTCGAAGAAGTGACCGGTGACAATTCCGGCGTGACCGGCCTGCGCATCAAGCACACGCAGACTGGCGAGACCACCGACATCGCGCTGCAGGGCCTGTTCGTCGCGATCGGTCACAAGCCGAACACGGACATCTTCGAAGGCCAGCTCGAGATGAAGAACGGCTACATCATCACCAAGGGCGGCCTGAACGGTTTCGCGACCGCGACCAGCGTGCCGGGTGTGTTCGCCGCCGGCGACGTGCAGGACCATATCTATCGCCAGGCGATCACGAGCGCGGGCACCGGCTGTATGGCCGCACTGGATGCGCAGCGCTATCTCGAGACCATCAACGAGATGGCCGGCGAGCACGCGATGAGCGCGGAAGCGGACCGGTGATCCGCTGATCCACGGCGCGCCGCCATCGGGCGGCGCGAACTCGCGACCACGGTCGCGACAGTAAAATGACGGTAGCGCGCAGCGCAGCCGTCATTGGCTCACGAAGGCCGCGGCTGCAATGCCGGCGGCCTTTGTCGTTTTTGCCGCCTCGGCTTCGCACCACCCACCGACCTTTCCGCCTGTATTGCCGACATGCCGAAGAATCAGCCCCATCCGAACGAACCGAAACGTCCGCAGGCCCCCGCGCGCCCCGCGCCCGCGACGGCTGCACCCGCCGTCGCGCCGAAGCTCGATCGCGCGTCCGGGCTCGCCGGGCTCGGCGCGTTGCGTAACGCGTTGAAGGGTGACGCCGAGCGACGCGAGCGTGAACAGGCTGCGGCGCGAGCGGCGCAGCGCGAAGCGGCCGCCGACGCCGATCTGTTCCGCCGCGAGATCGGCAAAGTCGCGCCGCTCGCGATTCCGCCACGTGCGACGCTCACGCGCAATCCCCCGCCGCCCCTGCCGGTGCAGACGCTGCTCGATGAGGAAGCGGTGCTGCACGAAGCGATCTCCGACGAATTCGACCCCGAAGTGCTGCTGGAAACCGACGAAACGCTGTCGTATTGCCGCCCCGGCGTGAGCCGCGACGTCGTGCGCAAGCTGCGGCGTGGCGACTGGATCGTGCAGGCGCAGATCGACCTGCATGGCATGCGGCGCGAAGAAGCACGCGAGGCGCTCGCGGAATTCATTCGCGAATCGGTCAAGCGCGGCCTGCGCTGCCTGCGCGTGATTCACGGCAAGGGTTTGGGGTCGATCGGCAAGGAGCCGGTGCTGAAAGGCAAGGTGCGCGCGTGGCTCGTGCAGAAAGCCGAAGTGATCGCGTTCTGTCAGGCGCGCCCGCATGACGGCGGCGCCGGCGCGGTGGTCGTGCTGCTGCAGCCGGGGTCGTTGCCGCCGCATGGGGCAAACGTGAAGGTCTGAGGTCGATTTTTTCGGCCGTCGTTCGTCGTGGGGTAAACGGCCAGCCTGGCCGTCGCGCGGTGGCTCTCGCCGCCACCGTGGATTCGTGCTGTGCAACCTTCAAAGGTGATCGCGATGCCCCTGAAGCTTTATGCCCATCCGTTCTCGTCGTACTGCCAGAAGGCCCTGACCGCGTTGTACGAAAACCACACGCCGTTCGAGATGCGCGTGCTCGCATACGACGACCCGCAGATCATGGCCGAATTCGCCGCGCTGTGGCCGATCAAGCGCTTCCCGGTGCTCGTCGACGGCGGGCGCACGGTGGTCGAGGCGACCATCATCATCGAATATCTGGGCCTGCATTATCCGGGGCCTGTCGCGTTGTTGCCGGCCGACCCGCGCGCCGCGCTCGAGGTGCGCATGCTGGACCGCTTCTTCGACAACTACATTTCGACGCCGCAGCAAAAGGTCGTGTTCGATAGCCTGCGCCCCGAAGCCGAGCGCGACGCGCGTGGCGTCGCCGATGCGCGCGCGATGCTCGACACCGCTTACGCCTGGCTCAATCGCCACATGGCCGAGCGCGAATGGGCCGCTGGCGACAGCTTCAGCCTCGCCGACTGCGGCGCCGCCCCGTTCCTGTTCTACGCCGACTGGACGCATCCGATCGACCCCGCGTTCGCGCACGTGCGCGCGTACCGGCAGCGGCTGCTCGCGCGGCCGTCGTTCGCCCGCGCGGTCGACGAGGCGCGGCCGTATCGGCCGCTATTTCCGCTCGGCGCGCCGGACCGGGATTGAGCCGCGAGCGGCGGTGGCTGATTCGCGCGAAAGAGGCGCGGCAGACAACCTGATTTCGTGGCTGTAGACTTCCTGTCGTGTCGCAAACCTGCCCCGCTCTTCTCTTGGCTCACCACCACAAGGCACCCTATGGACCGTTTCGAAGCGATGGAGATCTTCACGCGCGTGGTCGAAGCGAACAGCTTCACCAAGGTTTCGGAATCGCTCGATCTGCCGCGCGCGAAGGTCAGCCGCACGATCCAGGCGCTCGAGGAACACGTCGGCGTGCGGCTCCTGAACCGCTCGACGCGCCAGGTCAGCGTGACCGAAGACGGCGCGTCGTTCTACGAGCGTTGCGTGCGCATTCTCGCCGACGTCGCCGATGCCGAGTCGTCGCTATCGAACAAGCGTGAGAATCCGGCCGGCACGATCCGCGTCGACACGTCCGGCACGCTCGCGCGCTCGCTGCTGCTGCCCGCGCTCGACGACTTCTACGAACAATATCCCGCGATCGACGTACGTCTCGGTCTCGCGGATCGCAACATCGATCTGATTCAGGACGGCGTCGATTGCGTGATCCGCATGGGCACGCTCGAAGAGTCGAGCCTCGTCGCGAAGCGCATCGGGCTTGCGCGCATCGTCACATGCGCGTCTCCCGCGTATCTGCAGAAGTTCGGCACGCCGACCACGCTGGCCGACCTCGGCGAGCATCGCGCGGTCAACTACGTGTCCGCGCGCAGCGGCCGCACCTTCCCGTTCGAATTCGAAGTGGACGGCGAAATCGAGCGCGTCGCGATGGATAGCACGCTCGCCGTCAACGACGGCTCGGTCTACATCACCGCGGGCGTGCTGGGCCACGGCATCATCCAGCCGTCGCGCTTCATGGTCGCCGAGCTGATCGAGCAAGGCGCGCTCACGGAGATTCTCGGCAACTACACGAGCCCCGGCACGCCGCTGTCGATCCTGTATGCGCATCGCCGCAATCTGAGTTCGCGGCTGCGCGCGTTCATCGATTGGGTCGGCGAGCTCGCGCGCAGCAATCCGGATTTGCGTTTGCCCGAGTCGGCATGACGGCTCCAAAAGCAAAAGCCCCATGCGCAACTGAACGCATGGGGCTTTTCTGATGCGACGTCTCTAGCGCGTATGCGACCGCTTACGCAATCCGCTCTTCATTCGACGGATCGAACAACACCGCCTTCGACGTATCGAACAGCAGCGTCGCATTCTTCTCCGGTTGCGGGTTCGACGCCGGGTGCACGCGGCTCACGATGCGCTTGCCGTTGACCTGTGCGAACACCAGCGTGTCCGGACCGGTCGGCTCGATCACGTCGACCTTCACTTCGACCGGCTGCAGCTTCGAGTCGTCGCCGTGCGCGCTGCGCGCATCGGTGATGCGCTCCGGACGCAGACCGAGAATCACGTTGTTGCCGATGTGCGAGCGCACCTTCGCCGAATCGAACGGCAGCACCAGCACCTTGCGCGCGATGCCCGTATCGAGTTCGATGCCGACACCCGAGCCCTGCTCGACCAGCTTGCCTTCGATGAAGTTCATCGGAGGCGCGCCGATGAAGCCCGCGACGAACAGGTTCGACGGCGAGTCGTAGATTTCCTGCGGCGCGCCGAACTGCTGGACGATGCCGTCCTTCATCACCGCGATGCGGTCGCCGAGCGTCATCGCTTCGATCTGGTCGTGCGTCACGTAGACGATCGTCGTGCCGAGGCGCTGATGCAGCAGCTTGATTTCCGAGCGCATCTCGATACGCAGCTTCGCGTCGAGGTTCGACAGCGGCTCGTCGAACAGGAACATCACCGGATCGCGCGCCAGTGCGCGGCCCATCGCGACGCGCTGACGCTGGCCGCCCGACAGCTGACCCGGCTTGCGGTCGAGCAGATGCTTGATCTGCAGCGTGTTCGACACGCGCTCGACGATCTGCGTCTGCTCCTGCTTCGGCACCTTGCGGATGTTCAGCCCGAACGAGATGTTGTCGCGCACCGTCATCGACGGATACAGCGCGTACGACTGGAACACCATCGCGATGTCGCGATCTTTCGGCGACAGGTTGTTGACGGTCTTGCCGTCGATCTGGATCTCGCCCTTGGTCACGGTTTCGAGACCGGCAATCATGTTGAGCAGCGTCGACTTACCGCAGCCCGAGCCGCCGACCAGAATCAGGAACTGGCCGTCTTCGATGTCGATATTGACACCCTTCAGAACCGGCACCCCGTTCGGGTAGGTCTTGTACACGTCACGGATGGAAAGGCTTGCCATGCTGTGAATCCTCTAGTCTCTGGTACTGCTTGAAAACGTCTTGTCAGGTGACGGCGGCACGCATTCGGTGAAACGCCGTCGCTCTACGATGATTTAACCCTTCACCGCGCCCGCGGTCAGGCCGCGCACGAAGTAACGTCCGGCGATGATGTAGACGAGCAGCGTGGGCAGCGCCGCGATGATCGCGCCGGCCATGTCCACGTTGTATTCCTTCACGCCGGTCGAGGTGTTCACGAGATTGTTCAGCGCCACGGTGATCGGCATCGAATCGACGCCGGAGAACACGATACCGAACAGGAAGTCGTTCCAGATCTGCGTGAATTGCCAGATCAGGCACACCATGAAGATCGGCAGCGACACCGGCAGCAGAATCTTCGTGAAGATCGTGAAGAAGCCCGCACCGTCGATACGCGCGGCCTTCACGAGTTCAGCCGGCACGCTCACGTAGAAGTTGCGGAAGAACATCGTCGTGAACGCGATACCGTAGATCACGTGCACGAGCACCAGACCGCTCACCGTGTTCGACAGGCCGAGGATGCCTTCGAGGCGCGCCATCGGCAGCAGGATCGCCTGGAACGGGATGAAGCAGCCGACCAGCAGCATCGTGAAAATCGGATCGGCGCCGCGAAAACGCCAGTGCGTGAGCACGTAGCCGTTGAACGCGCCGATGATCGACGAGATCAGCACGGCCGGAATCACCATGCGCACCGAGTTCATGAAGAACGGCTGCATGCCTTCGCAACGCACCCCCGTACACGCGCCGCTCCACGCCTTGACCCACGGCGCGAAGGTCCAGCTCGTCGGCGGCGTCAGCAGGTTGCCGGTGCGCAGCTGATCGATGTCCTTGAACGATGTCGACAGCATCACGTACAACGGAAACAGGAAGTACAGCGCGAACAGAAGCAGGGCCGCGTAAATGACGGCACGGCTCATCGTCATCTTAGGTTGCATTGCGGGTGCTCCTCGATTCCAGATACATCAGCGGCACGAGCACGGCCACCACGGTGGCGAGCATCATGATCGACGAGGCCGCGCCGACGCCGAGCTGCCCGCGATTGAACGAAAACGTGTACATGAAGATGGCCGGCAGCGACGACGACGTGCCCGGACCGCCGGCGGTCAGCGCGACGACCAGGTCGAACGTCTTGATGGTGATGTGGCAAAGAATCAGCAGCACGGAGAAGAACACCGGCCGCATGCTCGGAATCACGATCTTGCGGTAGATGGTCGGCAGGCCCGCGCCGTCCATCTGCGCGGCCTTGAAGATTTCACTGTCGACGCCGCGCAAACCGGCGAGGAACAGCGCCATCACGAAGCCGGTGGACTGCCAGACCGCGGCGATCACGATACAGAAGATCGCCCGGTCCGGGTCGCCGAGCCAGTTGAACTCGAAGCTCGTCCAGCCCCAGTCGTGAAACACCTTCTCGATGCCAATGCCCGGCGACAGAATCCATTGCCACGCGGTGCCGGTCACGATGAACGACAGCGCCATCGGATACAGGAACACGGCGCGCAGCGCGCCTTCGTTGCGGATCTGCTGATCGAGCAGGATCGCGAGCAACAGACCCAGACCGATGCAGATACCGATGAACGGAATGCCGAACCAGCCGAGGTTCTCGGCCGAAGTCCAGAACACGTCGTTCTGGAACAGCTCGCGATAGCGGTCGAGACCCGCGAATTCCCAACGAGGCATCAGTCGCGAAGTAGACAGCGACAGATAGCCGGTGATTGCGATAAAGCCATATACGAAGATCAGGCTGATCACGACGCTGGGTGCGAGCACCAGCTTCGGAATATAGCGATCGGCAAGGGCCGCCATGGGCGACGTGCGGCGGGCGACGGTGGCCGTTTTCCCGTTCCCGCTGATGGAAGCAGTCACTACTCGACTCCTGCTGAAACTGTACCGCCGGGCTGCCCGTGCGCACATGGCGCGGGACCGCGACGGCCTGGGTGTGACTCCATGAAACCCGGGTAAGCCGCGTCCTGCCGGACTGCGCTGCGAACCGAAGCAGCTCGAGGTCCGACCCGACACGGCCCGAAGGGCGCGCCCGGCGCTTCAGATGCAAGCGGCCGGGCGCAACGCTTCGTACCTACGCTTACTTGGTCTTCGCTGCCTTCGCGAGAGCCTGAACCGCGGTCTTCGAATCTTGCTGCGAGTTCATGAACTTCGTCACGACGTCGGAGATCGCGCCTGCAGCGGCATCCGGCTGAGCCATACCGTGAGCGAGCGACGGCACATAACCGCCGGCCTTGATCGCGATTTGCTCATCCGCGTACGACTTCTTCGCGCAGTCGTCGAACTTGTCCATCGGCACGCCGAGACGCACCGGGATCGAACCCTTGTACAGGCTGAACTGCTCCTGGAACTCCGGCGACATGATCGTCTTGGCGAGCGAGAGCTGGCCCGGCGTCGCCGCCTTCTGGCCCTTCTGCTGGAAGAACACGAACGAGTCGACGTTGAACGTGTACGCCTTGTCCGTTTGCGGCACCACCGCGCAGATGTAGTCCGTGCCCGACTTCTTGCCGGCGTTGGTAAACTCGCCCTTCGCCCAGTCGCCCATGAACTGCATGCCGGCCTTGCCGTTGATGACCATCGCCGTGGCGAGGTTCCAGTCACGGCCCGTGCGGCCCGCGTCGAAGTAGCCCTGGATCTTGCGGACCGTGTCGAACACCTGAACCATCTTCTCCGAGGTCAGCGTCTTCTCGTCGAGGTCGACGAGCGCCTTCTTGTAGAAGTCCGCGCCTTCCGACAGCACGACGTCTTCCCACAGCGTCAGGTCTTGCCACGGCTGGCCGCCCATCGCGATCGGCTGGATGCCCGCGGCCTTCATCTTGTCGGCCACCGCGAAGAACTCAGGCCACGTGGTCGGCACCTTGCCGCCTGCCTTGTCCAGCGCTGCCTTGTTGATGTACAGCCAGTTCACGCGATGCACCGAGAACGGCGCGCCGACATAGTGGCCGTCCGCTTGCATGATCTTGTCGATTTGCGGCGGCAGGTTCTTCTTCCAGTCGCCCGCGACCGAGTCGATCGGCACCAGCACGCCCTGCGAAGCCCAGTCCTGGATCAGCGGACCCTTGATCTGCGCGGCGCTCGGCGCGTTGCCCGAGATCACCTGCGTCTTCAGTGCCGTCATCGCAGCCGCGCCAGCGCCGCCTGCGACCGCGAAGTCCTTCCACGTGTAGCCCTGCTTCGTCATGTCGTCCTTGAGGACGCCGACGGCCTTGGATTCGCCGCCCGAAGTCCACCAGTGCAGCACTTCGATCGACTCGGCGGCCTGCACGGCCGACACGCCACACATCAGACCCGCAGCGCACAGAGCGCCCATGATCGCGCGAAATTTCATTGCTTATCTCCTCCAGACACCTGAACAAAAAAACGAATGGCCCCTGATGTCGCCAGGGTGCTGTGGTTGGTTCTAACAGGCAAAACACCGGGCGATCGAGCACGGTCGGGCGCATGCGCGAGGGCATGTGCCGGCGGACCGATGTCCGGCCGCTGGACGCTCAAGAGGTGAGTGGTTCGGGATGCAACTGACTGTCTCCTCTTTTGATTTTTGCCTGCCCGCATCGCGCGGCAGACTCGAGGTACCTCATACACCAATCCGACGCCAGCCTGACGTCGGCCACGGAAACGATCCGCAGGCCCGTCGACTCCCCGACTTTCCGTAAGGTCCGCCGGCACCCTGCTGGCGCGTACCGGAAAGCGTTGCCCCATTGTCCGTTCGCATGCCGGGGACGCCCGCCGATTCGCAAAAAGCGTGCATTTCGTCTGCACAGCGCACGCTCTTTTTCTTCGAATTAACGCTACCTCTTGATTTGGATTGTAGTTAAACTACAATTCAGTGTCAAAAAATATTTTATTGGACTACGGTCGCTTTTCCGGGTCGCTGCACGTGCAGTGTCCGATCAGCGCGGCGGCCTTTCAGGACATCGACGGAGACTCATGCATACCGACTCAAGCTTCACCTTCGTTCTCTTCGGCGGCACCGGCGATCTGTCGATGCGCAAGATCCTGCCCGCGCTGTTCGAGGCGCACCGCGCGGGCGGCATGCTCGCCGACAACGGCAAGATCGTCGCGGTCGCGCGGCACATCGCGGATCGCGGCGAGTACCTGCAGTGGGTCGAGGGGCACGTCAAGCCGCACGTGTCGAAAAACGGCCTCGACGAAGCCGCGTGGACGAGCTTCCTCGCGCGCATCGAGTTCGTGAAGATCGATCTCGGCAATCCGGATGACTTCGCGCAACTGCGCGACGCGATCCAGGATATGCCCGGCATCCGAGTGTTCTATCTGGCGACCGGTCCGTCGCTGTTCGTGCCGATCTGCCATGCGCTCGCCGCGGTGGGTCTGAATAACAACGCGCGCATCGTGCTCGAGAAGCCGCTCGGCTACGATCTGAAGTCGTCGAATGCGATCAATGACGCGGTCGGCGAAATCTTCGCGGAAGAGCAGATCTACCGGATCGACCATTACCTCGGCAAGGAGCCGGTGCAGAACCTGCTCGCGCTGCGTTTCGGCAATGCGCTGTTCGAACCGCTGTGGCGCCGCGAGTGGGTGGAGAGCATCCAGATCACGATCGCCGAGGAACTCGGTGTCGAAGCGCGCGGCGATTTCTACGACAATACTGGCGCGCTGCGCGACATGGTGCAGAACCACCTGCTGCAACTGCTGTCGATCGTCGCGATGGAGCCGCCCCACTCGATGGACTCCGACTCGGTTCGCGACGAAAAGCTGCGCGTGCTGCGCGCGCTAAAACCGGTCGATTCGCAGGAAATCGGCAAGGTCGCGGTGCGCGGCCAGTATCATTCGGGCGTGATCCGCGGCAACACGGTGCCGGCCTACGCGACCGAGCAAGGCGTGAAGCCGGATAGCTCGACCGAGACCTTCGTCGCGCTGAAGGTCGAGATCGAGAACTGGCGCTGGGCCGGCGTGCCGTTTTTTCTGCGCACCGGCAAGCGGCTCGCCGATCGCGTCGCCGAGATCGTCGTGAATTTCCGTGCGGTGCCGCATTCGGCGCTTGGCGCGTCGGCGCTGCGCGCGGGTGCGAACCGCCTCGTGATCCGGCTGCAGCCGAACGAGACGATCCGTCTGTACTGTCTCGCGAAGCAGCCCGGCGAGGGTATGAACCTCGCGAGCGTATACCTCGATCTCGCGTTCGACCGGTTCTTCCGCGAAGGCCAGATGGAGGCGTATCAACGGCTGCTGCTCGACGTGATTCACGGGCGCCTCGCGCTGTTCGTGCGGCGCGACGAACAGGAAGCCGCGTGGCGTTGGGTCGAGCCGATCCTGAACGAATGGAAGGCCTCCACCAAGCCGCCCAAGCCGTACGCGGCGGGCACGTGGGGACCGGCCGCGGCGAGCGCGATGCTCGCCCAGCACGGCACCTGCTGGCTCGAAGAAGAGAATTGAGTTTGATGAATTGACGGACGGCGCCGCGCGCGATGAACATCTCGGCGCGCGGCGACGGCAACACCACCGACGAACTGAACGGAGTCGCGCCGGTATCGCGTCAGGCGTCTGCGGGCCACCCCGCCATGCAGGCATCGCGCGAGAGCAGTCAGGCTGATTCCGCAGATCCAACAAGAATGCAGCACGGAGGAGAAGTGATCGAGCTTCACGCTTTCGACGACCAGCGCGCCCAATCCGACGCGCTGGCGAAAGCGGTGGGCGATGCGTTACATGCGTCGCTTGCCGCACAGGCAGCCGGCACCGGCACGTCAACCCCGCTCGCGCGCCCGGCCATGCTGGCCGTGTCCGGCGGCAGCAGCCCGCGTCCGTTTCTGCAAACGTTGTCGACGCAGACGTTCGACTGGCCCCGCATCGCGATCACGCTGGTCGACGACCGCTGGGTGCCGGAGACCGATAGCGCGAGCAACGCGCAGCTCGCGCGCGCCACGTTGCTGCAGAACGCCGCGCAACAAGCGACCTTCTGGCCGCTCGTCGACACCAGCCAGGATCTGCACTCGCACGTCGCCGCGCTGAACGCGGACGCGCGCTTTGCCACGGCGCCCGACGTCGCGGTGCTGGGCATGGGCGAAGACGGCCACACCGCGTCGATCTTCGCCGACGCGCCCGAATGGGATCACGCGATCACCACGACCGAGCGTTTCGTCGCCGTGCATCCGGGCGCCGCGCCGCACGCGCGGGTGAGCTGGTCGCTGTCCGCGCTGAAGGACGTGAAGCATCTGTTTCTGCTGATCGCAGGACCGCGCAAGATGGACGTGCTCAACGCCGCATCCGCTGCGCTACAAAAAAATGCCATCTCGCAACTGGCAAACGACAAGGGAGTGAGACTCGATGTCTACTGGTGTGCAAACTAAAGCTGTGCCGGGGGCGGCCCAGCACGCCGATGGACCGAGGCTGCTGGCCGACATCGGCGGTACCAATGCGCGTTTCGCGCTCGAGACGGGCCCTGGCGAAATCGGTTCGGTGCAGGTCTATCCTTGCGCCGAGTATCCGAGCGTCGCCGACGTCATCAAGAAGTATCTGAAGGACACGAAGATCGGCCGCGTCAATCACGCGGCGATCGCAATTGCGAACCCGGTCGACGGCGACCAGGTCAGCATGACCAATCACGACTGGACCTTTTCGATCGAAGCGACGCGCCGCACGCTCGGCTTCGACACGCTGCTCGTCGTCAACGACTTCACCGCGCTCGCGATGGCGCTGCCCGGTCTCACCGACACGCAGCGCGTGCAGGTGGGCGGCGGCCAGCGCCGGCCCAACAGCGTGATCGGCCTGCTCGGCCCCGGCACCGGCATGGGCGTGTCGGGCCTGATCCCCGCCGACGACCGCTGGATCGCGCTCGGCAGCGAAGGCGGCCACGCCACCTTCGCGCCCGCCGACGAACGCGAAGAGATCGTGCTGCACTACGCGCGCAAGAAGTGGTCGCACGTGTCGTTCGAACGGGTGGCCGCGGGTCCGGGCCTCGAGGTGATCTATCGCGCGCTCGCGGGCCGCGACAAGAAACGCGTGCCGGCCAGCGTCAATCCGGCCGAGGTGGTCAAGCGCGCGCACGAAGGCGAGCCGCTCGCGGCCGAATCGGTCGACGTGTTCTGCGGCATTCTCGGCACCTTCGCCGGGAATATCGCGGTGACGCTCGGCGCGCTCGGCGGCATCTATATCGGCGGCGGTGTGGTGCCGCGCCTCGGCGAGTTGTTCGCGCGTTCGTCGTTCCGCAAGCGCTTCGAGGCGAAGGGCCGCTTCGAGGCGTATCTGCAGAACGTGCCGACCTATGTGATCACCGCCGAATACCCAGCGTTTCTCGGCGTATCGGCGATTCTCGCGGAGCAGCTGTCGAACCGCGCGGGCGGCAGCTCGTCGGCGGTGTTCGAGCGGATTCGCCAGATGCGCGACGCGCTGACGCCGGCCGAGCGCCGCGTCGCCGATCTCGCGCTGAACCATCCGCGTTCGATCATCAACGATCCGATCGTCGACATCGCGCGCAAGGCCGACGTCAGTCAGCCGACCGTGATCCGCTTCTGCCGCTCGCTCGGCTGCCAGGGGTTGTCGGATTTCAAGCTGAAGCTCGCGACCGGCTTGACCGGCACGATTCCGGTCAGCCACAGCCAGGTGCATCTCGGCGACACCGCGACCGATTTCGGCGCGAAGGTGCTCGACAACACGGTGTCGGCGATCCTGCAGTTGCGCGAGCATCTGAACTTCGAGCACGTGGAGCGCGCGATCGACCTGCTGAACGGCGCGCGGCGCATCGAGTTCTACGGGCTCGGCAATTCGAACATCGTCGCGCAGGACGCGCACTACAAATTCTTCCGCTTCGGCATTCCGACCATCGCGTATGGTGACCTGTACATGCAGGCGGCCTCGGCCGCGCTGCTCGGCAAGGGCGACGTGATCGTCGCGGTGTCGAAGTCGGGGCGCGCGCCCGAGCTGCTGCGCGTGCTCGACGTCGCGATGCAGGCCGGCGCGCAGGTGATCGCGATCACCTCGAGCAACACGCCGCTCGCGAAGCGCGCGACCGTCGCGCTGGAAACCGATCACATCGAGATTCGCGAGTCGCAACTGTCGATGATCTCGCGCATCCTGCACCTCGTGATGATCGACATTCTGGCGGTCGGCGTGGCGATTCGCCGCGCGGTGCCGAGCGATGAGGTGGCCGAGACGGTCGAGAAAGCGCGCGAAGGCGCCGACGACGACGCAACGGCCGTACTCGACTGGCTGAGCCACGGCGCGGCTTCGTCGGCGCGCGACTGACGCGCGGTTAGCTGCTGTCCCGCTGCGCTTGCGGTGAACGAACCCGCGGCGTGTGCATCGTCTGTGATGCGCACGCCGCGGGTTTTTCTGTTCGGGGGACGCGAAAAGCGATCGATAATAAGCGCTCTATCGCTTCAGACGAACCGCGCGTCCATGATCATTCGCCCGCATCTCCACTGGTTCCGCATGCTGCTCGCGTGGCGCGGCTCGGTGCTGCCGCAGTTGCTGCCGCGGCTTTTCCTGATCTTTGTCATCTCGATCATTGCGCTCGCCGCGCACGATCATCTGCTGCCCGTCAGCCTGAACCTGAACTCGATCGCGCCGTTCTCGCTGGTCGGCATTGCGCTCGCGGTGTTTCTCGGCTTTCGCAACAACGCGAGCTACGACCGCTGGTGGGAAGCGCGCAAGCTGTGGGGACAATTGCTCAATGAGTCGCGCTCGCTGACGCGCCAGGCGCTGACGCTGCCGTCGCGCGAATTGCCCAAAGAGGAAGCCGCCGCGTTTCTGGCGATACTGAGCGCGCTTCCGCATGCGCTGCGTCACCAGTTGCGCAAGACCGAAGCCCGCGACGACCTTGCCGCGCGGCTGCCGGGCGCACTGTTCGAACGTGTAATGGGATCGCGCTACAAGCCGGCCACGCTGATGCTGTGCCTCGGCGAATGGGTGCAGCGCGCGGCGCGCGCGGGCGCACTCGATCCGATCACGGTGCTCGCGTTCGACCGCAATCTGAACGGACTATCGGACGTGATCGGCGGCTGCGAGCGCATCGCTTCGACGCCGTTGCCGTTCGCGTATTCGGTGATGATCCACCGCACCGTGTACTTCTTCTGCGCGTCGCTGCCGTTCGGGCTCGTCAACAGCATCGGCATTTTCACGCCGGTGTTCGCGGTGTTCGTCGCGTACACGTTCATGGCGCACGAAGCGATCGCGTCGCAGCTCGAAGAGCCGTTCGGCACCGACGACAACGACCTCGCGCTCAACACGATGTCCGCGATCATCGAGGATGCGATGCGCGATCTGCGCGGCGAGCCGGCGCTCGCGCCGCCGCAGCCGCGCGCAGACGGTGTTCAATGGGATTGAAGCTGCGGCGGGTCGCGCCGCTCGGCGGCCGTCAGTGGTTGCCGGCCGTTTCGGAGAGCCGTTTGATCGTCGCGACGCGCGCGCCGATGATGTCGATTCGTCCGCGTTCGTCCACGAGCGGCGTCGATGCCGTCAGATACGCATTCCACGCGCGTTGCGCGTGCACCAGCGTGGGCCGCGACTTCGCCGGCATCTTCGATTCGAGCACACGGTAGTAGCGGTTCAGATCAAACATCGCGTGTTCGCAGCGCGCATCGGCGTTGCACGCGCGCGGCCGGCGCGGCGCCGGACCGCTCGCATCGGCGAGCGCGCTGCGCAGCACGAGCGCGCGGTCGCGTACCGGCTGCAGCTGCATGTCGGCTTCGGAAAGCACGTACATCGAGCCCTGGGTCGTCGCGAAGACCGCGGCGAGCAACTGCTTCTCGGCATCGCGCGACGCGAGCCAGCTCGACTGGCTCTTTTCCCACAGCCTGCGCCGCGCGGGCGGCACCTTCGCGAGCAACTGCTGGTACGCGCTATCGACCGCGGCCATCCAGCCGATGCGCGCATTGTCCATGCACTGCACCTGCCCGATCGTCGTCGACATGTCGGCGCGCGCGAGACAGGTGCGCATCGCCGCATCGATCGGATCGGCGGCGGCCACTTCGGCATGCGCCGCCGGACTCGCGATGGCGCCGAGCACCAGCGTGCCGGCCGCGAGCGCGAACGCCAGCACGCCGGCCCCGCGCCGCCAGCGCCCGATGGCGGGCAGGCCCGTCAGCAACTTCACCCACGCCATCGTCAGATGCGCACGCAATCGACGAAATATTCGATGCGCCCGTTGACCATTTCGCCGACGAGCCCGTGGATATCCGTATGGAAGCCCGGGAAGCGCTCGTTGAACTCGCGCGCGAAACGCAGGTAGTTGACGATGGTCTTGTTGAAGCGCTCGCCCGGAATCAGCAGCGGAATGCCCGGCGGATACGGCGTCAACAGGATCGATGTGACGCGGCCTTCGAGTTCGTCGATCGGTACCCGGTCGATCTCGCGGTGCGCGAGCTTCGCGAATGCGTCGGACGGCTTCATCGCCGGCTCCATGCTCGACAGGTACATCTCGGTCGTCAGACGCGCGATGTCGTTCGCGCGATATACGCCGTGGATCTGCTGGCACAGATCGCGCAGGCCGACACGCTCGTACATCGGATGATGCGCGACGAACTCGGGCAGCACGCGCCACAGCGGCTGGTTGGTGTCGTAGTCGTCCTTGAACTGCTGCAACTCGGTCACCATCGAGTTCCAGCGGCCCTTCGTGATGCCGATCGTGAACATGATGAAGAACGAGTACAGGCCCGTCTTCTCGACGATGATGCCGTGCTCGGCCAGGTACTTCGTGACGATCGCCGCGGGAATGCCGGTGTCGTCGAAGCCGCCGTCCATGTTGAGACCCGGCGTGACGATCGTCGCCTTGATCGGGTCGAGCATGTTGAAGCCTTCGGCGAGCGGGCCGAAGCCGTGCCACGCGTCGTCCGGACGCAGCATCCAGTCTTCGCGCGAGCCGATGCCTTCCTCGGCGAACTGGTCCGGGCCCCACACCTTGAAGAACCAGTCGTCGCCGTATTCGGTGTCGACCTTGGTCATCGCGCGGCGGAAGTCGAGCGCTTCGGCGATCGATTCCTCCACGAGCGCGGTGCCGCCCGGCGCTTCCATCATCGCCGCGGCGACGTCGCACGAAGCGATGATCGCGTACTGCGGGCTTGTCGACGTATGCATCAGATAGGCCTCGTTGAAGCGATGCTTGTCGAAGCGGCTGTTCTTTGAATCCTGCACGACGATCTGCGACGCCTGCGAGATGCCGGCGAGCAGCTTGTGCGTGGAGTGCGTCGCGTAGATCATCGCGCCGATGCGCGGACGGCCCGCGCCGATCGCGTGCATGTCCTGATAGAACTCGTGGAATTCCGCGTGCGGCAGCCACGCTTCGTCGAAGTGCAGCGTGTCGAGCCATTCGCCCAACATCTCCTTGATCATCTCGACGTTGTAGACCACGCCGTCGTACGTGCTTTGCGTGATCGTCAGGATGCGCGGCTTCAGGTTCGGGTTCTTCGCGAGCGCTTCGCGCGCGAACGGATTCGCCTCGATCTTCTTGCGGATGTTCTCCGGTTCGAACTCGCTGCGCGGGATCGGGCCGATGATGCCGAAGTTGTTGCGCGTCGGCGTCAGGAACACCGGAATCGCGCCGGTCATCGTGATCGCGTGCAGGATCGACTTGTGGCAGTTGCGGTCGACCAGCACGATGTCGCCCGGCGCAACCGTGCCGTGCCAGACGATCTTGTTCGACGTCGACGTGCCGTTGGTCACGAAGAACACATGGTCGGCGCTGAAGATGCGCGCGGCGTTGCGCTCCGAGGCCGCGACCGGACCGGTGTGGTCGAGCAGCTGGCCGAGTTCGTCGACCGCGTTGCAGACGTCGGCGCGCAGCATGTTCTCGCCGAAGAACTGGTGGAACATCTGGCCGAGCGGGCTCTTCAGGAACGCGACGCCGCCCGAGTGGCCCGGGCAGTGCCACGAGTACGAACCCTCTTCCGCGTACTGCACCAGTTCCTTGAAGAACGGCGGCGCGAGCGAATCCAGGTACACCTTCGCCTCGCGGATGATATGGCGTGCGACGAACTCCGGCGTGTCCTCGAACATGTGGATGAAGCCGTGCAGTTCGCGCAGGATGTCGTTCGGCAGATGGCGCGAGGTGCGCGTCTCGCCGTACAGGAAGATCGGGATGTCGGCGTTGCGGCGGCGCACTTCGGTCACGAACGCGCGCAGCGCGACGATCGCGGCCGCTAGCTCGGGTGTCTCGCCTTCGACGACCACGTTGTCGACGTACGGCAGCAGTTCGTCGTCGTCGATCGACAGGATGAAGCACGACGCGCGGCTCGACTGCTGCGCGAACGAGGTCAGATCGCCGTAGCTCGTCAACCCGAGCACTTCCGCGCCTTCTTTCTCGATGGCTTCGGCCAAAGCCCGGATGCCGGAACCCGAGATGTTCTCGGAGCGGAAATCTTCGTCGATGATGACGACGGGGAAACGGAACTTCATGGGCGATTCTCCAAAAAGAAAACGACCGCTGCGTTATGTAGAAAGCGCAGCGGTCACCCGAATAACTGGTGGGTCGGGACGCTGCCGACGTCAGGTCTTCGGCAACGTGACGCCGTGCTGACCTTGATACTTGCCGCCGCGATCCGCGTACGACGTTTCACAAATCTCATCGCTTTCGAAGAAAAGCACCTGGGCGACGCCTTCGTTCGCGTAGATTTTCGCAGGCAAAGGTGTCGTATTCGAGAATTCGAGCGTGACGTGCCCTTCCCATTCCGGCTCGAACGGCGTCACGTTGACGATGATCCCGCAGCGCGCATACGTCGATTTGCCGAGGCAGACGGTCAGCACGCTACGCGGAATGCGGAAGTACTCGACCGTGCGCGCGAGCGCGAACGAATTCGGCGGGATGATGCAGACGTCGCCCTTGAAATCGACGAACGACTTCTCGTCGAAGTTCTTCGGATCGACGATCGTCGAGTTGATGTTGGTGAAGATCTTGAATTCGTCGGCGCAGCGGATGTCGTAGCCGTAGCTCGAGGTGCCGTAGCTGACAATCTTCCGGCCGTCTTGTGAGACGCGAACCTGATCGGGCGCAAACGGCTCGATCATCTTGTGCGACTCGGCCATGCGCCGGATCCACTTGTCAGATTTGATGGTCATAGGTGAACGCTGCTCGACGTGAATGTCAGGTGTGACGAAAAGATAGATGAAAACTGCCGGCGGCGCTGCGGCGCTCAGCCGGCGAAGGCCGCTTATTTTACGCGATCACGGAATCGCTGCCGCCGATGGCGTCATGTATGCCACCGAGCGGTGGCCTGGCGGCGAAAGCGCGCTCGCCGTTCACTGCTGGCGAATCACGCCGCAGGCGATGGCCGTGCCAGCGCCGTGCTGAGGGTACGCGTAGGGATCGGTCGCGTCGCGGTGCAGCAAAACCGCGCGCTGCAGTACCGAGCGGATGCCGTCGAGCGCGACGTCCGGCGCGACGATGAAGCCGGTGGCCACGCCGTTCGCGTCCGCATGGATGTTGCCGAGATCGCCCTCGACGCGCGCGCCGGCCTTGAGCCGTTCGGCCGCCGGCGAAAACACCGGACCGGCGCTTGAGCCGTCGGCGGCGTTGCAGTCGCCGCGCTCGTGCACCTGCAGCGCGTGGTCGCTATTGGGCGGCAAGCCGGTGAGATTGTAGGTGACCTGCACGCCGTCCGAGCGCTCGATAAAGGTCACGAGGCCGTGTGCCTGATTGCCCACGGTGGGCAGTAACTGCGCGTCGGCGCGCTTTTCCTGTGGTCTCAGGAAGACGCCACAGCCGCTCAACAGCACACAGCCGGCAGTCAGGACGATGAACGCATGTACCGCGTGCCCGTCGATTCGTTTTCCCATGCGATCCTCTTGTCGGCCTGGCGGCCGCCCCTGCGGCCGCCGAGCCGAACCCGTGAAGTCGACATGATACCGCGAGAGCTCATGAAAATAGGGATCGAGATCGCCCCTAATCCCTTGCCCGGACGGCCGCTCAGGTGTTCTGCACGACGATGTTCGGAAACTTCGAGCTCATGTCGCGCGCACGTTCGGCGATATGCACCGCGACCTTGCGCGCGATCGAGCGATAGATCTCCGCGATGCGCCCGTTCGGGTCCGCGGCGACCGTCGGATGGCCCGAGTCGGCCTGCTCGCGGATCGTGATGTCGAGCGGCAGGCTGCCGAGCACGTCGACGCCATACTCCTTGCTCATGCGCTCGGCGCCGCCGGCGCCGAAGATGTGCTCCTCGTGGCCGCAGTTCGAGCAGATGTGCAGACCCATGTTCTCGACGATGCCGAGGATCGGGATGCCGACCTTCTCGAACATCTTGAGGCCCTTCTTCGCGTCGAGCAGCGCGATGTCCTGCGGCGTCGTGACGATCACGGCGCCCGTGACCGGCACGCGCTGCGCGAGCGTCAGCTGGATGTCGCCGGTGCCGGGCGGCATGTCGACGATCAGGTAGTCGAGTTCGTGCCAGTTGGTCTGGCGCAGCAGCTGTTCGAGCGCCGAGGTCGCCATCGGGCCGCGCCATACCATCGGGTTGTCCGCCTCGATCAGGAAGCCGATCGAGTTGGCCTGCACGCCGTGGCCGGTCATCGGGTTCATCGATTTGTCGTCCGGCGATTCAGGGCGGCCCTCGATACCGAGCATGGTAGGCAGCGACGGACCGTAGATGTCGGCGTCGAGAATGCCGACCGACGCGCCCTCGCTCGCCAGCGCGAGCGCGAGATTCACGGCGGTCGTGCTCTTGCCGACGCCGCCCTTGCCCGACGCAACCGCGACGATGTTCTTCACGCCGGGCAGCAGCTTCACGCCGCGCTGCACCGTGTGCGCGGCGATCTGCTGCGAAACCTCGACGTGCACGTTCGCGACGCCGGGCAGCGCGCGCAGCGCGTCGGCGAACTGCTGGCGGATCGCGTCGAACTGGCTTTTCGCCGGATAGCCGAGCGTCACCTGAAGGCTGACCGCGTCGCCCTCCACAACCACGTTGCGGATGCTCTTCGCGGCCGCGTACGGTGCGCCCGTGTTGGGGTCAGTGACGGCCGCGACAGCGGCGTCGACCAAAGCCCGATCGATACTCATTGATACTCCGTGGGGAAGAGGTGCGGCGTGAGGATGGACGAATCGCCCACGCGGCGGAATTGCAAGAAATTGTTATGCGGCATTGCGAAAATCTAACGTGCCGGGCACCCTTCGGGGCACGCGGGACGCCGTAGGGTCGCATCGCTGCGTGTTCAGGCATTATTGTAGTGTCTGACGGCAGACGGTGCCCGAAGACCCTGCTTCGCTGTCGGACCGCGCGAAGCAAGGCGCAGGAATCGTTCCTGAACTTTCTGGGTGGTCGCTGCGTTGCCGTAATGTTCGGTGCATAGACTGACCGCTACCCGCTGGTTTATTCGCACACGAAAGGAAACCAAGATGAATGCAAGAATCATGACTCGCGTGGCCGTACTCGCCGTGGCAGGCTCATTGGTGGCAGGCTGCGCGACCCAACAGGGCACCAACACCGCAGTCGGCACCGGCGTGGGCGCCGGTGCCGGCGCCGCGCTCGGCGCGATCTTCGGCGGTGGCAAGGGCGCGGCGATCGGCGCGGCGACCGGCGCCGCGGTGGGCGGCATCACCGGTTACAACTGGGACAACATCCGCAACCGCATGTCGGGCGCGACCAAGGGCACCGGCACGCAGATCACCGAGCAGCCGGACGGCTCGCTCAAGCTGAACATCCCGAGTTCGGTCACGTTCGACACTAGCAGCTACGCGATCAAGCCGACGTTCGCGCCGGTGCTCGACCAGCTCGCGCAGACGCTGCAGCAGAATCCGGAAGTCGTCGCATCGGTCGTCGGCCATACGGACAACACCGGCTCGCTGCAATACAACCAGACGCTGTCGGTCAACCGCGCGCAGAGCGTGACCGGCTATCTGACGCAACGCGGTATCGCGCCGCAGCGCCTGTCGGCGACCGGCATGGGCCCGAACCAGCCGATCGCCGACAACAACACCGAAGCCGGCCGTGCGGCGAACCGTCGCGTCGAGATCTACCTGCGCGCCACCGCCCAGCACGCGACGCAATAAGCGCAAGTCAACAGGAGAAGGCGCCGCCGGGCCGGCCGGGCGTTGCGGCCAAACGAGCCCGGCTGGCGTCCGGAATGAGCCGCCGGACCGGTTTGTCGGTAAATCGAAAAAAATTTCGAACTCTACGGAAAATCCGCGGTCTGTCTTTACGGTACGTGACTGGCGAAGCCGTCACGTCACCATTCTCCTCTTGTCGTTGTTGCTCCGGGGTTTATCGACCCCGGTTTTTTTTTGCCCGCGCGGTTTTACATCTCGCTCGCGAGGCGTCGCCCCCGGTTGTCCCTCACCGCAGCGCCCATCCCCCTCTGCTCCGCTCGTCCAGCCCGCCGCGCTTGGCCCGCGTGCGGCGTGCGCCCTGCTAAAATCATCGTTTCGTCCCACCGCAGGCACCCCGATCCTTATGTCAGCACCCGCCACCGACCTCCCCGCAGGCGCGCCGTCCGGCCGTCGTCAGATTCTCGTCACGTCGGCCCTTCCGTATGCGAACGGGCAGATTCATATCGGCCATCTGGTCGAATATATCCAGACGGACATCTGGGTCCGGGCGCTGCGAATGCACGGTCATGAGGTCTACTACGTCGGCGCCGACGACACGCACGGCACGCCGGTCATGCTGCGCGCGGAAAAAGAAGGACTGACGCCGAAACAGCTGATCGATCGCGTGTGGCTGGAGCACAAGCGCGACTTCGACAGCTTCGGCATTTCGTTCGACAACTACTACTCGACCGATTCCGACGAAAACCGCGTGCTCAGCGAAAGCGTCTACCTCGCGCTGAAAGAAGCGGGGCTGATCGACGCGCGCGAGATCGAACAGGCATACGACCCGGTCAAGGAAATGTTCCTGCCGGACCGTTTCATCAAGGGCGAGTGCCCGAAATGCGGCGCCAAGGACCAATATGGCGACAGCTGCGAAGTCTGCGGCTCGACCTATCAACCCACCGAGCTCGTCAATCCGTACTCGGTCGTCTCCGGCGCGACGCCGATTCGCAAGACCTCGACGCACTACTTCTTCCGCCTGTCCGATCCGCGTTGCGAGAACTTCCTGCGCGCGTGGGTCGGCGGCCTTGCGCAGCCGGAAGCGACCAACAAGATGCGCGAGTGGCTCGGCGACGCCGGCGAAGCCAAGCTCGCCGACTGGGACATCTCGCGCGACGCGCCGTACTTCGGCTTCGAGATTCCGGGCGCACCCGGCAAATATTTCTACGTGTGGCTGGACGCGCCGGTCGGTTACTACGCGAGCTTCAAGAACCTCGCCGAAAAGCGCGGCCTCGATTTCGACGCGTGGGTCCGCAAGGGCTCGACCGCCGAGCAGTACCACTTCATCGGCAAGGACATCCTGTATTTCCATACGCTGTTCTGGCCCGCGATGCTCGAATTCTCGGGCCATCGCACGCCGACCAACGTGTTCGCGCACGGCTTTCTGACCGTCGACGGCGCGAAGATGTCGAAGTCGCGCGGCACCTTCATCACCGCGCAAAGCGTGATCGACACCGGCCTGAACCCGGAATGGCTGCGCTACTACTTCGCGGCCAAGCTGAACAGCACGATGGAAGACCTCGACCTGAACCTGGACGACTTCCAGGCGCGCGTGAACAGCGATCTGGTCGGCAAGTACGTGAACATCGCGAGCCGCGCGGCCGGCTTCCTGATCAAGCGCTTCGACGGCCGCGTGCAGGACAGCGCGATGCACCATCCGCTGCTGGGCACGCTGCGCGCGGCGCTGCCCCAGATCGCCGCGCACTACGAGGCTCGCGAGTACAGCCGCGCGCTGCGTCAGACCATGGAGCTCGCCGACGCGGTCAACGCCTACGTCGATACCGCGAAGCCCTGGGATCAGGCGAAAGATCTGGCCAACGCGGTCGCGCTGCACGAGACCTGCAGCGTCAGCATCGAGGCGTTCCGTCTGCTGTCGCTCGCGCTGAAGCCGGTGCTGCCGAAGCTCGCCGAAGCGGTCGAGGCGTTCCTCGGCATCGAGCCACTGGTGTGGGCCGACGCCGCCGTGCCGCTCAGCTCGGCGCGCCCGATCAACGCGTACAAGCATCTGATGACGCGCGTCGATCCGAAGCAGATCGAGGCGCTGCTCGCGGCCAATCGCGAGTCGCTGCAGGCCACGCCGGAAGCGGCGGCGGCCGACGCGAAGGCTAAGGCGAAGGCACACGCCAAGGCCGCCGCCGCCGCGAAGGAAGAAGAGTCCGGCATCATCTCTATCGACGACTTCGCGAAAGTCGATCTGCGCATCGCGAAAATCGTCGACTGCAAGGCGGTGGAAGGCTCGGACAAGCTGCTGCAACTGACGCTCGACGTCGGCGAAGAGAAGACCCGCAACGTGTTCTCGGGCATCAAGTCCGCGTATCAGCCGGAGCAGCTGATCGGCAAACTGACCGTGATGGTCGCGAACCTCGCACCGCGCAAGATGAAGTTCGGCATGTCCGAAGGTATGGTGCTGGCGGCCTCGGCCGCGGACGAGAAGGCCGAACCGGGCCTCTACGTGCTCGAGCCGCATAGCGGCGCGAAGCCCGGCATGCGCGTGAAGTAACGCGCGGCGCGCTCGGGCGCCCCACCCCACCTCGCAGCAAGCAGGTATGACGAAAACGGCACGCTTCCAGGCGTGCCGTTTTTTTATGCTGCCCTCATCACCAGGCGATCCGATCGAAGCGCCGTGTGTACAACACGTCGGCGCCATAGAACGTGCCGCCGTAGACGACCAGCGACCAGTACCGCGTCAGATTGATCGTCGCCTTGATCGCATTGCTGGCCGACTGCAGCCCCTGCTCATAGCCGATCACGAGCCACTCGTTGATCGCCTTCGACACCATCACGACTTGCGGATCGGTCAGACCGACGTCGCTGCGGCCGATCGAAAACTCGTCGAGCCCGACGGTCTGCGCGATCCGCGCGCCCGTCGCACTGCCGAGCAGCGCGAGCGCCGTCGTCATCGTGCTCTGCTGGCCGAGGTTGTTGCCCTGGTCGGTGCCGTGGCCGAACAGCAGCCACGACAGCTTTTCGTTGTCCGGCACGCTCGGCTCCGACACGAGCCGCGCGACCGGCGCCTGGAGCGTGCCGGTCACCTGCACGCCGGCCTCGACCTGCTGGTTGCGGCGCATCGCGAGAATGTTGATGCCCGGATTCGTGACCGGCCCGTTGAACGTGAAGAAGCCGTTCTCGATCGCGAGCTTGCGGCCGAATGCGGTGTAGGTCGAACCCGGCGTGACGCGCACATTGCCGACCGCGCGCAGCGGCGTATTCGGCGCGCTCGTCGCGGTGATCGTGCCGGCGAGGCCGAGATCGGCGCCCTTGCCGCGGAAGCGGAAGTCGTTACCGAGGCCGATCTCGATGTTCGCGCGCGGCGCGAACGGGCTGGCCGGCGGCTGACCGCCTTCGGTCGGACGCGGCCGGCCGCCCGAGCGCGTGCCGTCCGGGCGGATGATCACGACGTCGTCGCCGAGGCTCGGCGCGGCCTGCTCGGGCAGATCGAACAGCGCGCTATCGACCACGAACTTGCCGTCGATCACAGGACCGCGCTCCACGCCGCCGTTCGAAATGTTCGCGCTGCCCGACAGCGACAGATGGCGGTCCGGCGACGCGAACACATCGAGCTTGTCCGCGACGATGCTCGCGGTCATGTCGGGCTCCGCGCTGTCGAGGCGCACGCGCCCGGTCGCGCGCAGCGTGCCGCTCGCGCCGTGGAACTCGACCTGCTGGAAGTCCACCGTGTTCTGCGACAGCGCGATGCGCACGACGCCGTCCTTCAGTTGCACGCCCTGGCTCACGACCGTCGCGGACAGACCGTCGCCGGTCAGCGAGCCGGTCACGTTCGGCTTCGCGACCGTGCCGCCGAGCGCGAGTTGCAGCGCGAGACGGCCGTCGAGCAGGTAGCTCGGGCCGAGCAGGCCGCCCGTCGTGCGCAGCGACGGCACGTTCGCGTTGACGTTGCCCGACAGCGCGCTCTGCGGATCGACGGTCAACATGCCGTCGCGCAGCACGAGCGGCGTGTGCGCGTCGGCATCGATCACGCCGATGCGGCTCGCCTGCGCATGCACGGTCGCGTTGAGCCGGTTGCCGCCGGTGAATTCGGCGCGCGCGCGGATCGCGCCAATGCCCATCGACGCTAGACCGCGGCCGATTTCGACCGTCACGTCGCCGCTGCGCCGGCGCAGCTCGAGGTGGCCGCTCGCCGTCGCGCCGAGCGAGAAGTCCCAGTCGCCGTCGAACACGAGGTCGGTGCGCACGGCGGGCGGCTCGCCGGTGATCTGGCGACGCAACTCCTGCAAGTGCGCGAGCGACACGTCGGTCAGGCTGCCGGCCGACTGGATGCGGCCATGATCGAATGCGAACGACTTCAGCGCCAGCGCCGAGCCTTCGATCGTCAGACGCGTCGCGCCGAGCGTCAGGTGGCCCGGCCCGGCACTGACCGCGAGCGGCGATTCGAGATTGAGCGCCGGCGTGCCGCGATTCTGCAGACGCGTGACGGTGCCGTCCCAGCGCGAGCCGTCGCGCGTGTCGGTCAGCTTGCCGTTGGCGGCGAGCGTCAGATCGAGCGGACGGTCCTGCAGCTTGCCGGTCGCGGCGGCTTCGAGCGTGTGATTCGCGCGTGTGCCGGACAGCCGGGCAGTCAGCGTGGCGAGGTCGACGCCGCCCGCGCTGACATTGCGCGCGTCGGTCGTGAACGCGAGTGCGCCGTTCGCGCCGTCGCGCAACTCGGCGTGGCCTTGTGCGTGACCGACACGGTTGCTCGCGAACACGACGCTGTCGGCCTTGTAGTTCAGCGTCACGTTCGGATGCGCGAACGAGCCGGTCACGTCGCCGTCGGCGGCGACCGCGCCCGCGAGGCCGAAGCCGAGCCGATCGAGCTGTGGGGCGTCGATGGCGAAGTGCAGCCGGTCGCCGGCCGCGCCGAAGCTGCCTTGCAGATTGACCTGATTGCCCGCTATGGAAAGATTCGCGCGGCTCGGCAGGATTCGCGAGCCGGCCAACTGGATCATGCCGCCGCCCGTCAGCGGCAGGTCGTTGTAAACGCTCGGGCCGAGCGTGAATTCGGCGCGCGTCGTGAAGACCGGCGCGAGCACGCCGGCCGCGCTGAGCGTGGCGGTCACGCGCGCCTCGATCCTGCGCGCGGGCGTGGCCGGGCGTGGGGCCGCGCGCGCGGCTGCGCGATGCGCGGGCGCCGGCGTCCTGCGCTCGAGCACTTCGGTCTGCACCGCGGCCTGCGCGGTGTTCTTCGCGATGGCCGCGGCCTGATCGCCGGGCGCCGCGCTCTTCGCGCCAGCGGTGCTGCCCGCGAGCGCCGCGGCCTGCGCTTGCCGCTCGCTCCGCGCGCCGCGCGCGGCGGGCGCGGCGGAACTCGTGACCGGCGTGCGCGCCGGCATCTGCGAGGTCAGCGACAGCGGATCGAAATCGGTCAGTTGCGCCTTCAGGTTGTAGGTCGAATTCGCATCGTGTTTGAGCGCGCCCGATAGATCGATGCGGCCGCGGCCCGACGTGACGCGCACGTCGTTGAAGCTGATGCGCGCCGGATCGAACGTGATCTTGCCCTGTGCGCGCAGCGCGGCGGCGGGGTCGGCGAGGTCGAGCGTGAGGCTCTGGATGTCGTCGTTCAGGCGGATGCCGATCGGGCCGGACAGTTGCGTCGGCCGCACGGTCGCCTGCAGCGCGTTCAGGTCGAGCCGCGCGACGTTCAAATCGAGCTGGCCGTGCCGGCCGCTCAGCGTGCCGCCCCCGGTGAGCGTCGCGTTGCGCACGAGCCGCACGTTCAGGTTCGAGATGCTCTGCGTGCGGGCGTCGAGCCGCACGTCGGCGTTCGCGTCGATCAGCGGCAGCAGTTTCTGGTCGATTGCGCCGGGTTTCGCGTTGACGATCGAGATGTGGCCCGCGACGGCGAAACCCGCCGCCGGTTCGGCCGGCGCGTGGTGGCCGCCGAAGAGGTGGTGCGGATGGCTGGCGGCCGACGGTTCGGCCGCGCTGGCCATGCTAGCCGCGCTGGCAGCGCCCGCCGCGCCGGACTCCACCGGCTGCAACTCCGCGCGCACCGCCAGATCGGCCAACGGCGCACCGGGCGCGAAAGCCTGCGGATTCACATGATCGAAGCTCAGCGTCGCGCGCTGCAACGGCACCGCGGCAAACGGCGCCGCCTCGACCCGCGCGTGGCCGGCGAGCTTCATGCCACTCGCATCGAGCTCGGCGACCAGTTGCTCGAGCCTGCCGCTCAGGTGACCGGCCACCTGCACCGCTTCATCGTTGACCTTGCCCGCATAACCGACTTCGCCGGTGAGCGGAAACGGCGGCACGCCATCGAGTTTCGCCGCTGCCGTCAGTGCGCCGAACGGCGTCTCGAGCCGATCGATCGCGGCCTCGTGATGACGCCCGTCGCTGCGTCCGTGAAACGCGAAGCTAGAGAGCTCCGTCGTCGACGCGCCCTGGTGCAGCAGCAGCCGCTCGACCCGCACGTCGCGGATCTCCAGCCGCATCGGCAATTGCAGATCCTGCGGCAGTTTCATCGGCTCGTTGCTGCTCGGCGACGATGGGCCCATGCGCGCCTCGATCGTGCCGACGTGCAGGTAATCGATCGTGAACCGCCACGGCTCGCGCGCGAGCGCCCAGCTACCCGCGACGCGGTCGATCTGGATGTCGGTGCCGTTGCCGTCGAGGCTGCGCCAGCGCACGTCGCGCAGTTGCACGCCGTGCGCGAGCGTGCCGCCGTCGAGCGTGCCGGTGAGCCGGCCGCCCAGCAGCTTCACGGCCGCGTGCCACGCGTACGCGGTGCCGCGCTCGGTCGTCAGCGCGCCGTACAGCAGGCCGACCGCGAGTACGGCCAGCAGCGCCAGCATGATCACCGTGCCCGCGATCGCCTTCAGCAGCAGCCGGCCCCAGCGCCGTTTCGGCGGCGGCGTGTCGGGCGGCTGCTGCCCGTCCGGCGGTCCTGGCGGCGTGGCGCCGGGCGGCTGCGCGGGGGGCGGGTCGGTGACGTCGGTGGTCATGCGTGAATACGGTGGCAAATAAGGTGGCGGGTTGTCGTCAAACGTCAGAACGCGATGCCGAGCGTGATGTACGGCCGCACCCTGTTGTCGCGAATCCCGTAGGCGACATCGAGATTGACCGGGCCGACCGGGCTGCGCCAGCGCGCGCCGACGCCGGCGCCAGGATAGAAGATTTTCTCGCCCCAGGTGTCGGTCGCGGTGCCGATGTCGAAGAACACGGCCGCGCCCCAGTTGTGCGAGAACCAGTGCTGATATTCGGCCGCGCTCGTCACCAGGTATTTGGTCGGCAGGACCGAGCCGGCGACGTTGTTGCCGATGCTCTGGAAGCCGTAGCCGCGCACCGAGTTCGAACCGCCCGCGCGGAACAGCAGCGACGCCGGAACGCCGCTCGAGCTGCCGCTGGTGAATACGCCGCCGAGCTCGGCGCGGATCAGCACGATGTCGTTGTCGCCGATCGGGAAGTACTGCTGGCCGCGCGCGTAGCCGCGGATGAACGACTGGTCGGCGAGCACTCCCTTGACCGCGAAGCCCGCCTCGACGTGGATCAGGTTGCCACGGCGCGGGAACAGCGGGTCATCGGTGTCGCGCCGGGTCCAAGACCACCCCGGCACCAGCGCGTGCGCGCGGGTCGGCGGCGCGGCGTTCTGGTTCAGCTGATCGTTGTAGAACAGCAGCGAATAGCTGTAATCGAGGAACTGCGACGTGCGCGAGCGCTGCACGCCGCCGCGGATGCTGTAGATGCGCGTGTCGGAGACGTCGGTGGTCGTGTACGACGCGAGCACGCTGTTGGTCCAGCCGCGTTGGCCCGGCGGCATCGATAGCTGGACCTGGCCGTATTGCTGCGTCTGGTCGGCGCGGCCTTCGACGGTGAACGGCCACGCCGCGCCGAACGTGTTCAGATACGTGTAGCCGCCTTGCACGAGCGGACCGTTGTCGGTCGAATAGCCGACCCCGCCGCGGAAGCTGTGATACGGAAACTCCGACACCTTCACGTGCACCGGCGTGTCGAGCGGCTTGCTGGGGTCGTTGTCGAGGTCGATCGCCACGCTCGCAAAGTACGGCGTGTTCTGCAGTTGCCGCTGCAGTTCGGCGACGGTGCGCGTGTCGTAGATGTCGCCCGGCGAGATCGGATTGACGTTATGGACGATGCGTTCCGGATAGCGCTTCGTGCCCTGCACGTCGAGTTGGCCCATCGTGAAGGTCGGCCCGCTGTCGTAGATCACCGACAGCTTCGCGGTGTGCGTGCGCGGATCGATCAGCGCCTCCGAGTGGTAGATCTTCGCGGCGAGGTAGCGGCGCGATTGCAGCTCGCGCAGCGACGCGTTCTTCGCGTCGTCCCAGTCGCCCTGCGAGAACGGCTGGCCCTCGTGCAGCGAGAACGCGAAGCGCGTCGCGTTTTCGCGCGACGGGTCTTCGGTCAGCACCGCGCCGCGAAACGACAGATCGACCGACGTGACTTTGGTCTGTGGGCCCGGCTCGACGCGCACGGTGACCTGGCGCATGTTGTCGACGGTGCGCACGTCGGTGCTGACGAGCGGTGAGAAATAGCCCTGCGTCGCGGCGAGATCGCGCGCCTGCTGCGGCGTCGCGGTAATCAGGAACGAGAACTGGTCGTCGCTGACGTCGGGGCGCTTCGCGAAACGCGAGATATCGAGGTGCTGTTGGAGCAGCCGGCGCAGCGCGCGCGGCTCGGCGACCACCTCGACTTTATAGCTGGGCGCCTTGCTCGCCGCGTAGGCCTCGCCTCCGGCGAGCAGCAACATCAGGAGGCCGAAGGCGAACGACACGCGCAGCCAGCACCGCGCGAGCGCCTCGCGCTCGCGCGCGGGCCCTCGCGTCTGGCCGGTCTCGCCGCGCCACACACGCGGCTTGTCGATCGTACCTCCCGCCAAACAGGACCTCCGGCCTCAATGAGTGAATTCTTGCGCCCCGGCCGCGCTGCGCGATCGAGGCATGCTATTTGACCACAATGCGACCCCAATCGACCCGTATCGTGCTCCAGGCGGCGCCCCGCGCTTCATCTCAAAAATAGACGGCTTGTGGCGATTTTCGACCGCGCGCGGCGCATGCGGTAAAATCGCGGATGACGGCGCCCTCCTAGCGGCACCGCGCAGCGGCCAGCGGAGAGCCGCCACCTTACCCACCACGGACGTCGAGCCATGTATCAATCGGACATCACCCAGTTCCTGAACCAGCTCAAGCAACAGAAGCCCAATCTCGAGGCCGAGCAACGCAAAGGCCGCGCACTGCTGTGGGACAAACAGCCGATCGATCTGGAAGAGCGCGCCGAGCAGAAAGCTTCGCGCGTGCAGCAGACGCCTTACTCGTACTACCAGAACTTCTAAGCGCCCCAGTCACGCCGACGATGAGTCACGCTGACGAGGTGCATGGTCCGCTTCACGGCCCAGTTCACGAACCGGTCCACGGCCCGGTTCATGGCCCAGCGCCGGCACCGTCCGACACCGCGCTTTCCACGCCCGCGACCGATTCGACGCCCGATACGGTCGACGGCGTCGCTTTCGCGCGTCTGTACGGCGAGCCGCTGTTCAAGCTGCCGAACGACCTGTACATCCCGCCGGACGCGCTCGAAGTGTTCCTCGAAACCTTCGAGGGGCCGCTCGACCTGCTGCTGTACCTGATCCGCAAGCAGAACTTCAACGTGCTCGACATCCCGATGGCGGATGTCACCGAGCAATATCTCGGCTACGTCGAGCAACTGCGCAAGACCAATCTCGAACTCGCGTCCGAGTATCTGCTGATGGCCGCGATGCTGATCGAGATCAAGTCGCGCATGCTGCTGCCGGTCAAGAAGGCCGACACCGGCGAAGAAGCCGAAGACCCACGCGCCGAACTGGTGCGCCGCCTGCTCGAATACGAGCAGATCAAGCTCGCCGCGCAACGCATCGACCAATTGCCGCAGCTCGGGCGCGACTTTCTGCGCGCCGAGGTCTACATCGAGCAGAGCGTCACGCCGCGGTTCCCGGACGTGAACAGCGACGACCTGCGCGCCGCGTGGGCCGACGTGATCAAGCGCGCGAAGCTGGTCCAGCATCACAAGATTTCGCGCGAGGAACTGTCGGTGCGCGAGCACATGAGCCTGATACTGCGGCAGTTGCAGAACGCGCGCTTCATCGAGTTTTCCGATCTGTTCGACACGAGCCGCGGCGTGCCGGTGGTCGTGGTGAACTTCATCGCCGTGCTCGAACTGTGCCGCGAATCGCTCGTCGAAATCACCCAGGCGGAGCCGTTCGCGCCGATTTACGTGCGACTGGCGTATCTGCCGGCCTGATTGCGAAATAGCGGCCGGATCGCGGGAAAATCGTTAGGAACCGTCGCAGCGAAGACTGGCGGGCCTCAGCGGGAACCGCGCGGCAAGCTCGCGGCGCGCCGCTCCGAGGAGCCGCCGCGATTCGGTGCGCCCGCTGCCCAAATCCACTACAATCCGCGCTCCGAACCCGTCATTTGCCGGCGAGGCGATGACCCGCGCGATTCCGCCAGGTGTCGCGCCAACCGGATCGCGCGCCGCGCGAGCCTTTCCCTGTCCGATCATGAAAGTCATCAGCTCGATCCATGAATTGCGCGACCAGTTGCGCGGCCAGAACCGCACGGCCTTTGTGCCGACGATGGGCAACCTGCACGAGGGCCATCTGTCGCTGATGCGCCTCGCGCGCCAGCATGGCGACCCGGTCGTGGCGAGCATTTTCGTCAATCGCCTGCAGTTCGGCCCGAACGAGGATTTCGACAAATATCCGCGCACGCTCGAAGCCGACATCGAGAAGCTGCAGAAGGAAGGCGTCTACGTGTTGTTCGCGCCGACCGAAAAGGACATGTATCCGGAGCCGCAGGAGTATCGCGTCCATCCGCCGCACGATCTCGGCGACATCCTCGAGGGCGAATTCCGTCCCGGCTTCTTCCACGGCGTCTGTACCGTGGTGATGAAGCTGATGTCGTGCGTGCAGCCGCGCGTCGCGGTGTTCGGCAAGAAGGATTATCAGCAGCTGATGATCGTGCGCCAGATGTGCCACCAATTCGCGCTGCCGACCGACATCGTCGCCGCCGAAACCGTGCGCGACACCGACGGCCTCGCGCTCAGCTCGCGCAACCGCTACCTTTCGGCCGCCGAGCGCGCCGAGGCGCCGATGCTGGCCGCCGAACTCAATCGCGTGCGCGACGCAGTGCTCGCGGGCGAGCGCGACTTCGCGAAGCTCGAGGAGTCGGCCAAAGCGACGCTCGCGGCGCGCGGCTGGAATCCCGATTACATCGCGATCCGCAAGCGCTCGAACCTGATCGCGCCCGGCGCGCAGGACGCCAACGCACCGCTCGTCGTGCTGGCCGCCGCCAAGCTCGGCGCGACCCGGCTCATCGACAACCTCGAAATCTGACGCCGCACCCGCCCGCGCGAACCTGATTACACTGCGCAGTCACACAGGATTGGATTGATCATGCAACGCAATATGCTGAAGTCGAAGATTCACCGCGTCGCGGTCACGCACTGCGAGCTCCACTACGAGGGCTCGTGCGCGATCGACGAAGACCTGCTCGAAGCAGCGAACATCGTCGAAAACGAACGGATCGACATCTGGAACATCAACAACGGCGAGCGCTTCTCGACCTACGCGATCAAGGGTGAGCGCGGCAGCGGGATGATTTCGCTGAACGGCTCGGCCGCGCGTCGCGCGCAGCTCGGCGATCTGGTCATCATCGCGGCGTTCGCGGTGGTCGACGAGGCGGAGCTGAAGGCGGGCTGGAAGCCGGACCTGGTGTTCGTCGATGAAAACAACAAAATCAAGGGCAGCCGCGACCATGTGCCCACCCAGGCCTGGAGCTGAGCGCAGCTCGTGATGCGCGACTGATGGCGGGCAGCCCCCCGCCCTCAGCCCTTCTTCCCCGTGCCGTTCGTCCACTCGACGATCGGCTGCCACTGCTCCAGATCCTTCTCCACGCGGCTTTTCGCGACGTCCCACAGCGTCAGGCCGTGCGCCGCGAGCTGCACGTAGTTCTGCGTGTCGCGCAGAAAGCCGAGCACCGGCAGCTTCAATCCCTCGACGAAACGATGCAGCTGCTCGGCCGAGCGCGTGCGTGCATCGACGCGCATGCCGACCACGCCGATCTCGATCGCGCCCTTCCTGACCGCCTTTTCCTTCGCGAGCCGCTCGAGAAATTCCTGGGTCGCGAGAATATCGAACATCGACGGCTGGAGCGGCACGATCACCTTGTCGGCGAGATCGAGCGCGATGTTCATGCGATTGCCATGCAAGCCGGCCGGCGTGTCGACGACCGCGTGCTCGAGGCCTTTCGGCGGCTTGGCCGGCGTGTCGGGATTGACCTCCCAGGTTTCGATGGCCGGCAGCGTGGAGGGCCGCAATTCGAGCCACGCATGCGCGGAGTGCTGCTTGTCGAGGTCGGCCAGCGCGACCCATTCGCCCTCCGCGGCGAAATAGCCGGCCAGATTGGTCGATAGCGTGCTCTTGCCCACGCCGCCCTTCGGATTCGCCACCACGATCACCGACATGAAATCTCCCGGAAAGAAGGCTGGACCGCTGCCAGCCGGTTTGCCGCGCTATTGCTCCGTACCCGCCGATCCGCTGTGACCGGCGCCGGCGGGCTCCATGATCGCTGCCGTTCGAAGATCGGTCTCCAGGTACGCCCACCGGTTCAGCCGTTGATAATATCGACAAATCCCGCGCGGCCGAAACCCCCGCATCGCGAATCAGCCGCCGCAAACCGCCGTTTTTATCGACAAGGACCTGAAATCTCATGAGCAAACTGCGCCCGGAATACACCGTCGAACGCCTGCAGGAGCGCCAGAAGGGCACGCTGCCGGACTTGCTGGGCCTACGCGTGCTGACCGTGGACCAGGGCACGCTGATCGCCGAACTGACCGTGCGCGACGAGCTGCTCGCGCCGAACGGCTTCCTGCACGCGGCCACCGTGATCGGCCTCGCCGACACCGCCTGCGGCTACGCGTGCATCGCGCATCTGCCCGAAAATTCGCGCAATTTCACGACGGTCGAGCTGAAGAGCAACTTCCTCGGCACCGCCACGCAGGGCACGATCCGCGCGGTCGCGAAGAGTGTGCACCTTGGGCGCAGCACGCAGGTCTGGGACGCGACGGTCATTGGTCCCGATGGTAAGACCATCGCACTGTTTCGTTGCACGCAGATGGTGTTGTACTAAGCGCCCCGCCCGCGCAGCAATGGCTTTCGATCCGATCGAAAGGCCGGCGCAAAGCGTCACCCCAGCGCCGCGAACAGCCCGCGCATATCGACGTGCTCGGCGAGCGTATCGGCCAGCCGCTCCAGCGACGCCTCGCGCAACGCCGGATAGTCCACCGTTTCGGCATCGCTCAACCCCGCCCACGCGAGCAGCGCCGCGCACGCGGCCGGCGTGTCGAACAGGCCATGCACGTAGGTCGTGAGAATCTGGCCGTCGGCGGACAACGCGCCATCGGGACGGCCAAGATCCGCGCCGCCCTCGCGCGGACCAGCACGGTCGAGCCGCAGCGCCGGCGTGTCCAATGCCGGCCCGCGCGTTTCGCCCATGTGAATCTCGTAGCCGGCGACATCCGGTGCGCCGGGCAGCGCGAGGCGCCCAGTCACGTTCTTCAGCGTCTTGTCGCGCGTGAGCACCGTCGCGTAGTCGAGCCAGCCGAAGCCTGCGAAGGTGCCGGGTGCGCCCTCGACACCATGCGGATCGGCGATCTCGCGGCCCAGCATCTGCATGCCGCCGCAAATGCCGATCACGCGGCCGCCATACCGCAGATGCCGCGCGAGCACGTCGCCCCAGCCCTGCGCGCGCAGAAACGCGAGGTCGTCCGGCACGTTCTTCGAGCCCGGCAGGATGATCAGATCGGCGGCCGGCGGCGGCGTGCCCGCGCGCACATAGTGAAAATCGACCTGCGGATGCGCGCGCAGCGCGTCGAAGTCGGTGTGGTTGCTGATGTGCGGCAGCACCGGCACGACCACGCGCAGCAGACGGCGCGCTTCCCCGCTCGCCGCCGCGCGCAGCTCGGGCGGCAGCATGTCCTCGGCGTCGAGCGTCAGGCCGTGCAGATACGGCACGACCCCGAGCACCGGCTTGCCGGTCTTCGCTTCCAGCCAGTCGAGCCCGGGCTTGAGCAGACCGATGTCGCCGCGAAAGCGGTTGATGATGAAGCCGCGCACGCGCGCCTGCTCGCTGTCGGACAGACACGCGAGCGTGCCGGTCAGGTGCGCGAACACGCCGCCGCGATCGATGTCGGCGACCAGCACGACCGGACAATCGACCGCCTCCGCGAAACCCATGTTCGCGATGTCGCGCTCGCGCAGATTGATCTCGGCCGGACTGCCCGCGCCTTCGACAAAAATCGTGTCGTACGACGCGCGCAGCCGCGCATACGACTCCAGCACCGCCTCGAACGCGACCGGCTTGTAGTCGTGATACGCGCGCGCGTCGAGATTGATGCGCGCCTTGCCGTGGGTGATCACCTGCGCACCGCGATCGCTGGTCGGCTTCAACAGCACCGGGTTCAGATCGGTATGCGCGTCGATGCCCGCGGCAAGCGCCTGCAGTGCCTGCGCGCGGCCGATCTCGCCGCCGTCGACGGTGACCGCGCTGTTCAGCGCCATGTTCTGCGGCTTGAACGGCGCGACCCGCGCGCCCGCGCGCCGCGCGAGGCGGCACAGTCCCGCGACCAGCGTGCTCTTGCCCGCATCGGACGTGGTGCCCTGGATCATCAGCGTGCCGCGCGGCACAGGCAGGGTGTCGGGGGAAATGGGCATTCGGGTCACGGCGGTGCAGGTGGAGGGTGGACAGTGGCGTTGTAATGGAATCGAGCGGCATTATCCCATCGCGCCGGTACAATCATAGGATGACTCCCCGCGACCTCACCTTCGTCCTCGGTGGCGCCCGCTCGGGCAAGAGCGCGCATGCCGAGCGGCTCGCCAGCGACAGCGCCCTCCCCGTCACCTACATCGCCACCGCCCGCGTCACCGACGACGCCGAATTCAACGCGCGCATCGCGCATCATCGCGAGCGGCGGCCCGCGCATTGGGGGCTCGTCGAAGCGGACGACGATCTCGCGGGCGCGCTAGCGCAACACGACGCGCCGGGCCAGTGTCTACTGATCGACTGCCTGACGCTGTGGCTCGCCAACCTGCTGTGTCCCGCCGACGGCGCCGCACCGCCGCTGTCGCACTACTACGAGCAGGCCACCGCGTTCGAAGCCGCGCTCGCCGGCGCGCGCGGCAAGATCATCATCGTCAGCAACGAGATCGGGCTCGGCGTCGTGCCGCTCGGCGAAGCCACCCGCCTTTACGTCGACGAACTCGGCCGCCTCAATCAGCGCATCGCCGCATTGAGCAGCGTGGCCACGTTGATGGTGGCGGGACTGCCGCTCGCGCTGAAAAGCGCGAGCCACGCGTGATGCCGCCGCTGACGATGCCGCTGGTCGCGACACTCGCGGTCGCGGGCATCGCCGTCGATCGGTGGTTCGGCGAGCCGAGCCGCCGCCATCCGCTGGTCGGCTTCGGCAACTGGGCCACGCGCATCGAGGCGCGCTTCGATCACGACCGGCGTCTGCGGCTCAAGGGGCTGCTCGCATGGGCGCTCGCGGTGCTGCCGCCGGTGTTGACCGCGTGGTGGCTGGTCGCCGTGCTGCCGTTGTTCGCGGCCTGCGCGCTGCATGTCGCGCTGCTGTGGTTCGCGCTCGGCGCGCGCAGCCTGCGCGACCACATCGCGCCGATCTCGAGGGCGCTGGGCCAACACGATCTCGCCGCCGCACGTGAGCTGACCGCGCGGATCGTGTCGCGCGACACCAGTCAGTCCGACGAAGCCGCGCTCGCGCGCGCCGCGGTCGAATCGGCGCTCGAAAACGGCAACGACGCGATCTTCGGCGCGCTGTTCTGGTTCGCGCTCGCGGGCGGGCCTGGCGCGCTCGGCTTTCGCCTCGCCAATACGCTCGACGCGATGTGGGGTTATCGCACGCCGCGCTATCTGCGCTTCGGCTGGGCCGCCGCGCGCATCGACGACGTGCTGAACTGGATTCCCGCACGGCTGACCGCCACCAGCTACGCGCTGCTCGGCGACACACTGACCGCATGGCGCTGCTGGCGCGAGCAGGCGCCGCGCTGGGACAGCCCGAACGCAGGACCGGTGATGGCGTCCGGCGCCGGCAGCCTGAACGTGCTGATCGGCGGGCCGGCCGTGTATCACGGCACGCTCGAGCATCGGCCGACGCTGGGCTTCGGGCATCGCGCCGAGGCGCGTCATGTGGGCGCCGCGTTGATGCTGGTCGAACGCACGGTGATTCTGTGGCTGGCCGTGCTGATCGTGCTGGCCTTGTTGAGCGTGCCGTTTCATGGCTGAGCGAAACGACACGCGTAGCGATGGGACGAGCGCATGACCGACCGGATACACGCGCGCGAGCAAACCGCAAGCGACACGATCGCACACGGCGGCAACCTGCACGAAGCGGCGACGCGCTACGGCATTCCGTACGCACATTGGCTCGATCTGTCGACCGGCATCAATCCGCACGGCTACCCGGTGCCGCCGCTGCCCGCCGACGCATGGCGCCGTTTGCCCGACGAAGGCGACGGCTTCGCCGAGCGGGCCGCGCGCTACTACGGCGCACCCGATGCCGCGCACGTGCTGCCGGTGGCCGGCAGCCAGGCGGGGATTCGCGCGCTGCCCGCGCTGCTGCCGCGCGCCACGGTCGGCATCGCGCCGCTGACCTACGGCGAGTACGCGCCGGCGTTCGCGCGCGCCGGACACGAGGTCGCGCCGCTCGACGTGCAGCTCGACACGCTGCCCGCCGCGCTCACGCATGTCGTGATCGTCAATCCCGACAATCCGACGGCTACCCATATCGATGCCGCGAGGCTGCTGCACTGGCACGCGCAGCTGCGCGAACGCGGCGGCACGCTGCTGGTCGACGAAGCTTTCGCCGATACGCTGCCGGCCGCGCGCGTCGCGTCGCTGGCGGCGCATACGGGGCGAGACGGGCTCGTCGTATTACGCTCGCCCGGCAAGTTCTTCGGGCTCGCGGGGGTGCGCGCCGGCTTCGTGCTGGGTGCGCCGGCCTTGCTCGCCGCGTTGCGCGACAGTTTGGGCGCGTGGACGGTCAGCGGTCCCGCACGTCATGCGGTGAGCGCCGCGTTCGCCGATGCCGCATGGCAAACGCGGATGCGTGAGCGGCTGACCACCGAAAGCGCGCGGCTTGCCGGGCTGTTGCATGCGCACGGTTTCGCGACACGCGGGACCCCGCTTTTCGCATGGACCGACGATGCGCGCGCCGCCGCATTGCACGAAGCGCTCGCGCGGCGCGGCGTGTGGACGCGTCTTTTTCCGCCATCTCCGCGGATGCCATCGGCCAGCGTACGCTTCGGGCTGCCGGGCGATGAAGCCGAATGGACCCGCTTCGAACAACAGCTGCAACAGGCGGTTGATTCGATCGATACCGCGCGCTCCGGTTAGCGCACCGTCCTTCGCACCGCAGCCGTTCAACGCTTCGTGATCCGCCCTCGCCCGATGACCCGCTTCACTCGCTCCACCCGCTTTGCCGCGCCCGCGCGCCGATCGATCCAGTGGTTCAGCGCCGCGGCGCTCGCTCTATCTGCGCTGAGCGCGCACGCCGCGATCACCGTCACCGACGACAGCGGCGCGACCGTCACGCTCGCCGCGCCCGCGCAACGCGTGATCAGCCTCGCCCCGCACGTGACCGAATTGCTGTACGCCGCGGGCGGCGGCCCAAAGATGGTCGGCGCGGTGTCATACAGCGACTATCCGCCCGAAGCGAAGCAACTGCCGCGCGTCGGCGACAACAAGGCGCTCGACCTCGAACGCATCGTCGCGCTGAAACCGGATTTGATCGTCGTTTGGCGGCATGGCAATGCGCAGCGCCAGCTCGAGCGCTTGCGCGAGCTGCACGTGCCGCTCTTTTTCAGCGAGCCGCGCCGTCTCGACGATATCGCCGTGACGCTGACGAAGCTCGGCCGGCTGCTCGGCACCTCGGCGAGCGCGGACGCGGCGGCGGCCGCCTATCGCGACGACATCGCCCGTCTGCGCGCGCGGTATGCGAATCGCCCGGTAGTCAGCGTGTTCTATCAGGTATGGGACCGGCCGCTGATGACGCTAAACGGCGAGCACATGATCAGCGACGTGATCACGCTATGCGGCGGCCGCAACGTGTTCGCGGACCTGCAGCCGCTCGTGCCGACCGTATCGACCGAAGCGGTGCTCGCGGCGAATCCGCAGGCGATCGTCACGGCCGCGCCCGGCGCGACGCAGCCCGACACGACGCTGCCGCAACTCGACACATGGCGCGCGTGGCCGCGTCTCGCGGCCGTCGCGAACAACAACCTGTTTGCGATCGACGGCGATCTGATCAATCGCCCCGCGCCGCGCATCGCGCAAGGCGCACGGCAACTGTGCGAGGACCTTGAACTGGCGCGCTCGCGCACAAACAAAACCGCGCCATGACGCGCCGCGGGACGCGCAAAAAATACGCTCAGTTCTCCGGATGAGCACGCGGGTCACGCATTCCATCGCACCAGCGACCACTGCAGCGTCTCGTCGTTACGCCGCAACCAGACGATCCCCGCCATATCGAGCGACCACTGCAGGCAACGTGCGAGCGGCACCTCCAGCACCCACGACGCGATCGCGCGCATCACGCCCGCGTGCGTGACCACGTACGCGGGCGACAGCTCGCGCGTCAGCGCGAACGCATCGAACCACGCTCGCACACGAGCGACGAATTGCGCGACGCTCTCGCCGCCATGCGCGCGCGCATGTTCGAAATTGGCGGCCCAGTCGTCGAGCTGGGCGCGATCGATCGTATCCCAGCGCTGCGCTTCCCATTCGCCGAAATCCATCTCCTTCAGACGCTCGTCGTGGCTGACCACGCAGCCGAAGTCGTTGGCGATCTCGTTCGCGAGCGCGGCGCAGCGCGTGAGCGGACTCGTGATCAGCACGCGCGGCGCCGGCACCTGCAAGCTCGCGAGCTTCACCGCCAACGCGTTGGACGTGACCTCGGCGCTTTCCGCCAACGCGACATCACTATGGCCATAACAAACCCCCGCCTCGAGCGCGACAGCGGGATGTCGAATCAGGACGATATCCATGCAAGCCCCACCAGATAGATGCTCAATTCGAAGATCTGCTGCGCGAAGCCGAGACAGTCGCCGGTATAGCCGCCGATGCGTCTGACGAAATAACGGGCCATCGCGAAGCGCAGCGCCAACAGCACGACACACGTGAGCGCGGCGAAACGCCAGTCGGGCGCGCCGGGGCCGTTCGGCCACAGCAGCCACGGCAGCCCGAACAGCGCGGCGCACAGCAGGGCTGGCCCGCTCAGACGCTGCGCGACCGGCTTGGCTTTGCCCGCGGTGCGCACATAGTCGAGCGTGGCCAGATAACTGATCGCGCACGCGCGGCTCGCGCCATGCGCCGCACCCATCAGACTTGCGGCGGAAAGCGGCGGCAACGCGGCGAGCGTTTGCCACTTGATCGCCAACGCGATCACGAGCGCGATGGCACCGAAAGCACCGATGCGCGAGTCGTGCATGATGCGCAACGCATCGTCGCGCGTATAGGCGCCACCGAACGCATCGACGCAATCGGCCAGACCGTCCTCGTGGAACGCGCCCGTCACGAGCAGCGATGCGGCCATCGACAGCAGCACCGCGACGCCCGCCGGAAACACGCGCAGCGCGGCCAGGTAGACGAGCGCGCTGAAGCCGCCGACCAGCACGCCGACGAGTGGAAAATAGCGCGCCGCCGCGTTCAGATAATGCGGCTCGTAGCCGACCCAGCGCGGCACGGGCACGCGCGTGAAGTAACCGAGCGCCGTGAAGAAATAGCGCAATTCCGCGAGCGGGTTCATGGACGTGTCGAGTGCATGTTCGCAGCGATGCGAGCCGGGCTTCGCGTTGCCGCGAAGCGTGGGTTCGAGTGCATCACGGTTCGCGATCCGCGACGCCCGCGGAATCGAAGCTGGCCATCTCATTGATGAAGGCCGCCGCCGCGCGCAGCACCGGCACCGCGAGCGCGGCGCCGGTGCCCTCGCCGAGCCGCATGTCGAGCGACAGCAGCGGCTGCGCGCCGAAATGGTCGAGCATGCGCCGATGCCCGGCCTCGTTCGACGCATGCGCAAACACGCAGTACTCGCGCACGTCGGGCGAGAGCGCATCGGCGACCAGCAGCGCGGAGGTCGCGATGAAACCATCGACGAGGATCGTCATGCGCGCCTCGGCGGCCGCCAGAAACGCGCCTGTCATCATCGCGATTTCGAAGCCGCCGAAGGTCGCGAGCACGTCGAGCGGCGCGCAGGCGTCCGGATGACGCGCGAGCGCCGCCGCGAGCACGTTGCGCTTCTTCGCGAGTCCGGCATTGTCGAGACCGGTGCCGCGGCCGACGCAGTCGTCGATCGGCACGCCGCACAGGCGGCTCATCAGACAGGCGGACGCCGACGTGTTCGCGATGCCCATCTCGCCGAAGCCGATCACGTTGGTGCCGAGCGCCGCGTGATGACGCACGCGCGCGGCGCCTGCCTGCATCGCGGCGAGCGCTTCGGCGTGCGTCATCGCGGCTTCGTGCGCGAAGTTGCGCGTGCCGCGCCCGATCGGAATATCGACGAGTCCGTCGGTGGACGGCAGCGGCGTGGCGATGCCCGCGTTGACCACTTCGAGTTCGAGACCGGCGACGCGGCTGAGCGCATTGATCGCCGCGCCGCCCGCGATGAAGTTCGCGACCATCTGCGCGGTCACCGCTTGCGGGTACGGGCTCACGCCTTCGGCGGCGATGCCGTGATCGCCCGCGAACACGATCATCGCGGGACGCTGCACACTGGGACGCGTACTGCGCTGGATCAGACCCATCTGACGCGCGAGCGTTTCGAGCCGGCCGAGGCTGCCGGGCGGTTTGGTGCGCGTATCGATGATCCGTTGCAGCTCGGCGCGCAGCGTCTGATCGAGCGGCGCGACTTCGGGCAAACCGGCCGGGAGTGGGATGCGAGTCATAGGTGTGATCGAGACAAGGTATGGGGGATGAATAGTCAGCCTGACTGTCCGTCATGACCGGCAGGCGATTCATGACGCGCGCGCGGCGCGGGAATCAGCGCCTCGTGCTCGCCATCGCGAATCAGAATCAGCGGATAGCCGAACGCGCGGCTCGTCAACGCGGGCGTCAGCACGTCGCGCACCGGGCCCGCATACGCGCCGCCCGCGCCGTCGAGCAGCAACGCGTGCGTCGCGAAGCGGCGCGCGAGGTTAAGGTCGTGGCATGAGAACAGCACGCTGCGCGGTATCTTGCGTCCCGGTTCGCTCGTCCATGCGACGAGCGCTTCGAGGCAATCGATCTGATGATGCAGATCGAGATGCGACAACGGTTCGTCGAGCAGCAATAGCGGCGCGTCCTGGCACAGCACTGCCGCGAGCGCGACGCGCTGACGCTCGCCGCCCGATAGCGACAGCACATCGCGCGCCGCAAAGTCCGCAAGGCCGAGCGATTCGAGCGCCGCCTGCGCGGCCGCACGATCTTCATCGCGCTCCCAGCCCCAGCTGCCCAGATGCGGGAAGCGGTTCAGCAGCACGATGTCGAGCACGCTGGCATTGAACGCATCGGCCGCGCTTTGCGGCATCAGCGCGCGGCGCCGCGCGAGCGGCAGCGGCTGCCAGTCGGCCACGCGCACGCCATCGAGTTCGACATGGCCCGCCGCCGGATGCAACAGGCCTGCCAGTGTCGACAGCAAGGTGGTCTTGCCCGCGCCGTTCGGCCCGGCGATACACCAGATTTCTCCCGCATGGAAGGTGTGCGTGAACGCATCGAGCAAGGTGCGCGCGCCGGCGCGCAGCGTCAGGCGTTGCGTGCTCAGCATCGAAGAGGTGGGTCTAGGTTCGGCTTGCATCATCGGCGGCGTTTGAGCAGCATCCACAAAAACACCGGCACGCCGACCAGCGAAGTAATCACGCCGACCGGCAATTGCGCGGGTGCGATCACGGTACGCGCGATCAGATCCGCGCCCATCACCGCGACACCGCCGCCGAGCGCGGCCGCCGGCAGCAGCATGCGCTGGTCGTTGCCGAACGCGAGCCGCAGCATGTGCGGCACGACGAGACCGACGAAGCCGATCGTGCCGGCGGTCGTCACCGCCGCGGCCGCCGCCAGCGAAGCGACCAGGTACACGCGCAAACGCAGCGGCATCACCGCAACGCCCAACGCTTGCGCGGCCGCGTCGCCGCGCAGCAGCAGGTTCAAACGCGGCGCGGCCGGCACGATCGCGAGCAACACGAGCGCGAGCGCGATCAGCGCGGTCCACGGCAGCGCGCCGCCGTTGAGGTCGCCGGTCAGCCAGAACAGCATGCCGCGCAGACGGCTATCGGGCGCGAGATTGAGCAGCAGCGTGATCATCGCGCCCCACCCGGCCGCGATCACCGCCCCGGTCAGCAGCAAACGCGGCGACGTGTCCTGCGGCTCGCCGCGCCACAGTTCGCGACGCGCGAGTCCGAGCACCAGCAGGATCGACACGAACGCACCGGCGAACGCGCTCGCATCGACGATCCACCAGGCGCCGCCCGCGATCATCGCGACCAGCGCGAAGCTGGCAGCGCCGCCCGACACGCCGAGCACGTACGGCTCGGCCAGCGGATTGCGCAGCAGCACCTGCAGCAGCGCGCCGGCGAGCGCCAGCAACGCGCCGCACGCGAAGCCCGCGAGCGCGCGCGGCAATCGCAACGTGCGCACGATTTCGCCGGCGAGATCGTCGCTGCCCGTGGCGCCGAACGTGTGCGTTGGCACGAGCGCCGCAAGCACGCGCGACGGCGCGAGCGGCACGCTGCCGAGCACGAGCGACGCGCCGAGCAGCGCGACGGCGGCGAGCGCGAGTCCGAGCCAGATCGCGGCCGCGCGTTTCGCATTCATCGGGCGTGGCGTTGCCATCGCGGCGGACAGCGAACCGGACGCGCGACTCATCCGCGTGCGCTCACGCATGCGGGCAACCCGGCGCGCGCGTCACTGCTGCTGCCAGCCGAGCGTGACATACGCACCGCGTCGCGGCGAGTTATACGAGTAGGCCGTTTCATAGTCCTTGTTGAACAGATTGTCGATTTGCGCGCTGACGTACCACGCCTTCGTGATGTTGTAGCGCGCCGATAGATTCACGATGCCATAACCGCCGAGGTTGCCGGTGCTGTCTGGACGCGGACCACTGACGATCCACTCGCCGCCGACCCGCCATCCACCGATGCTGCGATTCACCGCGAACGACCCAAAGCGTCGCGCGCGCCGCACGAGGTCGGTACCGCTGTCGAGATCGACCGCGTTCTGCAGCGTCAACGTCGCGCGTACGTCGGTCTTGCCGACATGACCGCTCCACGATCCTTCGAGTCCCTGCACCTTCGCATGGCCGACGTTCTCCGCGAGATAGATGCCGGGGATCGTCTGTACGTAGTTGATCAGATTCGTATAGCGCGTCTGGAATGCGTTCAGACGCATCACGCCGAGCGCATCGGTCGCGTACTGCAAACCGGCTTCGACCGAGTGACTGCGCTCGGGCTGGATCGACGGGTTGCCGCTGATCGGATAGTACAGATCGTCGAAGCTCGGCGCGCGGAAAGCATCCGAATAGCTTGCGGTTACCTTCCAGTGCGACGTGATGTCGAAACCGTAGCCGAGATAGTAACTGTTCGCTCCGCCGAAATCGGAGTACTGATCGCGGCGTACGTTGGCCTGAATCTGGTTGCGGCCGAAGCGCGCGCTGTAGCCGGCGAAGACCGAATCGACGTGACGGTCGGGCGCGGCGAACGTGTCGGAGTCGAGAGTCTGGTCGAGATGCTCGTAGCCGAGCTGCAGCTTCTGGTTCGCGGCGAGCGCGAAATCGTTCTGCCACGTGTACTGGCGATTGTCGGTATCGAAGCGGTCGTCGTAGATGCCATTGGTGTTCGAGACGCTGCGGTCGTCGCCCTCGGCGAGCGTGAAGTGGGTGGTCCACCAGTCGGTCAGCTTGCCGTTCGCGAACACGGACGCCTGGCGAACCTTGCTATAGAGGTTGTTCAGATCGGTCGGCACGCCGTACGCATTGTCGTAGCTGTTGTTGTTGTTCGACTGGAAGTAGCTGACGCCCGCGTCCCACTTGTCGTTGAACTTGTGGCGCAGCGACGCGCTGATGCTCTCGTTCAGATTGCCGTTCGGGTTCGGATTTGCGGCCGGCGCCTCGAGCGGATTGAGCGACGAAAAGCCGTCGCCCTTCGTGCGCGCGAGCGAAATGTTGAAGGTCGTGCGGCCGTCCTGATCGAGCGCGCCGTTCACGCCGGCCGTTTGCGTCTGCGTGTGATAGCTGCCGTAGCCGACAGAAAAATTGAAGCGCGGCGGATGATCGCCGCCGTCTTTCGTGAACACCTGCACGACACCGCCGATCGCGCCCGAACCGTACAACGCCGACACGTTGCCGTTCACGACTTCGACGTGATCGACCTGGTCGAGCGGGATCTGTGCGAGCTGAGCGGAGCCGAGACTCACAGAATCGACGCGCACGCCGTCGATCAGCAGCAGCGATTGTGTCGACGACGCGCCGCGCAGAAAGAGGCTCGTGGTCGAACCGGGGCCACCCGTGCGCGAGATTTGCGCGCCGGGCGCGAGTCGCAGCAAGCCGGGCAGATCGGTCGCGGTCGTGTCGGCGATGTCCTGCTGATCGAACTGCGTGGTCTGCGGGATCGCATCGCGCAACGCTTGCGCGCCGCGCTGCGCGGTCACGACGATCGGCGACAGCACGTTGCCCGACGCATCGGCGGAAGCGGGATTTGACGAATCGGCAACGTTTGCGGCGTTCGCGGTGCTTGCATCCGCAGTGGACGATGAAGACACAGGCTCGGCGCTTTGCGCATGCACGACGAGCGGCAGGCTCGCGAACGCGAGCAGCGTCGCGCGGGCGATGGGGGACAACATGGGATGACATTCCTGTGGATAGCGTGCGCGGCCTGCTTCCCCGCGGGCCGACGCGTCACGAGGCGTCCCCTTGTTTAACGTTTTCGCGGGGGACGTCCCTCTTTTCTGGCCGGTATCCGGGCTACGACACATCGATCCCGCCTTCCCACGCGTGACGCGCAGTGGCACACTCGCAGATTGAACTTCCAACCTTGCGACCAGGACCGACCTGCATGAGCACATCACATGCGGTCGTTTACCGTTGCGGGGGCAGCGCAGGTTCGCGCATCCGGTTTGGCACCGCGCGCGCCCTGCTTCCCGTTTAACTGCGCGCGCCGAAAAGCGCGCGCGGGCACCAGAGTGCGGGAAGTGTAGGAGCGGCTTCGCGGGGCGTCAAGAAACGCCAACCGGAGCGCAATCCGTTCTGTCGAATGCAGGTTATTGTCCGATGGATTGCCGGTCTTTTATCTTATGGTCGACGACACGACTCGCAACGAACCTGCACGAAGCGATGCTGTTACGTCTCGAAACGAGACAATTGTCGGAACCTGTAATATTCCGCGCTAAAATGCGATGTCTTTAGAGGACGCAGCACATGCTCACCGAACTCGAATCACTCTCCCAGAACATCGGCAAGCTGATTGCGATCAGCCAGCGCCACAATGAAGCGCGGATCGCGCTCGAAGAGCAGCTCGCGCAAACGCGTGCGGAAGTACAAGCCACGCACGCAGAACTCGCGCAATTGCGTGCCGAGCGCGACGCACTGCAAGCTGAACGCGACGCGCTGTCCGCCAAGATCGACGACGCTCAGGTGCGCCTGAATGCGATTCTCGAAAAATTGCCGCGCGCACGCGCGAGCAGCGAACCGGATAACCAGCTCGATCTGCTCGAGTCCGCCCAGCCCGAACACGAGGAAGCGGCAAGCGACGTGAGCCGACACGGAGAAAGCGCATGACCACCAAGCAGATCGAAGTATCGATTCTCGAAGTACCCTACCGTCTCGCCTGTTCGCCTGAAACGGAAGGCGCGCTGCTCGAGGCGGTCGCGCGCGTCGACGCCGAGATGAAGAAAATCCGCAGCGGCAGCAATGTGCGCGGCACCGATCGCATCGCGGTGATGGCGGCGCTGTCGCTGGCATCGGAACTGCTTAAGCTGCAAAGCAGCGTGCGACACGGAGAAGCATTTCCTGCTGAAGAAATCCGGCGTACAATGCAGCAAATGAACGAACAATTAGGTACTGTGATTGAGCAGTACAGCATGCAGTAAGCAGTAGTTGACTCAATAGCAGGCCGGTTTCGAACCGGTCACTTGTTCAACGGTTTGTGTTGTAGCTTCATCTGTTTAGCTTCCCTGCCTGGTTCGCCAAGGTCATATATTCCTTGAACCAATGCCATGTGCACGGTTGCGGAAATTTGTAGCACGGGTGTGCGCGTCACTCTGTCTGATGTACCCGAAGTGTTGCTAACTGCGACCAATTCTGAACCCTCGGTTCAGGATGCCGGCCTAGCGGCTAAGGCGGGGACCTTATCTGGAACGGCATCGGACTTCGGTTCGATGCCGTTTTTCTTTGGTCGTCGTTTTTTCGTTTGAGTGCCTGTTTCAGGGGCTTTTCCGCACGCGCCTGTTGTTGGCGCCTCGTTCAATCTCACACGCTCACTCCGATTCATGCGCTACTGGCTGATGAAGTCCGAACCGGACGAAGCAAGCATCGACGACCTCGCCAACGCACCGCATCGCACCTTGCCGTGGACCGGCGTGCGCAACTATCAGGCGCGCAACTTCATGCGAGACGTGATGCAGGTCGGCGACGGCGTGCTCTTCTACCATTCGAGCTGTCCGGAGCCCGGCATCGCGGGCATCGCGGAAGTCTCGTCGACCGCGTATCCGGATCCGACGCAGTTCGATAAAAAGAGTCCATACTACGACGCGAAATCGTCGCCGGAAACGCCGCGCTGGATGCTCGTCGACGTCGTCTTCAAGAAGAAAATCCCATTGATTCCGCTGGCCGCGCTGCGCGAACATGCCGAATTGCAGGACATGCGCGTGCTCGCCAAAGGCAACCGTCTGTCGATCACACCGGTGACCGACGCCGAATGGCGCTTCATCACTAAACAGCTGGTTTAAGGGCAAATGCGCGACGCGGCACGTGTCGTGATCGCGTCCAGGCCATCATTCCCGATGCGGCGGCGAAACACTAATTGGGGAACCAAGCGTCAATAAAACGCGCCTAATCGGTCGACGAAAGCGCGAGCTCGAATCAACCGTTCGACGGCACCCCGATCCATTCGCTAGCGCTTCCGTCAAACCGCGCGCCGCCATCGCGTCATCACTCGGCGCACGCGTCGAACGTGCACAACCTGTTCAAACAAGGATTCCAGCCATGACGACAAAAACCGCACGGGCCCTCGCACTCGCGCTCGCCTTTGGCGCGCCTGTGGCGCTCGCGCTGAACCCTGCGCCCGCTCGCGCGCAGACCATGATGCCGCAGCCTTCGGGCGTGCTGTCGCTGAATGCGCAGGCGAGCGCGGAAGTCCCGCAGGACGAAGTCGAAATCACGCTGTTTTACGAGCAGGAAGCGAGCGAGCCGTCCGCGTTGACGTCGACGCTGAACCAGCGCGCCGACGCCGCATTGCAGAAGGCGCGCGGCGTGGCCGGCGTGACTGCACGCTCGGGTGCGTTCTCGATCTTCCCGTCGACGGACCGCGACGGACGTATCTCGGCGTGGCGCGGCCGCACCGAAGTCGTGCTCGAATCGCGCGACTTCGCCGCGGCCTCGAAGCTCGCCGGACAGATGGCATCGATCATGCAGGTGGGCAACGTGCGTTTCTCGCTGTCGCCGGAAGCGCAACGCGCGGCCGAACAGCGGCTCAGCGGCGAGGCAATCAAATCGTTTCGCGAGCAGGCCGCGGCGTCCTCGCAGGCCTTCGGCTTTAGCGGCTATTCGATCCGCGAGGTCAACGTGAATCACAGCGGCGCGATGCCGCGTCCGATGATGATGATGAGCGCACGCGCGATGGGCGCCGACGCGAAGAGCGCGCCGATGCCGCTCGAAGGCGGTACGTCGACGGTGACGGTCAACGTGTCGGGGTCGGTGCAGATGAAGTGACGCGCACGCGCGAACTTCAGCGCCTCAGTCTGCGCCCCAAAGAGAAACGCCACGGCATCCATCGATGCCGTGGCGTTTTTTCATGCAGCGTTCGCTGCGCTAGCCGGGCGCAGCTCAGTTCGCGCCAACCGCCTGCGCCGGCTCGCGGCGTCCCCGGCGATACGCCCACACCATCAGGCCGATGCCCGCGAGGATCATCGGCAGCGACAGCCATTGACCCATTGACAGACCCATCGCGAGCAGGCCGAGGAAATCGTCCGGCTCGCGCGCGAATTCGACCGTGAAGCGCGCGAGGCCATAGCCGATCAGGAACATCGCGGAAATCGCGCCGAGCGGCTTGGGCTTGCGCGAGAAAAAGATCAACACGAAAAACAGCGCCACGCCTTCGAGCGCGATCTCGTACAGCTCCGACGGATGCCGCGGCAGCATGTGATATTGCGCAAACACTTCGTTCAGATGCCATTGCGCGGCCAGTTGCGGATGCGCGGCGAGCCAGTTGGCGTCGTCGGACGCGGCGCCCGGGAACAGCATCGCCCACGGCGCGGCCGGATCGGTCACGCGGCCCCACAGCTCGCCGTTGATGAAGTTGCCGAGGCGTCCCGCCGCGAGGCCCGTGGGCACCATCGGCGCGACGAAATCGGTGACCTGCAACCACGAGCGCTTGCGCTGATACGCGAACAGCATCATCGCGATGGTGACGCCGAGAAAGCCGCCGTGAAACGACATGCCGCCTTCCCACACCTTGAAGATGTCGAGCGGATGCGCGAAATAGAAGCTCGCCTTGTAGAACAGCACATAGCCGAGCCGGCCGCCGAGGATCGTGCCCAACACGCCGAAGAACAGCATGTCGTCGATGTCCTTCGCGGTCCAGCCTTGCGCGGCGACGTACGGCAGCCGCAGCCGCAGCCGGGCGACCACGATCGCCGCGACGAACGCGACGAGGTACATCAAGCCATACCAGCGCACGGCGAGCGGCCCCAGATGGATGGCGACAGGGTCGAAATTCGGGTGAATGAGCATCGTGTAGTTATGGGCAGTTCAGGTTCGAAAGCAGTTTTACAGGGACCAGAAGCGGGATCTAGACACGCGACGCCACGCTCGCCGCATGGGCGCGCACGATCTCGATGAAGCCCGCCAGCACCGGGCTGACCTCGTCGGTGCGCCAGACGAGTCCCGTTTCGATCGCGGGCACCGACTCGGACAACGGCCGGTAGACGACGCCCGTGCGCCGCAGGTTACGCAACGATTGCGGCACCAGTGCGACGCCCATGCCGGCCGACACGAGACTCACGATGGTCTGCATCTGGATCGCCTCCTGGCCGATCCGCGGCGCGAGGCCCGCGACGCCGTAGCAATCCATAATGATGTCATAAAAGCCTGGCGCGAGACGTCTTGGGAAGATCACGAGCGGCGCGTCGCCGAGATCGCGCAGGCTGACGGGCGTGTCGAGCCATTCGGCGGCGGGGTCTTCTTTTGGCTTGCCCTTGCCGTTTTTGTTCACGCTGCCTTGCAAGCGTTGCGCCATCTCCGTCGACATCGCGATCACCAGCGGCTCACGCGCGATCGGCAGCCACGACAGCTGCGCCGCATGCCGCGACGGCAACGGCGCGATCACCAGACCCGCGTCGATACGCCCGGCTACCAGTTCGTCCACCTGCACGTCGCTGGTCGCCTCGGTCAGCTCGAGCCGCACGCGTGGATGCCGCGCGCCGAAATCGCGCAACAGCAGAGGCAGCAGGCCGTAATCCGCGGTCGACACGAATGCGAGCGACAGCACGCCCGCCTCGCCGCGCGCGAGGCTCTGCGCGAGCGGCCTCAACCCTTCCGCGGCCGCGAGCAGCCGCTGCACCTCGGGCAGCAGATCGGCGCCGACTGCGGTCAGCTCGACCGAACGCTTGGTGCGCGCGAACAGCTCAACGCCGAGCGTCTCCTCCAGCGCGCGGATCGCCTGCGACAGCGGCGGCTGCGTCATCGACAGACGCGCGGCCGCGCGCCCGAAGTGCTTTTCCTCGGCGACGGTGACGAAATAGCGCAACTGGCGCAGATCGGGAATCGTCGGCAGCATGATTAATATATTTTACGACCTAAACAGCCGCGAATAATACACGCGACGCCGGTCACGCAAAACCGCCTGTTTGCACGGTCTGGCGGAACTACACTGAACGGATGCGCGCGCGGACGCCGTCGCGCGCATTCATCAGAACAGCCAGACTTGGAGTTCCCCATGGCCTACAACCGTCGTTCAAAGAACATCACGCAAGGCATCGCGCGTTCCCCGAATCGCTCGATGTACTACGCGCTCGGCTACCAGAAGGAGGATTTCGACAAACCGATGATCGGCGTCGCCAACGGCCACTCGACGATCACGCCATGCAACGCCGGCCTGCAGCGCCTCGCCGACGCGGCCGTCACCGCGATCAAGCGCGCCGACGCGAATCCGCAGACTTTCGGCACGCCGACGATCTCCGACGGCATGTCGATGGGCACCGAAGGCATGAAGTACTCGCTGGTGTCGCGCGAGGTGATTGCCGACTGCATCGAGACTTGCGTGCAGGGGCAATGGATGGACGGCGTGGTCGTGATCGGCGGCTGCGACAAGAACATGCCGGGCGGCATGATCGGCCTCGCGCGCATGAACGTGCCGGGCATCTACGTGTATGGCGGCACGATCCGGCCGGGCAACTGGAAAGGCACCGATCTGACGATCGTGTCGTCGTTCGAGGCGGTCGGCGAATTCACGGCGGGCCGCATGTCGCAGGAGGACTTCGAGGGCATCGAGAAGAACGCGTGTCCGTCGACCGGTTCGTGCGGCGGCATGTACACGGCCAATACGATGAGCTCGTCGTTCGAGGCGCTCGGCATGTCGCTACTGTATTCGTCGACGATGGCGAACCCGGATCAGGAGAAGGTCGATTCGGCCGCCGAATCGGCGCGCGTACTCGTCGAGGCGGTGAAAAAGGATCTGAAGCCGCGCGACATCATCACGAAGAAGTCGATCGAGAACGCGGTCGCGCTGATCATGGCGACCGGCGGCTCGACCAACGCGGTGCTGCACTATCTGGCGATCGCACACGCGGCCGAGGTCGAATGGACGATCGAGGACTTCGAGCGCATGCGCAAGAAAGTGCCGGTGATCTGCAACCTGAAACCGTCGGGCCAGTATGTCGCCACCGATCTGCACAAGGCGGGCGGCATTCCGCAGGTGCTGAAGATTCTGCTCGATGCCGGGCTTCTGCATGGCGATTGCATGACGATCACCGGCAAAACGCTCGCCGAGGAACTGAAGGACGTACCCGGCAAACCGCGCAGCGATCAGCAGGTGATCTTCCCCGTCGACCAGGCGCTGTACGCGGAAGGCCACCTCGCGATCCTGAAGGGCAATCTCGCCGAAGACGGCGCGGTCGCCAAGATCACCGGGCTGAAGAACCCGGTCATCACAGGTCCGGCGCGCGTATTCGACGACGAGCAGAGCGCGCTCGAAGCGATCCTCGCCGACAGGATCGTCGCCGGCGATGTCGTGGTGCTGCGCTATCTGGGCCCGAAGGGCGGCCCCGGTATGCCGGAAATGCTTGCGCCGACCTCGGCGATCATCGGCAAGGGGCTCGGCGAGTCGGTCGGACTGATCACCGACGGCCGCTTCTCGGGGGGCACGTGGGGCATGGTGGTCGGGCACGTCGCGCCGGAGGCGTTCGTCGGCGGCACGATCGCGCTCGTGCAGGAAGGCGATTCGATCACGATCGACGCACACCGGCTGCTGCTGCAATTGAACATCGACGACGCCGAGTTGCAGCGCCGCCGCGCCGCATGGCAGGCGCCGAAGCCGCGCTACACCCGCGGCGTGTTGGCGAAGTATTTCGCGCTCGCGCTACCGGCGAATCGGGGGGCGGTGACGGGTTAATACTACGGGCCGGCGCGCCCGCTTCGCTGGACGAACCCGCCGCCACGCCACGCAAAAGCGCAAGGGGCGCACGAAAATCCGTGCGCCCCTTTGCTCTTATAATGCGTGCACCACGAGCCGGGCATCTGCACTGGCGGAGACCATAATGAAATCGATGTCGTACGCAGCCGTAGCAGCTTCTGTTGCGCTCGCCGCCGCATTGAGCGCCGCCAGTCCCGCAGCCAACGCCGAAGCAGCCGGCCTTGCGCTCGCCCAGCAGAAGAACTGCATGAGCTGCCACTCGGTCAACCGCCCGTTCATGGGGCCGGCGCTGCACGACGTCGCTATCCGGTATGCGGGGCGCGACGACGCCGCGACCTATCTGAAGCACAAGATCCTCGATGGCAGCACCGGTGCATGGGGAACCGTGCCGATGCCCGCGAACACGCAGCTGACGCCCGATCAGGCGGCCACGCTGGCGGCCTGGGTGCTGACGCTCAAATAACGGACCTCTCGTGTCGCCGCGGCCTCAACGCGAGCGCCGCGCGATTTCTTCTTCCACCGCTTCACGTACCCAATCGGTCATCTCGGCTTCGAGCGTCTGCGCGACCTCGCGCGTGATCTGACTCACGAGCAGGCTCGTGTGCTGCTGCACTGCGTCGCGGCAGCGCGCCTCGATGATGCCGCGCCCCTCGCCCGTCAGAAAACGCTGGAAGCGTCCATGCAAACGTTCGGCGAGCGCGTCGGCGTCGAATGGGAGCTGAGCGGGGGCGGCTTCGTGCGCGCCCTCCTCGAGATCCGGCGGCACGGTCGCGCCGGCTTCGAGCGGTATGAAGGGCTCGGTGCGATCGAACACGCCGGCCGACACCTCGGCCACGTCCTCATGCAGGCCTTCATGCAACTCCTCATGCCCATGTCGCGCATGAATGCCGTGATGCGGCCGGGCCTGCTTTCTCGCGTGCGTGTGATCGGCCACGTGCGGCTGATGAAGTTCCGTCTGCGCCGGCTGCGGCGCGAGAACCGGCTCCGGCGAACTCAGTTGCTCGGGTGTGGGCACGGGCTGCGGCGCGAGCACGGGCTCGGGCGCCAGCGTCGGTTCGGCCGGATGTGCGGCCGGCGGCGCGAACGCGGGCTCGGTGCGCAATCCCGGCTCGCGCGCCGCCGGCTGCGCGGCGGCTGGGGCTGCGGGCTTGGTGCCCTGGGGCGCGGGTGCGGCCGCATCGGCCGACGCGTCGCGCGTTTCGCGCGCGCGGCCCGGCACGATGACCTCGTTCAGGATCGGGATCGAATTGTCGTTGGGATCGGACACGTGCGCTCTCCGTGTTTGAGTCGAAGCCAGGGCTGGCGGTCCGCATGCCGCGCTCCTCGCGGCCATGACGCGAGAGCGGAACGAATTAGCCGCCCTGCTTGTAGTTGTTCAAAGCATAGCCGCGATCGCGATAGAAGCGATAGCGCTCGCGGCCCGCAGCGAGTTCCTCGTGTGCGTTACCGACCACTTCGAGCAATCTTTCAAAGCGCGCAAACTGCGCTGGCACCGTTGCGCCCAGATTGAGCAGCACCTGATGATGCGGCACGTCGTCGAGATTCGTGGCCAGCACGACGGGTGTATCGGCGGCAAGCGGCGTGCCCGCCATGCAGTGCGGCACGAAGTCGAGCGGCGAGAAGGTCCACAGCATTTCGTCGAACGCGCGCAGGCGCGCAGGCTCGGCCAGCACGACGAGCGGCTGGCCCGCCAGATATGCCTTGCGCGCGAGGCGGCACGCGTACAGCAGCGAATCGCCGACGTTCGAGTGAAAGTCGATTCTCGTCATCGGCCGCTCCGCCCCGCTTGCCGCGCGCCGTGTGCGCACTTACCGCACTGCGTCATTGGCCGGCGCGGTCGATCAGGAACTGCGCGAGCAGCGGCACCGGACGACCCGTCGCACCCTTCGCCGCGCCGCTCTTCCACGCGGTGCCGGCGATGTCGAGATGCGCCCACGGGTACGAATCGGTGAAGCGCGACAGGAAGCACGCAGCCGTCACGCTGCCCGCCGGACGCCCGCCGATGTTCGCGACGTCGGCGAAATTCGACTTCAGCTGATCCTGGTACTCGTCGTCGAGCGGCAGGCGCCAGGCTGGGTCGGCCGCTTCGCGCGATGCGTCGAGCAGTTCGCCCGCGAGCGCGTCGTCCTTCGAGAACAGGCCGCTGTTGTGATGGCCGAGCGCGATGATGCAGGCGCCCGTCAGCGTCGCGATGTCGATCACCGCGGCCGGCTTGAAGCGCTCCGCGTAGGTGAGCGCGTCACACAGAATCAGGCGGCCCTCGGCGTCGGTGTTCAGCACTTCGATCGTGATGCCCTTCATGCTGGTGACGATGTCGCCCGGCTTGGTGGCCGTGCCCGACGGCATGTTCTCGACGGCCGGGATGATGCCGACCACGTTGATCTTCAGCCCCATTTCGGCGACCGCGCGCAGCGTGCCGAGCACCGAGCCCGCGCCGCACATGTCGTACTTCATCTCGTCCATGCCCTCGCCCGGCTTCAGCGAGATGCCGCCCGTGTCGAACGTGACGCCCTTGCCGACCAGCACGACCGGCGCGGCCTTCGCGGCGCCGCCCTGGTACTGCAGCACGATGAACTGCGCCGGTTCGACCGCGCCCGCGGTAACCGACAGGAACGATCCCATCTTCAGCGCTTCGCACTGCTTCTCGCCGAGCACCTCGACCTTCAGCTTCCAGTCTTTCGCGAGCTTCTTCGCGGTGTTCGCAATGTAGGTCGGCGTGCAGACGTTGCTCGGCAGATTGCCGAGGTCGCGCGTCAGGTCCATGCCGTTCGCAAGCGCGGCGCCCTGCTTGGCGGCCAGCTTGGCGGCCTTCTCGTCGCCGGTGTTGACGCTGATCACGACGCGCTTCAACGCGCGCGGCGTGTTCTCCGCCTTGCTCTTCATCTGCGTGAAGCGGTAGGTCAGCTCGCGCAGCGCGAGGATCGCGGCGCGCACGCACCAGTCGGCCGTGCGTTCGAGCACCGGCAGTTGCGCCAGCGTGAAAGTGACCTGCACGATCTTCGTGCCGAGCAGCGCGCGCCAGGCAGCGCGGACCGCCTCGCCGTAGGCTTTCTGACTGAAAGCATCCTGTTTGCCGAGGCCGACGAGCAGCACGCGCGACGCGCCGATGCCCGACACTTCGTGCAGGAACAGCGTGGTACCCGCCTTGCCGTCCATGTCGCCCGCCTTGATGATGCGCGTGAGCAGGCCCTTGGTGGCCGCGTCGATCTCCAGCGCGGCGCCCGACAGCGTTTGCGACTCGAACACACCGATCACGATGCAATCGGATTTCCCGGTGAGGAAACCGTTCGTCGAGCCTTTGGTCCAATCACAGGCTTTTATGCTAAAGTCCATCGCGCTTGTCCTCGGATAAAATCTGGGCTTAGGATGAAAGCCGCAATTATCCGCTATTTTTCCCGCGGCGGCTGCACCGGAGGCGTGACGGGAACGAACCCCCGCGTCGCCGTGAGCGCCCCCTCTCGTCATCAATAATGATCTTTGAACGCTCCCTCCAGCGCGAGCTCGCGTACACGGCTGGCGCCGTGTTCATGGTTCTCCTCACGCTCGTGCTGACGACGATGATGATCCGCATCGTCGGCTTCGCGGCCTCGGGTGAGATCGATCCGCGCGACGTGCTGGTCCTGATCGGCCTCACCGTGATCGGCTATCTGGCCATCATGCTCGTCGCGACGCTGTTCGTGTCGATCCTGTTCGTGCTCACACGCTGGTACAAGGACTCCGAGATGGTCGTGTGGCTATCTTCGGGCGTCAGTCTCACGCAATTCATCAAGCCGATCGGCATCTTCGCCACGCCGATCATCATCCTGATCATGTTCTTCGTGTTCGTCGGCTGGCCGTGGTCGAACCAGCAGAGCAAGCTGATCCGCGCGCGCTTCCAGCAGCGCGACGAGGTCTCGCTGCTGGCTCCCGGGCAGTTCCGCGAATCCCCGACCACACACCGCGTGTTCTTCATCGAGAAGATGTCGCCCGACCAGGGGCACGTGGAAAACGTGTTCGTGACGAGCACCGAGGGCGGCAAGGTCAACGTCGTGGTGTCGAAGAACGGCCACATCGAGACGCACAAGAACGGCGACCGCTTCGTCGTGCTGGAAAACGGCCGCCGCTACGACGGCGAGCCGGGCCACCCCGATTTCCGCATCATGGAGTTCGAGCGCTACGGCGTGAAGATCCAGAGCCAGCCGGTCGTCAATACACCGACCACCACCGGCTTGCCGACAATGACGCTGCTGCGCAATCCGACCAACGAGAACCTCGCCGAATTTGCGTGGCGCGCGGGTCTGCCGTTGATCGCGATCAACCTGATGCTGCTCGCGATTCCGCTCGCGCACCAGAACCCGCGGCGCAGCCGTACGATCAACCTCGTGATGGCCGTGTTGATCTACCTCACCTATTCGAATTTGCTGAACGTCGTGCAGGCGTGGATCGAGCAGGGCAAGATGTCGTTCGGCATCGGGCTCGTGATCCTGCACGTGATCGTGCTCGGCATCGTCGCGTTCATCTTCTGGATGCGGGTGCGCAACCGGCCGCTGTTCACGCGCGCCATGTTCAGCCGTTCGCAGGGAGCCTGACCGATGCGCATTTATGAAAGGTATTTCGCGCGTCAGATCTATCTCACGTTCGTCTTCATCCTGTTTGCATTTTCAGGTCTGTTCTTCTTTTTCGATCTGATCAACGAACTGAACTCGGTCGGCCACGGCAACTACAAGTTTCAGTACGCGGTGCTGCGCGTCGCGCTGCAAACGCCGTCGCGTTTCTATGAAATCATTCCGGTCGCGGCGCTGATCAGCGCGATCTACGTGTTCGCGCAGATGGCGGCCAACTCCGAGTACACGATCTTCCGCGTGTCCGGTCTCGCCACCAACCGGGCGCTGCGCTCGCTGCTGAAGATCGGCATTCCGCTCGTGATCGTCACCTATCTGATCGGCGAAGTGGTCGGGCCGTACACGGACCAGCTGTCCGAGCGCGTGCGGCTCGAGGCGCTCGGCTCGTCGGTGTCGAGCAACTTCCAGTCGGGCGTGTGGGTCAAGGACACGCTGACCGAGCGCGCCGACGGCGAGCAGGTCACGCGCTTCGTCAACGTCGGCGAACTCAGACCCGACGCGACGATCAGCAACGTGCGCATCTACGAGTTCGATTCGAAGTTCCGTCTGTCGAACATCCGCATCGCGCAGAGCGGCCGGTATCAACCGCCGGGTCACTGGCTGCTGACCGGCGTGACCGACACGCAACTGCTCGACGTGGCCCGAGTTCCCGGCACGCCGGCCGATGCGCTCAATCCGGTGTATCGCGCCAACCAGGTCACGCTGCCCGAGTATTCGCTGCGCTCTGAGCTGACGCCGCAGATTCTGTCGGTGCTGCTGGTGTCGCCGGACCGCATGTCGATGTTCAATCTGTTCCGCTATATCCAGCATCTGACCGAAAACCATCAGGACACGCAGCGCTATGAAATCGCGCTGTGGAAAAAGGTACTGTATCCGTTCGCGGTGTTCGTGATGCTGGTGCTGTCGCTGCCGTTCGCGTATCTGCATACGCGCGCGGGCGTGGTCGGCATGAAGGTGTTCGGCGGCATCATGCTCGGCATGAGCTTCCAGCTGTTCAACACGCTGTTCTCGCACATCGGCACGCTCAATACGTGGCCTGCGCCATTGACTGCGGCGACGCCGGGGCTCATTTACCTGGTGCTCGGGCTCGTCGGGTTGAAGTGGGTCGACCGGCACTAACTCGCAACGCCAGAGGGCGTTGAAGGGCATCGTCAGGAGCTGACGCGATGGCTACGCACGGACTGATTCTGTTTGGCCACGGCGCACGCGATGCGCGCTGGCGCGAGCCGTTCGAGCGGCTCGCCGACAAGCTGCGCACCGCGCGCGCGGCGACGGGCGAAGCGCAGGCGGTTACGCTTGCCTTTCTGGAACTGATGGAACCCAGCCTGCCGACGGCCGTCACACAACTCGTTGCGCAAGGCTGCGCCGCGATCACCGTGGTGCCGGTGTTCTTCGGGCAAGGCGGACATGTGCGCCAGGATTTGCCCGCGCTCGTCGAGCAATGCCGCGCCGCGCATCCCGGTGTCGAGATTCGCTGCGCGGTGGCGGCCGGTGAGGATGATTCGGTGCTGGATGCGCTCGCGCAGTATTGCTTGCGGCAACTCTGATTTTTTCGTTCTGCTTGCTCAGATTCGCCGCTGTCAGGCCGGCCCTGCCGGGGACCTTCAGGCCGCGACCAGCATCCCGTTCGACGAGCGCTTTGCCTCGGTCTGCCGCGCCGCGAATGCCTCGCCGATCATCAACAGACTCGGCTGCGACGCATCGACCCAGCGCTGCGCTTCTCCCGCAGCCAGATCTTCCAGTGTCAGCGTCAGCATGCGTTCGCGCGGCGTGCTGCACGCCTCGACGATCGCCACGGGCGTAGCCGCGGGCTTGCCGGCGTCGATCAGTTGCTGCGCGATCTCAACACCGCTGTCGCGGCCCATGTAGAACACCAGTGAATCGGCGTTGACCTGCTCGCGAATCTCGTCAGAACCGGGTGCGCGGCTGAACGTCGCGAGCGCGACGCTGCGCGACACGCCGCGCAACGTCAGCGAACGCTTCAGCGTGGCCGCGCTCGCCAGTGCGGCGGTAATGCCCGGCACCACTTCATACTCGATGCCCGCGGCTTCCAGCGCGCGCATCTCTTCGTCGGCGCGGCCGAACAGCATCGGATCGCCGCCCTTCAGACGCACGACCACGCCGTGCTCCAATGCCGCATCGACGATCTGCTTGTTGATGAACTGCTGGGCCGTCGATAGCTGGCCGCAGCGCTTGCCGACCGCGATGCGCTTTGCGTGCGCGGGCGCGTAGTCGAGCATCGCCGGCTCGACCAGCGCGTCGTGCAGCACCACATCGGCGGCGCCGAGCAGCCGCGCGCCGCGTACCGTAATCAGGTCCGCGGCACCGGGTCCCGCGCCGATCAGATAAACCTTACCCATTGACCTCAACCTGTTCGTTGGAGCGAACGCAGGCGGCGCGTTGCGCCGCCCGCCTGGCCCTTCCGTTACCTACCGGCCTATCCCGAACTCAGGCGGAAAACGCCCGGATCATGCCGGCCGCGACGGTGTGGTTCGTCGCCTCGTCGATCAGCACGAACGCGCCCGTGCCCTGATGCGCGTCGTATGCGTCGCACACGAGCGGCTTCTGCAAGGTCAGCGCGACACGACCGATGTCGTTCATCGCCAGTTCCTTGCGATCGGTCGCCTGCGACAGCGTATGCACGTCGAGCACTTCCTTGATCGCGCCGATCTTCGCGAACACCGTGTTGGTGGTCTGCTTCAGCAGATACTTGCGTTGCGTCGACAGCGGCGTGTCGTCGAACCAGCACAGGTCCGCTTCGAGCTTCTTTGCCGGCTCCGGCGCCGCTGCGCGCAGCACGAAGGTGTCGCCGCGCGACACGTCGACGTCTTCCGCGAGGCGGATCGTCACCGTCTGACCGGCGAACGCGCGGTCCACCTGCGCGGTGCCGCCGACCACCGGCGCGATGATCTCGGCCACGGTCGCTTCGCGATTGGCCGGCAGCACGACGATCGTGTCACCGAGCTTCACTTCGCCCGATTCGACGCGGCCCATGTAGCCGCGGAAATCGTCGGCCTGGCTGCCGTCCTGGCGCGCGACCCACTGCACCGGAAAGCGCAGCGCCTCGCCGCTCGCGGTTTCGACGGGCAGCGCTTCGAGCACGTCGAGCAGCGGCTGGCCCGCGTACCACGGCATCCGCTCGCTGGCCGTGACGATGTTGTCGCCCTTCAGCGCCGACACCGGCACGAAGCGCACGTCCTCGAGACCGAGGTGACGCGCGAGCTCGACATACGCGTCGCGGATCTCGTTGAAGCGCGCTTCGCTGTAGTCGACGAGGTCCATCTTGTTGATCGCGACGATCACGTGCTGCAGACCGAGCAGCTTGACGATCGCGCTATGACGCTTGGTTTGCGGCAGCAGTTGCGCGACGCCGTTCTCGAACGTCACGCGCGTCGCGTCGACGAGGATGATCGCCGCATGCGCGGTCGAGGCACCCGTCACCATGTTGCGCGTGTACTGCTCGTGCCCCGGCGTATCGGCGATGATGAACTTGCGCCTGGCGGTCGCGAAGTAGCGATACGCGACGTCGATCGTGATGCCCTGCTCGCGCTCGGCTTCGAGGCCGTCGGTCAGGAGCGACAGATCGATCTCGTCGCCGACGGTGCGCTTGTTCTTCGCGCGCGACAGCGCCGAGAGCTGGTCGCTCAATACGGCCTTGCTGTCGTACAGCAGGCGGCCGATCAGCGTGCTCTTGCCATCGTCGACGCTGCCCGCGGTGATGAAACGCAGCACGCCGAGGTCTTCTGGTTGATGAATACTGCTCATGGTTACGTTACCCTCGTCGTGTGCTTAGAAATAACCCTGCTTCTTGCGCTGTTCCATCGCCGCTTCAGAGACCTGATCGTCCATCCGCGTCGCGCCGCGTTCCGTGATTTCCGTAACGGCGGTCTCGGCGATGATCTTCTCGATGTCGTCCGCGTCGCTTTCGACCGGGCACGTGCAGCTGATGTCGCCGACCGTACGGAAACGCACGAGCGCCTGTTCGCTCGTCTCGCCTTCGCGCATCGGCGTGAGCGGCGTGACCGGCACGAGCAGGCCATTGCGGCGCACGATCTCGCGCTGGTGCGCGTAGTAGATCGACGGCAGTTCGAGCTGTTCGCGCGCGATGTACTGCCAAACGTCGAGCTCGGTCCAGTTCGAGATCGGGAACACGCGCATGTGTTCGCCGTTGTGCAGACGCGCGTTGTACAGGCTCCACAGTTCCGGGCGCTGCGCCTTCGGGTCCCACTGGCCGAATTCGTCGCGGAACGAGAAGATGCGCTCTTTCGCGCGGGCCTTTTCTTCGTCGCGGCGCGCGCCGCCGATCATCGCGGTATAGCCGTATTGCTCGATCGTTTCGAGCAGCGTGACCGCCTGCGCGGCATTGCGCGAATCCGTTTCGCGACGCAGACGCACGGTGCCGCGCTTGATCGAATCTTCGACATGGCCGACCACCAGTTCCGCGCCGATCTCCTGCGCGCGACGATCGCGGAAGTCGATCACTTCGTCATAGTTATGACCGGTGTCGATATGCACGAGCGGGAACGGCAGCTGGGTCTTGCGGTTCGCGCCGAGGCCGAACGCCTTCAGTGCGAGCGCGAGCACCACGACGGAATCCTTGCCGCCCGAAAACAGCAGCGCCGGCTTGCTGCACTCGGCGACCAGTTCGCGCAGGATGTGAATCGACTCGGCTTCGAGCCAATCGAGGTGATCCATCCGGTTGACCGTGTTGGCAAGCGGAGCGTTGACAGCGGAATCGAGCGTGGTGCTCATAGCGGGTCCTTCGTTGGTTCGCCCGGCAAGCGCATGCGTGCGGACGGAAGTATTCAGATCGGTTTCGGCGGCGGTCGACCGCAAGCTCGTGCGCGGCGCTCAGGCCGGCGCGTTTTCGTTGCGTTCGACCGCAATCGGGGTAATCGCCGTGATATGCAAGCCGCATTCCTTCGTATCGCGCGACTCCCACCACCAGCGCCCCGCCCGGCTGTCTTCGCCGGGGCGGATCGCACGCGTACACGGCTCGCAGCCGATGCTCGGATAACCGCGCGCATGCAGCGGATTGACCGGCACATCGAACGCCTTCAGATAATCCCAGACTTCGGCTTCGGTCCAGTCCGCGAGCGGGTTGAACTTGGCGATGTTGCGCGCGCCGTCGTGCTCTTCCTCGTGCAGTTCAGCACGCGTGACCGACTGCTCGCGGCGCTGCCCGGTCACCCACGCGCTGACGTCGGCGAGCGCGCGATTGAGCGGCTCGACCTTGCGGATCTCGCAGCAGCGCTTGCGCAGCTCGACGCTTTCGTAAAACGCGTTCAGGCCGTGTTCGCCCACGTACTGCTCGACCGCGGCCGCCTGCGGATGAAACTGCTCGATGTCGTAACCGTAGCGCTCTTTCACGCGATCGAGCATGCCGAGCGTTTCCGCATGCAGACGGCCGGTGTTCAGCGAGAAGATGCCGATCTGCACGCCGCGCGACAGGATTGCGTGCGTGAGCAGCATGTCTTCGGCGGCAAGGCTGCTCGCGAGCTTCACGTTCGCGTGGCGCGCGGCGATCGAGTCGAGCAGCGCGTCGAGTCGCTCGACCTTCGCTGCCAGCTCCGGGCTCAACGATTGGGCGGTGTTCATGCCGGCACCTTGCCGGCGCCAGCCTGGGCGGCACGGCGGCGGAACAGCGGCGACGGGTCATCGACGGCGCCCTGGTACTGCACGGTGAAGTCGTCGAACGCCTTCAGCGCGTCGTTGATGTCCTTGTCCGCGCGCACCGCGAACGCGTCGAAGCCGCAGCGGAACATCAGCCTGACCTGGTCGCGCAGCACGTCGCCAATCGCGCGCAGCTCGCCCTTGTAGCCATAGCGCTCGCGCAGCAGACGGCCGATGCTGTAGCCGCGGCCGTCGCGGAACACCGGGAAGTCCACGGCGATCAGCGCGAGTTTGTCGAAGTCGCCGGCGATGTCCGCCGGTTCGCTATCCGGCGCGAGCCACACGCCGATTTCGGTGGCGCCGCGCGCGGCGATCAGCGCTTCACGCTCGGCCTGCCACAGCACCAGCGGCACGATGACCTTGCCGGCCGGCAGTTCGCTCACCGCCGGCAAAGCGCCGTCTTCCGCGGCACGCACGACGCTCCAGTCGTCGTTGACGATGTCGCGGTTCTTGATGATAGAAGCCATCTGTTCAGTATCCTTTGCGCGGTTACGCGTGAGCCGGTTGACGCGCGGCGTACACGCGCTCCTTGAACGGCGCGATGCCGATGCGGGTGTACGTATCGATGAAACGCTCGCCTTCCTGGCGGTTGTCCACGAACGTATCGATCACCTTCGTTATCACGTCGGGCATTTCCTCGGCCGAGAACGACGGGCCGATCACGCGGCCAAGGTGAGCGCCGGTCGCGCCCGTACCCTGCTCGCCGCCGAGCGTCACCTGGTACCACTCGGAGCCGTCCTTGTCGACGCCCAGAATGCCGATGTTGCCGACGTGGTGGTGACCACACGCGTTGATGCAGCCCGAGATGTTCAGCGACACGTCGCCGAGGTCGTACACGTAGTCCAGATCGTTGAAACGTTCCTGGATCGCGAGCGCGATCGGGATCGACTTCGCATTCGCGAGCGAGCAGAAGTCACCGCCCGGGCACGAGATGATGTCGGTCAACAAGCCGATGTTCGGCGTCGCGAAACCCTGCGCCTTGGCCTTTTCCCACAGCGCGAACAGGTCGCGCTTCTTCACGTCGGCGAGGATCAGGTTCTGTTCGTGCGACACGCGGATCTGGCCGAACGAGTATTCGTCGGCCCAGTCGGCGACCGCTTCCATCTGCGCGTCCGTCGCGTCGCCCGGCGCGACCGTGGTCGGCTTCAGCGACAGCGTGACCGACGCATAGCCCGCGACCTTGTGCGGACGCACGTTGCGCTCGACCCAGCGCGCGAACGCGCGGTTTTCCAGCAGATGCTTTTCGAACGACGCATCGGTATCCGGCAGCTTGTCGTAAGCGGGCGGCGCAAAGTACTGCGACACGCGATCGACTTCGGCTTGCGTCAGCGTCGACGGGCCGTCCTTCAGGTGCTGCCACTCTTCCTCGACCTGCGCGGAGAACTTCTCCGGCGACAGCGCCTTCACCAGGATCTTGATCCGCGCCTTGTACATGTTGTCGCGGCGGCCGTAGCGGTTGTACACACGCAGCACGGCTTCGCTGTAGGTCAGCAGATGCTGCCACGGCAGATCGCGGCGGATGATCGCGCCGACGATCGGCGTACGGCCCAAACCGCCGCCCGCCAGAATGTCGACCACCAGTTCGCCTTGCGCGTTCTTCTTCAGATACACGCCCATGTCGTGGATCTGCACGGCCGCGCGGTCTTCCTTCGAACCGGACACGGCGATCTTGAACTTACGCGGCAGCCACGCGAATTCCGGGTGGAACGTCGACCACTGACGCAGAATTTCGGCCCACGGACGTGGATCGACCACTTCGTCGGGCGCGACGCCGGCGAATTGATCGGCGGTGATATTGCGGATGCAGTTGCCCGAGGTCTGAATGCCGTGCATCTGCACGGCAGCGAGCTTGCGCAGGATTTCCGGCGTTTCTTCGAGCTTGATCCAGTTGTACTGGATGTTCGAGCGGGTCGAGAAATGGCCGTAGCCGCGGTCGTGTTCACGCGCGATCTGGGCGAGCACGCGCAGCTGGTCGCTGCGCAGGTTGCCGTACGGAATCGCGATGCGGTGCATGTACGCGTGGCGCTGGTAGTACAGGCCGTTCTGCAGACGCAGCGGACGGAACTCCTCTTCGCTCAATTCGCCCGACAAGCGGCGGCGAACCTGATCGGCGTACTGCGCGACCCGTTCATCGACGATGGTCTGGTCGTATTGATCGTATTGGTACATTCGGGGACCCCAATTTTTTTCGAAACTTGCGTGACACACGGCAGTCCGGCGGCCGGCGCTCCGGTTCTGCTGCGGCTCGAACATCCGTGTTTGTCAGCTGCCGCAAGCAAGCGTTTAGACCCATCGCTCATTTGCTTATAACAAATACAGATATCCATATTGAAAAAGATGGACAGATCGTAATAAACTCGCCTTATATTTCAAACGACTAAAAAATTCTTTTTATATGCGGCGAGGTTATATATGAACCTGCACCAATTCCGCTTCGTCCGCGAGGCTGTGCGGCAGAACTTCAACCTCACCGAAGCGGCCAAGGCCCTGTTTACGAGTCAGCCGGGGGTCTCGAAGGCGATCATCGAGCTGGAGGACGAACTCGGCGTCGAAATCTTCACCCGCCACGGCAAGCGCGTGCGCTCGCTGACCGAGCCGGGCCGCATCATATTGCAATCGATCGAAAAAATTCTGCAGGAAGTCGAAAGCCTGAAGCGGGTCGGCAAGGACTACGCGGCGCAGGATCAGGGCAACCTGACGATCGCCGCGACCCACACGCAGGCGCGCTACTCGCTGCCGGCGGCGATCGCCGAGTTCAAGAAGCGCTTCCCGAAGGTCCACCTTTCGATTCTGCAAGGCAGCCCGACCCAGGTCGCCGAAATGGTGCTGCACGACCAGGCCGACCTCGCAATCGCGACCGAGGCGATCTCGAACTACAAGGATCTGGTGTCGCTACCTTGCTTCCAGTGGCACCACGTCGCCGTGATGCAGCCGGACCATCCGCTGCTCGACCGCAAGCTGCTGTCGCTCGACGACCTGACCCAGTACCCGCTGATTACGTACGACAACGCGTTCGCCGGCCGCACCAAGATCAACGAGGCGTTCCGCCTGCGCGGGCTGCATCCGGACATCGTGCTCGAGGCGATCGACGCCGACGTGATCAAGACCTACGTTGAGCTGGGCCTCGGCATCGGCATCATGGCCGACATCGCGTTCAACGGCGAGCGCGACCGCCATTTGCGCGCGATGCCGGTCGGCCATCTGTTCGGCAGCAACGTGACGCGCGTCGCGCTGAAACAGGGCGCGTATCTGCGCAGCTACGTGTACACGCTCGTCGAGCTGCTGTCGCCGAGCCTGAACCGCAAGCTGATCGAGCAGGCGCTGAAGGGCGAACACGAGACCTATGAGCTTTGAACCGCTTTCATACCGCTTCCATACCGCTCTCTCGCTACGGAGACACTTCTGATGAAGTTGCACAACAATAAAGTACGCAACACCCTGCGCGGCCTCGGGGCCGCGGCGCTACTCGTCGCCGGCGCGGCGCACGCCGACCTGAAAGTCGGCATCGATCTGTCGAACACGGGGCCGGCCGCCGTGATCGGCATCACCAGCAAGAACGCAATGCTGATGTGGCCGCAGACGATCGCCGGCCAGAAAGCCGACTACATCTTCCTCGACGACGCATCCGACCCCGGCAACGCGGTGCGCAACATCCGCAAGCTGATCAACGAGGACCACGTCGATGTGGTCGTCGGGCCGAACATCACGCCGGCCGCAATGGCCGCGCTCGATCCGGTCGCCGACAGCCAGACGCCGATGATCACGCTGATCGGCTCGGCGAGCGTCGTCGAGCCGCAGGAAGGCAAGAAGGTCTGGGCCTACAAGATGGCGCAGACCGATAGCGCCATGGCCGACGTGATGACGCGCTACATGTCGAATCACAACGTGAAAACGGTCGGCTTCATCGGTTTCGCGGACGGCTACGGCGAAAGCTGGCTCAACGAATTCAGCAAGTTCGCGGCGCTGCGTCATATCCAGCTGGTCGCGACCGAGCGCTACAACCGCACCGACGCGAGCGTCACCGGCCAGATCCTGAAGCTGATGGCCGCGAAGCCCGACGCGATTCTAATCGCCGGCGCGGGCACGCCGACGGTGCTGCCGCAGCGCACGCTGATCGAGCGCGGCTACAAGGGGCCGATCTATCAGACGCATGGCATCGCGACGCCGGAGTTCATCAAGCTCGGCGGCAAGGACGTGGAAGGCACGCTGTTCCCGACGCAGCCGGTCGTCGTCGCGCGCACGCTGCCGGCCGATCATCCGTCGAAGAAGGCGGCGCTCGCGTTCGTCGACGCGTACGAGGCGAAGTACGGTCCCGGCAGCGTCACGCAGTTCGCGGGCGACGCGGCCGGCGTGTACCCGCGCCTGCAGGACGCCGTCGCGCGCGCGTTGAAGACCGCGCAGCCGGGCACGCCGGCGTTTCGCGTCGCGTTGCGCGATGAACTCGAGCACGCGCATGAGCTGGTGGTGCCGAACGGGGTCGTCAATACGAGCCCGAAGGATCACGTCGGTCTCGATCAGCGGGCTAGCGTGATGGGCACCATCAAGAATGGCAAGTTCGTTTATCTGAGCCAGTAATCCGGCAGCGGGGCGTCGATGACGCTCCGCCTTTCGGTAGAACTGCCCGCCCGGCGCCTCCGCACGATCGGCCACACCGCGCCGGCGAACGCCTACACTGCATGGGTTCGCGTCACCGTTGGCGCACGGGAGGCAAGATGGCTACCGCTTCGATCGCAGAGAACGCCAGTACTGGCATCGTCACCGTTCCAAGCGCCCACGCGGGCAGCGCAACGGCCGAGCGTCTGCAAACCCTGATTCTGGAGCGCGGACTGACGGTTTTCGCGTGCATCGATTTCAGCGGCGACGCTGCGCGCGCGGGACTGGCGATGCCGTTCAGCCGGCTCCTGATCTTCGGCAATCCCAAAGCCGGCACACCTTTGATGCAACTCGCGCCGACCGCGGCGCTCGATCTCCCCCTGAAGGTGCTCGTCTGGGAGGACGCGGACGGCCGCGCGTGGCTGTCGTTCAACTCGACGGCCTATCTTCGCGAGCGTCATGGTCTGCCGGACGACGTGATGAAGCCGGTGAGCGGTGTGGCCGCCCTCGTGGATGCGGTCGCGCGGTAAAGCGTCGAACGGTCACGAACAACGCAGCGAAATCAGCGCCGTCACGCGACTCAGGTATGCTGGGCCCTTTGTAACTGCTTCCGTTCAAGGGGAGACCATGCGGCGCGTTGTATTCAATCAGAAAGGTGGCGTAGGCAAATCGACCATTGTCTGCAACCTGGCGGCCATCAGCGCGAGCGAAGGACTGCGCACGCTGGTGATCGACCTCGATGCCCAGGCGAATTCGACCCAGTATCTGCTCGGCCCGCAGGCGAGCGAAGTCCACCCCACTGTCGCAGGCTTCTTCGAAACCGCGCTCGGCTTCAGCTTCAAGCCCGTCGAAGCGACCTCGTACATCCATCCGACGCGCTTCGAGAATCTGGACGTGATGCCCGCCCATCCCGACCTCGACTCGCTGCACGGCAAGCTCGAATCGCGCTACAAGATCTACAAGCTGCGCGACGCGCTGAACGAACTCGACATGTACGACGCGATTTACATCGACACGCCGCCCGCGCTGAACTTCTACACGCGCTCGGCGCTGATTGCCGTCGAGCGTTGTCTGATTCCGTTCGACTGCGACGACTTCTCGCGTCGCGCGCTCTACACGCTGCTCGAAAACGTCAAGGAGATCCAGCAGGATCACAACGACGCGCTGCAGGTGGAAGGCATCGTCATCAACCAGTTCCAGCCGCGCGCGAGCCTGCCGCAGAAGCTCGTCGACGAACTGATCGGCGAAGGCTTGCCGGTGCTGGGGTCGCGCTTGTCATCGTCGGTGAAGATCCGCGAGTCGCATCAGTTGGCGACGCCCGTCATTCATCTCGATCCGGGGCATAAGCTCGCGCAGGAGTATCGGGCGTTGCATCGCGAATTGAGCGAGTAAGCCCGAGCGACGTCATTGCCCCAGCGATCTCAGCAGCCGCGCGAGGTTTTGCGGCTCGATATGAATGATCCCGCCTCGCGGACTGTCGATGTCCGCGATCAGCGTCAGCGACAGCGCAACCGTGACGGGAAGCACGATGATCAGGATGCCTCGTCGAACGCTGCCCCTCGCTCCATAACCTTGCACGACGCACGCAAATAGTCCGATCAGGATCATCAGCGTCCACGCGCCCAGCGGAATCCGGTTCAACAGCGCCGCCTCGGAATAGTCCTGCGAATTGAGGACGTCGTTCATGCCGGTCATCACGACCGCGCCGATCGGCGTCGGCTGGTCCTTCGCGACCTGCGCCGCGAGGCGCCAAAGTACGGCCTGAGACTTCGCTGTGTCTGCCTCGATGCGAGCGATGTCCTGCGCATCTCGGGTTTGAAAATGCGCGAGTCTCAATTGCGCGTAATGCGTCAATTCAGCCTTCATCTGCGCGCCGATGGGCGGCGCGACCACATCGGCCCGGGCGTACTCGGTTCCGATCGCGTTCGCTTCGTTTTCTTCCAGGTTCTTGCGCTGGTCGTAGCGATTGACCGCCATCGACAGATTGAAGCCGATCAGCAGCGCGAGCAACGTCAACGTCGACGTCTCCACGATCGTGAAATCTTCGCGCTCCTCGCTCTTCAGTGCGAAAACGCGTCGCAGCGCCAATGCGCCGAACGTGATCGCGCCGATGAACGCGACCAGCAGTACCACGAACAGCGTGCCAGGACGATCGACGAATGCTTGCATGCCATGCCTCCGTTGCGGACATCTGCGTGAGACGCGGTAACCTGCGGCGGCCGGCTAGCCGGTCGCTCGCGCGCGAAAAATCACCGACGCCGGTTTGCCGGTTCGCGGATGCAACGGCTCTTGCATCTGCTGCAGGGTCAGCCCGCTTGTTGCCAGCAGTTCGACCCACGTTTGCAAGGTCCGAAAGAACCACGGCGGGGCATCGCTGAATGCGTCACCGAAGCCCGCCCACGCACCCGCTCGCCAGCCATTCACGTACGGCAGTTCACCGCATGCGACGAGCGGATGCAGCGTCTGTATGACCAGCGATCCACGGTGTGTGAGCAGCGTCGGCATCGCACGCAGCAGTCCGTCGACCGACTCCTTGCCGAGCAGCGAAAAATTGCAAACGACGACGTCGGCGCGCAGCTCTAGCCCGCCTGCCGCGATCTGTTCATACGACAGCGTTCTCGCGTCAGTCACGCCGGCATCGGTCGCGGCACGCACTAGCTCGGCAATCGCGTCCACCGCCGTCACCCGGATGCCGTGGCGCTGAAGCGCAAGCGCGAGCCAGCCTTCTCCGCAACCCAGGTCGAGGACCGTGGCCGGGTCGCAAGCAAGGACCGCGTCGAGCACGGCCTGATCGGTGACCAGTCGGCGGCTGTCGATCTCACCCGCGCGCACCGCATTCGTCCACGGCGACGCGTTGCGCTGCCAGCTTTCGATGATCTTGTCGTCGCTGAGCGGGTCGAGGTTCATCGCGTGTTTTGATTCGTTGGCGCCAACCGCACACCGTCAGCAAAATTGTTAAAGTAACGCTCTCGACAATCAGCAGCCGCAGTCCCCATCATGCGCACCACCCGAGCCATCCACGCCGTCGAGCGCCTGAAAACGCGCACCGGTAACCCGCGCTTCGCCGCGATCAGCCTGTCCGGCGGCCTGTTCTACCTGGTCGACAAATCGAGCGGGGTCGACAAGAAGGTGTCCGACCCGCTGGCGCTCGACGACTTCGTCAAGTTCGTCGACGCGTACGGCCCGCAGAAACCGCGCAAGGCCAGCAAGCTCGACATCGCATTCGAAGCGCAGATCAAGAAAAGCAAGGGGGGTTGACGCTCCGGCTTCGCCGACCTGGCGCTTCGCTGCAACGCTTTACGCCCCTTCGATCTCCACCCACCGTCCATCCGCCGCACTGCTTCTCAGCACCGCGTCGATAAACCGCAATCCGTCGACGCCATCATCGACCGTCGTCAACAGCAGGCTTTCCGCCGGCGGTGCACGACCTTCGTTCAGTGCATCGATCTGCAACGCCGCATCTTTGTACAACTGCGCGAACGCTTCCAGATAGCCTTCCGGATGCCCGGCCGGCACGCGCGTCGCATGCGCGGCAATCGGACTTTTCACACGGGCGCGGGTCAATCGTTCGGCAGCGCCGCCCAGCGGCGTGAACCACAACGCGTTCGGCTCCTCCTGATCGAACGCAAGGCCCGCCTTGGTGCCATACACCCGCAAGCGCAGCGCGTTCTCCGCGCCGCTCGCCACCTGGCTCGCCCACAACATGCCGCGCGCGCCGTTCGCATAACGCAGCATCGCCTGCACGTGATCGTCGATACGACGCCCCGGCACGAACGTGTGCAGCTCGGCCGACAGCGCGCGCGGCATCATCCCCGTCACGAAGGCGGCCAGCTGATACGCGTGCGTGCCAATATCGCCAAGGCACCCGGCCGGCCCCGCCAACGCCGGATCGGTACGCCAGCCCGCCTGCTTGTTCGCGCCGCCCGTTTCGAGCGGCTCGGCGAGCCAGTCCTGCGCATATTCGACCTGCACGACGCGTATCTCGCCCAGCTCGCCACCTTCGACCAGCTCGCGCGCATGCCGCACCAGCGGGTAGCCCGAATAGGTATGGGTCAGCGCAAAGAGCCGCTTGGTGGACTGCGCGAGCTTCGTGAGCGCTTCGCCTTCGGCGAACGAAACCGCGAGCGGCTTGTCGCAGATCACGTGGATGCCCGCTTCGAGAAACGCCGTCGCGACCGGCGCGTGCAGATGATTCGGCGTGACGATCGCGACCGCGTCGATGCCGTCGTCGCGCGCGGCCTCGGCGCGCGCCATCTCGCGCCAGTCCGCGTAGCTGCGCGCGATGCCCGCTTCGGCGGCGCTCGCCCGCGCACGCTCGGGATCGGACGATAACGCGCCCGCCACCAGTTCGAAACGATCGTCTAGCCGCGCGGCGATCCGATGCACGGCGCCGATGAACGCGCCCTGCCCGCCGCCGACCATGCCCAGCCTGAGCCTTCTTCTCTGCATCGTTTGCGCTCCCATGTCAGATGCCCAGCACGCTCTTCAACTGCGCGGTATCGACACCGCTGCCCGCGAAGTCATCGAATGCATGCTCGGCCACGCGGATGATGTGCCGGCGAATGAACTCCGCGCCTTCGCGCGCGCCGTCGTGCGGATGCTTCAACGCACATTCCCATTCGAGCACGGCCCAGCCCGGAAAATCGAACTGCGCCATCTTCGAGAAGATCGCGCCGAAGTCGATCTGCCCGTCGCCGAGCGAACGAAAGCGCCCCGCGCGTTCGACCCAGCCGCTATACCCGCCGTACACGCCCTGCTTGCCGGTCGGACGGAACTCCGCGTCCTTCACATGAAACGCCTTGATGCGCTCGTGATAGATATCGATGAACGCGAGATAGTCGAGCTGCTGCAGCACGAAATGGCTGGGGTCGTACAAGATGTTCGCGCGCGGATGCTGTTTGACTGCCGCGAGAAAGCGCTCGAACGTAACGCCGTCGTGCAGGTCTTCGCCCGGATGCAGTTCGTAGCAGACGTCGACGCCTGCCGCGTCGAACGCATCGAGAATCGGCGTCCAGCGGCGCGCCAGTTCGTCGAACGCGGTTTCGACGAGGCCGGCCGGCCGCTGCGGCCACGGGTAGATATACGGCCACGCTAGTGCGCCCGAAAACGACACGTGCGTGCTCAGCCCCAAACGGCGCGACGCCTGCGCCGCGAACTTCATCTGTGCGATCGCCCACTCGGTGCGCGCCGCCGGCTTGCCGCGCACGTGCGGTGCGGCGAAGCCGTCGAACAGCGTGTCGTACGCCGGATGCACGGCAACCAGTTGCCCTTGCAGATGCGTCGATAGTTCGGTGATCGCGACGCCCGCGTTGTCGACGGTCTCGCGCAATTCGTCGCAATATGCGTCGCTCACGGCGGCTTTCTCGAGATCGATCAGACGCGGGTCGCACGGCACCTGGATGCCCTTGAAGCCGAGGCCCGCGGCCCATTCGGCGAGATGCGCGAGATTGTCGAACGGCGCGTCGTCGCCCATGAACTGCGCGAGAAAAATCGCCGGCCCTTTGATGGTTTTCATCTTTACGGTTCCTCGAACGTTGCGCGCGGGCCGCACCCGCGCGCGTTAGACGATGCGTGGAGCGCCGCTCAGAACGGCGAGTCGGGGAAATAGAACTGCTGCGCGTTTTCCTTCGTGATCAACACCGACGGGATGATCGTCGTGGCGGGCAGCTTGTCGCCCTTCAGCCGCGCTTCGGCGGTCAGCTTGATCGCGTCATAGATGAATTTCGGCGAGTACGACACGTCGGCCTTGATCATCGGCGCGCCGTCCATCACGTTCTTCACCATGCCCTTCGAGCCCGCGCCGCCGAACACGATCTTGATGTCGTTGCGCTTGGCCTGATCGATCGCCTTCAGCACGCCGACCGCCATGTCGTCGTCGGCGGCCCACACGGCGTCGATGTGCTTGAAGCGCGTCAGGTAGTCCTGCATCACCTTGAACGCGTCGTCGCGATTCCAGTTCGCGTACTTCGCGTCGAGAATCTTGATGTCCGGATAGTTTTTCATCACGCCGGTGAAGGCGGTCCAGCGCTCGTTGTCGAGCGTGGTCGGAATGCCGCGCAGCGCGACGACGTTGCCTTTGCCGTCGAGCGCCTTCGCCAGGTACTCGGCCGGAATCTTGCCGAACGCGGTGTTGTCGCCGGCGACGTACGCATCCTGCGCACTCGTGTTCGTCAGACCGCGATCGACCACCGTCACGTACACGCCTTTGCGCTTCACCTGTTCGACCGGCTGCGTCAGCGTCGCCGATTCGTACGGGAAGATCACGAGCGCATTGATCTTGTTGACGGTCACCAGATCCTGCAACTGGTTCGCCTGCTCGGGCGCGTTGGCCGCCGTTTTCACGATCACTTTCAGATCGGGATGCGCTTTCTCGAGATCCTCCTTCGCCTTGTTCGCCCACCAGACGATGCCGCCGGTGAAGCCGTGATCGGCCGTCGGAATCGCGACGCCCAGCGTGACCTTGTCGTCGGCGCGCGCCGCGCCGCTCGTGCCCAGCATCCCCAACGCCAGCACGCCGGCGCCGATCGCTCGAATGACTTGCTTCATGGTGTGTGTCTCCAATCAAGAGGCGTTCGTTCGCCCCGATTTATCGGACCTGCCGTTGGTTTTACCGCGCCTGCCTTGCTACACCTGCTTGAAACGCCCGCCTACCGCCGCCCACGCTGCACGAACGCGACGAAAATAATCACGACGCCCTGCACCGCCGCGTTCAGATACACACTGATGATGCTGGTCAGGTTCAGGATGTTCGCGATCACCGACAGCAGGATCGCGCCGATCACGGTGCCGATCACGCGTCCCTCGCCGCCCTTGAGCGCCGTGCCGCCGACCACCACCGATGCAATCGCTTCGAGCTCCCACAACAGGCCCGTGGTCGGCGTGGCGGAGCCGAGGCGCGGCACGTAGAGCACGGTGGCCACGCCCACGCAGATCCCGAGCAGCACGTACGTGACGATCTTGACCGTATCGACGCGAATTGCCGCATAACGCGCGACCTGTTCGTTCGAACCGATCGCCTGCACGTGCCGGCCGAACGCGGTGCGATTCAGGATCAGCGCGCCGCCCGCCGCGACCACGAGAAATACCCAGATCGGCACCGGCACACCGAACAGGCTCGCGTAATAGACGGGACCATACAGATTGGAGAGTGAATCATTGAGCGTCAGCGCGCCGCCATCGGCGAGCCATGTCAGCACCGCGCGAAAAATCCCCAGCGTGCCGAGCGTGACGATGAACGGCTCGATGCGCCCTTTGGTGATCAGCAGCCCATGCGCGCAGCCGAACAGCGCGCCGAGCACGAGTGCCGCGACGATGCCGATCGTCACGATCAGCAACGGCGGCAACGCATGACCGGTAGCACCGGCCGCGAGCCCGTTCATCAGCCAGATCATGATGCCGGCGATCAACGCGGCCATCGACCCGACCGACAGATCGATGCCGCCCGAGATGATCACGAAGGTCATGCCGACCGCGATGATGCCGATGAACGACGTGCGCGTGAGCACGTTCATCAGGTTGTCGAGCGTCGCGAAGTCGCGATTGAGCAGCGTGCCGACGATGCACAGCACGATCAGCCCGGCGAGCGGCCCGAGCGTGTAGAGCCGCTGCGCGACGCGCAGCGCGCGCCGTGATTGCACGGCTTCAGTGGGTGCCGGTCGCATGAGCGATCAACTCCTCTTCGGTCAGATGCTCGAGCGTCAGCGTCGCTTGCAGGTGTCCCGCGCGCATTACCGCGACACGATGGCACAAGCCGATCAGCTCGATCAGTTCGGATGAAATGACGATCACCGCGCGGCCCTGCGCGGCGAGACGATGAATCAGGAAGTAAATGTCGCGTTTCGCGCCGACGTCGACGCCGCGTGTCGGCTCGTCGAGCACGATCACGTTCGGGTCGGGCTGCAGGAACTTCGCGAGCGCGAGCTTCTGCTGGTTGCCGCCCGACAGCATGCGCGCGCGGCTCGACAGGTCGCCGGTACGAATGCCGAATTCACCGACGGCCTTCTGCAACGCCGCGCGCCCCGCTTTCAGGTCGAGCAGCGGATGCGCGTAGCGTTCGAGCGTCATCAGCGTGACGTTGTCCTGCAGGCTCATGTTGACGTGCAGGCCTTTGCCTTTGCGGTCCTCGCTCAGATACGTGAGACCGTGGCGCATCGCGTCGCGCGGGTTCTTCAGATCGACTGCCCGGCCGGCGATTTCGATCGTGCCGCCGGTGCGTTTGCGCAAGCCGATGATCGCCTCGAACGCCTCGGTGCGGCCCGCACCGACGAGGCCCGCGAAGCCGAGCACTTCGCCCGCGCGCACGTCGAAGCTCAGATCCTCGACCCAGTCGGGCACCGTCAGGCCGCTCACGCGCAACGCGACCGGCGTGTCGGCAGGCACCGTCTGCTTGTCGGGGAACATGTCGGACACATCGCGCCCGACCATCAGGTTCGCCATCTGCTGACGCGCGAGCCCCGCGGTTTCACCGCGCGCGACGAAGCGGCCGTCGCGCATCACGATCACTTCGTCGGTGATGCGCTCCACTTCATCGAGCTTGTGCGAGATGTAGACGATCGTCACGCCATCGGCCTTCAGCTTCAGCATCAGCGCAAAGAGCCGCTCGGTTTCGGCCGGCGTCAGCGTCGCGGTCGGCTCGTCCATGATCAACAGACGCGCGCGGCGCGACAGCGCCTTCGCGATCTCGACCATCTGCTTTTCCGCGACGATCAGCTCGCGCACTTTGGTGTCCGGCGCGCGCTCGAGCCCGACCTGCGCGAGATAGCGCGCGGCGTCGCTGCGCATCGCGGCATCGTCGACGAACCAGCCGCGGCGCTTCTCGTGGCCGAGGTACATGTTCTGCGCGATCGTCAGATGCTCGGCGAGGTTGAATTCCTGGTGGATCAGCACGATGCCCTGTGCCTCGGCGTCGCGCGAACCGGCGAAGCGCTGCGCGTGACCATCGACCAGCACGCTGCCCGAGGTTGCCGCTTCATAGCCGGCGAGAATTTTCATCAGCGTCGATTTGCCCGCGCCGTTCTCGCCGAGCAGACCGTAGATGCGGCCGGGTGCGAGCTCGAAGCTCACACCGTGCAGTACGCGCACGGGACCGAAGTCCTTGCGGATGTCGTCGAAGCGGATCGCGAGGCTCATGGTTCACGCGCTCCCACGAATCACCAGACGATGCGGCAGCAGCACGCCCGGCACGTTGGCCTGCGGATTCGCGAGGCGTTGCAGCAGCAGACGCGCGGCGGTCTCGCCGAGCTCGCGCATCGGCTGCGCGATCGTCGTGAGCGGCGGATCGATCTGCGCGGCGAGTGAGATGTCGTCGAAGCCGGCCACCGCGACGTCGTCGGGCACGCGCTTGCCGACGCTGCGCAAGCCGTGGATCACGCCGATCGCGAGCGTGTCCGACACCGCGAAGATCGCGCTCGGCGCATCGGACTGCTGCATCAACCCGGCTGCGGCCGACGCGCCCGCCTCGTAATCGAGGCTGTTCAGATTCATGCGCCAGCGCGGATCGGGCGCGATGCCGGCGTCGCTCAACGCGTCGAGGTAGCCCTGCTGACGCTGGCGCGCATACAGATAGTCGACGTCGGAGTTGATCAGGCCGATACGCCGGTGGCCGCGCGCGAGCAGATGGCGCACCGCGTCGCCGGCCGCGCGGTAGTTGTCGATGCCGACGTATGGCACACCCATCTCCGGATCGAACTCGCAGCACGCGACCCACGGCAGCGCCTGCGACGCCTCGCCGAGCGCCTGCTGGATCGTCGCCGGATCGAGGCAGATCGCGCCGTCCGCGCGGCGACGCCGCAGCATGTCGAAGTAGCTGCGCTCGCGGCCCGGGTCCGCGCCGGTGTCGCATAGCAGCATGAAGTAGCCGTGCTGACGCGCGACGCTGTCGATGCCGCGCACGATCTCCGCGTAAAACGGATTGCCGAAGTCCGGCACCATCGTCAGCAGCAGGCGGCTTACGGCCGTGCGCAGATTGCGTGCGAGTTCGTTGACGCGGTAGCCGCTCGCGTCGATCGCGGCGAGCACCTTGTCGCGCGTGGCGGGCCGCACATTGCCGTGGCCGTTCAGCACGCGCGACACCGTCGCCACCGACACGCCCGCCTGCTCGGCCACGCCGGCGATCGACGACCCGTCCTCCGTACGCGGCGAGCGCCTCTGCGGCGGACGTAGCGGTTGACTGCTCGCGCCGGACAGCGTGGCCGGCGACGATCGGGACGGCGTTCGGGACACACGACCTCGCAGCGAAATGTAATCGATTACATTTTGTAGCTATCGCGATGCGAATCGCAAGCTCGGATCGCTAGGGATTAACACGGGGGCGGCCCGGCCGGCACTTGCCCGCGAGCGTCCGGCGCGAGTCCGCCATTTGGTACAATCCCGCAGTTCCCCTGACGCGGCTTGCAAAGCGAACGCCTTTCGGAGGCCTCCGCCGCCGGCAATCCGCCGGGGCCGGGTCAGGAAAAAAGTCAGCGGCAATCGTCGCCCGCTCGCCAAACCAAAACCGCCGAATCCACCATGAACATCGAGCAAGCGCGTTTCAACATGATCGAACAGCAGATCCGCCCCTGGGAAGTGCTCGACCAGGACGTGCTGAATCTGCTGTCGATCGTCAAACGTGAGAAATTCGTCCCCGCCGCTTACCGTGATCTCGCTTTCGCCGACTTCGAAGTGCCGCTGCCGGCCGGCCAGCACATGCTGGCGCCGCGCGTCGAGGCGCGCGTGCTGCAGGAGCTGGCGGTGAAGAAGCACGAAAGCGTGCTCGAAATCGGCGCGGGTTCGGGCTACATGGCGGCGCTGCTCGCGCATCGCGCGCAACACGTGTTGACCGTCGACATCGAGCCGGAACTGGCCGAGCTCGCGAAGAGCAACCTGATCGCCAACGGCGTGCTGAACGTCGAAGTCGCGACCGGCGACGCTTCGCGCGGCTGGAGCGGCGCGGCGCCGTACGACGTGATCTGCGTGTCGGGCGGTCTGCCGGTGCTGCCGCAGGAAATCCTCGAACAGCTGAAAGTCGGCGGCCGTCTCGCGGCATTCGTCGGCAGCGCGCCGGTGATGAAGGCGCAGATCATTACGCGCATCGACGAGAAGCAATACCGCATCTCCGACGTGTTCGAAACCTATGTCGAGCCGCTCGCCAATGCAGTGCAGCCGGCGCGGTTCAGGTTCTAAGCGGCGGTTTTCGCTGCGTTTCGAGTTGTATTGTTGATCCGGACGGGCGGCGAGCAAGCCCACCGTCCCACGAACTGGATGTCCCGCTGATGCAAAACCTGACCGCTCCCGCACTCGCCGAATGGCTCGCCGATACCTCGCGTCCCGCACCCGTGCTGCTCGACGTGCGCGAGCCGTGGGAACTGCAAACCGCGTCAATGGCCGGCGTCGTGTCGATTCCGATGCGCGAGATTCCCGCGCGCAGCGAAGAACTCGATGACGATGCGCAGATCGTCTGCATTTGCCATCACGGCGCGCGCAGTGCGCAAGTCGCGATGTTCCTCGAATCGCGCGGACACACCAATGTGTTCAATCTGCAGGGTGGGATCGACGCGTGGTCGCGTCAGGTCGATCCGTCGGTTCCGACTTATTGAGGTTTGCGCGAAGGTAGTGCGATGATGCGGCGCAAGGGCTGATGGTCCTTGCGCCGTTTTTCTTTTGTGCTGCGCCAGGATGGGTGCAAAGACCCCGCAAGCCATGGTTTTGGCTTGCGGGGTCTTTGTTTTTGCTGACGCGTTATTCAGCCCATCGGATGAGCAAGGACTAACGGTCCGTCGAGGAACTCCTGGCCGTGCCACGACTGGTGTGCACTTAGGAAAGTCGAGGAAATTTGGGCCATCGCCCATGTACATACAACCTGTCGCGAGGTGATTATCTGATCGCTGCCGATCCGAGAAGCGACTTTGCATAGATCTTCGACATACCGAAGTCCCTGTCCGTATTTGAGTCGTTTATTGGACACTATTGCTTCGGATTCCGGCGCTATGTTGAGTTCAACCCTAGGCAGGAGTCGTATGGCTGTTCAAGCACCACCGAAGACTGGCTATGAAAAATGGCAAGAGGGCATCAGCAGCGCTGTGGGCAATGCCAAATGGGACCTCTACGATTGCGCAATCCAGATGACCGTGAACCAGTACAACCGTCATCTGTCGGGGACTGCCGGGTACAGGCCATTGGATTGGCGGCTCATCAAGGCGATGATTTGGGTGGAGACCGGTGCGGAAAGCAAAAAATGGGAATCGAATCCGATTCAAATAGGCAATCCCGGCGATCCAGGACTGCGAGCGCTATCAGCTGGCAATGAAGGAGGTGATTTGATTATTCCCCCAACGTGGAAAAATCGACTCACCCTTGGTAATGCGATAACGAATCCCCCTCACAATATCGCCGCTGGTATTGGCTACTTGCTGATGCGAACGGCGAACTATGCGATCAAAAACGTCCCAGACGCAGACGCCACAATCTACGAAGTCAGGGCACTGGCAGGGGATAGCATCGCCAAGATTACCAAGACAAATGGAAGCACTATTGAAGTGATACAGAAACTGAATCCCTCCTCTCATTTATTGAGAGCGGGTCAAGTACTGAAATATCAGAAAGCTTCGCTAAGGAAAGTCATTGTTAGCTGGAAAATCATTACGACATCAAGCATCGCGAAACACTATAACTCTGGCGATTCACTCTATGCCAAGAAGCTGGATTATGCGCTGAGCCTGATCCACAAGGGGGAGTCTGCATTTTGTGCTCAGTGAAGATTACGGCGATGTGCATCATTCTCTACAGCATATCAAGCATAGCGATTGGCGCCGAAGTCGGTTTTAAAGGGAATTTCGAGGGAACAGGTCGTGCGTGTTCCGGTGCGCTCTATGTGCGAGCCAACACAATTGAATGGAATTCAACATATAGCGTCTGTAAGCCGACACGCTACGAAATCACGGAAAAGAATTTCAGCGATGAGCAAAGACGCATTGTCTTTCACTTGAAAAATCCAAGTCGCCAGTGTCGATTCAGGATTGTGGAAGTTGAGCACGCAAGTGGGCACAACTGGAATGTGAGTGGTTACCAGTCCCCGGAAGGATTTCAAAAAAGGGATTTGCCAGACTGGAATAATTCCCCGCTACCCGAACGGCAAGTTTTGTCGTGTTTAATGGTAGGACCAGACTAAGCTCATTGCGTGGTGTAGTACATCGCTTTCGCGCTCGCGAGCAGCCGCGGCGTGCTCTCTAACTGACGGTTCGCGGTGAAGGGCATTCAGAAAGCGGACTTATCGGGCGGGCTGGCGACGGCGCGTTCGATCATGTCCGGTCTCCCTGATCGGCAGTCAGTATCACTGGTGTTCCGGTGTGGGCAGCGCCCACGCCATGCACAAAAGCGCGGCGTCCCCAAGGCGCCCATGCACCGCCGATGCCCCACCTGCGCCAGCGACGCTTCACTGGCGTCGAAGCACGCTTCGTCGCGGCGCGACGCGCACCCGAACGAGGCGCGGCGCGCGCGACTGCACCAGTTTCGCGCCGCGCCATCGATGGACCGACTCGCCACCTCCGCTCCGATAACCGCGCCACCACAGGCATCGCACACGCATCGCGTCGAATGCATCACATGGCATGTGCCTTGCAGTAGACGAGCGGCAAGCCGTGCGAGCTCAGCCTGCTGGCTGAAATCGACGCTCATAAACAGTGACCATCAATGACAAGGGGAAAGCACATGAAACGTCGCAGTCTGTTGAAGTTCGGCTCCATGTCCGGCGCGCTCGCGCTCGCGGGCCGCGTGCCGTTCGCGCACGCGCAGTCCGATAGCGGTCCGATCAAGGTGGGCATCCTGCATTCGCTGTCCGGCACGATGGCGATCTCCGAGACGTCGCTGAAAGACACCGCGTTGATGACGATCGCCGACATCAACAAGAACGGCGGTGTGATGGGCCGTCAAATCCAGCCGGTGGTCGTCGACCCGGCGTCGAACTGGCCGCTGTTCGCCGAGAAGGCGCGCCAGCTTCTGACGCAGGACAAATGCGCGGTCGTGTTCGGCTGCTGGACCTCGGTGTCGCGCAAGTCGGTGCTGCCGGTGTTCGAGGAACTGAACGGCCTGCTGTTCTATCCGGTGCAGTACGAAGGCGAAGAAATGTCGCGCAACGTGTTCTATACGGGCGCAGCTCCTAACCAGCAGGCGATTCCCGCGACCGAATACCTGATGAGCGCCGAAGGCGGCGGCGCGAAGCGCTTCTTCCTGCTCGGCACCGACTATGTGTATCCGCGCACGACCAACAAGATCCTGCGCGCGTTCCTCAAATCGAAGGGCGTGCAGGAAACCGACATCCAGGAGGTCTATACGCCGTTCGGTCACAGCGACTATCAGACCATCGTCGCCAACATCAAGAGCTTCTCGCAAGGCGGCAAGACCGCGGTGATCTCGACCGTGAACGGCGATTCGAACGTGCCGTTCTACAAGGAACTCGGCAACCAGGGGCTGAAGGCGTCGGATGTGCCGGTCGTCGCGTTCTCGGTCGGCGAAGAGGAACTGCGTGGCATCGATACGAAGCCGCTCGTCGGCAATCTCGCGGCATGGAACTACTTCATGTCGGTGCGCAATCCGTCCAACGAGAAGTTCAAGAAACAATGGGCCACGTGGGTCAAGGACAACAACCTGCCGGGCGGCACGAAGCGCGTGACCAACGACCCGATGGAGGCGACCTTCGTCGGCATCCATATGTGGAAGCAGGCGGTCGAGAAAGCAAAGAGCACTGAGGTCGACAAGGTGCGCGTCGCGATGGTCGGGCAGACCTTCGCGGCACCGTCGGGCTTCACGCTGGAGATGGACGGCAACCACCATCTGCACAAGCCGGTGATGATCGGCGAGGTACGCGCAGATGGCCAGTTCAACGTCGTGTGGCGCACCAAGGGGCCAATCCGCGCGCAACCGTGGAGCCCGTTCATCGCCGGCAATGCGGGCAAGCCGGATGTGGTCAGCTCGATTCCGGCGTTCCTGCGGCGCTCGCGCGTTGCGTGACGTGCCGGCGTGAGCCGCGTCGCGGCACGCGGCGAACCGCCCGTGCCGCGCCGCAACAGCCGCCTGCCGCGACGTGCGGCCTGCGTACCGGCACGCGCGGCGCTCGCGCGGCGGCGTCCCGCTGAAGCGGCAGCGGCACCCTCGCGCGCTGAGCGGCTCACCGATTCAACCCAGTGCAAAAGGCCATCATGGCGTTTTCATTTCCGACTTCCGTACGACGACGCGGCGCGGCGCTCCTGCTGCCGCTCGCGGTTCTTCTCGCCGCCGCGCCGGGCGCCGCATTCGCGCTGACCCAGGCCGACGTCGCGCCGCTCGCCGGCGACGACTTCGAGGCAAAGTCCGCCGCGATCGACAAACTGATCGCCACGCATGACACCGCATCGCGCGCGGTGCTGAAGGCCCTCGCCGACGACAGCGCGCTCGCCACCGACTCAGGCGCGGTACTGCTGCAGGACGGCGACGCCACCCGCGATGCCGTCACCGGCCAGCCGGTCGCAGCGAGCGACGCGCAACCCGTCACGCTGAACAACCTGCTGCGCTCGAAAGTGGCGGGCGCGCTGTCGGGTCTGCAACTCGCGTCGCCCGACCAGGCGACACGCGCAGCCGCCATCGATGCGCTGCTAAAAAACCCCGATCCATCGATCAAACCGCTCGTCGACGCGGCGCGCGCGAAAGAAACCGATCCCGCGCTGAAGAAGCGTCTCGACACGCTGTGGGCGATGAGCGCATTGCACGACCCGGACCCTTCGAAGCGTCTCGAAGCAGTGCAACTGGTCGCCGCGCGTCACGATCTCGATATGAACGAGTTGCTGCGCCCGCTAGTCGCGAAGAAAGCCGACGGCACATTTGCCGAAACCGACGAACGCGTGCGCGCGGCCGCGCAAAGCGGCATCGATGAGCTCGATGCGATCCAGCGCCGCAGCCAGATCGCGGGCACGCTGTTCGCGGGGCTGTCGCTCGGCAGCGTGCTGCTGCTCGCCGCGCTCGGCCTCGCAATCACGTATGGCCTGATCGGCGTGATCAACATGGCGCACGGCGAATTCCTGATGATCGGCGCGTACGCGACCTACGTCGTGCAAAACCTCGTTCAGCGCTTTGCACCCAACGCGTTCGACTGGTATCCGCTCGTCGCGATACCGGCCTCCTTCGTCGCGGCCGCGCTGGCCGGCATCGTGCTCGAGCGGCTCGTGCTGAAGCACCTGTATGGCCGCCCGCTCGAAACGCTGCTGACCACCTTCGGCGTGAGCCTGATCCTGATTCAGGCGACCCGCATGCTGTTCGGCGCGCAGAACGTCCAGGTCGTCAATCCGTCGTGGATGAGCGGCGGCGTGACCGTGCTGCCGAACCTGATCCTGCCGTACAACCGGCTCGCGATTCTCGCGTTCTCGCTGATCGTCGTCGCGATCGCGTGGGCCGTGCTCACGCGCACGCGCCTGGGTCTGTTCGTGCGCGCGGTCACGCAGAACCGCCGCATGGCCGCGTGCGTCGGCGTGAAAACCGCGCGTGTCGATTCGTATGCGTTCGCATTCGGCGCGGGCATCGCGGGGCTCGGCGGCTGCGCGCTGTCGCAGATCGGCAATGTCGGGCCCGATCTAGGCCAGAGCTACATCATCGATTCGTTCATGGCGGTCGTGCTCGGCGGTGTCGGCCAGCTTGCGGGCACCGTGCTCGGCGGCTTCGGCCTCGGGCTCGTCAGCAAGGCGATCGAACCGTTCTGGGGCGCGGTGCTCGCGAAGATCGCGGTGCTCGTGCTGATCGTGCTGTTCATCCAGAAGCGTCCGCAGGGCATGTTCGCCTTGAAGGGCCGTAGCGCGGAGGCATGAGATGACATCGGCTACTTCGTCGTCGAACCCTTCTTCCGCCGCGTCGTCGCGCGCGGGTGCAGGCGCCGCGCGCGAGTTCAACACCGGCTTTGCGCTCGGTCTGCCACCGCGGCCCGCGTTGCTGTCGCGTCGCGCGTGGCTCGCGCTGATCGCGTTGATCATCGCGTTCGGCCTCGGCGTGCCGTTCGCCGCGCTGGTGATTCCGCAGACGAGCGCCTTGCATCTGTCCGCGTATGCGATGACGCTGACCGGCAAGTTCATGTGCTATGCGATCGCCGCGCTCGCGCTCGATCTGGTGTGGGGCTACTGCGGCATCCTGAGTCTGGGCCACGCGTTGTTCTTCGCGCTCGGCGGCTATGCGATCGGTATGTACCTGATGCGCGCGATCGGTCACGACGGCAAGTACGGCAGCGATCTGCCCGACTTCATGGTGTTTCTCGACTGGCACCAGTTGCCGTGGTACTGGCAAGGCACGCAGCATCTCGGCTATGCGCTGCTGCTGGTCGTGCTGGTGCCGGCCGTGGTCGCGTGGGTATTCGGCTTCTTCACGTTCCGTTCGCGCGTGAAGGGCGTGTATCTGTCGATCATCACGCAGGCGATGACCTTCGCCGCGATGCTGCTGTTCTATCGCAACGAAACGGGCTTTGGCGGCAATAACGGCTTTACCGACTTCAAGCGCATCGGCGGTTTTCCGATCACGCATCAGGGCACACGCGCCGCGTTGCTGCTGATCACCTTCGCGGTGCTGATCGCCGCGTTCCTCGGCGCGCGCGCGATCGTCACGTCGAAGCTCGGCCGCGTGGTGACCGCGGTGCGCGACGGCGAAACGCGGCTGATGTTTCTCGGCTACAGCCCGCTCGCGTACAAGCTGTTCGTGTGGACCGTGTCGGCGGTGCTTTGCGGCATCGCGGGCGCGTTGTACGTGCCGCAGGTCGGCATCATCAATCCGGGCGAGATGTCGCCGGGCAACTCGATCGAAATGGCGATCTGGGTCGCGGTCGGCGGACGCGGCACGCTGATCGGGCCGATCATCGGCGCGTTCGCGGTCAACGGCGCAAAGAGCTTCTTCACGGCGAACTTCCCCGAATACTGGCTGTTCTTTCTCGGCCTGATCTTCGTGCTGGTGCCGCTGCTGCTGCCGAACGGCATCATGGGTCTCGCCGATCTGCTGACGCGCAAAAGAAACCGCTGAGGAACCGCTGATGAACGAAAACCCGATGGTTCCCGATCTGGATTTGCCCGAAGCACCGGCGGAACGCTCGCTGAGCGGCGTCGCGAGCATGGGGCACACGGTCGTGCCCGGCGAGATCGACGTATCGCATGGCACGATCCTGTACCTCGAAGACGTGACGGTCAGCTTCGACGGCTTTCGCGCACTCAACGCGTTGTCGCTCGCGATCGACGCGGGCGAACTGCGCTGCATCATCGGCCCGAATGGCGCGGGCAAGACGACGATGATGGACGTGATCACGGGCAAGACCGCGCCCGATCAAGGCAAGGTGTTTCTCGGCCAGTCGATCGATCTGACGCGGATGAACGAACCGGCGATCGCGCGCGCCGGCATCGGCCGCAAGTTCCAGAAGCCGACCGTGTTCGAGCAGCATCCGGTGTGGGAAAACCTCGAACTCGCGATGAAAACCGACAAAGGCTGGTGGGCGTCGCTGCGCGCACGGCTCGATCGAGACGCGCAGGCGCGCATCGAGCAAACGCTCGCGCTGATCGGACTGGAAAGCGAAGCGCGCAGGCTCGCCGGAGAGCTATCGCACGGCCAGAAGCAGCGCCTCGAAATCGGCATGCTGCTCATGCAACGCCCTGCGCTGCTGCTGCTCGACGAACCCGCGGCCGGCATGACCGACGACGAGACGATGCAACTCGCCGAATTGCTCAACCACCTGCGCGGCACCTGCTCGATGATGGTCGTCGAGCACGACATGGAGTTCGTCGCGGCGCTCGCGGGCGATACGGGCAAGGTGACGGTCATGGCCGAAGGACGCGTGCTCGCGCACGGCACGCTCGACGAAGTGAAGCGCGATGAGACCGTGATCGAGTCTTATCTCGGCCGCTGATCGAAGCTCAAGGCGGTACCGCATCGTCAACCCGACAGGATGACTGAAACATGCTCGAAGTAGACCGACTGAACCAGTACTACGGCGGCAGCCATATTCTGCGCGACGTGAAACTCACGGTGCCCGACGGCAAGCTCACGGTGCTGCTCGGGCGCAATGGCGTCGGCAAGACCACGCTGCTGCGTTGCCTGATGGGCGTCGTGCCCGCGAAAAGCGGCGCGATCGCGTGGCGCGGCGAACCGCTGATGAAACTGCCCACGCATGCGCGCGTCGCCCAGGGGCTCGCCTACGTGCCGCAGGGCCGCGATATTTTTCCGCGCTTGACCGTCGAGGAAAACCTGCTGGTGGGCGCCGCCAGCAGAAAGGCGCCGAAGAAAATCCCCGAGCGCATCTACGAGCTGTTCCCGGTGCTGAAGGACATGCGCAACCGCCGCGGCGGCGATCTGTCCGGCGGTCAGCAGCAACAGCTCGCGATCGGCCGCGCGCTGATGAGCGAGCCGCAACTGCTGATCCTCGACGAGCCGACCGAGGGCATCCAGCCGTCGATCATTCAGGACATCGGCCGCACGCTGCGGCAGCTCGTCGAGGACATGGGCATGACGGTGCTGCTCGTCGAGCAGTACTACGACTTCGCCAAAGCGATCGCCGATCGTTACTGGGTGATGAGTCGCGGCGAAATCATCGCGGGCGGCGAAGGGGCGAACATGGATGCCGATGGAGTGCGGGGGTTGATTGCCGTGTAAGCGTTTTTTCAATCTGCGACAGCAGTTAGAAAGCTTGCGGCCCGCGCCGTCGGCCCCGTCTAACGCGACTGAAGCTCACCGCTCAAGTTATCCGCCGCGCAACCGTTACACAGGCTAGGCAGCGCCGCAACGGTTCGACAGGTGGACACCATGGACGACAACAAGCAGGTCAGACGCGAGTTTTACAGAAACCCAGCCTCCTATTGCCGGGTGATGAACGTGGTGTCGGCGGTCACCTTTGGTTTATTCGAGGTGGACAGCGGCGGTACGGTCGGCATGCTGTCGGTGCGCTGGGAGAAGCTCGGCAACGAACTCGCGCCCCAGCTGCACGCGTACTACGACAGCTGGCACGTGCTCGCGTCGTTCCAGGACGTCCTCGCGAGAATGGCTGAGACGACCGGTCCGTCGTGTTCGCCGGAAGCTTTCTGTCAGCTCCTGCTCGACTGCGGATTCATCAATCGCGCGGAACGCGGCGTGGACGATCACGCCGCGCCGAGCCGCGTGCGCTAGACGCTGCCGCTGTAAAACCCGGGTTAGCAACACAACATCGTTAGAGAAGAGAAGGGAGAAAAGCATGTCCGTGACGGTTAACGTCGAGTATCAGTACTGCCGACATGGCAAGAAAGCAATCGAGACAGGCAGCGACTCGTTGACCGTCCAGGAAAACACCCCGCGCGCTATCGTCGCGTTGCTCCGGCTGCTGCATCCGCAGTGGGAGGGCATCAAGGTGCTGTCGGTGACCGAGGCCTCGCCTGAAGACACTGCGTCGTAGTCGCTAGCGCGCGGCTCTCGCGCCGCGACCCGCGTGCTATCCTCGCCGCACGCCGGTTCCCCCTTTCATCCGCATGTCGCTCCACGAAAACCACGCCACGCTCGCCACCGCTCACTCACCGTGGCGCGCGCGACTCGAACTCGGCTTCGTCGGCGGCGACGCTCGCACGACGCTTGCGCACCGGCTGCACGATGGGCCGCTGCGCGTGCAACGGCCACTCTATCCGGAAGGCCCGGCGATCTGTCACGCGGTGATCGTGCATCCGCCCGGCGGCGTCGCGGGTGGCGATCAGCTCGACATCGACATCACCCTCGGCGCGCACACGCATGCGGTGCTGACGACGCCGGGCGCAACCAAGTGGTACAAGTCGAACGGCCGCGCGGCGCGGCAGCGCATTGCGCTGCAGGTCGGCGAACAGGCGAAGCTCGACTGGCTGCCGCAGAACAACATCGTGTTCGATCACGCGAACGCGCAACTCGATTTTTCGCTGACGCTCGGCGCCGGCGCGAGCGCGATCGGCTGGGATGCAACGCAGCTCGGACGCCAGGCGGCCGGCGAACGCTGGTCGGCGGGTAGCTTGCGCGCGGTGTCGCGTATCGTCGGCGCGAATGGCGAGCCGCTGTGGTTCGAACGCGCGACGCTTAGCGCCGACGATCCGCTGCGCGACGCGCCGCAGGGCCTCGCGGGCTTTCCGGCCTACGGCACGCTGTGGGCCGTAGGCGCTGCTTGCGACGACGCGCTCGCCGAGTCGCTCACCGCGCAACTGCCGTTCGACGACACGTTGCGAGCGGCAGCCTCGTGCGTGACCAACGGCGTACTGCTCGTGCGCGCGGTGTCACGCTCGATGGAAACGCTGCAGCACGCGCTCACGCGCTGCTGGCTGCAATTGCGGCCGGTTGTGCATGGTGTCGCGGCGGTGCCGTTGCGGATCTGGTCGACCTGAGCGCGCGGCTTCCCGCTTTCGTCTTCAATGCCCTCCTCACGCACCAAGGCGGCGCACGCGCACGCCCCAAGCATGTGCGCGAACCGGCGCAGCATGCCGCCCAATCGGGGCGATGCACGATGGCACACAGCTTGCATTGGATTCGCCACTTCGCGGCCGGACACGAAGAAGCCAGCCACGACCCGACTCCAACGACACCACCACGCTCACGCCAATGACCCGCACTCTGTCCCGCTCCGCGCGCCGCGCCTTGCTGGCCGCGCTACTCGCCCTACCCATCTTCGCCGACCTCGCGTTTCACGCGGGCGCCGCGCACGCCGACACGCTCGACAACATCGCCAAGGCCGGCGTGCTGAAGGTCGCCGTGCCCGAGGACTATCCGCCGTTCGGCTCGGTCGGTCCCGACATGAAGCCGCAGGGCTACGACATCGACACCGCCGCGCTGCTCGCCAAAGCGATGAACGTGAAGCTCGAACTGGTGCCGGTCAACAGCGCGAATCGCATTCCGTATCTGCAAACGGGCAAGGTCGATCTGGTGATCTCGTCGCTCGGCAAAACGCCTGAGCGCGAGAAGGTGATCGACTTCTCGAGCGCGTACGCGCCGTATTACCAGGGCGTGTTCGGTCCCGCCGATATCAAGGTGAGCGCTCCCGCCGATCTGACAGGCAAGACGGTCGGCGCAACGCGCGGCGCGCTCGAGGAAATCGGTCTCACACAGATGGCGCCGAACGCGACGATCAAACGCTTCGAGGACAACAACGCGACGATCGCCGCGTTCCTGTCCGGCCAGGTGCAGCTGATCGCGGCCGGCAACATCGTCGCGGCCGCGATCCTCGCGAAGAACCCGTCGCGCCGTCCGGAACCGAAGTTCGTGATCAAGAACTCGCCCTGCTTCGTCGGCATGAACAAGAACGAGCCGCGCCTGCAACAGAAGGTCGATGCCGCAATCGCGCAGGCCAAACACGACGGTACGCTCGGTGCGATGTCGAAGAAGTGGTTCGGCGCTCCACTGCCCGCCGACCTGTAATCGTGCAAGCGCGTTTGTAAGCGCGCCGTTAGCCGGGCTTGATACCTTGACCGGCTGATGGCGCGACGAGCACGCCGCCACGACACCTCAACGCCGAGACCCACACCCCGATGAAGCTGACACCTCGCGAGAAGGACAAGCTGCTGATCTTCACCGCCGCGCTGCTCGCCGAACGGCGCCGCGCGCGCGGCCTAAAGCTGAACTATCCGGAGGCGGTCGCCTTCATCACCGCCGCGCTGATGGAAGCCGCGCGCGACGGCAAGAGCGTCGCCGAGGTGATGCACTACGGCACCACGCTGCTCACGCGCGCCGACGTGATGGAGGGGGTGCCCGAAATGATCCCCGACATCCAGGTCGAAGCGACGTTTCCCGACGGCACCAAGCTCGTCACCGTCCATCATCCGATTCCCTGAACTCCTCTTCGTCAAGGCAGGCCCCATGATTCCCGGCGAACTCCTCATCGACGACGGCGAGCACGAACTGAACGCGGGCCGCGCGACGGTCACGGTGGTCGTGTCGAATACCGGCGACCGTCCCGTGCAGATCGGCTCGCATTACCACTTCTACGAAGTGAATGACGCGCTGTCGTTCGATCGCGAAGCGGCGCGCGGCTTTCGCCTGAATATCGCGGCGGGCACCGCGGTGCGCTTCGAGCCCGGCCAGGAGCGCACGGTAGAACTCGTCGCGCTGGCGGGCGAGCGCGTCGTGTACGGCTTCAACGGCAAGGTGATGGGCAAGCTGTGATGCGCTGCCCGCGCCCTCGCGTTTCGACCGCCCTGCTCCGCCTTGCGTTGCTTGTAGCTCGCTTGTAGCTCACTCCGGACCCACACCATGACACTACGCATTGGCCGCCGCGCGTACGCGGAGATGTTCGGCCCCACCACCGGCGACCGCGTGCGCCTCGCCGACACCGAACTGCTGATCGAGATCGAGCGCGACTTTACGACCTACGGCGAAGAGGTCAAGTTCGGCGGCGGCAAGGTGATCCGCGACGGCATGGGCCAGTCGCAGCGCGTGCATGCCGATGTCGTCGATACCGTCGTGACGAACGCGGTGATCCTCGATCACTGGGGCATCGTGAAGGCCGACATCGGCATCAAGGACGGCCGCATCGCGGCGATCGGCAAGGCCGGCAATCCGGACATCCAGCCGAACGTGACGATCGCGATTGGCGCGGCCACCGAAGTGATCGCCGGCGAAGGGCTGATCGTGACCGCGGGCGGCATCGATACGCACATCCACTTCATCAGCCCGCAGCAGATCGAGGAAGCGCTCGCGAGCGGCGTGACGACGATGCTCGGCGGCGGCACCGGCCCCGCGACCGGCACCAATGCGACGACCTGCACGCCAGGGCCGTGGCATCTCGAGCGCATGCTGCAAGCGGCCGACGGCTATCCGATGAACCTCGGCTTTCTCGGCAAGGGCAACGTGAGCCAGCCGGCACCGCTGACCGAGCAGATCGCCGCGGGCGCGATCGGCCTGAAGCTGCACGAGGACTGGGGCACGACGCCCGCGGCGATCGACAACTGTCTTTCCGTCGCCGACGATACCGACACGCAGGTCGCGATCCACACCGATACGCTGAACGAAGCGGGCTTCGTCGAAACGACGGTGGCCGCGTTCAAGGGCCGCACGATCCACACGTATCACACCGAAGGCGCGGGCGGTGGACATGCACCGGACATCATCAAGGTGTGCGGCGAAACGAACGTGCTGCCGTCGTCGACGAATCCGACGCGGCCCTATACGGTCAACACGCTCGACGAGCATCTCGACATGCTGATGGTGTGCCATCACCTCGATCCGTCGATTGCCGAAGACATCGCATTCGCCGAATCGCGGATTCGCCGCGAGACGATCGCGGCCGAGGACATCCTGCACGATCTCGGCGCGCTGTCGATGCTGTCTTCCGATTCGCAGGCGATGGGCCGGGTCGGCGAAGTGATCATCCGCACGTGGCAGACCGCGCACAAGATGAAGGTGCAACGCGGCGCGCTGCCCGAGGACAACGCGCGTCACGACAATTTCCGCGCGAAACGCTACGTCGCGAAGTACACGATCAATCCGGCGATCACGCACGGCATCGCGCACGAGGTCGGCTCGATCGAGCCGGGCAAGTGGGCCGATCTGGTGTTCTGGGAGCCGGCGTTTTTCGGCATCAAGCCGTCGCTGATCCTGAAGGGCGGCATGATCGCGATGGCGCAGATGGGCGACCCGAATGCATCGATTCCGACGCCGCAGCCCGTGCATTATCGCGAGATGTTCGCGACGCGCGGTGGCGCGCTCGGTCGCACGTCGCTGACTTTCGTGTCGCAACTCGCCGCCGATGCGAACGTCGCCGAACGCTATGGTTTGGAAAAGCGCATCGTCGCGGTCAAGAACTGCCGCAACGTGACGAAGGCCGACATGATTCACAACGCGTGGCGCCCGAACATCAGCGTCGATCCGGAAACCTACCAGGTGATCGCCGACGGCCAGTTGCTGAGCTGCGATCCGGCCACCGTGCTGCCGATGGCGCAACGCTATTTCCTGTTCTGATCATGCGTACACTGAACAAACTTCTCGCGCCGCATCTGAAGATCGCGCCCGTACTCGTCAAGCGAGCGCCGACGTTGACGCTCGCGTTCGATGAACGTCGCAAGAGCCGTCTTGCCGCGACGCTCGATAACGGCGAGGAAATTGCATTGCTGTTGCCGCGCGGCACCGTGCTGCGCGATGGCGACATGCTCGTCGCCGATGATGGCGGGCTCGTGCGTGTCGTTGCGGCTGACGAAGCCGTGCTTGTGGTACGCGCTTCGGACGCGTTAACGTTGACGCGCGCCGCGTATCACCTCGGCAATCGTCATACGCCGGTCGAAGTGGGCGCCGATTATCTGAAGCTCGAATACGATCCGGTGCTCGCCGACATGCTCGAGCGCATCGGCGCGACGCTCGAGCGGGTGTCGCTGCCGTTTCAGCCTGAGGCCGGCGCATATGGCGGTGGGCACAAGCACGGGCACGATGAGACTTTCGCCGAGGACTATGCGATCGCACAGCAGGTGTTTGGTGAGCATCATGGGCATGAGCATGCGCGTGAAGGCTCTTCGCACTCGCACTCGCAGGACCACGATCATGACCACGTGCACGACGAATCGTGCGGACATGGGCATCACTCGCATCACCATGCGCATCGCTGAACTGACCGCGCTGCTGCATCTCGCGTCGCCGGCGCTGCCGATCGGCGCGTTCAGCTATTCGCAGGGTCTCGAAGCGGCGATCGAAGCGCAACTCATCACCGACGCCGACTCCGCGCGCACGTGGATCGAACGCGGGCTGACCGACGTGCTCGCGCGCGGCGAGTTGCCATTCCTCGCGCAGCAGATCGAACGCTGGCGCACGCACGACGCGATCGAACTCGCCGACGCCAACGCCGAATTTCTAGCGAGCCGCGAGTCCGCCGAACTGCGCCGCGAAACCGAGCAGATGGGCTGGTCGCTGCGGCAGTTGTGCGTGTCGCTCGAATGGGGCGATGCAGCGAGGCGCGAAACGCTCGCGTCGCTGACGCCGCTCGCGCAGCCGAGCGCGTTCGCATTCGCCGCCTACGCGCATGATGCGTCCACCGATGCCGCGCTCGCCGCCTATGCGTTCAGCTGGGTCGAGAACCAGGCCGCCGCCGCGTTGAAGGCGGTGCCGCTCGGCCAGCTCGCGGGGCAGCGCATCATCGTCGCGCTGCGCGAACCGCTCGATGCGGCCGTCCCGCGCGCGCTCGCCATTTCGCGTGACGATCTCAACACATTCGCGCCGCAGCTCGGCATTCTGTCGGCGCGCCACGAGTCGCAGTATTCGCGGCTCTTCCGCTCGTAACACGATTCCCACGATCCATCATGAACGCACCTCATCATCCGGCTCCCCATACCTCGACCCAGACCCGCACCAAGAAGCTGCCGCCGCTGCGCGTGGGCGTCGGCGGCCCGGTCGGCTCGGGCAAGACCACGCTGCTCGAAATGCTGTGCAAGGCGATGCGCGACCAGTACGACCTCGTCGCGATCACGAACGACATCTATACGAAAGAGGATCAGCGTCTGCTGACGGTCGCGGGTGCGCTGCCGGCCGAACGCATCATGGGCGTCGAGACGGGCGGCTGCCCGCACACGGCGATCCGCGAGGACGCGTCGATCAACCTCGAGGCCGTCGACCGCATGCTCACGCGTTTTCCGGACGCGGACATCGTGTTCATCGAATCGGGTGGTGACAACCTCGCGGCAACCTTCAGTCCGGAGCTGTCGGACCTGACGATCTACGTGATCGATGTCGCGGGCGGCGAGAAGATCCCGCGCAAGGGCGGACCCGGAATCACGAAGTCGGATCTGCTCGTGGTCAACAAGACCGATCTCGCGCCGCTGGTGGGCGCGAACCTCGACGTGATGGCGTCGGATGCGAAGAAGATGCGCGGCGAGCGGCCCTTCGTGATGTGCAATCTGAAGGCGCTCGAAGGGCTCGACGAGGTGGTGAAGTTTATTGAAAAGAAGGGGTTGTTGAAGGTGTGAGGGGAGGATTTTTATTCTCGTCAAAAGAATATCGCTTACGTATAGCCTCCTCGGCCATTCCGGAATCGAGGCAATGCCAATAAAACCTCCGCGTGACTTCGTCGCAATCGCCACCCTGAGTCACCAGTCGAAAGCCATGAGTGAGGATCGCCTTTTGACGGTTTTGGCGCTAGCCATGTGGGACCAAGTGTCGCCCCCAATCTACAGGCCTCACTAGTCGCGACAAACCATGTAAATATGAGACTAACCTATGACAGCGCAATTTTTTCTCTACATTTTGCAATTCAGCGATCCATAAGGTTTGAAGGAGATGTCTGATTCATGGTTGAGCGAATTACTTGCGGGACCGGCCCAAGGTCTTGAATTTCCGCGAATGCAAGAGGCCGGGAAGCGTATGCAAAAACAGGTTGCACAGGCCGCCCAAGAATTAGCAGCATCGCTTTCATTGGCTACCCTCAGTCCGCCACTTTAGAACATACCCTATTCAAGACAAGATCGAATACTGGCATACCTTGAGCTCCGAATTTTCCTTTCCGCCGTAAGCCAGACTGGGCCGTCATGGTGATACGCGTCTGTCATCCAAAAATATCCCTCCCAGTGCCGACCGACGGTCCCAGCGAGCTAGACAGCTGAGTTGAAAATCAAGAGCACCCTAGTGCGCTACTCGCATCGCACTTCAAATGATCAATAACGTTTGAGAGATGATCTACCACTTTAGATTGGCATTTAATCTGCACTTCATCGCCTCCACGACGAGCAACGGCAACTCCATAACGTGGAACCCGAGATTCAGTTGCATCATAGCTCCTAAACACCGAATACTCGTACCCCCCCTTCACGAAAGAAATTCGCGCATAATCAACATCCGCCCGAAAATAATGATTATAAGTAAAGCCATTCTCGCTCGCCTCGTTTGCGGAGTACGCCATCTCTATATTTCCAACCCCTCCAAACAGATATGTCATTATCTTTGTTCGATTATCCACACACAAAGCGATCTTCTTTGATTCTCTAGTTGCACAGGAGAAAATCACTGATTCTTCCGGAGCGCATAGCGAACGGGCAGCAAAAGCATCCCCGCAAGTTGCATTTGCAAAAAAAATCCCAATACAAATCCAGTATCTTATCAATCTCATTTTCCACCTAACTCCCGATAATTTCTCGTGATCGTCGCATCATAGCCCTGCTGGGCGGGCCCGTTATATCGAACTGCAAACGCGTGCCAATCCTCATTGCAAATGGCCTTCGTTAAAATCGGATCCGCCTTTATAAATGAGACAAACGCCCTAAGTTGATTAGATTCCGACTGACTTACCGATGCAACATAGTCTTGCACTCTTTGAAAGCCCGCGGCCTTGAAGTTGCTCCCCAATATCTGAAATCGTCCCCAGGATGCGGAGAGCAATGCCGCGGTTTGGTCAAGTGCGTAAGCTTCCATCATTTCTCATATTGAATTGCCTTGATTCCGTAGCCCCCTTGTGTGGGATTGGAAATGTGAGGATGGCTTTGATCGAATTTGCCATGGGTAGCACGATGAAATAGATGTCGCTCAAAGAGAATGGCTGGCACCAGATCATCCCCTGAAGCCAAATCTTGGCCTGGCTTGAAGTAGGCGCCTGACGAACCGGATTCCGTTTTTGCAACAGCCTTTATTGCGTGCGAGTGACAGCCCAGTTCTGTAGCCGCCTCTGCGTAGTCTCTTTCATTAAGCGACTGACCACTGTATTTCCACAAAAACTGCAGTTCGATTCGTTGACCCTGAATGGTAATGAATGGATGCGCCTCTCTCCGCGCAAAATTCCCCACCAGCCCGATCGGATTGATGTGATACACATCCGATCCGGGGAAGCCAGGGACGCCCGCCGCCACCTCGTCCCACCACACCAGCTTCGCGATGCGCTTCTTCTCCTCCTCATGCTCGGGCCTGTGTCCGGTGCGCTCTTCGATGGCACTGACCAGCGCCTGCCACTTCGCCGGATTGGCCCATTCACTTTCGTGTTTCGCGATGAGGCGCGATGCGCGAAACGCGGCCCACGGAAATCCGGAAC
>NZ_JAYMRT010000008.1:0-316094 GCF_038900515.1 Burkholderia sp. JPY481
TCGCCGCCGAGACGCGACTTGCGGCGCTATCGAAGCGTGCGACGACCACGCTCGAGCGCGCCCAGGTCACGTTCTGGCAGATGGATGTCTACCTGATGCTCGACCAGAGCGAAAACGCGATCGCCGTTGGCCTCGCCTTCCTTCGTCATGTGGGCATCGAGTGGTCACCCCATCCGGACGACGCGCCCGTGCGCCGCGAATACGAGCGCATCTGGTCACTGCTTGGCGACCGGAGCATCGAGGAACTCATCGATCTTCCGCCGATGGAGAATCCCATCGCGCTGGCAACCGTCGAGGTTCTGACCAAGCTCTTCGCGCCCGCGTTGTTCACGGATGGGAACCTCAATTGCCTGACGATCTGCAAGGCAATCAGTCTCAGCCTCGAACAAGGCAATGCCGATGCGTCGTGCGTGGCCTACGCCCAATTCCCCTGGTTCGCCGGACGGCTTTTCGGCGACTACCAGCCCGGATTCGAATTCGGCCGGCTCGGCTGCAAGCTCGTCGAACGACGCGGCCTCGTACGCTTCGAAGCCCGCACGCATCTCGCGTTCTCCGTTTATGTCGCCCGCTGGGTGCGCCCAGCGCGGCAGACTTGCGGCGACCACTTCCGCCGCATTTTCGACGCCTTGAACAGGACCGGCGACCTGTCGTTCGGCGCATTCGCGTGGTTCCACCTCGTCTCGAACCTGCTTTTCATCGGCGAGCCACTGGCCGACGTGCAACGAGAGGGTGAAACCGGCCTTGCGTATGCCAGCAAATTGCAATTCGGCCTGGCGATTCACTTTATCGAAGACCAGCTTGCGGTCATCCGGACGCTGCGCGGCTTGACGCCGGTATTCGGCTGCCTCGACGACGCGCAGTTCAACGAAGCTCACACAGAACAGCACTATCTGGATCTGAACAAACCGTCGCTGTCGGCCGCCGCATGCTGGTACTGGATCCGGAAGCTCCAGGCGCGCTATCTCGCCGGCGACCACGAGGCGGCCATGGCCGCCGCGTCAGAGGCGCAGCGGCTTCTGTGGACCTCGCACTCGTTCCTCGACGAGGCCGAATATCACTTTTATGCCGCGCTCGCGACGGCTGGACGGCGCGACTCCATCGCGGCTGGCGAGTGGCCGCAGCAGCGGGAAGCATTACTTGCCCACCATAAGCAGCTGCGCGTTTGGGCCGATCTCTGCGCGGAGAACTTCGCAAGTCATGCCGCACTGGTCGGCGCCGAGATCGCGCGCATCGAAGGCCACGTGGCGGAGGCCGAAACGCTCTACGAGCAGGCTATCGATTTGGCGCAGGACAGCGGCTTCGCGCATATCGAGGCACTGGCGAGCGAACTCGCGTCGCGCTTTTATGCGGCCCGCGGTCGTCGAAGAATTGCGCGCATGTATATGCAGGACGCCCGCTATGGCTATCTGCGTTGGGGCGCCATCGGCAAGGCGCGTCAACTCGAGGAACAGTACCCATACCTGAGAACCGAAGAGACGGTGCCCGGACCGACCAATACGATGGCGGCAACCATCGAGCACCTGGAGCTGGCGAAAGTGATCAAGGTGTCGCAGGCGGCGTCAGGCGAAATCCACCTGGAAAAGCTGATCGGGATGGTCATGCGCACGGCCATCGAACAGGCGGGCGCCGAACGGGGTCTGCTGATCCTGTCGGATGCGGGCGAGCATCGGATTGCCGCGGAAGCCACCACCGCCGGCGACGCGGTCCATGTGCAGCTATCGGACGCGCCGCTCAACTCAGCGGTGTTGCCGGAGTCGATCATCAACCAGGTCTTGCGTACGCGCGAGAACATTTTCCTCGACGATGCCGCATCGGATCCGATGGCCGATCCGGACCCTTACGTCCGTCAGCATCGCGCACGTTCCATTCTGTGCCTGCCGCTGATGAATGGCGCCAAGCTGATGGGCGTGCTCTACCTCGAGAACAATCTCACTGCCCGCGTGTTCAGCCCCGCGCGGATCGCCGTGCTGAAGCTCGTGGCCTCGCAGGCTGCCATTTCGCTCGAAAATGCCCGCTTGTATCGCGACGTCGCGCAACGCGAAGCAAAGATCCGACGCCTCGTCGACGCCAATCTCATTGGGATCGTCATCTGGGGCCTGGACGGACGACTCATCGACGCCAACGATTCCTTTCTCGACATGCTCCAGTACGACCGTGAGGATTTGCGGAAAGGGCTGCGATGGTACGACATGACGCCCCCCGAATGGCAACAACGTGTGCCGCGCGAGTTCGAAGAGCTTGCGGCGACCGGCGCCATGCAACCCTGCGAAAAGGAGTTCTACAGGAAAGACGGCAGCCGGGTACCCGTCCTGATCGGCGGCGCGGCATTCGAGGATGAGCCGAACCAGGGGGTGGCTTACATTCTCGATCTGAGCGCGCAGAAGCAGGCGGAAAAGAAAATCCGTGACAGCGAAGAGCGCTATCGCGACGTGCAGGCCGAACTGGCGCATGCGAATCGCGTCGCGACGATGGGGCAGCTCGCCGCGTCGATCGCTCACGAACTCAGTCAGCCCGTTACCGCGACGGTGGCCAACGCGGAGGCCGCATTGCGATGGCTGGCCCGCGAGCCCGCCGACCTCGGCGAAGCGAGGCGTGCGCTCGATCGTATCGTCAGGGACACCAATCGCGCCGGAGACGTGCTCGGCCGGATCCGGCAAATGGTCAGGAAGGCGCCACGGAAACAGGAGCCGGTAGATATCAACGAGGCGATCCGCGAGATCACCGAACTGGTCCAGGGAGAAGCAAGGAAGAGTGGCGCCAGGCTGGAGATCCAACTCGCGGAAGATTTGCCGTCCATCGAAGGCGACCGGGTGGAATTGCAGCAGGTGCTGCTCAACCTGATCATCAATGCATTGGAGGCAACGAGCAGTCTGGAGGGGACTCGGCACGTGCAGGTCAGCACGGGCGAGGCGGACGGTGCCGGCGTGGTCGTGACCGTGCGCGACTCGGGACCGGGCTTCGGTCCGAACGGTCCGGAACACGCGTTCAGCGCGTTTTACACGACCAAAGCGACGGGCTTGGGCATGGGACTTTCAATCTGCCGTTCGATTATCGACGCCCATGGCGGCCGGTTATGGGTGAGTGAATCCACGCCGCGCGGCGCGGCGGTTCAGTTCACGGTGCCCCTGCACGCGTCGCCAATGCTATGACTCGCCACCGGATATTTTCCCGAGGACGCTCGCAACGATGCGATCGCACTGCGCCCCGCCGAATTCGAACACGTCGCGCTCGGCGAGATCGAGAGCCTGAGCGAGCGACTCGCGCAACATGCTGCGCGCGCGGAAATGCCGGCTCCGTACCGTCGCTTCTGGAATGTTCAGACACTGCGCGGTCTCCTCGACGCTCATTTCCTCGATCGCGCGCAGCACGAATACGACGCGAAACGGCTCGGGCAATTCATCGAGTTTGCGTTCGAGCAGCGCGCGCACTTGCGAACGCGCAAGCGCCCGGTCGGGGGCATCGTCGTCGTGTGTGGTCATTGCATCGTCAGGTTCGATGTATTCGGGTGCGTCCACGATCGGAATCACATTCTGACGCCGCGCCGAGCGCCGTAATCGCGCGAAGCATTCGTTGAGCACCAGCCGTGACAGCCACGTGAACAATTGCGACTCACCGCGAAACTGGCTGATCGATCGGTACGCGTGCAGATACGCATCCTGTAGCGCATCTTCCGCCTCGGCGTCGTTGCGCAAGGTCGCGCGCGCCATGCGATAGAGCCGGCGGTTATGCCTTCGCATCAGCAGTTCGAACGCGTCACGGTCACCCGCGGCGATGCGGCGCGCGATGCCGAGGTCGTCTTCAGTGGACTCGACAGGCAGATTCATCATCGCTTTCATCGTACGTTCAGAACCGCGTGCATCGTCGGATGCAGCGTGCACGAATACGTGTAGCGTCCCCCCTTGGTCGCCACGTAACTCCACGATGCATCCGGCGCGATGTCATGCGAATCGAACGCTTTCGCATCAGCGGTCGCGGTGTGCGGAAACAGGTCCTTGTTGATCCACACCACGCGATCACCGCGCGCGACCGTCAACGCGGCCGGATTGAACCGCATCTGTTCGATCACGACGACGTACGTCGCCGCCATCGCATCGACGTGCAACACCAGCACGCCCATCAGACAAACGAGCCGGCGCATCTCACGCACCGCTCTTTGCCAGTTCCGCCTGCACGTGGCGCGCATGTTCGAGATGCGCGACGAAGGCCGGCCGCACCTTCACGAGCAGCGCCTTCAGTTCCTCGTTCTTCGCGCTCGGAATGAGCGTCTTGTCGAGCGCGTCGATCACGTTTTCATGATAGGTGACCTCGTGATCGATATAGGCCTTATCGAAGCTGGCACCCGAAAGTGTCTTCAGTTTGGCGATGTTCTGGTCGCCGCCCTGCTTGAGGTTCTGACTCGTCGGATTGTCCTCGGGGGTCACGTTGAGCTTCTTCACGAGATCCGTCGCGGCCTTGTTGACGCCGGTGTGATCGGTGACCATTTGCTGCGCGAACGCCTTCACGTCCTTCGATTTCGTTTTGGATTCCGCGAGCTTGCCCGCGTCGATATCGACCTGATTTGCGGTCACGACGATCGCGGCAATCTGCGGATCGCTCGGCCCGGCGCCTTGCGCGCTGGACGCGATGCTCGCTAACGCGAGCGTTGCCGCCAGCACTGTGTGGATGATGAGCTTCATCTGACATCTCCCCATATTCCGTTGCGGATATGGGATTGGATGTCACGTCGGAGAAGCGCGTTCCCGATCGGCCAGGAACGCGCCCGGAATGCGCGCGCCACGTTGCCGCGTGACGCGCAAAACCACCGCACACTACATCGCGATCACCTTGCCGGGGTTCAGGATATTGTGCGGATCGAGCGCAAGCTTGATCGCCTTCATCGCCGCGAGTTCGGCCGGCGAGCGCGACATGCCGAGCACGCCCAGCTTTTCCTCGCCGATCCCATGCTCGGCCGATACGGAGCCGCCCATTTCCCCGGTGAGTTCATAAACGACGCGCTTGACCTCGTCGATGTCCGCGTCGGTCCAGCCCGGTTCCTGCGCCACCACGTGCAGATTGCCGTCGCCGAGATGCCCGTACACGAGGATCGTCGCTTGCGGCCAGCGCGCGCGCAGCCGCTCGTCGCAACGCTGCGCCGCATCGCCCGCCTGCGCAACCGCGAAGCTGATGTCGAACGAGATGCGTCCCGGGATCAGGCGCGGATATTCGGCCGGCGCGTCGCGAATCGCCCAGAACGCCGCGGCGTCCGCGTCCGATTGCGCGAGCGCGGCATCGGAGATCACGCCCGCGTCGAGCATGTCGGCGAGAAAGTCCTCGAACGCCGCCGACTGCCGCTCCGGGTCCGCGCCGCAAGTCTCGAGCAATACGTAGTAAGCGTGATCGCTGCCGAGCGGCACGCGCAGTTCGGGCAGGCGTTCCCGCACGAAATCGCAATAGCTGGGCCACATGACTTCGAACGCGGACACGCCGGCCGGCAGCCGTTCCTGCGCGCGGCCGAGCAGCGTGGTTACCGCCTCGTAATCCGGCATGCCGCACCATGCGGTCGAGATTGCGCGCGGTTTGGCGCGCAGGCGCAGCACCGCGCGCGTGATGACCCCGAGCGTGCCTTCGCTGCCGGTCAGCAGGTTGCGCAGGTCATAGCCGGTATTGTTCTTGATCATCTTGCGCTCGCCGCCGATCACGCTGCCGTCGGCGAGCACCGCTTCGACGTCGAGCACCTGGTCGCGCATCATGCCGTAGCGGATCACGCGATTGCCGCCCGCATTGGTCGCGATGTTGCCGCCGATCGTGCAACTGCCGCGCGCGCCGAGGTCGAGCGCGAACATGAAGCCGGCGTGATCGGCCGCTTCCTGCACCACCTGCAGCGGCGTGCCCGCGAACACGGTGATCGTCGCGCTGACCGGATCGATGTCGATGACGCCGGTCATCCGCTCGACGCTCAGCGCAACCTCGCCGCCGAGCACGCAGGCGCCGCCAGCATGCCCGGTCATGCCGCCTTGCGTGACGACCGGCTGGCGGAATTGATGACAGATCCTGAGCGCGGTGGCGACTTCTTCGGTCGTGCGCGGGCGGATCAGCGCGATCGGATCGGTCGATGGCGTGCCGCTCCAGTCGGCGAACTGCCGCCCGCCAAATTCGGCCGGCAGACTCACGATGTCCGCGCCGAGCGCTTCGCGCAGCGCGGCGACGGCTTCGTTACCGCGGGTCGCGACGTTCGGTTCTTGCTGCATCAGATATCTCCAGTTCGTCAGACGGACAAAGCCGCTGCACGCGCCTGCACGGTTTGCGTTTGCGCTTGCGATTGCGATTGCACGCGCGGCAGCGGCGCCTGCTGCCCTGGCCAACGCAGATAACTACGGTCCAGCCCGGCGATATCGCAGCAACCGAGCAAGCCGAGCGCCCGGTCGATCTCGGTCTGCAGAATCTCGATGGCCCGCTCAGCGCCCGGCTGACCGCCCGCGCTCAGACCATAGGTGGTCGCGCGTCCGAGCAATACCGCATCGGCGCCCAGCGCGACCGCCTTCAGGATCTCGGAGCCGCGGCGAAATCCGCCGTCGAGCATCACGCACAGCTTACCCCCAACCTGCTCGACGACTTCGGGCAGCACGTCCATCGCCGATACCGCGCTGTCGAGTTGCCGCCCGCCGTGGTTCGACAGCACGATGCCGTCGACGCCGGCCTCCAGCGCCTTCAGCGCATCGGGCGCACCCAGCACGCCTTTGACGATCAGCCGACGCGGCCACAGATCGCGCAGCCAGCGGATATCGTCCCACGACAACGACGGGTCGAGTTCGCGGCCCAGTGTGATCGTCGCGCCCTTCACGCTGTCCTGCCCCGGCGGCAGCAGGTCGCCGAGATTGGCGAAGCGCGGCATGCCGTTCGGCCACAGCACGTTGGCCATCCAGCTCGGATGGCGCAGCACGTCGAACTTGTTGCGCCAGTCGAGTTTCAGCGGCTCGATGTAGTTGCGCAGGTCCCATTCGCGTTTGCCGAACACCGCGCTGTCGGTCGTGACGACCAGCGCCTCGATGCCCGCGGCGTTCGCGCGCCGCGCCAGCTTCGCGAGAGATTCGCGCGTGCGGTACATGTAGACCTGCATCCACACGCGACCGCCCGCGCGCTGCACGACGTCCTCCAGCGAGATCGTCGACACGTTGCTCAGCACGAACGGAATGCCGGCCGCTGCCGCCGCACTGGCCAGCTTGACGTCGCCTTCGCGAAACATCAGGCCGCTATAGCCGGTCGGGCCGATCATGAACGGCGACGCGCTGCGCTCGCCGAACAGCGTCACGCTCTGATTGCGCTTTTCGACGTTCACCAGCGTGCGCGGCAGAAAAGCGATTTCGCGGAACACGTCGCGGTTGCGCCGCAGTGTGGCTTCGTCTTCGGCGCCGCCCTCGACATACTCGAAACAGAAATTCGGCAGACGCTTGCGGGCCATCGCGCGCAGATCATCGATGCTGTGCGCGCGCTTCACGTCGCGGCCTGAATAAAGGCGGCGTTCCAATTACATCCTCCAGTGCGTGATTTATTCGCTTGTTTGCTTGTGTCGCTGCAATGCAGCCGTTCAGGTCACCACGCCGACTTGCCACGGCACGAACTCGCTCTGCCCGTAGCCATGCAGCTCGCTCTTGGTGCGCGTACCCGACGCGCAGTCGAGCATCATGCGGAAGATCGCTTCGCCGAGTTCATCGATGCTCGCGCTGCCGTCGATCACCCCGCCGCAATTGATATCGATGTCGTCCTGCTGGCGCTCCCACAACGCGGTGTTGGTCGCCAGCTTCAACGACGGCGACGGCGCGCAGCCGTAAGCGGAGCCGCGCCCGGTCGTGAAGCAGATCAGGTTCGCGCCCGAGGCGACCTGTCCCGTCGCGGAAACCGGGTCGTAGCCGGGTGAATCCATGAACACGAAGCCCTTCGCGGCGATCGGTTGAGCGTATTCGTAGACGTCGACCAGATTCGTCGTGCCGCCCTTCGCGACCGCGCCGAGCGATTTTTCGAGGATCGTCGTCAGACCGCCCACCTTGTTGCCCGCCGATGGGTTGTTGTCCATCGCGCCGCCGTTGCGCGCGCAGTAGTCCTGCCACCACGCGATGCGCGCGAGCAGTTTGTCGCCGACCGCCGCGCTCACCGCGCGGCGCGTCAGCAGATGTTCCGCGCCGTAGATTTCCGGCGTTTCCGACAGGATCGCGGTACCGCCATGCCGCACGAGCCGATCCACCGCGGCGCCGAGCGCCGGATTCGCGGAGATGCCCGAGTAGCCGTCCGAGCCGCCGCATTGCAGACCAACGCACAGATGCGAGGCCGGCACCGGCACGCGCTGCACGCGATTCGCGTCGGCGAGCATCTCGCGCACCATCGCGATACCGCGTTCGATCGTCTTGCGCGTGCCGCCGCTGTCCTGGATCGTGAAGCTGCGCAGCTTCGTCGTGCTGGCGTCGAGGCCGCCCGCCGCGAGCACGCCGTCGATCTGATTCGTCTCGCAGCCCAGCCCGACGAACAGCACCGACGCGAAGTTCGGATGCACCGCGTAGCCGGCGAGCGTGCGACGCAGAATCGCAATGCCCTCGCCTTGCATGTCGATGCCGCAGCCGAGCCCGTGCGTCAGAGCGATCACACCGTCGACGTTCGGATAGTCGGCGAGCGCGTCGGGACGCACGTCGCGCCGGAAATGATCGGCAATCGCGCGCGCAACCGTCGCCGAGCAGTTCACACTGGTCAGAATGCCGATGTAATTGCGCGTCGCGATGCGGCCGTCGTCGCGACGAATCCCCATGAAATGCGCGGGTTCATCGACGTAGACGGTCGGCTGCGCATCGGCGCCGAACGCGTGCTCGCGCGCGAACTCGGACATGCCGAGATTGTGCGTATGAACATGCTGGCCGCGCGCGATCGCCTCGCGCGCTACGCCGATGATCTGGTTGTAGCGCTTGACCGGCTCGCCGCGCGCGATGTCGCGCGTCGCGATCTTGTGCCCCGGTGGAATCAGCCCGGCGACCACCAGTTGTTCCGCGTCGATGCGCGTGCCCGGCAGCAACTGCCGGGTCGCGATGATGACGTCGTCGGCGGGATGCAGGCGAATGATCGGGCACGCGCGGCTAGCTTGAGTCGACATGAAAAGCCTCGAAGACAGGGTTATCGGTAAGCGTTCAAACAGAATACGTCAGATCGTGGAGCCCACGCCCTTGGGCAGATCGCGGCTGTCCGATTCCAGCGACAGCGGCTCGATGCGTCCCACGATGAAAAGATAGCTGAACGCGCCAAGGAAGCAGAAGCCGCCCGCGACGACGAGCGGAATCGTGAACGAGCCCTTCGACATCGCCACCATCACGCCGGTGAACGTGGTGATCACGATCCCCGCCAGATTCGACGCGAAGTTCTGGATGCCGCCGATCGACGCGACGTGGCGCGGCGTCGGCGCGACGTCGCCGGGCAGCGACCAGATGCTCGCCGCGGCGAACGCGAGGCTGCCGTACGCGATGCCGAAGAACGCGAGCATCAGATACGTGTTCTCCGTGAACGCCGACAACGTGATCACCGACGACAGCAGCATGCCGCCGACCATGCAGGTCTTGCGCGCGGCCGTCAGGCTCCAGCCGCGCCGGAACAGCGCGTCGGACACGAAGCCGCCGAGCCAGCCGCCCGGAATCGCGATCAACGCCGGAATCATGCCGAGCGTGCCGAGCGATTTCAGCGAGAAGCCACGGGTCTCAACGAGGTAGCTCGGAAACCACGTAATGAAGAAATAGATCACGAAGTTCAGGCAGAAGAAGCCGAGCATCATGCCCCACAGCGTGCGGTGGCGAAACAGCGACGCCCATGTCACCTTCTCCGCGCTCACCTGAGCCGCGGGAGTCGCCTCGAGTGCAACGGCCATCTCGTCTTGCACCGGATTGCGATAGATCACGAACCAGCCGACGATCCAGACCGCGCCGAGCAAGCCGGTAAGAACAAAAGCCGCCTTCCAGCCGAGCGTGCTGATGATCAGCGCAACCACGGGAATCGACAGTGCCGAGCCGACCCGCGAGCCGCTATCGAAGATGCTCGTCGCGAGCGCACGTTCCTTGGGCTGGAACCATTGGCTCACGAGCTTCGTGCAGGACGGATACGCACCCGCCTCGCCGACGCCGAGCAACAGGCGGCAGCCGAACATGCCCGCGACGCTGGTCGTGACCGCGGTCGCCGCGGTAAACATCGACCACCAGCCGACCGCGAGCGGCAGCGCGATGCGCGCGCCAACTCGATCGACGAACCAGCCGAACGGCATCTGCATGAACGCGTAGGTCCAGAAGAAGCCGCTCAGGATGAAGCCCATCTCGGCGGGGCCGATGCCGAGCGCCTTTTCGATTTGCGGCGCGGCGACCGCGAGATTCGCACGATCGATGTAATTCACCGCGATCGCGAGAAAGCACAGAAAAATCACTACCCAACGCATTTTCTTCATGAAACTGTCTCCTGCTAGCCAGGCTAAGCCTATGTTTAGATGAACCTTGCGACCTCGTGAGCCGCCGGTGTACTGCGGGGTCGACGACCCGATTTACTGCGGAGTTGCGGCCCGCGCCTTTAGCCGCGTTGCACGCACGCGGCAAGCGCCGCGTTCAGACGCGGTTGCTCGACACGCACGTCGAGCTCGCGCGCGAGTTCGATCACCGGCCTGAAGCGCCGCTCTTTCTTTTGCTCGTGATTGCGCGCGATGTCGGCGAGGCGATGATCGAGGAACGGGTTTTCGAAGCGCTCGCGCACGTCATCGAGATAGGCGCGCGCGTCGCTGCCCTGACCGAGCGCATCGAAGACCGGCAGGACCTCGTCGCGCCACAGCGATTCGAGATCGGCGCGCAACAGCGGATCGCGCATCGCGTGCAGCACGTTCTCGTCGGGATCGCGCGCGTCGGCCTGCCAGCGCTCGGCGAGCCACGTATGCCCGAGGTTCAGCAGCAGCAGCTTCAGGCGTTCGTAGTGCAACAGATCGTCGGTGACGATCATCGCTTCGTGCTCGCACGGCAGCACCATGCCGGCACGCCGCTCGATCGCCCACAACGCGTAGGGTTCGGCAATCGCGCCGACCGGCCGGATCGGCTCGGATACGATGCGGTCCACCAGCGAATTGACCCAGACGCAGGTGTGCTCGATGTAGCGCACGAACTCGGTCCCGGCGCCCCACTCGCGCGCGATATCGGCGACGAGACCACGCAGCGTGTCGCCGTTGCCCGATACGAGTTCGCATGGCAGCAGCGTCAGCGGCGCGGCGCCGGCATTGAAGCGCGCGTGCAGCAGCACCACGAGCTTCGCCGCGAATCCGCGCGGCACGCTCTTGTCGTTGTGCAATAGCTCGGCGGTGTCTTCGGCGAAACACTCGTAGCCTCGATCGCCGGTGTTAGAGATCACCACGCGCGCGTCGCGCGCAAAGCGCTCCACCACCGTCGGCCAATCGGTATTCGCGTTCAATGCCTCGCTGATCGCATGACAATGCGTGGTCGTATCGATCACCGCTTCGCGGCGCAGACCGCGAATGCGCACCTCGTACTGCCGGTGCGCGCGTAACGCGTCGATGCGCGCGAGGCTCTCGGGGTTGGCCGTCGTCTGCACGACGGTCACGTGTCCCAGCGCGCGGCCCGCGTCGAGCGCCGCCGATACGAACAGATCCGCGTGCGCCTGCAGAAAGCGACTCGTGCCGAATTGAAGAATCGGGTTGCCCATCGTCCGTTGTCCCCGCTCGCTCAACAGGCCACCAGCGCCTTGATGACGCCGGCATCCGGTTTCAGCAGCTTGGGGAATTCGCCCGGCAGATTGGCGAGTTCGACCACGTGCGTATTGAGCGCGGCCGTCGGAATCTTGCCGGCGCGCATCGCTTCGAGCACCGTTTCGAAGTCGGCGACGGTCGCATTGCGGCTCGCGAGCAAGGTCGTCTCGCGCTTGTGCAACTCCGGATCGGCAAACGAAATGCGCTCGCTGACGATCGACACCAGCACGTACTTGCCGCCATGCGCGACGAACTGCAGCCCGCGCTCCATCGCCTTCACGTTGCCGGTCGCGTCGAACACCACGTCGAAGAACTCGTTGTCGGTCAGCGCCGCGAGTTGGGCGGCATCGGTCGCGGCGTCGGTGGTGTCGAGCAGCACCGTGTGATCCGCCTGCAATGCGCCCGCGCACACGGACAGACGGTCCGCGCGGCCGTCGAGCACGCTGACCTCGCCGCCGCGCAGCTTCGCAAAGATCGTCGCGGCCATGCCGATCGGCCCAGCCCCGACTATCAGCACACGCTGCCCGGCTTGCACGTCGGCGCGCGCGACCGCGTGTGCGCCGATCGCCAGGAATTCGAGCATCGCGGCCTGGTCGAGCGTCACGCCGTCGGCCTTGAAGACGAACGCCTGCGGCACCGCGAGGTACTCGGTCATGCCGCCGTCGGTATGGACGCCGAGCACGCGGATGTTCACGCAGCAGTTGCCCTTGCCCGCGCGGCAGGCCACGCAGCGCCCGCACGACAGATATGGCATCACGTACACCTGGTCGCCGGCCGCGACGCGCGCACCGGCCGGCGCCGCTTCGACGATGCCGGCAAGCTCGTGCCCCATCACGCGCGGATACGACAGATACGGCTGATTGCCGGTGAAGATATGGAAGTCGGTGCCGCAGATGCCGACTCGCCGGATGCGGATCAGCACATCGTCAGGGCCGGCGTCCGGCATCGCGCGTTCAGCTAGCGCGAGCTGGCCGGGTTGTTCGCAAATGACTGTCTTCATCGTCGTGGAGGAATGGATCGGGTATCGGGGAGTGGAGCGACCCGCAGGTCTACTCGTTTGACGCCTGCGTGGCGTCGATCTGGCCTTACCAATTTGCAAAATTAACCGCACGTGCGATACTGGTCAAGCCAATTTGCACGGAGTTGGGGGAAACCCCGAACGCTGTCAGCGCGCCGCCGGGCGCGCGCGATTTGCGCGCAGGGCGCTTCGATCTACAATCGGCGCTCGCCTTATCGGGCTTGCAGAAGCTCCATTGCCGGGAATCGTTTCGTGAACACCAAACCTGCCGACACTCGCCGCTTATATCTTCAGATCGCGGAAAAATTGCGCGATCTGATCGCTCAGCCGGAGTTCGCGCCGAACGGCCGCCTGCCGCCCGAGCGCGCGCTGGCGGAGACGCTCGGCGTATCGCGGCCGTCGGTGCGCGAGGCTCTGGTCGCGCTCGAACTGGAAGGGCTCGTCGAGATTCGCATGGGCTCGGGCGTCTATCTGTGCACGACGCCGCCCGCGCAGCGTGATGCGTCGCTGTCGCAGGCCGAACTCGGCGATAGCCTGCTCGACATCCTCGGCGCGCGCTGCCTGATCGAAGGCTCGATCATCGCGAGCGTCGCACCGTTCTGCAAACCGAAAGACCTGAAAATGCTGCGCGCGATCTACAACGAGATGGAGCGCGAAGTGAAGGCCGGCAGAATTCCGGTCGCGGCCGATCGCGCGTTCCATCTCGCGATCGCGCAGATGTCCGGCAACGAAGTGCTGGTGCGCACCGTCAGCTCGCTATTCGATGCGCGGCATAGTCCGCTGTCGGAGAAGCTGCGCGGCCACTTCGAAAACGAAACGACGTGGGGCGCCGTGCCCGAAGAACATCTGGTGATTCTGGAAGCGCTGGAAGCGCATGATCCGCTGCAGGCGCAGGCGGCGATGCAGCGCCACTTGAAGCTGTCGTTGGAGCGGGTGATTACCGGCGGGCAGCGCACGACTTAGGCGCCGCTGCCGGGATATGACGAAGTCCGGCCTCGGTGGCCCGATCTGTATTTGATTGGATAGCTTGTGAGCGACGCTGCCGTGAAGCGGCAATAGGTCAACTCGCGGCGGCCAAACGCGCATTCACGGCCGCCAGCACTTCTTCGAGCGTCTCCTCCATTACCTTCGACAAATCGTCGAGATGCGGAGCCGGTGCGGCGCCACGTGGCGTGATCTTCAGCGTATAGAAAGGCATCGCGTGCTCGAAGCGGCGCAGGATCAGATTCGAGTCGAGAAAGTCGTACGCCGACACCGGATGCAGCAAACCGATGCCAAGACCTTCCTTGACCATCGTCGCGATGTTGACCGAATACGGCGCGATCGCCACCACCTGCGATTGCAGCTGACCGGTCGCGAGCACCTGATCCATGCCCCAGCGCACGAGGTCGGGCAAGTCGTACGACACGATCGGCTGATTCCGCAGATCGGCCACCTTGATGACCTTGTGCTTGCCGAGCGGATGACCGGCCGGCAACGCGCAGATCGCATCGAGCTGCGCGAACGCGGTCGAATCGGTGCCGGTCACGTCGACCGTATTCGTGACGAGGCCGAGCGCGAGTTGGCGCGACACCACCTGATCGCGAATCAGCGACGACGCCCCGGTCGTCAACGCAATCTGCACGGCCGGATGCCGGCGATGAAAGTTCGCGACCACGCGCGCGAAGTAGCCGAGCCCGAACGACACGACCGAACCCACGCGAATCACCGCGGTCGACGGATTGCGCAAGCTCAGCGCGAACTCGCGGATGTTGTTCAGCCCCGCATAACGCCGCTCGACTTCCTCGAACAGCGCCAACGCTTCGACGGTCGGTTCGAGCCGTCCGCGGCTGCGATCGAACAGCGTCAGACTGGTCAAACGCTCCAGGTCGGTAATCAGACGGCTGATGCCCGACTGCGAAGTGCCGATGACCTGCGCGGCGCGGGTCGTCGTGCGGGTGAGCATCAGCGCCCTGAATGCGTCGATGTGCCGAAAGTCCATCCGTTCTCTCCGGATTGCATGGGCCGCCGGCGCCCCCCGCTGTCAACCGCGCTCGCACGGCAGCGCTGCGCATGTCACGCCGGCAAATCAAAGGCATGGATTTTACCGGCCTTCATCACGACCGGAATGCGCTCGCCCTGCCCCAGCAGACAGTCGAGCGACGCAAGCGGATTGCCGTCGACAACCAGCATGTCGGCGTGCGCGCCTGCCGTGATCTGCCCGAGCTGCCCGACCTGGCCGAGCACCTGCGCGCCGACCACCGTCGCGCTACGCAGGATCTCGAGCGGCGACAGCACTTCGCTGCGCAGGCGGAATTCATCGCTTTGCAGACGCTGCGATTCGCCGAGCAGATCGCTGCCGAAGCCCATCGGCACCCCTGCCGAGCGGAAGATTTCGAGCGAATGCAAGCCCGCCTGACGCACGCTCTCGATCTTCGCAACGCTGTCTGCCGGCAGGCCGAGCGCTTCGCCTTCGTTCGCGAGCGCGTCGTAGGTGACGAGCGTCGGCACCGCGAACGCGCCGTGCTCGGCCATCACGCGCGCCGCCGCTTCGTCGACCAGATTGCCGTGCTCGATCGTGCGGACCCCGCAGCGGACCGCGCGCGCGATCGCCTCGGCCGTATACGCATGCGCGAGCACGTAGGTGCCGCGCGCCCGCGCCTCGTCGACGATCGCCCTGATCTCGTCTTCCGAATAGCCCCATGCGCCGACCGGATCGGTGGGCGACGCGACACCGCCCGAGGCCATGATCTTGATCTGGTCGGCGCCCATCTGCAGCTCTTCACGCACCGCGCGACGCACGGCATCGACGCCGTCGGCGACACGCGATATCGCGCCGACGCGCGCGCAACACGCGCATGGACTATCGGTGCCGATGTAGTCGCTGCGGCCGCGCATGTCGCCGTGTCCGCCGGTCTGGCTGATCGCGCGGCCCGACACGAAGAGCCGCGGACCTTCGGCGAGCCCCTGTTCCAAAGCCTGCTTGAGCGCGAAGCCCGCGCCGCCCGCATCGCGCACCGTCGTAAAGCCGCGTCTGAGCATGCCTTGCAACAGCGGCAACGACTTCAGCGTGACCAGCACGTTCGGCAGGTTCACCTGTGCCGCGAGATTGAGCTGCGTCGCGTGCACGTGCACGTGCAGATCGATCAGGCCAGGCATCAGCGTCTTGCCGCGCACGTCGATTTCGCGCGCGGACGTGATACGGATCGGCCGATCCGAGACTTCCTTGATGCGTCCGTTTTCCACCAGCACCGCGTGGTCGTCGCGCAACTCGCCGGCAACCGGATCGAGCAGCGCGCAGTGCGAGAACAGAATCGACTCCATCATCTCTCCTCCCGGTTCACAGCCGGGTCCTCTTCAACGTTGAAGGGTGTCGCGAGCCGCGCGACTCAATCGATGGTCGCGTGCGCGAGCGTGCGCGGGGTCTTCGTCAGCAGCTCGGGGGTGGGGCCGGTCACGACCGAATCGTCGAGCCGGAAGCCGCCGAGGCCGTACACATAGATGCCAGGCTCCGCCGAGTAGACTTCGTTGTCGAGCAGCGCGCGGTGATTGAATGCCATGTCGTCCGGATACTCGTGACCGATGATGCCCATGCCATGCCCGGTGCGATGCCGGATGTACTTCGCGCAGCCGGCCTGCTCGATCACAGCCTGCGCGGCCGCGTCGATACCCGAAACGGGCTGGCCGGTGACGGCCGCCGCGACCGCCGCCTCGTTGGCCGCGCGCGCGACCTCATGAAAACGCGCCTGCTCGGCGCTCGGCTTGCCGCAGAACCACGTGCGCTCGTTCTCGATCACGAGACCGTTCAAACGCGGAATCACGATATTGACGAGACCGTCGCCCGCCTTGATCTTCGCGCCGCACGACGCCCCGTCGCCATGCGGCGACGCCGATGCCGGTCCCGACAGGGTCCAGCAACGCATCACTTCGAGGTTCTCGCCGGGAAAGCGGCGTGCGCCTTCGGTCACCATCAGCGCGGCCATCTGATAGTCGAGTTCCTGCACGAGCCGTCCGGGGCGGATGTTCTCGCGATATTGGTCCTGCACCCAATCGGCGAGACTCGCGGCTGCCCGCATCACGGTGATCTCCTCCAGGTGCTTGACCCAGCGCAACGAGCGCAGCTCGGCGAGCATCGGCAGAAACTTCGCGTCCGGCAACAGCGACGCCGCACGGCCGAGCGGACCACCCGCGGCCTCGACGCCGATTCGCGATGCGCCAAGCCCGGCGGCGCGCAAACGCGCGGCGATCAGCTCCGGGACTTCCGCGAGCAGCGGCTGCCGCTCGACCACGCGCGGATGCTCGGAATAGAACGAGATATCGTCGAGCCACAGATGCCCGCGCTCGCGCGCCATCATCGCGTGATGCGTCGACAGCTCGTTCATGATCGCAAACGGCTCGCCCGACAGCGGCACGCACACCGCGATCGGCCGCTCCCAGGTCTGCACGTCGACATGGAAATTGGTCGCAAACTGGAAGAAGTCGGCGGACGTGAAGATCAGTGCATCGACCCGCTGACGTTCCATCAGCTTTTGCATCAGGTCGTGACGGTAAGCGCGAGTCTTTTCGGTGAGGGTCGGCATCTGTGATTCCTTCAGAAAGTCAATTGAAGAGAGGCGCATCCCACACACGAGCCCGCGGCGCGCCCTGCCAGTTCAGGTCATCATCGTCTTCGCGTAGCGGCGCTGGATGATCCAGTGCGACAACAGCGCCAGCGCAAACGTGACGACCATCGATACGAGCGACAGCACGGCCCCGAACGGCCAGTTGTTGGCCTTGGCGATCTGGTCGTAGATCGCCGGCGTCATCATCGTGATGCCGGTGCCGCCGAGCAGAACCGGTGTCGCGTATGCGTTCATGCACAGAATGAACACGAGCATCGTGCCGGCCGCGACGCCGGGCGCAGCGATCGGCAACACGACGCGCGCAAGCGTCTGGGCGAAGCTCGCGCCGAGATTGCGCGCAGCTTCCTCGATCGAAAAATCGAGGCCTTCGAGTACGCTCTGCAACGTCAGGATCATGTACGGCAACACCACGGCGGTGGTGCCGGCCACCACCGCGAACGGCGTATACAGCAGCCGCACCGGTTGATCGACGACGCCGAGCGCGATCAGCGTCGCATTGACGAAACCCGCGTTGCCAAGCATGACCATCCAACCCGCCGCGCGCACGACGTTGCCGACCAGCAGCGGAAACACCAGCAGCATCACCAGCTGGCTCTTGTAGCGGCTCTGCGTTTTAGCGAGCACATAGGCGACCGGAAAACCGAGCACGAGCGACAGCGCCGTGCACAGCGCGGCCACCTTGATCGTGGTCCACAGCACCGCGTGGTAGTACGGATCGGTCAGAAACTGGACGTAGTTCTCGAGCGTGAACGCCGCCTGCATCATCTGGACCGAGTCGAAATGATTGAAGCTGTAGCGCACCAGTTGCACGCCTGGCAGCACGATCACGAATAGCACGACCAACACTGCAGGCGTTGCGAGCAGGCCCCCGGTGAAGTCGCGGCGCCGCGGCGCGGCGTTCAGTGCGCTCGTCGTCATGGTTCAAAGTCCCGGCTTGAATTCCTTGTTCCAGAAGTCGAGCAGCGCCGGTTTTTCCGCGGTGAAGCGCGCGTAGTCGACTTTCACCAGACGATCGAGTTCGGCATTGGTGAAGCCGACGCTCTGTTGCAGCGTCGGCGGCAAGGCCGCATCGGTGACGGTCGGCGCATAGCCCATCGTCTCGGCGAAGCCGACCTGCGCGCGTGCATCCAGCATCGCGTTCAGGTAGTTGAAGCCGCACGCACGCGATGGGGCATTCTTCGCCACGGCGGCTTCGAACGTGACCGGCACGCCGCCCTCTTTCGGGAATACGTAGTCGACCGGCACGCCGCCTTTTTTCCACTGCAACGCGCGCGCTTTCCACATGCAGGTCATCCAGATTTCGCCGCTTTTCAGCGCCGCCGCGACCGCTTCGTTCGACGGATAGACCTTCGGCTGCTGCTTGCGCACCTCGCGCAGAAACTGGATGCCGGCCGTCGTGTCGCCATTGTGCTGACCGGCCGCGAGTGAGGACTGCAGCACGTTGAAGTTGTACAGAATGTCGGAAAAGCCCACCCGTCCCTTCAGTTTCGGATCAAGCGCGACCGCGAACGAGTCCGGCTTCGCCTGAAACTTCTCCGGGTTATAGACGATCACCATCGCACTGAAGATGTGCGGAATCGAATACGGGCGGCGCAGCGCTTCGATCGTGCGCGCCGAGTTCGGCACCAGTTTCGTGTCGAGCGGTTCGAGCACGCCCGAACGGTTGACGTCGAACATGTCGATGTCGGCGAGACAGGCGACGTCGAGCGAACCGTGACGCGACATCTTCTCCGCGCGCAGCTTCGTCATGCGGCCGATCTGATCCGCCGAGTCGTAGGTGACGCGACCGCCGGCCGCCGCGATGATCGGCTTGCCGATGTTCTGCTCGAGCAGGTTCAGATAATCGCCGCCCCACGTGCCGACGACGACACTGGGACAAGCGTCGGCTGCCAATGCCGCGCGCGGATCGAAGCCGAGCGTGGGTGCGACGAGCAGACCGGATGCAGCTTTCAGAAACGTGCGGCGCGTGATGGGATGGCTCATTTGATGGTCCTTCAGGCGGAAAAAAGCAGGCAATCTTCGGTTCTGAAGCACGCGTGCAGCGTGTCGCCCGGCGACCATCCGCCGGCACCCGCATGCGCGGTGTTCGGCACGAGCGCGACGAGGCTCTGGCCACGCTCGCTCGTGAGGCGTAATTCGACGGTTGCGCCGAGATAGATCCGGTCGGCGAGCCGTACCGGAATCGATACTTCGCTGTGCTCGGGCGCCGCGGCGAGACGCAGGCGCTCCGGGCGAATGCCGAGGGTGTTGGCCCTGGGCGCGGCGGCGCTCAGCGCGATCTTTTCGCCGTTCGCCGTGATGAACCGGCCGTCGTCGACGTGGCCCGCGAGGAAATTCATGCGCCCCAGAAAGCTCGCGACGAACGGATTCGCGGGCCGCTCGTACAACTCGTCCGCGCTGCCGATCTGCTGCACGCGTCCGTCGTGCATCACGGCGACGCGGTCCGCCATCGCGAGTGCTTCCTCCTGATCGTGCGTGACGAAGATCGTCGTGAGACCGAGACGCTGCTGGAGTGCGCGGATTTCTTCGCGAACCTCGACGCGCAGCTTCGCGTCGAGATTCGACAACGGTTCGTCGAGCAGAAACACGTCGGGCCGGATCGCGAGCGCGCGCGCAATCGCGACGCGCTGCTGCTGCCCACCGGACAACTGCCGCGGATAGCGTTCGGCGAGCGACGTCAGCCGCACCATGTCGAGCGCCTCGCGAATGCGCGTGTCGCGCTCGGCTTTTGGCACGCGCCGCATTTCCAGACCGAACGCGACGTTCTGCGCGACGGTCATGTGCGGAAACAACGCATAGCGCTGAAACACCATGCCTGTATTGCGCTTGTCGGGCGCGAGCCGCGTGACCTCGGTATTGCCGATCCAGATTTCGCCGTCGCTCGGCTCGACGAAGCCCGCCACCATGCGCAGCGTCGTCGTCTTGCCGCAGCCGCTCGGGCCGAGGAAAGCGACCAGCTCGCCCTCGGCGATATCGAACGACACGTCGGCGACCGCGGTCGTCGCACCGTACTGCTTGCGCAGATTGCGCAGGGATACCTGAGCCATATTCAGATCACCTTGCCGAGCTTCACGAATCGATCGGTGATCAGCATCACGATGCCGAGCAGCACGATCTGCGCGGCCGATACCGCCGCGATGGTTGGGTCGAGATTGAATTCGAGGTACTGCATGATCGCGATCGGCAACGTCGTCTTGCCGGGGCCGACGAGCGGCAAGGTCATCTCGAGGTTCTCGAACGAGACGATGAAGCCGAACAGCGTGGACGCGACGATCGCCGGCCGCAGCATCGGCAACGTGACGCGCCACAGCGTGCGCCACGCGCCGGCGCCGAGATTGCGCGCCGCCTCCTCGACGGTGGTGTCGATCTGGCTCAGGCTCGCGGTGACGAGCCGGATCGTCCATGGGATCGTCAGGCAGATATGCGCGAGCAGCAGGCCGCCGAAGGTGCCGACGATGTCGGTATCGAGCGCATTTTCGGCGCGCAGATAGAACAGATAAGTCGCAATGCCGGCGACGATGCCAGGCACGACTAGTGGGAGCAGCAGCGTGTTGCCGACGAGGCGCCGCCCAGGAAACCGGTAGCGCGCCAGTGCGAGCGAGGCGGCCACGCCGAGCACCACGCCGCCGAGCGCCGCGCCCGCCGCGAGCTTCAGCGACAGCACGAAGCCATTCGCGAACGCGTCGTTACGCCATGCATTGACGTACCACGACAGCGTGTAGCCGGATGGCGGAAACGTGATGATCGCGTCCTTGAAGAAGCTCAGCCAGATCACGAAGATCAGCGGGCTCAGCATGAACAGATAGATGAGCGCGACGCCCGCCCTGACGAACCATTTCGCCGGGGCCAGACGTGGGCGGGACAAAGCGTGCGCGGAGACGATGCTGCTACGTTCGATCGGAACCTGCGTCACCGCGCTTTCTCCCTGGTCAGGATTACACGTTGGGGTGTGTCCGGCGGGGTGGCGACCTCAGGCCATCCCAGTTCCGCCTCGGCCGGCTGCAATGTAAATTTGCATAGCCTTGCGAACTGCGATTCACAGTAGCATGAATAAAATAAGGAGCAAAGCGGGTTCGGCCAGACGCGCGCTGGGGTTTACGCGGGCGCTGGGCCGCCTAGGGATGGGGTGTTTTCGCCGCAATGGCAAACCTGTCGAGCGTCGACGCGGCTCGTATCAGCGCGCCGCCTCGGCCCGTACGCTGCGCGATTTCACGCGCCAGTTTGCGAGCGCGCCGAGCGCCATCAGCACGCTGGTGCCGAGAAACACCGCGCGCATGCCGACGTGTCCGCCGACGAAACCGCCCAGCAGCGGGCCGGCCACCTGCCCCGCGTACTGCGACGACACCGAGTAGCCGAGAATCGCACCAGTCACGCTCGCCGGCACGTTGTGGCGGATCACACTCGCGATGCACGGCAACAGGCCGCCGAGTGCGATCCCCATCAGGAAACGCAGCACGATCAGTTGCCAGCTCGCGGTGACGAACGCCTGCGGCACGAGCAACACCGCCGATACCGCGAGGCAGCCGACGATCACGTTCCAGTGCCCGACGCGATCGGCGAACCTGCCGAGGCGCGACGACGAGATCACGCTGCCGAGCGCCGCGCCGGACATGACGAAGCCCGCGACCATCGTCACGCTTTGAGGCTTCGTGAGCTGGGCGACGTAGACGGTGATGATCGGTTCGATCGACATGTTCGCGACCATCAGCAGCAGGCCGGTGGCAAGCATCGCGATGGCTGGCCGCTTGTCGTCGACCGAGGCCCACGCGCCCTTCTTCGACGCGCTGTCCGCGCGCTTGCGGACGGGCTGCTCGCGAATCAGAACCGCGGTCGCGAGAAAGGCGACGAAGATCGCCGCGCCCGAGGCCCAGAAGGTCGCGCGGATGCCGATCAACGGCGGCAAAAAGCCGCCGATCAGCGGGCCGACAAGGTTCCCCGCCATGATCCCCGACGACAGCACGCCGAGCGCCCAGCCCGAACGCGCCTTCGGCGTCTGCGTCGCGACGAGGATCATCGAGCCCGACGCATAGCCGCCGAGCAGCCCGGCGAGCAGCCGCAACGCAACCAGTTGCCAGGCCGAGTGCGCCATACCGATCAGCGACATCGCGACCGCCATGCCGAGGCTCGAGCGGATCAGCATCAGCTTGCGGCCGTAGAGGTCCGCGAGCTTGCCCCACAGCGGCGCGACGAGCGCGGCGCTGAAAAAGGTCGCGCCGAATGCGGCGCCGGACCATTGCACGATCGCCGCATGATCCTTCACGCCGAGCTGTTCGACGTAGAGCGGCAGGAATGGCAGCAGCAGCGTCATCGCGACGATGGTCGTAAACGAGCCGAACACGCACACGCACAGGTTGCGCTGCCAATGCGCGGCGGCTTCATCGCCGGCCGCCGGGGCGGCCTTGGCAGCCGCCGTGGCCTGCGCCTGCGGCGGCACCGGTTCGGCCGATGGTATGTCGAGCTTGCGATTCATCTTCGAGACTTTCCAGGTGACTAGGGGCCGTTCGAGCTATCCGAAGCATGCTAACGGGCTGCGTCGCTGTCAGGCAGTCAACCCATCATCCTGGTATCGCTACTACCTCTTCCCGCTAGTGGCCCGCGGCCGACGTGCTGTGCGACGTCTGCGGCGCGGCCGCCGCCGATGCCGCCGCATCCGACACCCCCACCGCGCCGCCCGGCAGATCGGCCGGCTTCGTCGAACTCACCGCATCCGGATAGAGCTGCATCAGCACGCGCAGCACACCATTGGTCCAGCCAAAGCCGTCCTGTAGCGGATACTCGCCGCCGCCCGCCGACTTGTCGCTCGCGTCGACGTCGTACTTTTCGACCAGCTTGCCCGTGCGCTGGTAGTACGCGACGTTGGTGCGGATCCAGCGGGTCGCGATATCGCGAGCTAGCTCCGGCTCGCTGTAGCGGCGCAGCCCGATCACCGCGAGATACTGCAGCGGCGCCCAGCCGTTCGGTTCGTCCCATTGCTGTCCGGTATTGGTCCGCGTCGTCGCCAGACCGCCCGGGCGCAGCAGATCGCGCCGGATCGTCTGCGCCACTTCGCGCGCGTCGTTGCGTGCCGCGACGCCGGTGTAAAGCGGGTACACCGTCGCGGCAGTCAACCGGTGCGTGAGCGTGCGATGCACGAAGTCGTAGTCGGTGAAAGCGTGCAGTTGCGGATCCCACAGCATCCGGCGGATCGCATCGGCGCGCACGCGGGCGCGTAGTTCGAGATTCTCGGCGTGACCCGCGTCGCCGGTCACCCGGTAGGCTTTCGCGAGCGCGCGTTCGAGCTCCACCATCAGGCAGTTCAGGTCCACTGGCACGAGCGAGGTCACGTCGATGGTCGCGAGCGTCCTGCCGTCGGCGAACCAGCGCGAACTGAAATCCCAGCCGGTTTCGCCGCCCGCGCGCAGGTTGCGCCACAAATCCTGCGCGTCGCGTTGCGGTATCTGCTGCGCCGTCATCACATCCTCGCGGTACGACTCGTCGCGCGGCGCCGCGCGCTCGTCCCAGTAGCGATTGAGCAGCGTGCCGTCGGCGAGGCGCACCAGATGGCGGGCCGCGTTGCCCGGCGACAGATGATCGCTGCCCGCCATCCAGTACGCGTATTCACGGCGCAGCTCGGGCAGATAGCGGGCGTAGACCTGATCGCCCTCTTTGCGCGCGACGAGCTGCACCATCTGCGCGAAGAACGGCGGCTGCGAACGGCTCAGGTAATACGTGCGATTGCCGTTGGGGATGTGGCCATAGCGGTCGATCAACGTCGCGAAGTTGTTCAGCTCGTCGTCGACGAGCGCGCGCTGGCCGCTCGCGTCGAGCCCTAGCAGGATGAAGTACGAATCCCAGTAGTAGATCTCGTCGAAGCGGTCGCCTGGCACGATGTACGACGACGGCAGCGGCAACAGCGAAGCGTACGGGCTGGCGCTCGCCTCCGGTTCGCGGCGCAGCACGCTCCACAGCGTATCGATGTGCGCGGTGACGCTTTCGTTCGGATCGGACACATAGCGCTTCGGCTCGCGCGGGGGCAGCGTGAAACGCTGTTCGACGAATTGCTTCAGGTCGAAGCGCGGCTGAGCGCGCTGGCTGTCATAGTCGGCGATGACTTGCGCCGGCGGCTGGTTTGGCGACATGTCGGCGAACGTCTTGCTGTCCGGGTACAGGTGGGCGAGTTCGACGTCGCGATACAGCTCGCCATACAGTTCGGACGGCGGCGTCGGCACGACCGGCGACGGCTGCGCGTGATCCGTGTTGTCGACGTGCCTGGCCGCGGCGCTGCTCCCGGCATTCGCAGCCGCAGCCGATGCGGGCAGCGCAAGGGCCGGCACGGCCGGCTGGGTCGGTGCGACCGTCGGCGCGGATTGCGCGGTGACGCCGGTGCTTGCGGCGAGCGCCAGCGCCGTAGCCACGGAGGCGAGAACGCAGCGGTACGACCGCTGGCGGGAAAACCAAACGGGAAGATCGGAACGAAATGGCATCGGCGGACCCGTTGAGGACGACGCGGTGACGTCGACGTAGGCGGCCCGCCGCGCGTGCCGATCCTATGCTGCACGCTGCCGCGGGGCTTCGAGAGGGTCTCGCTAGCAAATGCGGGGCCCGCTTCGCAAAACGATGTCGCGCGCAAGCGCTCTCTACCAGGTGCCGACCAGGTTTCTGGCGACCGACCGCGCTCGAGGCATGAGCTTCGTCAGGCCGCGCGGCCCGGTCCGGCGCCGGCTTGCGGCCCGCTCATTCTAGGCGGAAACCGGCGTTAGCCGCCGGTCGCGAATCCTAATGACGCCGCCTTCGCGCGCAGGTTCGCGAAGCGGTCCGCCGTCGGGTTGATCGCCCGCATTTGCGACTGATCGATCGCCGATACCGAACTCGACGGCGAGGGCGCGGCCGCCCCCAGGCAGGTTCCGCCGAACGGCCCCTGGGCGACCGTGAACGCGGGAGCGTCGGTGCGCGGCGCGCCGTTGAAATCGAGCGCGTAGGCGAGATTGAAGGTCGCCGGATCGCTGCCGCGCACGCCGAGCGGCTGCAAGCCGAAGCGCCATTGCAGCAGCGCGTGAATCGAACTGGGGTCGAACGGATAGCGCGTGACCGAACCCGCGCGCACGCGCGGGCCGAGCAGCGCGAGCGGCACGCGAAAGCCGAGCTTGCCGTCGTTGCCGAGCGTGAGCTCGCTGTTGCTGATCGGCCTGGTGGGCGGCACCACGTGCTCGAGAAACCCGCCCCATTCGTCGTAGACGACGATCATCAGCGTGCGGCTCCACGTCGGGCTCGTGCGCAGCGCCTCATAGACTCGCGCGAGAAACGCCTCGCCATCGCGGATGTCGGCATGCGGATGGTCGTCGGCGGAAACGCCTTCGGGCTCGCCCGTAAATGACGGATCGACCATGCAGAATGGCGGCAGCGTCCCCGCCGCGGCATTCACGAGGAAATCCGCAAACGGGCGCGAAATGCCGAGATACCGCGTGCCATAAAGCGCCGTGAGCGGCACGTCGTGGTAGTAGTAGCGAGCGTCGACATCGGCGTCGCTCAGCTTGTCCCAGATCGTCGCGAGCGACGACGTGTCGGCGCTGTCGTCGAGCCGGTCCGTTGCGCCGCTATGCAGATACAGGCGATTGGGAAACGTGCTGGTCAGGATGCCGCTGAAGTAGAAGTCGCCGATCGTGTAACTGCTGGCCACGGCGCTGAAAAATTGCAGGTCGGCCTGCGTGTAGAAGCCGATCGGCAGCAGGTCGCCCCGGCTCAGACTCGTGCCCGGCGTGAGCAGCCAGCCATTCATCGCACCCGATGCCAGTTGCGTGCGGCCCCCCGAGAAGCTGTGATTGGGGTCCAGGAAGGCGCACGCCTGATAGCCGTACGCGGCATTCGCCGCAAGCGAAAACGGCGTTTGCGTCGCGCCGAACGCGTCCTTGAATTGCCGGTTCGCGGGCATGCCCTCCGCGCCCGGCACCCAGCCCAGGAAATGGTCGAACGAACGATTTTCCATCGTGACCAGCACGATGAAGTCGATGCCCGAGCTGGCCGGCGCGGGCAACGCCGGGCGCGGCAGGCCATAGCGGTCGGCGGCGTTGGGCGCCGGAATGTCGGTAATCGAGGGCGCGGGGTCGCCGCCGCTTCCTCCGCCCGTTATGTCGTCGCCCGATCCGCCGCCACCGCAACCCGATAGCGCAACGCTGCCGGCCACCGCGGCTACGCCGGCAAGAAAGCGGCGGCGGTCGTGTCCATGATTCTTGTGAGTCTCGTCGCCCATCGCACGCCTCCTGATTGGCTGCGGCGCGGGCATTCGTCCATGCCTGCCTGCCGCGGAGCAACACGCGCGCGCCGATTGGAGCGGCGGTTGGTCGTTGGCAGCAAGTTTCGAACCCGAGCCGGTGGAGGGCCGTTGCGAAGTGGCGATGTCTATCGAATTACTTCAAAGGCAGATGATGCCTTGTCTGCCTAAATCTCCACGCGCGCGCCGACTTCGATCACGCGACTGGCCGGCAGTTTGAAGAAAGCCGCGATATTGCCGACGTTGTGCAGCATCACCGCGAAAAGCCGCTCGCGCCATAGCGCCATGCCGTGGACGCGTTTGGGCACGACAGCCGCGCGGCTCAGGAACCAGGATGTGTCGTCCGGGTTGAACGTGAATTCCGGCGACTTGTGGGCGGTCAGCGTGCGCGGCAAGTCCACTTCGTCCTTGAATCCGTAGTTCACCGTTGCGTGCCAGCAACCCGCGCACAGCGGCCTGATCTGCACGCGCTCGCTGTCGGCCACCCACGGCACGTTTTTCGTGATTACGGTCAGGAAGACCGTGCGCTCATGCAGCACACGGTTGTGCCGCAGATTGTTGACGAGCGCGTGCGGCACCGCTTCGGCGTCCGGCGTCAGGAAGATCGCCGTGCCGCCCACACGCGTCGGCGAACTTTCGAGCAGCGTGGTGAGGTACTGTTTGAGCGGCGTCTTTCCCGCCCGCGTGCGCGCTTCGGCCAGCATCATCTCCCAGCCGCGTCCCCACGTCGCCATGATCGTGAACATGATCGCGCCGACTACGAGCGGGAACCACCCGCCATCGACGATCTTGAGCAGATTCGCCGAAAAGAACAGCGCGTCGATCACGAAGAAGAACGAGGTGGAGAGCACGCACAGCAGCCAGTTGTAGCGCCACGCGTAACGCACGACGAAGAACGTCAGGAACGTGGTGATCAGCATCGTGCCGGTCACGGCGATGCCGTACGCGGCCCCGAGCGCCGTCGACGAGCGGAAGCCCAACACCGCCGCGACCACGGCGACCAGCAGAATCCAGTTGATGCCGGGCACGTAGATCTGCCCGATCTCGCGCTCCGACGTATGCACGATGTTCATGCGCGGCAGGAAGGAAAGCTGCATCGCCTGCATCGTCATCGAATAGGTACCCGAAATAACGGCTTGCGACGCGATCACGGTGGCGATCGTCGCCAGCACGATCATCGGCACGATGGCCCACTGCGGGAACAGTCGGTAGAACGGGTTTTGCACCGCGCCGGGGTTCGCCAGCAGCAGCGCGCCCTGGCCCAGATAGTTCAGCGCGAGCGCGGGAAAAACGACGCCGAACCACGTCACACGAATGGGCCGCTTGCCGAAATGGCCCATGTCGGCGTAGAGCGCCTCGGCGCCCGTCAGCGACAGCACCACCGCGCCAAGCGCGACGAACGCGAGCCAGCGGTGATGCATGACCAGGCGGAGCCCTTCCAGCGGATTGAGCGCATACAGCACGACCGGCGTGGCCATGATGTTAGCGACGCCCGCCGCGCCGATCACGACGAACCACAGCACCATCACCGGCCCGAACACGGCGCCGATGCCGCCCGTGCCGTGCTTTTGCGTGACGAACAGGACGATCAGCGCGGCGAGCGTCACCGGAACCACATAGGTCTTGAGCCCGGGCTCGACGACTTCGAGCCCTTCCACGGCGCTCAGCACGGATATGGCCGGCGTGATCACGCTGTCGCCGAAGAACAGCGCCGCGCCCATCACCCCCACCACGAGGAGCCCGCGACGCAAGCGCGGCCGCGACGCGATCGACGACGCCGCGAGCGCGAGCAACGCCATGATCCCGCCTTCGCCGTGATTATTCGCCCGCAGGATCAGGACGACGTACTTCAGCGAAACGACGATCATCAGCGACCAGAAAATCAGCGAAACGATGCCGACGATATTGAAAGCATTGAGCGTGAGACCGTTGGCGGGATCGAACACGGTGGCAAGCGTATAGAGCGGGCTCGTGCCGATGTCGCCATAGACCACGCCGAGCGCGGCCAGCGCGAGCGCTGGAAGAGCCGGTGAGGCGTCGCCGTGGCCTTCCTTCCCCGACTCGGCGGTTGCGGAATGTGCCATGTCTCCCTCCTCATACGAATCGCGCGTGAGCCGTGATGGCCGCGCCGCGGGTTCGCTTAGATTCCTTCGTTTCGTTGACGTGAATTCGTCTGGGTCGCGCGCGCTGGATCGTGCCAGGTGCGCTAGAGAAGTATAGAAATTTCCGGCGAAAATGCGCTTTGCGCGCAGCAGTCACGCATTCGGACGACGCCGTCGCGCCGTCCAATGTCAGCTTAACGTCAGGCAGAACGGCGCAAGCGTCAGCAGACCGCCTCGTCTGTCCGCCTCGAAGGCGCCGTGCCCGCATGCTCTCCGAGTTCCATGATTTCCACGAGCCGCTGCTGGTAGTGCTCCGGCAAATACTCAGCGAATAGCTTCTGCCCTTGTCCGCCAGATGTTCCGCCAGTCGATCCAGTGCCAGTTCGAGGCTCTGAGGCTCAGACCGAAATTTGATCTTGTTGCCTACCGCGTCACCGGTCGTCGCCATGCTGCCGCCGTCGTGGACGAGGGCGGGCAAACCGAGCATCGCGGCCTCGATAGTGACGAGCGGCGCATTCTCGGCTCCCAACGATGGCTCGACGACCGCGTCGGCAAGTCGAAAGGGAAAAACATCTCAAGGGCTCAGTGCTGTGAATTTCGTCGCGTTGTTTGTAAGAGCGTCTATTCCGGTACCCAGGTTGCATGGCCGCGCGGTCTCTTGACGCGGATCGACGACACGACGGCGGCCACCCCCAGCCAGGGTTTCCCCTCCTCCAGCACCTCAAAACTTGTCCTACTATCAAGCAGTTAAAACTAACTAACTCATCAGTTAGTCAGGTTTCCCATGCCGCAAGTCGCCCGCTCCAGAATGGGTCGCCGTCCTCATCCGCAGGACTTCGACGCACGCGAACATCTGCTCGATGTCGCGGTGACGCTGTTCGCCGAGCGCGGCATCGCCAACACGACGGTGGCGCAGATCGCGGCGGCGAGCGGCGTGACGTCCGCGATGGTGCACTACTGGTTCCAGACCCGCGAAAAGCTGCTCGACGCGTTGTTCGAGGAAAAACTGGTCGCCGCATTCGGCGCGATCTGGGACCCGGTCGATGCCGAACACGACGATCCGCTCGCGCTGACGCAAGGCATCGTCAAACGCATGTTCGACGTCACCGAGACCATGCCGTGGCTGCCTTCGCTATGGCTGCGCGAAATCATCAACGAAGGCGGCCTGCTGCGCGAGCGCGCGTTTGCGCATATCCCCGTGCAAAAGGTCGCCGCGTTCGGTCAGAACATCGCACGTGGCTGCGCGTCGGGCCAGTTGAATGCGCAGCTCGAACCGTTGCTGCTGTTCAACTCGGTGCTCGCGCTCGTGATGCTGCCGCAGGCAACCGCCAGGATCTGGCAGCGCCTGAATCCGCGCAGCTCGTTCGATCGCGCGACGCTCGAACGCCACGTCGTGGCACTGCTCACGCAGGGCATGAGCGCAGCCACCGCAGTCAAGACGAGCTCCAGGGCCAGGACCCGGGCGACGTCCACCGCACGCCGCGCGAAAGGAAAGCCGTCATGATTCCGTCCGCCCGCTCATCCACACGTGTCGCGTTGCTCGCACTGTGCATCGCGTGCGCGAGCTGTTCGCAACAACCCGCGAACACGTGGCAAGGCTATGTGGAAGGCGAATTCCTGTACCTCGCGTCTTCGCAGGCGGGACAGTTGACCGAACTCGCGGTCTCGCGCGGGCAGACCGTCGCGCAGAACACGCCGCTGTTCGCGCTCGAAGCGCAGAACGAAACCGACGCGGTGGCGCAGGCCAACGAGCAGCTGCGCTCCGCCCGCGCCCAGCTCGCCGACCTCGGGACCGGCAAGCGTCCGCCGGAAGTCGACGTGACGCGCGCGCAACTCGTACAGGCCGAAGCCGATGCGGCGCGCGCCGCGACCCAGTTCCGCCGCGATCGACAGCAATTCGACGCCGGCGGCATCGCGCAAAGCCAGCTCGACGACTCGCGCGCGAGCGCGCTGTCGAGCGCCGCGCACGTGCGCGAGTTGCAAAGTCAGCTCGCGGTCGCACGTCTGCCGGGGCGGATCGAACAGATTCGCGCGCAACAGGCGCAAGTCGACGCCGCGCAGGCCCAACTCGGCCAGGCCCAATGGAAGCTCGATCAGAAAAGCGTGCACGCGCCGCACGCGGGCCTCGTGTTCGACACGATGTATCGCAGCGGCGAATGGGTGCCGGCGGGCAGCCCGGTCGTGCGCATGCTGCCGCCGGAGAACGTCAAGGTGCGTTTCTTCGTGCCGCAGGGAGTGGTCGGTTCGCTCGCGCCGGGCCGTCACGTATCGATTCATTGCGACGGTTGCGCCGCCGATGTGCCGGCCGTGCTCAGCTTCATCTCGGACCAGGCGGAGTACACGCCGCCGGTGATCTTCAGCAACGAAAGCCGCGCGAAGCTCGTGTTCATGGTCGAAGCCAGACCGCAAACCGCCGATGCGCCGAAGCTGCGGCCCGGCCAGCCCGTCACGGTCACGCTGCAATGAGTGCGCCCGCGCCGCCCCCCGCCAACGCCAGCGAGCCCGCGTACGCTATCGACGTGCACGGGCTCAACAAGCATTTCGGCAGCAAGCACGTGGTCAACGACGTGACGATGCAGGTGCAGCGCGGCGAGATTTTCGGTTTTGTCGGCCCGAACGGCAGCGGCAAGACTACCTGCATCCGCATGATGTGCGGACTGCTGACGCCGGACTCCGGCAGCGGCACCTGTCTCGGCTACGATATCGTGCAGGACAGCGCGCAGATCAAGCGCCGCACCGGCTATATGACGCAGCGCTTCTCCTATTGGGAAGATCTGTCGATCCGCGAAAACCTCGACTTCGTCGCGCGCATCTACGAGATGAAGAACCGCCGCGAGGCGGTGGATCGCGCGCTCGAACAGCTTGGTTTGCAAAGCCGCGAGAAGCAGCTGGCCGGCGCACTGTCGGGCGGATGGAAGCAGCGTCTCGCGCTGGCCGCGTGCATGCTGCACGAGCCGGAACTGCTGCTGCTCGACGAACCGACCGCCGGTGTCGATCCAAGCGCACGCCGCGACTTCTGGGAAGAGCTGCACCGCCTCGCGGCGCGCGGCATCTCGGTACTCGTCAGCACGCACTATATGGACGAAGCGGAACGCTGCCACAAGCTCGCCTATATCGCGTACGGCAAGCTGCTCGCGCAGGGTACGTCGCAACAGGTGATCGACTCGCAAGGGCTCGTGACGTGGGCCGTGTACGGCCAGAATCTCGTCGAGCTCGGCGACCGGCTGCGCAGATCGCCCGGCGTCGAGCAGACCGTCGCGTTCGGTTCGTCGCTGCACATGAGCGGGCCCGACACGCCCGAACTCCACGCGAGCATCGATCAGTTGGAACGCTCGAACCCCGCGCTGCGAATCGAGAGACAGGAAACCGGCCTCGAAGACGTGTTCATCTTCATGATGAACCGCTCGACCGACAATTACGCAACGCCTTCCGCGGGCAAAGCATCGTGAATTCCGCGCGCCGACTTACGCGCTTTTCGCTGATGCGCTGGTGGAGCATCGTGCGCAAGGAGTTCTTGCAGCTGAAGCGCGATCGCATCACGTTTGCGATGATGATCGTGCTGCCGATCATGCAGATGGCGCTGTTCGGCTTCGCGATCAATACCGACCCGAAGCATCTGCCGACCGCCGTCATCGCCGCCGACCACAGTGAATTCACACGCAGCTTCCTGATGGCGATGCGCAACTCCGACTACTTCGACATCGTCTCGACGCTGCCCGACGAAGAGTCCGGCCGCCGCGCACTCGCGCAAGGCAAGGTGCTGTTCGTCCTGAATATTCCGGTCGGTTTCACGCGCGAGCTGGCCAAGGGCGCGCGGCCCTCGCTGCTCGTCGAAGCCGACGCGACGGACCCGATGGCGGTGGGCACCGCGCTCGGCGCGTTGCCGTCGATCACGCAGTCGGTATTACAGAAGGACCTCACGGGTCCGCTGTCGTCGCTCGCGGTCGGCCCCACCGCGTTCGATGTGCAATTGCACCGGCTCTACAACCCCGAAAGCATCACCCAGTACAACGTGGTGCCGGGCCTGATGGGCGTGATCCTGACGATGACGATGGTGATGATGACGGGCCTCGCGATCACCCGCGAACGCGAGCGCGGCACGATGGAAAATCTGCTGGCTACGCCGGTGCTGCCGCTCGAAGTGATGACCGGCAAGATCGTGCCCTACGTCGCCATCGGTCTGGTGCAGGTCAGCATCATTGTCGCGGCGGCTCGCTTCGTGTTCAACGTGCCGTTCGAAGGCAGTCTGATCGCGCTGTATCTGTCCGCCCTATTGTTCGTCGCGGCCAATCTGACGATCGGCATTACGCTGTCGTCGCTCGCGCAGAATCAGTTGCAGGCCATGCAGCTGACGATGTTCTATTTTCTGCCCAACATCCTGCTGTCGGGGTTCATGTTTCCGTTCGCGGGCATGCCGAAGTGGGCGCAGTACATCGGCAATCTGTTGCCGCTCACCTACTTCAACCGGCTCGTGCGCGGCATTCTGCTAAAAGGCGTCGGTTGGGCCGACATGTGGCCGCATGTGTGGCCGCTGCTGATCTTTCTGTTCGTCGTGATGGGTGTCGCCGTGAAGTTCTATCGACGCACGCTCGATTGAGGAAGGCCCGCAATGTGTTCCGCTCCTCGCTTTCGTGACGTGGTTTTTCATCGCGCGGCCTGTTTATCGGCTACGCGTCGGCTCGCCGCATTCTGCGCAAGCGCGGCATTGTGCGCGTGCACCGTCGGCCCCGATTTCCATCGGCCCGACGTGACCAGCGTGTCGAGCTACACCGCCGCGCCGCTCGCGGCAAGCACCGTCGCCGCCGATGGTCCCGGCGGCGCCGCACAACACTTCGTGCCGACCGATGTGCCCGGCGACGGCTGGTGGCGCGCGTTCGGCTCGCCGGCGCTGAACGCGCTGGTGCAGCAGGCGCTCGACGACAGCCCGACCCTCGCGCAAGCCCGCGCGAAACTCGACCAAGCGCAGCAGGACTACCGCGCGCAGGCGGGCGGCACGCTGTGGCCGCAGGTCGACGCGAACCTGTCGACCACGCGCGAAAAAATCGATCCCGAAGCGCTCGGCTTCGGTCAGCTGACGCAGGGCCGCGCGTTTGCGCCGTTCACGCTATACAGCGCGCAGGTCACCGTGTCGTACACGCTCGATCTGTTCGGCGCGAATCGCCGCGCGCTCGAAGCGGTGGCCGCGCAAGTCGACTATCAGCAATACGAACTCGAAGCCGCGCGTTTGACGGTCGCGGGCAATGTGGTGACGGCGGCGATCCGGCGCGCATCGCTTGCGCGGCAGATCGCGCTCACGGAAGCGCTGCTCGCGAACCAGATGCAGCAACTCGATATCGCCGAGCGCCGCTATCGTGCGGGCGGCATCTCCGAGGTCGATCTGCTGAGCCAGCGCACGCTCGTGCAGCAAACCCGCGCGACGTTGCCGCCGTTGCGCACGCAGCTCGCGCAGACCGATCATCAGCTCGCGATCTATCTGGGACGCGCGCCAGCGGAATTGGCCACCGCGCACGACCTTGCCGCGCTCGACCTCGATACGCTCGTACTGCCGGCCGACCTGCCGCTGACCTTGCCGTCGACGCTCGCGCAGCAGCGGCCCGACATTCGCGCGTCCGAGGCGTTGTTGCATCAGGCGAGCGCGAACATCGGCGTCGCGACCGCGAACCTGTATCCGCGCATCACGCTATCGGGCAGCGCGGCGACCGAACGGGTCAACGTGTCCGACCTGCTGACGGGTTTCAACGTGTGGAGTTTCGGCGCGGGTCTCACACAGCCGCTGTTTCATGGCGGTGAACTGCTGGCGCGCAAGCATTCGTCCGAGGCGGCCTACCAGGCGGCGCTCGCCGTCTACAAGCAAACCGTGCTGCAGGGACTGCAACAGGTCGCCGACGCGCTGCGCGCGCTCGATCAGGATGCGATTGCATTGCAGGCGCTCGATGCCGCGCAGCGCAGCGCGCAGCACAGCGCCGGTATCGCGAGTCAGCGTTATGCGGCGGGCGGCATCAGCCAATTGACGCTGCTCGATACGCAGCGCCAGGAATTGCAGACCGGACTCGATCGCACCAAAGCCGCCGGGCAGCGTTATGCCGATACCGCCGCACTGTTTCAGGCGCTCGGGGCGCGGCCTTGAGTCACTGCTTCGTCATTGGTTTGCCGACGTCTCGCGCCGCACCTTGTTCAGCACGAGGTAGGCGAACGAGCCGATCACGATGCCCCAGAACGCGGAGCCGAGCCCGAGGAAGGTCATACCGGATGCAGTCGCGAGAAACGTGATGACCGAGGGCTCGCGATGGTCTTCGTCCTGGATCGCGCCCATCACGTTCGACGTGATCGCACCGATCAACGCTAGACCCGCCAGAATCGCGACGAACTCCTTCGGCAGCATCGTGAACAGCGCGACGATCGCACCGGCGAAGGTGCCGCCGATCAGATAAAACACGCCGTTGGCGATGCCCGCGATATAGCGCTTATCCGGGTCGTCGTGCGCATCCTTGCCGGTGCACAGCGCCGCCGTGATCGCGGCGATCACGATCGTGATGCCGCCGAAAAACGCCACGCCGATCGACGCGATGCTAGTCGCGGTGATGATTGGCCGCGCCGGCGTGTGATAGCCGGACAGGCGCAGAATCGCCATGCCCGGCAGAAACTGCCCGGTCAGACTGACGACGACGAGCGGCAGCGCAAGACTCAGCGTCGAGCTCAGCGTCCATTCGGGTTGGATGAAGATCGGCCGCGTGACTTGCAGCGGCAGCGCGCCGAGGTGCGCGGCGCCGAGCGCGATGGCGAGCACCGTGCCCGTCAGCAGTACCAGCACGATGCAATAGCGCGGCAGCAGGCGCCTGAACACGATGTACGCGCCGATCATGCCTAACGCCAGCGCCGACATCGACGTCGCAGCCTTGAACGCATGTGTGCCGAACTGCAGCAGAATGCCGGCCATCATCCCGCAGGCGATGCCCTTCGGAATGCTGCGCACCATGCGATCGAAATAGCCCGAGATGCCGATCAGCAGAATGATCACAGCTGCGCTCAGGTATGCGCCCACCGCCTGATGCAGCGTCAACGCGGGAAACAGTCCGACCAGCAGCGCGGTGCCGGGGGCGGACCACGCGGTCACGACCGGCACTTTCAGCTTCCAGCTCGCGAAGATGCCGGAGACGGCCGCGCCGATCGAGATGCCCCATACCCACGACGCGACCATCTCGTTGGGCATGTGGGCCGCTTGCGCCGCCTGGAAGAAGATCACGAGCGGGCCCGCGTACGAGATCAGCACGGCCAGAAAGCCGGCCACGATGGCGGACACGGACCAGTCGGCCGCAATGGCGCGCGCGGTCGGCGCCTGGCTAGGGGTGGGATTCATCGTCGATGTGGGTCGTGGCGGCCCGCTGTTGGTGACATCGCGCCGGGCGGAGCAGTCATTCCGGGCCGATAGTATGAAGGACAATCGCGGCACGGCCTATCGGCGTGGTTCGGCCCGCCGCTCGCTAGCCTTGATCGCCGCCGCCGACCGGCAGCACGGTGCCGGTGATATACGACGCTTCATCGGAAGCGAGGAACAGGATCGCGCCGACCTGTTCGTCGATCGTGCCGTAGCGATGCATCAGGCTCGACGCGATCGTCTGATCGACGATGCCCTGATACCACGTCGCTTCCTGCTCGCTTTGCGGCGCGGTATTGCGCGGCACGCGGCGCGGCGGCGCTTCGGTGCCGCCGGTCGCGACCGCGTTGATGCGGATGCCGTGTTCGGCATGCTCGAACGCGAGGCTCGCGGTCAGCGCATTGACGCCGCCCTTCGACGCCGCATACGGCACGCGATAAATACTGCGCGTCGCAATCGACGACACGTTGACGATCGCACCGCTCGCGCGCTCCAGCATCGCGGGCAACACCGCGTGGCAGCACCACAGCGTCGGGAACAGCGAGCGCCGCACCTCGGCCTCGATCTGCTCGGCTTCGTACTCTTCGTACGGCTTCGCCCAGATCGTGCCGCCGACATTGTTGACGAGCGCGTCGATGCGGCCGAACACCTCGATCGCGAAGGCCGTCATTGCAGCCGCGCCCGCATAGGTTTCGAGGTCGGCGATGAACGCGCGCGCAGCGCCGCCGGCACGCGTAATCTCTTCTGTCACCTCGTGCACGATCGGCGAACGGTCCACCAGCACCACCGCCGCCCCCTCGCGCGCCGCGCGCAACGCGACGCCGCGGCCGATGCCCTGGCCCGCGCCGGTCACGACGAGCACCTTGTCCTTGAAGCGATCGATAAAGGTCGAAGTCATGCTACGTTGCTCGCCGAGAATTTTTCGTAGTAGAAGTTCGCGGGCTCGACGCTGCTCTCGCGCAGCCAGCCCTGCACCGCTTCGACCATCGCGACCGGGCCGCACAGGTAGACGTCGACGTCGCCGCTATTGAGCCATTCGCTGTCGACGTGCGCGGTCACGTAGCCTTTGCGCTCGTGGCTGCTCGCGGCATCGACGACACAGGTGCGGTAGCTGAAATTCGGCAGCGTGCGCTGCGCTTGTTCGAGCTGTTCGAGCGCGACCAGATCGATGTCGTGGGTCACGCCGTACACGAGCCGCACCGGCTGCGTGTTGCCGCTCGCCTTCAGCACGTCGAGCATCGACAGGAACGGCGCAATGCCGGTGCCGCCCGCGAGGAACAGCACCGGACGCTGCGGATCGCGCAGATAGAAGCTGCCATACGGACCCGTGAAGCCGATCCGCTGACCCGGCTGCGCATCGCGGCTCAGAAAGCCGCTCATCTTGCCGTCAGGCACGTTACGCACGACGAACGCCGCGCGCGCCGCGCCCGGCGCCGAGCTGAACGAGTACGACCGGCTCTCGCCGCTCGCGCCCGGAATCTCGACGTTCACGTATTGGCCCGCGAGAAAGCTCGGCGCGCTCGCGCCTTCGATATCGATCGAGAAATGGATCGTCGAATCCGACAGCCGTTCGACCGCCGCGAGCGTGCCTTCGAAACGCGACACCCCGGTCTTGCACGCCGCCGACGACGCCTGCAAGCGAATCACCAGATCCGAGCGCGGCCGCGTCTGGCACGCGAGGATATAGCCCTTGCCCGCTTCCTCGGGGGTCAACGCATCTTCGACGTAGCTCTCCTCGGGCATGTCGTACGCGCCCGATTCGCACAGTCCGCGGCAGGTGCCGCATGCGCCTTCGCGGCAGTCGAGCGGAATGTTGATCTTCTGCCGATACGCGGCATCCGACAGTGTTTCGTTCTCACGGCAGCTGATGAAGCGCGTGACGCCGTCTTCGAACTGAAGTGCAATAGTGTGTTCCATGACCTGTCTCCTGCAACCGCACCGGCTAGATGTGGTAGATGTCGATGACCTGATTGATGTAGTCGTTCTTCAGCACGACGTACTTGCTCAGGATTTGCGGCTCGGCGCCGTTGAAGTCGATCACGTAGCGCGACATGCCGAAGTAGCTGTAGTTCGTCCTGTAGCGATGGCTCAGCGTGTGCCAGTTGAAGCGCACCGTGTACACGCCGTTCTCCACGCTCTCCACTTCGACGTTCGCGACGTTGTGGCTCGTGCGCGTATCGGGCATCGTCGCGCTCGAACGCTCGGTCTTGATGCGGAACACGCGATCTTCGAGGCCCTGGCGGTTCGGGTAATAGATCAGCGAGATCTCGCGCTGCGGATCGGTGACGAGCTTGTCCTCGTCGTCCCACGACGGCATCCAGAACGACGCATCCGGGTGATAGCAGGCGAGCCACTCGTCCCATTGCTCGTCGTCGAGCAGGCGGCTTTCGCGGAACAGGAAAGCCTGAATATCGGTGATGGCGATGTTGCTCATGCGCGGCTCCCCGGCGCGTTCAGCGCCTTTTTCATCGTGTCGATCCAGTAGCGGTGCTGCACCGTATAGAGGCCTTCGTCTTCGGTCTTCACACCGCTCATCACGGGGTTCAGGCCGATCTTTTGCGCGGCTTCGTCGGCGCCGTCGATCCAGTGCTTCGAACCGCGGCACATGTCGTTCCATTCGACCGCGCGGGCCGCGTAGCCCAACTGGCAGGCGCGGAATTCCTCGAGGTCGTCGGGCGTGGCCATGCCGCTCACGTTGAAGAAGTCCTCGTATTGCCGGATGCGGCGCGAACGCGCTTCGTCGGATTCGCCCTTCGGCGCGATGCAGTAGATCGTCACCTCGGTCTTGTTGACCGACAGCGGCCGCAGCACGCGAATCTGCGAGCCGAACTGGTCCATCAGATACACGTTCGGGTAGAGGCACAGGTTGCGCGAGTTCTGGATCATCCAGTCGGCGCGCTCGGCGCCGCAGCGCGCGGCGAATTCCTCGCGGCGGCTGAAGTTCGGACGGTCTTCGGGATTGGCCCAGCGCGTCCACAGCAGCATGTGGCCGTGCTCGAACGCGTAGAAGCCGCCGCCCTGACGGCCCCAGCTGCCCGCATCCATCGCGCGGATCTTGTCTTCGCGGGCGTTTTCTTCCTTGCGATGATTGGTCGTCGCCGCGTAGTTCCAGTGCACGGCCGACACGTGATAGCCGTCCGCGCCGTTTTCGGCGGTCAGCTTCCAGTTGCCTTCATACGTGTAGGTCGATGAGCCGCGCAGCACTTCGAGACCGTCTTCCGACTGGTCGACGATCATGTCGATGATGAGCGCCGCCTCGCCGAGGAACGTCTCGAGCGGCGGCACGTCATCGCTCAGGCTGCCGAACAGGAAGCCGCGATAGTTGCCGAAGCGCGCGAGCTTCTTCAGGTCGTGCGAGCCTTCCTTGTTGAAGCAGTCGGGATAGCCCGCGTCCGACGGGTCTTTGACCTTCAGCAGCTTGCCGCTGTTGTTGAAGGTCCAGCCGTGGAATGGGCACGTATAGGTCGCCTTGTTGCCGCGCTTGTGACGGCACAGCATCGCGCCGCGGTGCGTGCACGAATTGATGAACGCGTTCAGCTCGCCCTGACGATTGCGCGCGATCACGACCGGCTGCCGGCCCATATAGGTCGTGAAGTAATCGTTGTTGTTCGGAATCTGGCTTTCGTGCGCGAGATAAATCCAGTTGCCCTCGAAAATATGCTGCATTTCGAGTTCGAACAGACGCTCGTCGGTAAACGCGCTGCGATGCAGGCGGTAGTCGCCGCGCTCGCGGTCTTCCACGAGAAAGTCGTCGATGTTCTTCAGTTGTGGAGTGTGATCCGGATAGATCGGAATCATGCGTGTCTCCTGGTACGGACTGTCGGTATGCGTGCGAAGCACGCGTGTAGGGAGCGGCCTGCCTGCCGGGAGGCCGGCAGGCCGGTTGGTCTTTCACGTCGGGAGTGGAGGCGGTGCGCCTCCGGGCGTTGCGTCAGGTCGCGGCGCGCAAGGGCTCGACCTTCGGCACGAGAGGCGGGATATCGGTGGGCAACCCTTTCGACAGGGTTTCGATTTCAGCGTGTTTCATTGCTGCTCCTGAACTCTTCTAAGTCTTGGATCCCATGCGCGAGGAATTGCCTGCGCCGTCTCCGTGGGGCCGACCGACGCTTCAGACCGGGCCGAGTTGTCAATGCTCGGGAGGTATAATTTTGTGGGGCGTCTACGGTAACTGAAGGATAGTTGTCCGCCATTTGCATCGTCCAACACTGATTTAGTATCGGGACGATACTTAAAAGGTATTTTTATGGAATTGCGCCACCTGCGCTACTTCGTAGCCGTTGCCGAGGAATGCAACGTCACCAAGGCCGCCAAACGTCTGCATATTGCGCAGCCGCCGTTGAGCCGGCAGATCCAGCAGCTCGAAGACACGCTCGGCGTGCAGCTGTTCGAGCGCAACTCGCGGCCGCTGAAGCTGACCGAGGCGGGCCGCTTCTTCTATTCGCACGCGGTGCAGCTGCTCGCGCAAACGACGGAAATCGAGGCGATGACGCGGCGCGTCGGCAAGATCGAACGGAGTTTATCCGTTGGCTTCGTCGGCTCGACGCTGTACGGCATGCTGCCGAAAATCATCCGCCGCTTTCGCACCGAGAACAGCACCGTCGAGCTGAGCCTGCACGAGATGTCGACGATGGATCAGATCAAGGCGCTCAAGGAAGGCCGCATCGACGTCGGCTTCGGCCGCATTCGTCACGAAGACCCGAGCATCAAGCGTGTCGTGCTGCGCGAAGAACGGATGATCGTCGCGCTGCCCCTCGGCCATCCGCTGAGCGACGCGAAGCCGGTGCTGTCGCTGCACGACCTGACCAGCGAAACGCTGATCATCTTTCCGAAGGCGCCGCGGCCCAGTTACGCGGACCAGGTGCTGGCCGCGTTTCACGATCGCGGCCTGAAACCGCAGCGGCTCTACGAGACGCGCGAGTTGCAGATCGCGCTCGGCCTCGTCGCCGCCGGCGAAGGCATCTCGATCGTGCCGGCGAGCGTGTACGGCTTGCAGCGCGGCGACATCGCCTATAAGGACCTCGACGATCAGAACCTCGTGTCGCCGATCATCATGAGCATCCGCATGCTCGACGAATCGGCCGACATCCAGCGCATGCTCGAACTGATCTACGCGCTGTACGACGAACAGCACATGACCTATCTGCCGCCTTCGCATCAGTAGCGCGGTTCGCGGGGTTCGCGGCTAGATGCCCATGCGGGCATCGCCGCAACGAAGTTGTATGGACAAGCTATTTGCCACGGTATAGACCGCGGGTATACGCGAAAACTCGGGCTGCGCCCGCAGCCTTTCAATCAGCCTGACAATCCCGCCCGCAAACGCCTATACGCCTATTCTCCGTCTCCCTCCTGGGTGCGCGTAAGCACTAACCCTGATTGCCGCTCAACGGCCGTACGGGATAATTTGTCTATACAACATCGCACCTCGCAGCATCCCTCCCGGAGACTTTGATGAAGAAACTTGCCCTATCCCTCGCCCTCGCCCTCGCACTCGCCGCCACCGGCGCTTTCGCCAAAGATTGGTCCACGGTCCGCTTCGGCGTCGATGCGAGCTATGCGCCGTTCGAATCGAAAGCGACCGATGGCAAGCTGGTCGGCTTCGACGTCGACCTCGGCACCGAAATCTGCCGCCGTCTGAATGCGAAGTGCGTTTGGGTCGAGCAGGACTTCGACAGCATGATTCCGGCACTGAAGGCGAAGAAGTTCGACGGCGTGCTGTCGTCGATGTCGACGACGCCGAAACGTGCTGAACAGATCGCTTTCTCGTCGAAGCTGTTCAACACGCCGACACGGCTCGTCGCGAAGAAGGGCTCGGGTATCGCGCCGACCGCCGACTCGCTGAAGGGCAAGACGGTGGGCGTCGAACAGGGCACGATTCAGGAAACCTACGCGAAGACCTATTGGGAGGCGAAGGGTGTGAAGGTCGTGCCGTACCAGAACCAGGACGCGGTCTACACCGACCTGCAGTCGGGCCGTCTGGACGCGGCACTGCAAGACGCGGTGCAGGCTGACCAGGGCTTCCTGAAGACGCCGCGCGGCGCGGGCTTCGCGTTCGTCGGGCAGAACATCGACGATCCGAAGATCCTCGGCAACGGCGCGGGCATCGGCATGCGCAAGGAAGACGAAGATCTGAAGATCAAGGTCGACAAGGCGATCGCCGACATGATCAAGGACGGCACCTACAAGAAGATCGAGCAGAAGTACTTCGACTTCGACGTGTACGGCGGCTAAGCCCGCGCGCAACACCACGAGCCCGCTCCACCCGATCGGTAGACCCCGCGCGCATGCGCGCGGGTCGCTCCTTCAACAAGGACACTCCCATGCTGTTTCAAGGCTTCGGTCCGCTGCTCCTCGCGGGCACGTGGGCAACCATCAAGCTCGCGGTGCTGTCGCTGGCGGCGTCGTTCGCGCTGGGACTTCTCGGCGCCGCCGCGAAGCTGTCGACCAACCGCGTGCTTTCGCGCATCGGCGCGATGTACACGACGCTGATCCGCGCCGTGCCCGACCTCGTGCTGATGCTGTTGCTGTTCTACAGCATCCAGATCTGGCTCAATGAGCTGACCGACATGTTCAGCATGGAGCAGATCGACATCGATCCGTTTCTCGCCGGTGTGATCACGCTGGGCTTCATATACGGCGCGTACTTCACCGAAACCTTCCGCGGCGCGTTCCTTTCGGTGCCGCGCGGGCAGATCGAAGCGGGCTTCGCGTACGGCATGAGCGCGCGGCGCGTGTTCACCCGCATCCTGTTCCCGCAGATGATGCGCTTCGCGCTGCCCGGTATCGGCAACAACTGGCAGGTGCTCGTGAAGGCCACCGCGCTCGTGTCGATCATCGGTCTCGCGGACGTGGTCAAGGCATCGCAGGACGCCGGCAAGAGCACGCAGTCGTTCTTTTTCTTCACGCTGGCGACCGGGGCCATCTACCTCGCCATCACGACCATTTCGAACCTGGTATTGATCCGCCTCGAGAAGCGCTACTCGATCGGCGTACGGAGGGCCGCGCTGTGATCGAACTGATCCGTCAATACTGGCAGAACTACATTTTCACGGACGGCTTCAATTACACCGGCCTCGTCATCACGCTGTGGCTGCTGGTTGCATCGATCGTGCTGGGTTTCATGCTGGCCGTGCCGCTCGCGATCGCACGCGCGTCGCGCAACCGTTACATCTCCGGCCCCGTCTGGCTGTTCACCTACGTGTTTCGCGGCACGCCGTTGTACGTTCAATTGCTGCTGATCTACACGGGGCTCTACAGTCTGCATTTCGTCCATTCGCACGCGATGCTCGACAGCTTCTTTCGCAATGCGATGAACTGCACGCTGCTCGCGTTCGCGCTGAACGAATGCGCGTACGCCACCGAAATCTTCGCAGGCGCGATCCGCGAGACCTCGCACGGCGAGATCGAAGCGGCTCAGGCTTATGGCATGTCGAAGTTCAAGCTGTATACGCGCATCATCCTGCCGTCTGCGCTGCGCCGGGCCCTGCCCTCGTACAGCAACGAGGTGATCCTGATGCTGCACGCGACCACGCTCGCGTTCACGGCGACCGTCCCCGACATTCTGAAAGTGGCGCGCGACGTCAACTCCGCGACCTACGCGACGTTCCAGGCGTACGGCATCGCGGCGATCCTGTATGCGGCGATCGTGTTCGCGCTGATCTGGGGCTTCCGCAAGATGGAAATCCGTTTGCTGGCTTATCTGAAACCGCAAGGGCATTAAAGCGCATTCGCGCCATGATGGAGCATACGAGCATGTACAAGCTGACAGTCGACGACCTGCACAAGAAGTTCGGCGACAACGAGGTATTGAAGGGCGTCTCGCTGAAGGCGAAGGCGGGCGACGTGATTAGCCTCATCGGGTCGAGCGGCTCAGGGAAAAGCACCTTCCTGCGGTGCATCAACTTTCTCGAATCGCCGTGCTCCGGGCGCATCACGCTTAACGGCGAGGAAATCAACACGAGCAGGGATCGCAACGGCTCGCTACGCGTGACCCATCCGAAGCAGTTGCAAACGATGCGCACGCGTCTCGCGATGGTGTTCCAGCATTTCAATCTGTGGGCGCATATGACGGTGCTCGAGAACATCATCGAGGCGCCGATCAGTGTGCTGGGATTGAGCCGCGCCGAAGCGGAAGAGCGTGCTCGCAAGTATCTGACCAAGGTCGGTTTGCCGGCCAGCACGGAGAAAAAATATCCGTCGCATCTGTCGGGCGGTCAGCAGCAGCGCGTCGCGATTGCTCGCGCGCTCGCGATGGAGCCGGAAGTGATGCTGTTCGACGAACCGACTTCGGCGCTCGATCCCGAGCTCGTCGGCGAAGTGCTGCGCGTGATGCAGGCGCTCGCCGAAGAAGGCCGCACGATGATCGTCGTCACGCACGAAATGGGCTTTGCGCGCAACGTGTCGAATCATGTCGTGTTCCTGCACAAGGGCAAGATCGAGGAGCAAGGGCATCCGCATCAAGTGCTGACGAATCCGCGTAGCGAGCGGTTGCAGCAGTTTCTGGCGGGGCGGTTGAAGTAAGAATGGCAGGGTATGGCGCGTGGTTCAGCCTCGCGCCTTACCCCGAATCATCCGCGCAACGAATGCGCCACTCACCGGAGGGCCCCCGCGTAGGCCCGGAATTGCAGCAATTCGAAGTATTCTGGGTGAAGGATGAGGACCTTGCCCCGCTACGGGGCAAAAATCTCATCGCTCGTTTGCGCGTGAATCCGGATCAGTTCCCGATTCCCTAAGCCGTTGGCCTAATCACGCTACCGCAGAGGTTGAATCTGCTATCAGAGCGCCAACTACGGATTCAACACCACCCACGCGTCCCCATCGACCGCAATCTTCACCGCATCGAGGCTCGCCCCCGCACACGGCCCCTCGATACAGCGTCCATCCTCGAAGCGAAACAACGCGCTGTGATGCGCGCACATCAACACCTGCGAGCGATAGCACAGCACATCGCCGGGTTCGAAATCGAGCGGCACCGAAAAATGCGGGCAACGGTTCGCGTAAGCCCACACCTGCTCGCCCCGCCGCACCACCACGACGGGCACGCCGGCGGCCGTTGCATCGACGACCCGCGCGCCGCCATCGGGCACGTCGGCAAGCGGACATAGCGGCGTTTCGTTCATCGCTCAGACTCGCCGTTCCGGATTGCCGAGGCTCCAGTCCCACGGGCGAATCTCGACGCAATCGAACAGCCCCGCCTGCATGTACGGATCGTTGCTGACGAACTCCATCACGTCGTCGATACGCTCCGCTTCGACGACCAGCAACGTGCCATTCATCGCATCGCATTGCGGCGCGAGCGTCGGACCGCCGAGGCGCACGAACACACCGCGATGCGTACCGCCGCGCAGCCACGTGCGATGCACCGGACGCACCCGTTCGCGCACTTCGCGCATGCCTGGCTTGTCGGTCGCGAATACCGCGAAAAAACGTGCCATTGCCATCAGCTCCGATCGAGAATGAAGTCGTAGCGCGCTTCGCGGAACGGTCCATCGAAACCGAAGCGGCGCGCGAGTTCGTGATCCGCGGGGCACTCGCGATAGTCGACCATCAGCGACGGCTTCACGCCGAACACCGCGTCCGAACCCAGATAAGGATCTTCGCGATCGAACACATGCGTGACGAGCGTACGATGCCCAGGCGCGTCGATCATGAAGTGCAGATGCGCGGGCCGCCACGGATGCCGTCCGGTCGCTTCGAGCATGCGGCCGACCGGGCCGTCGGTCGGAATCGGATAGCTGACCGGCACGATCGTCGAAATCGCATAGCGGCCTTCGGCGTCGGTGCGAAAACGGCCACGCAGATTGCCGTGCGGCTGCTCGGTGTCCTGCCCCGAGTACATGCCGTTCTCGGCGGTCTGCCAGACGTCCAGTACCGCGTTGGCAAGCGGTTCGCCGTCCGTCGACAGCACGCGCCCATGCACGAGCGCGGGCGTGCCCGGCGTGAACGCGATGTTCTCGCCATACGCGCGCTCGGGCATGCCGCGAATATAGAACGGCCCGAACACGGTGGTGTCGGTGGAGCCCGTCGCGAGCCGGTGATTGATCGCGTCGACCAGCATCGATACGCCGAGCGTATCCGACAGCAGAATGAATTCCTGGCGCACGAGGTCGTCGCACATCTTGCCGGTGTCGGTCAGAAAGCGGATGGCCGACATCCATTCGGCCTCGGTCGGCTCGACTTCGCGCACGAACGCATGCATGTGCCGCACGAGGCTTTGCATCAGCGTGCGCAGTCGATCGTCGGGCGTGCCGGCGAAGCTTGCTACCACCTGCTCGGTCAGGGCCTGCTCGGCCTCTTTGCTGTCTGTCGACATGTCTTCCTCCATCTATTGTTTGGGCGGCGCTGCGTTCTCCGGCGCTCAGACGGGTTCGGCACCCTGCCACGCCCGTTGCAGCAGCGCGCGGATCGCATCGCGTTCCACGGGACGCGGGTTCGCATACGGATTCTTGCACGCGAGATCGGCCGCTTCGTCGAGTCCCTGCTCGGGCATGCCGATCTGCGCGAGCGCCAGCGGAATGCCGAGCGCGCGGTTCAGTTCGAACAGCAGCGGACCCGCGTCGGCCGCGCGTTCGCCGCCGAGTGCGCGTGCGACGCGCGCGAGCGCAGCGGGCGCGGCGTCGTGGTTGTAGTGTGCCGTATGCGGCAGCATCGCCGCATGGGTTTGCGCATGCGGCAGGTTGAACGTGCCACCGAGCGTATGACAAAGCTTGTGATGCAGGGCCATGCCGACCGCGCCCAGACAGGTGCCCGCGAGCCACGCGCCGTACAGCGCGCCGCTGCGCGCGGCGGCATCGTCCGGTGCGCGCACGATCGCGGGCAGCGCTTCGCCGAGCGCGCGGATCGCTTCCTCGGCCATCAGGCTGATCACCGGGTTCGCGTCTTCCGCATACAACGCTTCGACCGCATGGGCCATCGCGTTGATACCCGACGCGGCGGAAATGCCCGCCGGCAACGACAACGTCAGCGACGGATCGTAGATCACCGTGCGTGGCAGCACGCGCATATCGCGTCCCGTGCGCTTCAGACGCCCTTCCGTGAGGCCGTAGATCGGCGTCATCTCGGAGCCCGCATAGGTGGTGGGCACGGCGATGATCGGCAGCGACGATTCGAGCGCGATCGCCTTGCCGAGGCCGACCGTCGAACCACCGCCCACCGCGACGCAGCAGTCGGCATCGAGCGCGGCCGCCGCATCGCGCGCCGCGCGAGCGACTTCGATCGGCACGTGCATCACGGCTTGCGCATGCACACCCGCCGCGCGCTTGCCGAGCACCTCCGCGACCCGCTCGGCCAGCGCGTGCTGCTCGGGTGTCGCCAGGATCAGCGCGCGCTTGGCTCCTAACCGTTCGACCTCCGCGGGCAGCGTCGCGAGCCCGCCCCATTCGAACACCACACGCGACGGCGTGCCCTGATAGATGAAGCGCTCCATGCGGCCCTCAGCGCTTGAAATGCGGCGGCACGTTGCCGTCGACGTTGACCCACACCGAGCGCGCTTCCGTGTAGTCGTGCATCGCCTCGAAGCCCATCTCGCGGCCATAGCCCGACTGTCCGACGCCGCCGAACGGGCTGCCCGGATTGACGCGCTTATAGCAGTTGACCCAGCACATGCCCGCATGGATTCGCGCGGCCATCGAATGCGCGCGCGACAGATCGCGCGTCCATAGCCCGCTGCCGAGGCCGTAGTCGGTGCCGTTGGCGATTGCGAGCGCTTCGTCGTCGGTACGGAAACGCAGCACCGTGACGAACGGGCCGAACACTTCCTCCTGCGCGACGCGGTCGTTCGGACTCGCGGCCTCGACGACGGTCGGGCGCACGTAGTAGCCGTTCGCAAGCGATGCATCGCTCGGTGCAGTGCCGCCGGTCAGCACGCGGCCGCCCTGCTGACGCGCGATGTCGACGAACGCGAGCACGCGTTCCTGATGCTGCTTCGAGGTGAGCGGCCCCATCTCGGTGTCGGCATCGAGCGGATCGCCGAGCCGGATCGACGACGCCAGCGACACGAAGCGCTCGAGGAACTGATCGGCGATGCGCTCGTGCAGGATCAGCCGCGAGCCCGCGATGCACGCCTGGCCCTGGTTGTGGAAGATCGCCCAGGCGGCGCCGTTGATCGCGGCATCGAGGTTCGCGTCGTCGAACACGATGTTCGCGCCCTTGCCGCCGAGTTCGAGCTGCACACGCTTCAGATTGCCCTGCGAGGCCTCGACGATGCGCCGCCCGGTCGCGGTCGATCCGGTGAACGCGATCTTGCCGACGCCCGGATGCTCGGCGAGCCGCTGCCCAGCCGTATGACCATAGCCCGCGACGATGTTGACGACGCCCTCGGGAAAACCGACCTCGGCCATCAGCTCGACGATGCGCAGCGTGGACAGCGGCGTGATCTCCGACGGCTTCAGCACGACCGTGTTGCCGGCCGCGAGTGCCGGTCCCATCTTCCAGCTCGTGAACATCAGCGGGAAATTCCACGGCACGATCTGCCCGACCACGCCGATCGGCGCGCGCTGCACGTAGTTCAGAAACCCCGCTTCGACCGGAATCACCGAGCCTTGCAGCTTGTCGGCCATGCCGCCGAAGTAGCGAAAGCATGCCGCCGTGCGCGGCACGTCGAGCGAGCGCGAATCGCGGATCGGGTGGCCGGTGTCCAGCGATTCGAGTTGCGCGAGTTCCTCGGCATTGGCCTCGATCGCGTCGGCGAGCTTCAGCAGCAGCCGGCCGCGTTCGGCGGCGGGCAGCGCGGCCCACTTCGGGAACGCGCGCGCGGCGGCAGCGACGGCCAGATCGACGTCGGCGGCGGTGGCCGCGGCGATCTGCGTGATCAGCGAGCCGTCGTGCGGATTGAGCACGTCGATCGTGCCGCCTTCGACGGCGTTAGTGAAGCGGCCGTCGATGAACAGTTGGGTTTGCATGAATGATCCTCGGTGAATGCGGGCGCGCGGCTCTTCAATCGAGCCTTCAGAAATCGACGGGGTACGGCTTCAGCTCGCCGCTTTCGTAACGCTTCGGCAGATTCGGCGTCGCGTTCTCCCACACGAGCAGCATCGAGCGCTTGGTCGAGTAACCCTGATGGCGGATGTCGGCCGGCATCGCGCAGATGTCTCCCGCACGCATCGTGATCCGCGCGCGCGGTGCGCCGGTGTTCTTGTCGCCGATGTCCCAGACGATTTCATCGGACAGTTGCAGGAACCACTCGACCCGATCGTTGCCGTGAAACACCGGCAGGATGTATTCCTCGGTGGTCGGGCAGAACAGGCTCTGGCCGCACACCGACGTAACCGACGGATTCCACGTGACGTCCGAGCGCGACAGATACTTGAACAGATTGAACGCGTGCAGCTGGCCCTCGAAGCCGGGCTCGACGTGCACCTCCGGATCGTCCTGCACGACGTCGGCGAACGCGCGGTTGACCGGCAGTTCGTCGCGCAGCGGCGAGTCGCCTTCGAGGCCCGGCATGCGGCGTGTCGCGATGCGCGTGCGCTCGATCGCGGCGTCGTTGTCGCCATGCTTGCGGCCGAACGCGGTGCCGGTTTCCTCGGGTGCCGCGAACGGGTCGAAGCCTTCGTTGGTCCAGTCGTGCAGGATCGCCTTGAAGGTCGCCATGATCGTGGGCGTCTCGAAGGTCTCCATGTAATCGACGCCCGCGTCCTTCATGATGCCGTTGAACGAGCCCGCATACACGTCCACCTTGCCGTAGTGATTGCGCGTGCCGAACACGTGGTCGAAGTTGACCCAGCCGTAGAAGAAGCCCCAGGCGACGTCGCGCATCATCGCGCGCAGGAACGCATCGGCCGGCACCGCGTGGGTGCGGGTCTGGCCTTTCGCGGGCCAGTTGATCTTGACGAAGTACTCGTCGCGCAGGAATTCGAACGCGCCGAGCGTAAAGCGGCGATAGCCGGTGATCGCGTCGGGTTCGCTGGCGCGCACGGTGTCGGCCGCGAAGCCGGCCGGGTGATCGAGGGTTTCGAGGGATGCCATGTCTTGTCTCCTAACGTGTGCGTATCAGTGCAGGCAGATATCGGCCCACTTCTCCACCGACAGTTCGCCGCGCATCGTTTGCACGAGCACGACGCCGGGCTTTTGCGCGCTGAAACGATATGCGCAGCCGGCCGGCAGCAAAGCCTGATGACCGCGACGCAGCACCACGTAACCCATCGCGCGGCCGGCAGGTTGCGCGCCCGCTGCGACGGTGCCCGCGCCACTCTTCGGCGGATTGTCGAGCTTGACGAAATCGATGCGTACTTCGCCGTCCATCAGGATCGCGAACTCGTCGTGTGCGCAGGCGAACCATTGCGATTGGCCTTCGGTGCGCAGCGCCTCGATCACGTAGTCGAGGTTCTTGCCGACTACGACCTTCTCGTAGGGCGCCGACTCGGAAGCGACTTCGAAGATGTTGGAAAACACGTAATGGCGCGCTTCGCCGCTCGTGATTTCGATTTCGCCTTTGCGGTAGCCGTCGAGCGAGCCAAAGACGGTGTGGAATGACTGGTCGGTCATTGCTGTCTCCTGTGTCGATCGGAGTTGGCGCTTTAGCTGTCGACCGGTGTTGGCGCTTAGCGCCTACTCCGGTCCCATGCAAAGCTCTTGCTCCGATCCCATGCAACGAAGTTGCGGTTGTTGAATCGGTCTTGTTGGAAGTAACTTTAGAAGCGCAACAGGATGGCAACAACCGGCGATCGGGCGATTACAGCATTTGCACTTTGCAAATAATCGCCGCGTGAATAGCCGCCTTACGTCACCCAGCCACGCTCGATCAGCGGCCGGTCCCACGCGGGTTCGGGTCCCAGGTACTCGGCCAGAAACTCGACCAGCGCTTTCACCTTGAGCGCCTGTCGTTGTGTCGCGGGATACACGGCCGCGAAATTCAGCGGCGACAGCGTGTAGTCGGTCAGAATCGGCACCAGCGAACCGTCGAGCAGCGCGGCGCTCGCGACCAGCGTCGGCAGGCAAACGACGCCGCCGCCGGTCAGCGCATAGTCGCGCAGCAGATGCACCGAGTTCGAACGGATCATGCCCGGCAGCTCCATTTCGACGACCTCGTCGCCATGCGCCATGGTCCAGCGATTGCGCGACGGATAGCCCGAATACAGCGCCGTGGTGTGTTGCAGCAAATCTCGCGGGTGTTGCGGCGCGCCATGCTCCTGCACATACGCGGGCGTCGCGCAGAACAGACGCCGCACTTTGAACAGCCGTCGCTCGATCAGCGATTCGGCGATCGGCGGAAAGATCTGGAAGGCGACGTCGAAGCCCTCTTCGATCGGATCGACCACCCGGTCGTTGACGATCACGTCGAGCTGGATGCCCGGATAGCGCCGGTTGAATTCCGCAAGCGGCGCGCCGAAGTGGCCGAGCGCGAAGCCCGGCAGCATCTGGATGCGCAAGCGGCCGGTCGGTGTCGCACGCAACTCGCGCATCTGGTCGGTCAGTTCGTTGACCCGCCCGACCACTTCCGCGCATTCGCGATAGAACGCCTCGCCCACCTCGGACAGTCGCACGACCCGCGTGCTGCGATGAAAGAGCGGCGCGTTGACGAACTTCTCCAGCTGCTGGATGCGCGTCGTGATCACCGAACTCGTCACGCCCAACTGCCGCGCCGCTTCGGCGAAGCTGCTCGTCTCGGCCACCCGTACGAAGGCCTCGATGCTCAGAAAACGGTCCATGCTGCGTCCTTGTCCACTCGTCCAGCCTGTCAGTGTATCTGGGCTGGGGCGCGTGAACGCGCCGCCCGGTCGGCGACAACGGACTCGTTGTCGCCGACCGGTTGCAGCGCATCATTCCGGTTGCTCGCTGGCCGGCAATTCGAGCGACGGCGCAAGCCTCTGACGGCGCACCCGGGCCGGCGCGGTTTCCTCGAGCAGCAGGCTCACGCCGATACCTAGCAGCACCGCGCAGATCGGCAGCCACAAGATGTTCTGAATGCCGAAGTGCGTCGCGACGAAGCCCGCCAATGCCGGTGCAATGCCGCCGCCGAAAATCTCGCCCGCGCCGACGACGATGCCGATCGACGTGGAGATCATGCCGATCGGCGCTGCTTCGGTCGCAACCGGACCGGACAGCAGCGACACGAGTCCGAGCGTGAAGAACGACGCGACGAACAACACCGCGAACAGCTGCACGGGCTGCGCGCCGAGTCCGCGGAACAGGTACAGCATCACCGCGGTGCCCGCAAAGCCGACGACGCTCGCGACGCGCCGCCCGGTCAGGTCCGACAGCCCCGGCAAACCGAACTGGCCGATGAAGCCGCCAAAGCCGATCGCCGAGACGACGACGCCCATGCGCTGCGTGTCGAGCGACAGATACTCGGTCAGATACAGCGGCAGCATCGCGCCGAGCACGAATACGCCGGTCATCGCGCAGAACAGCGCGGCCATCGCGATCAGGATGTTGCGGCTCTTCAGCACGTCGCGCCAATTGCCGCGTTGGGCCGGGCAGGTGGGCCGCTTTGGGGTAGCTTGCGGCGCGGCTTTCGGTTCGCGAATCACGAAGAACATAAGCACGCCGAGAATCAGCCCCGGCACCGACACCAGCGCGAACACCCAGCGCCACGTGACCACGCTGAGTAATTGCGTCGCGATGATCGGCGACAGCGCGAGGCCGAACAGCGCGAAGCCGCTTTGCTGCAAGCCGAGATTGAAACCGCGGCGCTTCGGATGCGACGCATCGGCGGTCGCGGCGAAGCTGGTCGGGCAGAACGAGCCTTCGGCGACGCCCATCAATGCGCGCACCGCGAGCAGGCTCATCAGGCCGCCGGCGAGTCCGGAGAAACCGGACAGCAGCGAGAAGGCCAGAATCGCCGGGATCAGCACCTTGCGGCGCCCGATCTTGTCGGAGATGCCGCCCATCAGCGCCGCGAAAATTCCCCACGACAAGCCGAGGATGCCGATGCAGTTGCCGACGTCCTGCGCGGTCAGATGCAGGTCCTTCATGATCGCCGGAAAGAGCGGCGCGATCAGCCACCGGTCGAGTCCCACGAGGCCGAAGCCGAGGGCCAGCAGCACGACGGCCTTCCATTCGTAGGCCACGTCCCAGTCGTTCGATTTCATCTTTGTCTCCATGTCTGCGTAGGCCGGCCGCTTGGCGCGCGCACGGCATTCGCTGGCGCAAGGGCGCGCCGCCGGGTTCGTCGAATTCAGCAACGGGTGTCGTGCCGCGCTTCGTCGATGCGGCAGCGACGCGGCCAAGATTGGCGCAACTGGGGCGGCTCAGGTACGGGACAAGCGCCGAATGCGGCATTCGTGAATCGCAAATAATCGCGATGCATAGCGCGGCAGCGAGTGTGGGCAAGGCCTGGCGATGAACGACGGCGGCGAATTGGATGCGCCTGAAAGCACCCCAGGAAAAGCCCGGGTAGACGCACGGGTGGGCCGCGGGCGGTTGGCGTTCCACCGGTTTGTTGCCCCGCGCTTTGCCGACCCGCAGGCACGTGCGCATCCGCCGCACGTCATCGCATCAGCCCGACGAGCCCCAGCGCGATCCCCGGCACCAGAATCACCGCGACCAGCGCGACGATATTGGCGACAGGGAACGGAATCGTGCCGCGAAAGATCGTGCGAATCGACAGATCGGGCAGCATCGTCTTCACCATGAACACGTTCATGCCGACCGGCGGGTGGATCATGCCGATCTCCATCATCATCGCGACGTAGATGCCGAACCAGATCATGTTCGCGCCGAGCGGCTGGACGATCGCAGCGAAGACGGGATCGTCAGCAGCATCATCGCAAGCGCTTCCATCAGCGAGCCGAGCGCGATGTAGATCATCGTGATCACCGCGATCACGCCAAGCAGCGTCAGATGCAATTCGTGGATCCGCGCGACGAGCGTCCCGGTCATCCCCGATAGCGTGATGTAGGAAACCGGGAATGACTAACCGCGCAGGCGCTCAATGGGCCAGACAGTTAGTAGCGTTTTGCCGCTGTGAGCCGGGCCGCGACGATCCGGCCATTCGCGCCCGATATACTCCCCTCAGCCAAGAACGTCTTTCAGCCACGGGCGGTCATTCGGATCATGAAAGCAACGGACCTCGAACAACGCATCCTCAAGCAGTCGCTGCTTTGCACCGTGATGATCGCCGGACTCGGCATCGCGGTCGGGATCCTGAGCGGCTCGCTGGCGATCATCTTCGACGGCATGTTCTCCGCGCTCGACGCCGCGATGTGCAGCCTGTCGTTGCTCGTCACCCGCCTGCTTCAACAGGAGAGCAGTCGACGCTTCCAGCACGGCTTCTGGCACATCGAGCCGCTCGTGCTCGTGTTCAACGGCAGCCTGCTGGCGGTGCTGTGCTTTTACGCTTTCGTCAACGCGGTCAAAGGCCTGCTCGACGGCGGCCACGAACTCGAATTCGGCTGGGGCGTCTTCTACGCGATGGTGGTCGCCGCGTTTTGCTTCTTCATGTTCTTGCGCGAGCGGCGCGTGAATCGCGTGATCGACTCCGAACTGATCGGCCTCGACATCAAGAGCTGGCTGATGTCGGCGTGCATCAGCTCGGCGCTGCTGCTGGCGTTTTCGATTGCATGGCTGCTCGAACATATCGGGCAAGGCCACCTGACGCCGTACATCGACCCCGGCGTGCTCGCCCTACTGACGCTCGTGCTGATCCCGATGCCGATCGGAACCGTGATCGGCGCGGTCAAGGAAGTGTTGCTGATTACGCCGCCGGATCTGGAGCAGGAGTTGCGCGACCTGATGCAACAACTGACCGCCGACTATGGCTTCGTCAAGCACTCGCACTATGCGACACGCGTCGGCCGAGGCCTGTTCGTCGAGGTGCACATCGTGTTGCCCGAGGCGATGGAGCAAGCCGGCGTGCGCCAGCTCGATCAGATCCGCGACAGGATCTCGCGCGCGATCGGTGAGTCGGGCCCGGACCGCTGGTTGACCGTCGCGTTTACGCGCGATCCGCGCTGGTTGTAACGACGCGTTGCGGCGTGCGTTCCCATTCCCGTTTCCAGCATGCGCACGCGATCAAAAACGCACAACGAATTTTGTGTGTTTCGCGGCTAGTCCCCGAATGGGTTGCCGGTGTCCTTCACCTCGGTACTGAGGTTGTATTCCGCGCGCATGGCCTTGAGTACGCCCTCGATGTCGCGCTCGAAGCCAATCGCATTGCCGAAGTGGGTCATGTTCCAGTTGCAGCCTGTCTTGTCAGCCTCTTGCAACTGCGGCCGCGGCACGCGAATCTTCACGCCATCGTCGACGATTTCCTGCAGTCGATGAATTCTCCGATTGACCTCCTGCTGAAGCTGCGAGGCGTTAAGCGTCTTGCGTATCATCCTGGGTCTCCTTCCGGTTGCTCGAGCCAGTCTAGCGCAAGTGAAGCGTTTCGCGACCGGCGCTGCAATGCTAGAAGCGCCGGCGCGCGCGCGAGTCTGGCGGCTTTAGACGACGCTAGTTGTGCGCCGCACCACACATCCGTCTATTTTCGCTGTCGCCCGCCTGAATTGTTTCCCCGATAGCCAGACCTGCGGATTCCGAGGAACATAGTCGTGCGCTGCAAGTTGCCAACGTGTAAAACCGGTGGGGGTAAGCATGGGACAACTCGACTTCAGCACCTTCGAACATGAAGGTTGGGAGCGGGTCGCGCAGGCCTATCATGAGTATTTCGGTGATTTGACCGCGCAGTCGAACCAGGCCATTCTCGAGACCCTTTGCATTCGTCGGGGTGCGCGTTTTCTCGACGTCGCATGCGGCCCTGGCTACCTCGCGGCGGCAGCCGCACTGTGCGGCGCGGATGTCGCCGGCGTCGATTTCTCGGTCGCGATGGTCGACAAGGCGAGACGCGTCTTTCCGCCACTCGAATTCCGCGTCGGCGACGCGGAGGATCTGCCATTTCCTGACGAAAGCTTCTCGGCCGTGGGGATCAGCTTCGGAATGTTGCACTTTGCGCATCCCGAGCGCGCACTCGCGGAGGCGCTTCGTGTACTTCGACCTGACGGCAGAATCGCCTTCACGGAATGGGCGACACCGAACAAGGCGGTGGGCTTCGAAATGGTGTTGAGGGCAATCGAGCAGCACGGGACGACCGATGTGCCCCTGCCGCCGGGACCAGCCCTGTTCCGGTTCAGCGATTGGCAGGAATCGAAGCACATGCTGCTCGAGGCCGGGTTCGTCCAACCCGAGATGCGGGAGTTGGACCTCACGCTCGTGCTTCATGCTCCCAATACACCTTTTCATGCACTCCTGCGTGGCGGCGTGCGGTTTTCCGCGTTGCTACATGCGCAGACGCCCGCCGCGCTGGCGGCTATCGAAAGGGCCGTCGCACGCGACGCAGAGGCATATCGCAGCGATAACGGGGACCTGCGGCTTCCGATGAGCTGCATTCTGGCCTCCGCGGTCAAGCCTTAGGGCGCTCGAAAAACCAGCGTTCACGTCCGACACTATTGCGTGACCCGAACTAGACCGTCGCGGCCAGCTTGAATTCATCGAACCGGGCAACTGGTGGCGGCAGTTCCCTGATTTCCAGGCGGTCCACCAGCGCTCCATGCGCACCGTCGACCAGCCAGTCGCAGATTCGCTCGAGCTCTTCAGCGCGCCCTTGCAACACCGCTTCGACCGAACCATCCATCCGGTTGCGCACCCAACCCGTGATCACTCGCGCCGTGGCCTCCTCGATGCAAGCCTGTCGGTAACCTACACCCTGCACACGACCGTAGACTCTCACCAGTCTGGTCCGCAAATCGGTATCGAACTGTGGTGTCATGGTGCACGCAACTCCAGGCTGGATAAGCGGCAGCGCGGTTGCCTCTCAACCGCCGCGCATCTCGTCGCTTTCGCCAGCCGAGTCTGTCGCCTCCCAATCCGCCTGCGTCGTTGCGGGTGGCGTCGCCGGCTGGACACGTGTCCACCACGCGGTATTTGCCGGTGCATGGAAGCGAAACTGCGTGCTCCATGCGGCCCAAAACTCCTGCTGCGCGGCTTGAGACGTCGGAAGAACAAAACCTAACTGCTCGGCGAGTGCCGGCAGATACAGGTCAAACGCCGATTTGACAACGTCGCCCCAGTTTCTTGCCGCAAGAATCGCCAGCCGATATGCGATTACCGCAATAGCGGCCGCAATCGCGGCATTCTGCAAAAGATCGGCTAACACGCAATTGCCGGCCAGCCCGTCCGCAAGCCAGATGTCGAGCGCCCGCACGAACGTAAAGATGGACGTAAATGAACCCAAAACGACGAGTCCGACCAGAAAGTCAACCGGAGCTCTCGCGTCCGCAATGATTGCTTGATAGTCCTTTGGGATGACGGCAAGAAGACGTGGCCATACGAATATGCTGTCGACCTTATAGACTTCGCTCGAGTACCCCTCGAATGCACGCAACGTGTTCCCAAAGGCCGTGGAAAGAACGAGGTTTTCATAGCGAGGGAAATCACGCGCGTTGCGCTCCTGAGTGCGATACAGCCTCGCCCTTACGGTGGCTCTGTTCACCTCGGCTTTTCTGTATTCCGACGATTCTATCGACGCTTTGAGTCGCTCGATCGTACTGTTCTCTGTCTCGAGTTCCGTACGGAGGCGTTCTATAAGGCGCAGCTGACGATTACGGCGGTCGCGCTCATCGCGCTTCCAGGCCTCACGATTGAATGGCCATTTGTATCCTTCGAGGACCTGATAAAACCAGTTGCTCAGTACCATCAAGATCAGCGATAGAACCCATATGATTATGAGGAAAGTAAACAAGCCGCCAACCTTTTCGCTGTCCGAGGTCGCTTTGTTCAGCAAATCGCCAAACACCGGGATATCCGCATTAGCTGCGAGAAAGCCTGTAAAGCCAAGCAGGGCTGGCAAAAAGAAGCCGAGGATAAATGCTTTGTCCAGCAGTTTCGATAGGCCCGAGAGCATCGGCGGTTATCCTTGGCAAGTTCAGCGACGCACTGGCGGCGGGTTGTCGTCATCGGGGTCTTGCTGCGACTGTCCCGGAAGACCTCCGAACTGAAGAGCCCGGTGAACGGCATTCAAATCAATGCTTGCCAGCTTGCTCGGCGGCGTTGCTGAGCCGGAGGTGTCTACCAGATGTTGATAAAGAAAATCGACAACCGCTCTGAGGGCATTGACGGCGCTCGCGTAATCATGTGCAGTCGCCAGGTCATGGACTTCTACGGCCCGCCTCATCACCAGTTCGCGTAGCGGCTCCGGTGCTGATTCATATTGGCGAGCAAACGCGGCGTTGCGCTTGATCTCTTCGAGCTGGTCGATCGCTCTCGACGCACTCCGGCGGGTCTGCCCCCTGGGCACATGCATGGCGGCCAGCCCGACTACTTTGGTCAGCAGTTCGACGATTTCCCGAGACGAGTTTTCTTTCATCTTGGTCCTCCAGGAAGGAGGCACCTTTGCCTCCCGGCCCCGCCCGGTCGTCAGCGTTCGAACCGTTACTCGATGTTAGTACAGCTGTTCGGTAGGAGGAAACAGTAAATCGTGTGCGCTTGCCGCACAGGCGTCGCGGCGGACTTCGCAATAAGTGAATTATCGCCAGGCTTGCTCGCCGCCGTCCCTCCCTGTCACAGGGTATTGCATGCATCGCCGCCAAGGTTGAAGCGCCCGATTCTCCGCAGGGACCTGTTGGTTCCGGACCGTCTCGGCCCCCTCAAAGTGTCTGGTGCGGCCCACCATCGAATCCGCGTTGCCGCTGTCGTGCGAGCAGCCGACGCGTATGCAGCCGGCCGGCCGCACGCTTGCCCGACAGACCGCTGCGTCGGCACAGCCTTTGCATGCAGAAGCTGCGTCAACCGGAGATAGCCATCATGCGATGTTTTGTGGACTTCGTTCCCAGGCAAGCGGTGCGCGGCAGCGTAGCCGCACTCGCTGCCGCCCTACTCATAACGGCATGCGGAACGGGCATTGCGGCATTCGCTGGACTGCTTCCGAAATCCGACGGGGTAGCGACTGCAGTGACTGCTACGCCGCTGGTCGAACTGCAGACCACGATGATGAATCTCATCGAATCCGGTTTCGAGGACCCTTCCGCCGCTTCTGATTGATGTTGGGCACGGTTCGGCCCCAACTCTGCTGCCATTGGTTATGCTTCTGTCTGTGTCTTGCGCCTACCGCGTACTGCACGAACATAGGAGCGAAACGTGGCAAGTATCGACTTCGAAAACCTCCGGCAGTTGTTTCCCGTCACCGACGATATTCCAGAGACCGCCCGCCTTGCGGAGCCGATTCATCAGCGGGTCTCGCTCGTCGATGGAGAACTGAAGGCATGGGATGGAAACTGCAAGACCGTGCTATCTCCGGTCTGCGTGCGACAAGCCTCGGGCGACGCTGAACAGCTCGTAATCGGCAGTTATCCGGTCATGGGTGAAGTCGAGAGCGACGCCGCGCTCGACGCGGCCGTGCGAGCCTACGACCACGGCCGCGGTGAGTGGCCAACGATGACTGTCGCGCAGCGCATCGGCTGCATGCAGGACTTCATTCGTCTGATGGCGGCCAGGCGCGATGAGATTGTGAATCTGATCATGTGGGAAATCGGCAAGAGCCTTGCCGATTCGCAAAAGGAGTTCGACCGCACCATCAGCTATATGCAAGACACGATCTCGGCGCTAAAGGAGCTGGACAATAGCAACTCGCGCTTTGTCATCGCCGAGGGCACCATCGGCCAGATTCGCCGCACACCGCTTGGCGTCGTACTGTGCATGGGGCCTTACAACTATCCGCTGAACGAGACGTTCGCGACGCTCATTCCCGCATTGCTGATGGGCAACACCGTCGTATTCAAGCCGCCCCAATACGGCACGCTGCTGTTCTTCCCGCTGCTCGAGGCATTCCGCTCCGCTTTTCCGAAAGGCGTCATCAACACGATTTATGCGCCGGGCGCGGTGGTCGTGCCACACATGCTCGCCTCGGGAAAGATCGACGTGCTTGCCCTGATCGGCTCGAGCAAGGTTGCAGACCATCTGAAGAAGCAGCACCCGAAGTCGCATCGGCTGCGCGCCGTTCTCGGCCTGGACGCCAAAAACGCCGCGATCGTGCTGGCTGACGCCGACATAGACCTCGCCGTGAAGGAGTGTCTGCTCGGTACGTTGTCGTTCAATGGTCAACGGTGCACGGCGCTCAAGATCTTGATGGTGCACCGCTCGATCGTCGATACGTTTCTTGAGCGTTTCAACGCAGCGCTCAAGAATCTGAAGGTCGGTATGCCGTGGGAAAAGGGTGTGTCCATTACACCGCTGCCCGGCATGCATCGCACAGCCTATATGACTCAGGCGATTGACGATGCGAAGGCGAAAGGTGCGGCGGTGGTGAATGAAGGTGGTGGCGTGTTCTGCAAAACGCTTTTCTATCCGGCCGTGGTGTACCCCGTCAAGGAAGGGATGATGCTCTATCGTGAAGAGCAGTTCGGACCGATCATCCCAGTCGTGCCGTTCGATGACATCGATACACCGCTCGAATATGTCATCACGTCGGACCACGGTCAGCAGGTCAGCATTTTCGGCACCGACGCCGCCCAGATCGGCTCGCTGGTCGACCCGCTCGTCAACCAGGTATGCCGTGTCAATCTCAACAGCCAGTGCCAGCGAGGTCCAGACGTCTTTCCGTTTGCGGGCCGCAAGGATTCGGCGGAAGGCACGCTATCGGTCACCGATGCGTTGCGCGCGTTCTCGATCCGGTCCATGGTCGCAGCCAAGGAGACCGACTCGAACAAGACGCTGCTCGACACGATGGTCACGAACCATACCTCGAAGTTCGTGAACACCGGTTTTATCTTTTAGCGCGCGAAGCGGGTCACTGCGCGTCCGGATGAGCCAGGCCCGCTTCCTCGATAACCTGCTCGTATTGTTCCACGCCGACTACGGCTCGGTACTCCTGCATCAGCCGGATGAGCGCCTGCGACGTCTTCGAGATCACGCCGTAGACTTCCAGTTGCTCAGCGTGCACCAGCGCCTGCCCCAAAGTTATGGCCACGTCAGTCTCCTTATTGCAGTTGAACAGCGAGCAAGTCGTTGGCGAACGCGGGCCGGGCGGAGGCGAACTCCATCAGGTCGACGAAGCCCTTGCTGACCGCAAACTCATGCAGCGCATCATTGCCGCTGTCAGCCTTGATGCGACCGTAGCTTTCGACCATTTTCAGGTCCGTAATCAAGTACATCATCTCAACCTCTTTCTGCCGGGAATGCCCCGAGTTGTTACGTGCGTAGTACGTGCGTAGCGCGGCGAAAAGGTGCACTCCGCCGCGCCGTTTTCCTGTCCTGCTATGGTTGGAAGCGTAGGTCGCGTCGCTTAATTCAAGCTTAAACAATGCCAGGTAGAACGCTACCTCGCGATGAAGCGAGACCAGGACAACTACATGCAGAAGCCGTCGCGACGTCCCATTGACGCGCCAATCAAAAAAAATGCCATCCAGTCGCTCAACTGAACGGCATTACCGCTTCGGCGGCGTTTTCTTTTCCCAGTCACGGGATCACTAATCCCAGCCGAAAATGGCGAGGGTGGATTCCCCTTCCCGGATGCGACGCATCTGATCTGCTTCCCTGGCCTCACGAGCTTGCGCAGCGGCAATCACTTCAGCAACACGGGCTACCGGAATCGCGACCACACCGTTTTCATCAGCGACGATAAGTTCACCGGCTTCAGCCGTCACTCGCCGCCGCGACGCAACGACCGGATTGCATCGTCGGGCTTCACCTCTTCAATCCCGCCAACGTGATGCGGCTCACCGAGGTGCCCCGCACATCGTCGACATTGATTGGAGACACAGAACGCCGCGCGCAGCCTCGCCTCATTGATCGGCAAGGTTGCGATCGTCGTTGTCGCGTCCGAGGCGGCGGCGGATCCACGCCGCACATTGCCGATGCTCCCCGCGGTGCATAGGCGAATGAGCGAAACGGTCGCGGCGGGCGTCCGCCACTTCCGCGAATTCGACGGCGCGCTCGTAGCGACGGCGGTTTATACCTGGTCACGGCGACTCTTCGACCGCGTAACGCGACCTGGCCGGCTTGGCAACAATGCCGATGGTTGGCCGTTGGAGGACATAAGGTAACAGCGACTGCTCGACCATTGGATGACGGCAGGTTCGCGTTTCCGTGGACCTCTCGACGCACAGTTTATTAATAATCAAACATTGAACGCGACCTAATGTTTGATTTTTTCGTCGAACACCACCGTGACGATCGACGACAATCCTTACGAGCGCGCTCTTGAGCTTGCCGACCCTGTCATGGACAAAGCAGACCTGTTTGGGGTGGCAATTCAGACGTTTGTTCGCGTTCAGGCTGGTAAGCGCCTGGCGGTCCCAGGTAGTGCGGCTCCTGATAGACCCGACATCCCGCGGCGCAGAGCGGAGCCAGCGGCCAATGAGCGTCCTCATTGATACGTCTGTATGGGTCGATCATTTCCGTCTCAGCAATCCGAGACTTGTTCAACTGATAGTCACGATGTCAACGACAAGCCAGTGCACGAATATGCGGCAACGAATGAACCGCTCACGCGCTTTCCGCTGCTGCGAAGCGTATCGGTGAACATGACGTCGATGGAGTAATCCAACCTGACCATCGGCGTGTCCCGATCCGGAACTGTCTTTTGTTCGCGCCCATCGACACCTCCCGAACCAGTTCGGTCGATACAAGCCGGAGTGGAAGTTCCTCGTCAAGGCGAGAGTAGTCCAGGAGATGCGATCGCGTATCGCGCGTTCCTGCGCCACCCGTCGCCGCGCCGATCCCCGTATGGGATATGCAAACCCATGCGTGAACGATGTCAGCAACCGGGGTCGAGGAAAATCGATCAGTCTGCGAAGAACTCGAGCACCATACGGTTGAACTTCTCCGCATGCTCCCACTGGGCCCAGTGGCCACAGCGGTTGAATACGTGCAGTTCGGCGTTGGGCATACCCCACAACAGGCGCAGGCCAATATCGTACGGCACGAAGCGGTCGTCGCGGCCCCAGATGATCATCGCGAGCGCCTTGATTTCACCGAGGCGCGGACCGTAGTCGCTGAACTGCTTCGGATTCGCAGCCAGACTCTTGACCCAGTTCTCGAGGTGATCGCGGCGCGACAGCATGTTGTCCACGCGCAGCTGCAGCAGTTCGTCGGTCAGCGAGCTCGGATCAAACACGAAGATGTTCATCATGCGCTTGACGTTCTCGAGCGTCGGCTCGCGGTAGACATGATTCAGCAGCTTGATGCCTTCGGTCGGCATCGGCACGAACTGGCTCGGGCCGCCGGTGCCTCCGCCCATCAGCACGAGCTTGCCGACGCGTGACGCATTCTCCAGCGCAAACGCCGTGGCGCTGTGGCCTCCCATCGAGTTGCCGATCAGATGCGCGCGCTCGACGCCCAGGTGGTCGAGCAGGCCCTTGACGATGCGGCCGTTGAAGTCCGAGCGCGAACCCTTGGTGTTCACGAACCCATCGCTCCTGCCCCAGCCCGGGAAGTCGAGCAGGATCACGCGATAGCCGGCCGCCGCGAGCGGCTCGATGTTGCGGTGGAAGTTGGCCCAGCCGGTCGCGCCCGGGCCCGAGCCATGCAGCATCATCACGACTTGGCCCTCGGCCGGGCCCGCGTCGTTGTAATGCACCTTGTAATCGGTCTCGCCGTCGCGAATCGTCGCAAAGCGGCTGGTATTGGCTTCAGTGTAAGTAGCACTCATGTGCGAATTCCTTGCGTGATTGTTCGATCGGAATATGGGGCAGACGAGCGCATGCAGCGCCGGCCTGCCCCTTGTCTCACTGCCGCTTGAGCAGATCGAGCGCGACGTCGACGATCATGTCTTCCTGACCGCCGACCATGCGGCGCTTGCCCAGTTCGACCAGAATGTCGACGGTCTTCAGGCCGTACTTCTTCGCGGCCACTTCCGAATGACGCAGGAAGCTCGAATACACGCCCGCATAACCGAGCGCGAGCGTTTCGCGATCGACGCGCACCGGGCGGTCCTGCAGCGGACGCACGATGTCGTCGGCGGCGTCCATCAACGTGTAGAGATCGGTGCCGTGATTCCAGCCCATGCGCTCCGCTGCCACGATGAACACTTCGAGCGGCGCGTTGCCCGCGCCCGCGCCCATTCCCGCAAGTGAGGCATCGATCCGGTCGCAACCTTCTTCCACTGCGACGATCGAGTTCGCCACGCCCAGCGACAGGTTGTGGTGCGCGTGCATGCCGGTCTGCGTTTCGGGTTTCAGCACGGCCTTCACCGCGCGGAAGCGATCGCGCACGTCATTCATCGTCAGTGCGCCACCCGAATCGACCACGTAGATCGTGGTCGCGCCGTAGCTTTCCATCTTCTTCGCTTCGACTGCCAGGTTCTCTGGCGTGGTCATGTGGCTCATCATCAGGAAGCCGACGGTGTCCATGCCGAGTTCGCGTGCGTATTCGATGTGCTGCTTCGAGATGTCGGCTTCCGTGCAGTGCGTCGCCACGCGCACCACGCGCGCGCCCGCGTTGTACGCGGCCTTCAGGTCGTGAATCGTGCCGATCCCGGGCAGCAGCAGCGTCGCGATCTTCGCGTGCGAGATCACGTCGGCCACCGCCTCGATCCATTCGAGGTCGCTATGCGCGCCGAAGCCATAGTTGAAGCTCGAACCCTGCAGGCCGTCGCCGTGCGCGACTTCGATCGAATCGACCTTGGCCTTGTCGAGCGCCCGTGCGATGTCCTGCACGTTCTGGATCGAGTACTGGTGACGGATCGCGTGGCTGCCATCGCGCAGCGTCACGTCGGAGATATAGAGTTTCTTGCTCATGTGCGTTGTCCTTTATGCGGCGACGACCGAACTTGCGATGCGCTCCGCGGTGGCGAGCGCCGCCGAGGTCATGATGTCGAGGTTGCCCGCGTAGGCCGGCAGATAGTGCGCAGCGCCTTCCACCTCGAGGAAGACCGAGGTCTTCACGCCACTGAACCTGCCGAGGCCCGGGATGTTGAACGGCGCGCTCTCCGGAATCACGTCGAACTGCACCTTCTGCTTCAGGCGATAGCCCGGTACATATGCGTTGACGGCCTTGGCCATTTCCTCGACTGAGGCTTCGATCTTCGCCTGATCGGCGGCTTCCGAGAGCACGTACACGGTGTCGCGCATCATGACCGGCGGTTCGGCCGGGTTCAGCACGATGATCGCCTTGCCCTTAGCGGCACCGCCGACGGCTTCAATCGCCTTCGAGGTCGTTTCCGTGAATTCGTCGATGTTCGCGCGGGTGCCCGGGCCCGCCGACTTGCTGCTAATCGACGCGACGATTTCCGCGTAGTGGACCTTCGCGACGCGCGAGACGGCCGCCACCATCGGGATCGTGGCCTGGCCGCCGCAGGTGACCATGTTCACGTTCAGCGCGGCGAGCTGCGCGTCCAGGTTCACGACCGGCACGCAGTACGGGCCGATCGCGGCGGGCGTGAGGTCGATCACGCGGATGCCGGGCTTGTGCTGGCGCAGGAACGCGTCGTTCCTGATGTGTGCGCCGGCCGATGTCGCGTCGAACACGACGTCGATCTCCTTGAACACGGGCAGGTTCACGAGCCCCTGCACGCCTTCGTGCGTGGTTGCCACGCCGAGGCGCGCGGCCCGCGCGAGACCATCCGAGTTCGGGTCGATGCCGACCATTGCACCCATTTCCAGATGCTTGCCATGCCGCATGATCTTGATCATGAGGTCGGTGCCGATGTTGCCCGAGCCGATGATCGCCGCCTTGAGTTTTGCCGAAGCCATGTCGATTTCCTGATGAATTGAGTGCTCAGTGTGCTAAACGAACGTCGCGCGTACGCTGCCGAGTCCTTCGATATTCGCCGTATAGATGCCCGGCTGCGTCACGGCGACCATCGGACCAAGCGCACCCGTGAGCACCACGTCACCAGCGCGCAAGGGAGTGCCGAGCTGCGCCATGCGATCTGCGAGCCAGATAGCTGCGTTCAACGGATTGCCAAGGCACGCTGCACCACCGCCGCGCGACAGGACTTCGCCGTCGCGTTCGAGCGTCATCGCGGCATTGAACAGGTCGACATCAGCGAGCGGAACAGGGCGACTGCTTAGCACGAACAGCGCGCTCGATGCGTTGTCGGCGACCGTATCGACAAAGCGGATGTCCCAGCCGCGAATGCGGCTGTCCACCACCTCGATCGCGGCCAGCGCATAGTCGGTCGCGTTGATCAGGTCCACATACGTGTGCTTCTCTCGTACGAGGTCGTGCTTCAGCACCAGGGCGATCTCGGCTTCGACCTTCGGCTGGATCAGGCTCGCGAGCGGCATCGGCTGGTTGTCGCCGTAGGCCATGTTCGCGAACAGCGCGCCGAAATCCGGCTGATCGACACCGAGCTGCTTTTGCACGGCGAGCGAAGTCAGGCCGATCTTGCGGCCAACGATGCGCTCGCCGGCGGCGATGCGCGCATCGATGTTGGCCTGTTGCACCGCGTAGGCTGTCGACATGTCGTCGAGCGGAATACCGCCCAGTGCGATCTCGCCGCGCACCGGCTCGATTACCTCACGCGTGCGCTCCGCTTCGCGCAGGCGTGCCGCGATGGCTTGAATGTTCTGCTGGGTCATCCCCTGTTCTCCTTTGATTCAGGCTGACGGCTTCGCGTGCATCGCAGCGAAGCCTGCGATCCACTCGGGAATCGCGCGGTAGAAGTCCTGGTGCGCCTCGTATGCGCCGAACGCCGAAAGCGCACCAAACGCAGCAACCCAGGTGCGGATCTCGTGGGCAGACCTGCCACCGTCGCGCGTGATGGCGCTGTTGCTCAGACCGTCGACCGCGAGCAGGTCATGCTGCAGCATCGACAGGAACGCCTGGTCCCATGCCGGGTTCAGCGCGCGCATGTTCGGCGCGTCGCCGGCCGTGAACGCTTTAGCTGCGGCCACGGTACGTTCCTGACGCAGCTGGCGCGCCTCGGGCGTCGGATTGCGGCCTGCGATCAGACGTTCGGCTACGTCGCTCGCCGCGCCGTTGAGCTCAGGCACCGGCGGTTCGTGCGAGATGCCACCCGAGCCGATCACCAGCACGCGTTGGTCGAGCGTTTGCAAGAAGCGGCCGATCGCCTGACCGAGCAGGCGCGAGCGGCGCAGCGTCGCCAAAGGCGGCGCCACCGAATTGATGAAGACCGGCACAACAGGGTAGCGATCGAGCCCGCCCGTCAGTTCCTCGAGCGCCTGGGCGCAGCCATGGTCCACCTGCATGCGATACGACACGGCGGTGTCGATGTCGGCCGCGAGTACGGCGGCGGTCATGTCCTTTGCCAGTTCAGTCGGCACGTTCAGCGGGCCCGCGAGGCTCTTGTAGTCGCCAATCGCAGTGGCGGCCGCGCCAATGCAGAACGGCGGCATCAGGTCATAGAAAAATCCGTTGTAGTGATCCGGCGCAAACACGACCACCAGTTCCGGATGGTAGGCGCGCACGCGCTCGCGCGCGGCCGCCGTCACCCGTTCGACCTCGGCCACAACCTCGGGCGCAGGATCGAAGTAGCCGTGCAGCGGCGTATGGGACAGACACTCGAGATGAATCGACATTACAGGGCTCCGGCCGTCTTGGCGACGGCAACGTGTTTCAGATGATGGCGGTGCACCGACCGAACGGACCGGCCGTCATGAGTCCGCTCCGCGCGGTCGCGCTCTCGGTGGAATAGGCTCCTCGTCGGCCAGACGGCCGCACCGGCATTCACAGACGGCGCGTCACGCCGGGCTCGGAAGCTGTGACGTATGCCAAGGTCGACCACCGTCGTGGTCCCCGCAGGCAATAGCGTGCTGGTCTCACCCGCCCCTGATGCGCGTAGCCATGGTTGTCGACGACGGTCACCTGCGTGTAGAGCACGGTGCGCCTCGACAGGAAGTATTGCCCCCCAGCACGCCAAACAGCGCATGGCTCGACCGACGCGAAAAAGACGTGGATCCTGTCCGCCATCACGCCGATGCGATGGGCAAGCTGCCGAGCGTAGAATGCCGCTGCAACCTATGCTGCTACCTTGGCAAGATTGCGCAGGCTCTGCGCCGAATCGGCCAGCACCTCGCGCGCGAGTACCACATGTCTTGCGACGAGTTCACGCAGGCTGCGCATGTCCCGCCCCTGGTTCACGGTGATCGCACCGGTCAATGCGCCCCCGGCGTCAAGGCCGAACAGCACGGCGGGCGGCGCATCGAGCGCGCCGCGTACGACCCAATCGGACGCCGCCATCTCGCCGACCAGCTGGATGTTGAGACCGCACTGGTCGGTCCAGAACCACGGCGCGCCCGGCGCCTCTACGGTGAGACCGAGCATCGCACGCGCGGCGGCGACACCCTGGTTCTGGGCATTTTCCCAAGTCTCGAGGCGCACCACGCGCCCCGTCACCGGATCCTGGCGGCCGGCCACATCGCCAGCGGCAAACACGTCGGGATGCGAAGTACGATACTGCGCGTCCACGGCAATGCCGTTCGCGATGGCCAGCCCGGCTGCTTCAGCCAGCGCCGTGTCCGGAATCGCACCAACGCCGTACAGCACTGTGTCGCCCGTTACGGTCGTGCCGTCCCCAAGCGTCAGGACGATCTCGCCGCCAACGCGCGCCGCAGATTCGATTTGCGCGCCGAAGATCAACTCCACGCCCCGACCGCGATGCACGTCGCAGAGCCAGTCAGCCAACATCGACGGCGCATTGCGACCCATCGCGCGCGGCCCTGCTTCGAGCACCGTGACGCGCGCGCCGAGGTCGACGGCGCTCGACGCAATCTCCAAACCGATCACGCCCGCCCCCACCACGATTACGTGGCGACCCGGCCGCAGGTCGTCGCGCAAACGTCTGGCGTCGTCGAGCGTGCGCAGCGTGTGCACGCCCTCACCCAGCGCGTCGAGCAGCGGCAGGCGGCGCGCACGCGCCCCGGTCGCAATCAACAGTTTGTCGAACGCGACCGATTCGCCCGTCGAGAGAGCCAGCACGTGGCTCGACAAGTCGAGCCCGACAACGGTCACGCCGAGGCGGAGTTCGATCCGCTTCTGTTGGTAGAAGTCGTCGGCGTACATGGCACAGCGCGTCTCTTCCGGACGCAGCAGCACATCCTTGGAGAGCGGCGGCCGCTCGTAGGGCGCATGCGCTTCATCGCCCACCAGTACGATGCGACCATCGAAGCCCTGGTGGCGCAGTTCAGCCGCTGCATTGGCGCCGGCCTGGCCCGCGCCGACGATCACGAAAGTGGATGAGGTCATGACAAGTCTCGATGTAAGGAGCCACGTTCGAGTGGCCCTCGCATTGCGCCATCGCGATCAGAGATTCAGGCCGCCCGCCGTATGGCGGATGCCACGGATGGCGAGGCCCGCGTCGGCATTGAGCAGCACGCCGCTCAGCGTGCGGTTGTTCGCTCGCGAGGCCAGCAACACGAACGGGCCAGTGAAATCCGCTGCTTGCGGAAAGAACTGCAACGGCAGAATGCTCGCAATCGCTTCGGGCGAGCGCGAGTCCATGATCCGCATGTTTTCCTGGCCGAGCGAAGCGGGGCCGCGCAAGTCGCTCGCCATGCCGCACGGACCGACACCGTTGACGCGCACCTTGGGCGCGAGTTCGTAGGCGAGTTCACGAATCAGGCCCACGGCGGCATGCTTGCTCGCGGTATAGAGCGGGCCGCCGCCGCCCGGATAGAACGCCGAGTTCGACAGCGTGAAGATCATGCTGCCCTCGGACTTGATCAGCTCAGGCGCGGCCGCCTTCGCACCGAGCAGATAGCCCTTCACGTTGACAGGGAACAACTCGTCAAAACCGTTGGCCAACTGCTCGGGCGTGAGACTCATCAGGCTCGCCCCGTGATCCCAGATCGCCGCGTTGCCAATAAAGGTGTCGAGCTTGCCGAAGCGGTTCACCGTCTCGGCCACCGCGCGCGAATTGTCCTCGTAGCTGCGCACGTCACCCTGCGTCGCGACCACATCGTCCCCGAAGCGAGCGCGCAGCGCGTCGACCTTTTCGTGCGAGCGCTCGAGCACGCCGACCTTCGCACCCTCCAGCAGGAAGCGCTCGACCAGCGCAAGCCCGAGACCGGAACCGCCGCCCGTGATCAGCGCGACGTCGCCCTGCAGCCAGCCGGCCGGCGCCGGCGTCTGGTTCGCATCCATCACGCCTCCGGCACGTCGACGTAGACCTTGCCGTCCACGAGGCTGACCGGAAAGGTCTTGAGTGCCACGGTGGCGGGCTGACACAGCGCGTCGCCCGTCTTCAGACAGAAGCGCGCAGCGTGCAGCGGACACTCAACCGTGCCGTCGTCCTCGACATAACCTTCGGACATCGAGGCATTACCGTGGCTGCAACGGTCAGCGAGCGCGAACAATTCACCATTGACCTTGAACACCGCGATCGCTTCGACAGACGCATCCACTTTGATCGCTTCGCCATCGGCCAGCGCATCACCACTGCAAACAAATACTTGGGCCATGGTTTTCAGAAAAGAACACTTAGATTGTGGGAATTCAGCGTCGCCTGATCGAGCACGATCTCGCGGCGACACAGCTGCCAGCCTGCCGCGCTGTCGGCGCGGCGCACGCGGTCAAACCGCGTACCGACGTATAACGTCTCGTCGCGCTCCTTCTGCGAGCGGTACAGCACATAATTCAGGCGCACGTCGAACTCGCCCGGCACCTCCCCCTCTGCGATTCGCACATTGCTGATCACGTGGCGCGTGCGCGAGGGCGGTTCCTCGGCCCAGGCCATGCCGGTCTCGAGGCGCGCAATCCGGCGCTCGAGCTGATGCCAGCTGTCGTCAAATACCCAGGTCGTCGGCGGCTGCACGCTGCGGCGACGGTCGCGCGTCTGCGCGTTGACGGTCGTGCGCATCGTATAGGCGATGTCCTTGCTGACGAGATCGAGCCAATCGCGGAATTGCCAGTCGTCGAGCAGTTCAGCCTCGTAACAGAGGAACTGTTCGATCTCGTGATGCAGCTCGAGCGGAACGGCCCTCAGAAGTTTGGTCGTATCAGTCACGCTTCAGTACCTCCTGCTCGTAACGCTGGGTGCGCTCATGGACTTCATCCCAGGTCTCGCTCGCCAGCAGATCAGCCCAGCGGCGGTACATAGCGCGTGCCGCGGTTTCGGAAAAGATGTAGTTCGTAATGCCGGGGATACCGTCCTCGCGCACCTTTTCGTTGCCCAGACCCATTTCGACGATCAGCTTCGTCTGCCGCGCGCGCTTGCCGCGCAGCACCTTCTGGATTTCGACCCAGTTCTCGGAATCATCCTGCTCAAGAAAGCCCGCCGGACCGAACGCGCGCGTCGCGCTGCGCTCGAACGCAGCCTTCACCTCTGGCGACGCATCCTTGTCGGCGATGCAGAATGCCCAGACTTCAACCTGGTTCGGGCCGCGCGGATGCCACACGCGCAGCGTGGCCGTGCCATTGAGCCAGGACAGGGTCGGGAACATCGTGTTGTGGCCCGCGAGACGCAGTGCACGAACCTGGCCGAGGCGCTGCTCGGCCTCGGCATAGCTGTCGCGGAAGTACTGCGAGACTTCGCCGTCCACCCAGACGTTGGCATCCGGCTGCTCCGTGAAGAAAAAGCCACTGCCGTGACCTGCCTGGCCATACTGCAGCGCGTCCTTCGCCGTTTCCCAGACGGGGCGCGCAGTCTGGCCCGCGCCGAGTTGCTTTGCCTCACCGTCGGGCTTGGCGCCCAGTACCTGCACCGCCGACGCATGCGAGAACAGCGCGTGGTACTGATCGCTCGCGAACTGCTCCGCCGGGAACTTCCAGTTGCAGTCGATCACCCATTTCTGCACGCCGCCGATGATCTCCGTGCCGCCCTCGCGGCGATCGAGCACGCCGTCGAGATACCAGGCAATGTCGCCCATGTAGTCACGCAGATCCGGCGCCGTGGCGTCCCAGTTGCCGAAAATGAGGCCCTTGTACTCAGCCACGCGCGTGACTTCCTGAAGGCCAAGCTTCTCCTTGCACAGGCCGTGAGGATAGGCACGTTCTTCGAGCGGCACGTCGACGAGCGCGCCATCAGTGCCATACGACCAGCCGTGGTACGGACACGTGAACGCACGGGTATTGCCCGAATCGGCATACGACACGCGCATCGAGCGATGACGGCACTGGTTCAGGAAGGCCTTGACGGAGCCGTCTTTCTGGCGGACGACGACGATCGGGTCCTCGCCCATGTAGGTGTTGAAGAAATCGCCGGCCTTCGGGATCTGGCTCACATGGGCCAGAAACAGCCAGGTGCGGCCAAAGATGCGCTCAAGCTCGAGTTCGTAGAGTTCGGGATCGGTATAGATCGACGATGCGACGCGGCCAGTACGCGCATCGACAAGCGCATCAAAGTCAATGCTCTTAGACATGATTTGTCTCCTCCGGACAAGCGTCCGGTTCGAATTTGGAACCGAAGTGCGCAGATTTTGCGACGGCCGCCATAAAAACTGAAATACTTTGTTTGTTGCAATTGATAGGTTTTAACGATAAAAAGGCGGAATGGAACTTCGACATCTCCGCTATTTCATCGCCGTGGCCGATGAGCTGAGCTTCACGCGTGCGGCCGAGCGTCTTGGCACCGCCCAGCCTTCACTGAGCCAGCAAATCCGCGATCTCGAGGAGGAAATCGGCACGCCGCTGTTCACGCGCACGCGCCGCAAGGTAGAACTGACCGAGGCCGGACGCGCTTTCCGCAGCGACGCGCAGCTCGTGATCGAACAGGCCGCTCGCGCCGTCGCTCATGCGCGCCGCATCGGCGAGCGAAGTCGCACGACGATTACCATCGGTTTCGTGCCGGCGGCCGAGGTACAGATTTTCCCGGCCATCCTGCCGCGCCTGCGCATGGAGTATCCGGAAATCAACGTCGAGTTACGTAGCCTGCTCACCTACGAGCAGGAGAGCCTGCTGACGGTGGGCGGGATAGATGTGGCCTTCATGCGCGGGCCGATCGACGCGGCGGTGTTCGAAAGCGAGGTCGTGCTGGAGGAACCGATGATGGTGATCCTTCCCGCGAGCCATCGGCTTGCGCAATGCGAGGAAATCGCCCCCGAGCAGCTGGACGGGGAGACCTTCGTTGCTACGGATCCGCTCGCCGCGGGGCAGGTGCACAAGGTGGTAGAGGCGTATTTCGAGGCTTACGGCATCCGCCCGCGCACGGCGCAGATCGCGAACAACATTCTGCTCAATCTCAATCTCATCAGCATGGGGCTCGGCCTCGGCCTACTGCCCGCCTACACCGCCTCGCTGATCAATCGTTCATCGTGCGCGCGACCGCTCGCGGGCGAGGCGCCCGTGATCCCGCTCTACATGGTCTGGCGGCGCGGCGAGCACACTCCCGAACTCGAAGCATTGCTCACGATCGCGCGCGAGCAGTTACTAACTCGTGCACAAATGGGCGAACGCAAATCGGCACGATAACCTGAGCTCAAAAGTGACAAGCGCCAATGAAGGTCGGCGAGCGCTTCGGTGGCTGTTGTGGGCCTCGCGCATTCGCCCGCCGCTAGATCGATTCCTGCAGCACGACCCTTCCTGAGGATATGTTCCGTGCGCACTTGCGTCGCAAAGACTGACCGCACGGGTGTACAACCTGGTTGCGCATCTTTGAAGGGCAATTGCGGCAAGGACGCGACAACTGCTGACCTGCAGGATCTGTTGGTGCATGCCGTCAAGGGCATCGCGCAGTACAACAGGCTTGCGCGCCTCACGGGGCACGCGGATCGCGAGTCAGACCGGTTCATTCTCTACGCCATGTTCACGACGCTGACCAACGTGAACTCCAACGCCAGTCGCTTCGTCGTACTGCTGCGCGAGGCGGGCTTGACGCGATTGCCTCGGCGCGAGAGCAGATAAAAGTCCACGTGCACAACCGGATTTGCTCGGCGCCCTTCCCGCGCTAATTGCGGCCTGCACGTCGATGGTTATCCATGTGCGGAGTAGGGATGGCCTAGCAGATCGACATCCAAACCCCGCCAGGCCATCATTAGGGGACAAAACTTTGGAGCCACAGAATGGGGGCATCGAATAGCGGCATCCACCCAAATACGCGGGCCGTAAGCGGAAGTCTCGCCCACAGGCTATTGGACAGCGGCATTCAATTGATTCTTTAAGCTGGCGCTGACTTTATTGGCTTTGTTAGATACATGTCATTGACGTAATGTATGACAGGCAATTAACCATAAATCCATCCGCGCTGACATGCCGACCGCTTTCGCACAGACCGTCGAGGCCCACTTTGCCGAACTCACTCGAACGCCCCAGCGCATTGCCAGTTACATGCTGGCTCATCTCGAGCGACTAGGCCTGGAGCCGGCTGATCAGATCGCGCAGCAAACGGCCACCAGCGGAATCTCCGTGGGGCGTTTCCTGCGCAGCGTCGGCTATCGCAACCTCGACGACCTCAAGCGCGAACTGCGTGGCGCGCAGGGGCGCGCGTGGATGATTACCGACCGGCTCGACGAATACCTGCGCGTGTTCGGGCAGTTCGCCAACACTCCGCACCATGGCGAAAACGTCCAAACCGGCGCCATGACCCGCTCGCTGCAACTCGAAATCGACGCGATCCAGCATGTGTACCAGTTGGCGCAATCGCCCATGTTCGCCCGCATCGCGGAGCGCATCTCCCAAGTGGACGCCGTATATATCGTCGGCATCCAGTCCACCCGCGGCACCAGCAACGCGTTCTACGGCTACCTCGAATACATCCGTCCGCGCGTCTTGTACTCCGACGGCCTGTCCGTCTCATACGTCGATTCGCTGAACTCGGAATTCGCCGCACCGATCCTCGTCATTACCGACACGCGCGCCTACCCGGTGATCGCGCGCCGCTACTGTGAAGCCGCAGCGCATCGTGGCGGGCAGTTTCACTGGTCACCGACATCTATTGCCCGTGGGCTCGTGAATTCGATTGCGACCTGTTGCAGATCAAAACCGATGTCGGCCAGTTCTGGGACTCGCTGGCGCCGCTCAGCTGTCTGTTCAACCTGCTGATGATTACCGCGATCGTTGCTCAACTGGGGGCCGCGATCGACGAACGCGTCGCAGCTAGCTGCAAGGCGGATTCAATCAGTTCGATCTCTAAACCTCTCACATCCGGAATCTGAACGCGCCCGCCATGACACAACCGCGACTCATCGAAATCACCGCCGCCACGCATGGCGTGGACATCGACCTCGTCTATGCCACCGAGCGCAACTTGACAGGCAAGCCCATCTACAAGGAAGCTCACTGCCTGCTGCTCGAACCCGCGGAAGCCGCTTTGCGCGAGGCAGTAGAGATTGCCCGCAACGCCGGCTTGACCGTGCGGATTTTCGATGCGTACCGTCCGCCCCAGGCGCAACAGGTGCTGTGGGATTTTCTGCCCGATCCGACCTACATCGCTGAGCTTGGCCGTGGTTCGAACCATAGCCGCGGCACGGCGATCGATCTGACGCTGCTCGACGCTGACGGCAACGAACTCGACATGGGCACAGGCTTCGACGCGATGACGATCGAGTCCGAACACTTCCATACTGGCCTGCCAGCGCATGTGCAGCGCAACCGCGTGTTACTGCTCGGCATCATGCACGCAGCCGGCTTCATCCACATCAAGAGCGAATGGTGGCATTACGAGTTGCCTGGCTCCCGCGCGCTGCCGTTGATAGACAACAGCGAAAGCGGTCCGTTGCGTCTCATGTAGTGGCGTTCGATTTCTCCATCCGTTGTTCCCTGACAGGCTCTACCCATTCCTTATGGAGCGGCAATGAAACTGGTATTGCGCAATGCACTGACGGCGGCGGTGATCTCCTCCGCCTTGACCTTGTCGTTCACAGCCGCCGTCCCCGCTGCGGCGGCGACGCCGAAAGACATGTTCGTTATGGCCACGCTCCTCGACGAATTCACCACTCTCGATCCGGGCGAAATCTACGAACTGGTGCCGGAAGAATATGTGGCGAATACGTATGACCGGCTAGTGCGCGTCGATCTGAAAGACCCGTCGAAATTCAACGGCGATGTCGCACAATCATGGACCGTGAGCCCCGACGGCCTGACCTTCACGTTCAAGATCCGTCCAGGTCTCAGGTTCCACTCGGGCAACGCGTTGAGCGCCGACGACGTCGCGTGGTCGATCCAGCGCACCGTCCTCCTCGATAAAGGCGCGGCGGCCGTGCTGCAAGGCATCGGTTTGACCAAAGACAACGTGCTGGCCAACGTGAAGAAGGTCGACGACACAACCGTCAGTGTGACGACCGACCAGAAATACGCGCCGACGTTTGTGCTGAACGTACTCGGTTCGTGGCCTGCGTCGGTGGTGGACAGGCAGTTGCTGCTCACGCACCAGAAAGGCACTGACTTCGGCAACGAATGGCTGCGCACGAACGAGGCCGGCTCTGGCGCCTACAAGCTCGTCAAATGGACTGCCAACGACAGCATCGTCCTGCAGCGCTTCGACGGTTATCGCGTACCGCTCGCGATGAAGCGGATCGTGTTGCGTCACGTGCCGGAAGCGTCGAGCCAGCGCCTGCTGCTCGAGAACGGTGACGTCGATGTGGCGCGCAACCTCAGTCCTGATGATCTCGTCGCGCTGACGAAGTCCGGCAAGGCGCATGTGAGCGCGGTGCCGCAAGCGACGCTTCTATACCTCGGCCTGAACGTCAAGAATCCGAATCTGGTCAAACCGGAAGTCCAGCAAGCGATGAAGTGGCTGATCGACTACAACGGGATTCAGAGCAACGTCGCCAAAACCACCTACAAGGTGCACGAAACCTTCCTCCCCGAAGGTTTCCTCGGCGCGCTGAATACCGACCCCTACCAGCAGAACGTCGCCAAGGCCAAGGAACTGCTGGCAAAGGCCGGGCTTCCGAACGGCTTTTCCGTGACGATGGACGTGCGTAACGGCTACCCGTACGGCGAAATCGCCGAGGCAGTGCAGGCGAACCTTGCCCAAGGCGGCATCAAGGTACAGATCATCCCCGGCGACAACAAGCAGACGCTAGCCAAATACCGCTCGCGCTCGCATGACATTTATATCGGCGAATGGTCGGCCGATTACATCGACCCGCACAGCAATGCCCAGGGATTCACCTGGAATCCCGACAATTCCGAGAAGTCGGCCTATAAGATGCTCGCGTGGCGCAACTCATGGGACATCCCTGGCCTGACGAAGGAAACCAACGCGGCGCTCGCCGAATCGTCGACGGCGAAGCGCGCCGAGCTGTACCAGACCATGCAGAAGCAGGTGCTCGCGAGCTCCCCCTTCGTGATCATGTTCCAGCAGGTCTCGCAGGTGGCCGCACGACCGGGCGTAACGGGTCTCGAGGTGGGTCCGATCAACGACCTCGTGTCGTATCGTGATCTGAAGAAGCAGTAACGTTTGCGGTGGAGGCGAGACTGTCCGGGCTTCGCCTTCGACCGAGGAACTTACCATGTCCACTCGCCTCACGACTTTCGAGCGCATGCGCGCGCTTTCGGTTGAAAGCGCCAGCGTGCGCTGGACCTTGCGCCTCGTGCGCTGGATCGTCACTCTCGTCATCACCTTCGCCGGGTTGCTGGCGGTCACGTTCGTGATCGGCCGCAAAATACCGATCGATCCGGTGCTGGCGATTCTCGGCGATCGCGCGTCAGCCGCAGCCTACGCGGCGGCGCGTCTTCAACTCGGGCTCGACGCGCCGCTCGCAGTGCAGTTCCTGATCTACGTGCGCGATGTGCTGCATGGCAATTTCGGTATGTCGCTGCTGACCGCGCATCCTGTGATCGAAGACATCCGGCGGGTGTTTCCTGCAACGCTCGAACTCGCGACCCTGTCGACCATCATCGGCGTGCTGATCGGCGTGCCGCTGGGCGTGATCGCCGCCGTGCGCCATAACCGTTGGATCGATCACGTCGCGCGCTTCGTCGGCCTCGTCGGCAGTTCCGTGCCGGTGTTCTGGCTCGGGTTGATGGGCCTGCTGCTGTTCTACGCGAAGCTGCATTGGGTGGCGGGGCCGGGACGCGTCGATCCGGTATTCGACGGCATGGTCGATACGCGCACAGGCAGTCTGCTGATCGACTCGCTCATCGCCGGCGAATGGGATGTGTTCTTCAATGCGTTCTCGCATATCGCGCTGCCCGCGGCCATTCTCGGCTACTACTCGGTCGCCTATCTGAGCCGCATGACGCGTTCGTTCATGCTCGATCAACTCAGCCAGGAGTACATCACCACGGCGCGCGCGAAAGGCCTGCCCGAGCGCCGGGTGGTCTGGCGCCACGCGTTCGGTAATATCGCCGTGCCGCTTCTGACCGTGATCGCGCTCACGTACAGCTATCTGCTCGAAGGCTCGGTGCTGACCGAAATCGTCTTCGCCTGGCCCGGTATCGGTTCGTACCTGACGGGCGCCCTCCTGAACGCCGATATGAACGCCGTGCTCGGCAGCACGCTCGTGATCGGCGTCACGTTTATCGCGCTCAACCTGTTGACCGACGCGCTCTATCGCGTGTTCGATCCACGCGCCCGCTGACATTGCGGAGGTCTCTTTCGTGCGTCCCCCTACCGATGAATCGATGCAAACGCAGGACTGGCCGATGAATGCCGCGCCCCGACGATGGAAAGACTGGCTGCTGAGCGACACGCCCGCGTCACGCAAGCAGGCCGCGCTTGGCCTCGCTTACCGGCGCTGGCGACGCTTCTCGGGTAATCCGCTGTCGGTCTTCGGCCTCGTGATTCTGACCTTGCTGATCATCATTGCAGCAATCGGGCCGCTAATGTCACCGCACGATCCGCTGCAGCAAGTCCTCTCCGACCGCCTGCTGCCGCCGGGTTCGCCATCGCACTGGTTCGGCACCGACCAGCTTGGCCGGGACATCCTCTCGCGTCTGATCTACGGCTCACGCCTCACGCTCTCGATCGCGATTCTCGTCGTGGTGATCGTGGTTCCGGTGGGGCTTTTGATCGGCACCACTGCCGGCTTCTTCGGCGGCTGGGCGGACCACGCGCTGATGCGGATCACCGACGTAGCACTCGCCTTTCCGAAGATCGTACTCGCGCTGGCTTTCGCGGCCGCCTTGGGGCCCGGTGTGATCAACGCGGTGATCGCCATTTCGATTACCGCGTGGCCGGCCTATGCCCGCCTCGCGCGGGCGGAAACGCTTCGGCTCGTGCAGGCCGATTTCATTCACGTCGCGCGCTTGCAGGGCGCCTCGCGCAAGCGCATTCTCCTGCTCTACATCATGCCGCTGTGCTCGTCGTCGGTGATCGTGCGCGCGACCCTCGATATGGCCGGCATCATTCTCACTGTCGCGGGCCTCGGGTTCCTCGGCCTCGGCGCACAACCGCCCAGCCCCGAGTGGGGTTTCATGGTCGCGTCGGGCCGCAACGTGCTGCTCGATTCGTGGTGGGTGGCCACTATTCCCGGCTTCGCCATTCTGCTGGTGAGTCTTGCCTTCAACCTGCTCGGCGACGGTCTGCGAGACGTCTTCGATCCGCGCCATGGAGGCTGACATGCCAATCGATATGGCCCAGCCTTTGTGTGAAATCGACGACCTGCGAATCGGCTTTCGCGGTCATGGCGGCGAATTGAGCGAAGCGGTGCGCGGCCTTTCGCTGACGCTGCGGCGCGGCGAGCGGCTTGGCATCGTCGGCGAATCCGGTTCCGGCAAGTCGCTGACCGGGCGCGCGCTGCTCGGCCTGCTTCCGCCTGAGGCGCAATGTCATGCGAAGGCGATGAAGTTCGACGGTCAGGATCTGCTTGCCATGCCGGCGCGCAAGCGCCGGCAACTGTGCGGCCAGCAGATGGGCATGATCCTGCAAGATCCGAAATACTCACTGAACCCGGTGATGACCGTCGCGCAGCAAATGCGCGAAGCGTTCGAACTGCACGGGTCGAAGTTCGGCCGCCGCGAGATACGCGAGAAAATCATCGAGGCACTGGCAGCGGTGCATATCCGCGATCCGGAGCGTGTCGCCGACTCCTACCCGCACGAGTTGTCGGGTGGCATGGGGCAGCGCGTGATGATCGCCATGATGGTGTCGTCCGGGCCGCGTCTGCTGATCGCCGATGAACCCACCAGCGCGCTCGACGTGCTCGTCTCGATGCAGGTCCTCGGGATTCTCGACGAGATGATCGCAAAGCATGACACTGGCCTCATTTTTATCAGCCACGACCTGCCCCTCGTCATGTCATTCTGCGACCGCGTCGTCGTGATGTTCGCGGGACGCGTCGTGGAAACCTGCGCGGCGCGCGATCTCGTCCACGCGCAGCATCCCTACACGCGTGCCCTGCTCGCGGCGAATCCTCCGCTTGTCGATCCACCCGAGCAACTGCCCGTGCTGAAGCGGGACGCGGCATGGCTCACGCAACCGGCAGGAGAATCAGCATGATCGATGTCGACGCTTTGACGGTGCGCTTCAAAACCAGGACCGGCCGCTTCGACGCGGTGCGCGCGGCGAGCTTTCATGTCGGAGAAGGTGAGGTGTTCGGACTGGTCGGCGAATCGGGTTCCGGCAAGTCGACGATCCTGCGCGCATTGACCGGTCTCGCGCCCGTCGCCGGGGGTCATATGAAAATCGGCTCGCACGTGCTCGGAGAAAAACTCGACCGCTCCTTCCGACGCGACGTGCAGATGGTGTTTCAGGACCCGTACGGCTCGCTGCATCCGCGCTTCACAATCGATCAGAGCTTGCGCGAGCCGCTGACCATCAACGGCATCGGCGGGCAGGAAGAACGCATTGTCGATGCGCTGCGCGAAGTCGGCTTGGGTCCGTCTTATCGTTTCCGCTATCCGCATCAGCTGTCCGGAGGGCAGCGGCAGCGCGTCGCAATTGCTCGGGCGCTGATCGTCGAACCGCGCGTGCTGCTGCTGGATGAGCCGACGTCCGCGCTCGATGTGTCCGTGCAAGCCGAAATCCTCAACCTGCTGAGACGGCTTCATCGCGAACGCAATTTGACGATGATGCTGGTGAGCCACAATCTGGCGGTGGTGGGCTTTCTCTGCTCGCGCGTCGCGGTCATGCGCCATGGTGAGATTGTCGAGCAACGCGATATCGCATCCATTCGCGCGCAGCAGATCGAGCACGAATACACGCGCAGCCTGCTGCTCGCGACCACGGGCTACCGGCGCAAGTCGGTCGCGGTAGACGGAGCGGACGCGCTGTCCGTTCAGTGCGCGCAGCCGCTGGTCGAGATCACGCATGAACGAGATGCCACACCGTGCCGCTCCAAGCTGATACGGTAGCGACGGCGGTCGGCGTGCACCGACAATGTTTAGCTCCACACCAGCGGCGCGGCGTGGCACGGCACGGCAAGCCGTATCGGCAGAGACTGGCCCGACTCAAATGCCGGCAGCCGGTCCCCGCCCTCGCGCCCCAGCAGAAACGAGCGGATATGAACGGTCTCCTGCTCAATGGCTCCACGCAAGCGAATCCACGTCTCGGATTCAGGAACCAGTTCGCGTGCAAATTGCGCCGACGTCCGGCGAAACGGCAGGCCCCCCTCACTGCCCCGCAGCTCGCCAACATGAAAGGGGCCGTCCCAGACGACCTCCGCCTCGGCGGCGACGTAGAGCAGGTCGCCGTGCTAGAAGTCTGCGAATACCAGGCCCGCGCGCGGGTCGACCAGCAGATTGCCAATCGTGCTGAGAAGCTTGTTGCCCGCGACAGTCGCGCGTGGTCAGCGTGACATCGTCGTCGACGCGCAGGAATCCGGGAAGGCCACCTCGGTGCCAGACGCCCACGCCGCGCGCGACGTCCGCGTCATCCGAGACATTAGCCGGGGCGATGAAGAACGTATCGGTGCGCCCGAAGAGCGCACGGCCTTCATCGGATAGTCGCGTGGCACGCCCTGGCACGACATGCACTGTTCGTTGCCAGAGCCCGATCGTGACAAACACGGCAACGGCCTGCCGCGCCGCAACACTCGCGGGCGGAGGCATTGGGGTGCTACCGGATTTCTCGACGTCGAACGATATCGCGGCGGGGACGCTGGTCCGTCTCCTGCCCTCGTGGTAACGCCAGATGCAGGTATCAGAGGTGTCTTCCCGCCCACCAGCCGTGTGCCAGCGAAGCCGTTAGCGCTGGTCGATGCACTGCGGCAGCGTGCGTAGCGTGGCAACGGCAGCCGCACGGCCGGCTTGCCTGCCCTCGCGCGCGATGGTCGGGACGCCGATCACGGATATGTGACTCTGGTCAGGCGCTGCCGAAAGGTGATGGTCGTGTGCTTCCCCTTGCCCTACCAGACGGGAAACACGACGTCCGGCTGCGGCGTAAATTGAATGCCCGAGTCAGGGCAGCTTACGCGTCCCTTGACTGCAACCCGCTGGTTCAGGTACGGCAGCAGCAGTGAGGGCGCTGCCTCGCCTCCGTCGGCAAGAGGGATGTCCGAGAGCACCTTGTCGTTGCAGGGGGAAGTGGAAGGTCGATCCAGCACTATCGTCGGATAGTCACCCAGCGCGTACTTCCCGCCCCCACGCTCCACTGTCCCGGTGATCCAGATGTCATGCTGCAGGGGCAACGTCGGCAGGGGGCTGGCCGACATGACGTTCTCTGACCATAACCCAGCGATCATGGCTGCTGGGACAAGGACACACAATCGTCTTTTCATGGCGCAAACCTCTTGACGTCCGAGTAACGCTCGCCTGCACGTCACTGCTTTCCTTCCACTTCCCTGATGCGGCTATTGAAACGATGCGAACGCAAATGAAGTTCCATCACGATCTCTTTGAAACTGCCTCCCTCTGCTCAGGTTTTACGCCGCCATCAGGCGGCCTGCGGGAAATCCGGCGGCGGTCGGTCGAATGGGCGCCGCTCGACCAGGTGAACTGCGTAGTCCTTCGCCTGCGCTTCGGCATCCTCACGCGCGGCCCAGCGTCTTAGACGCTGCGGCATGTGCCAGTCCACGCAGACCTCGCCGTCACGCGCGATCTGCACGAACGCAGCATAGCCGCCCGCCGAAGTTGCGTCCGCCTCTGGCCTGCCGTTGCCGTCATGCAAGGACCGTTCTGATACCAATCTCGTATCCGTTGCACTGCTCGATTTTTATCGTCTTCATCGGATCACCATGTCATCGCCTGGCTAAACGTCGCGCACGCCAGTGGCGCCAACGGCTAAGCGAGCGTGGCGCCCCTGTCCAATTCGCCGCTGTGGTGAAAGGCATCGGCGCCGCATGCTTTGTCAATCACTTTGCGCTAGCGCCTGCGTATGTGCGAGATCCACCGTCGGATCGTGGTTCGCATCGCGGTGACCTGTGCATCGAGCAAGCGACCAGCGCGTTCCCGAAGCGATCGTAGAACGTCGAGAACGGAGGCAGTCGTGCGGTTCAGATGCTCGAACAGATTGGAGTACGGGCGAGGGTGAAGGTCGCTCATTGTCTTCTCCTTATAGGCAGCAAGGAAGAGAACGGGCTTGCGCGCTCCAGTTCGCCTGCCATGCTGCGGGGCAAACAAATCGAAACACGCAGTGTGCAATTAGTGGATGATTCAGCACACTGCCTGAGCTGGATATAAACTAGTTTAACTAACTAAAAAATTCAAGTTCTTCAATGCTGCCGAGGCCTTGGTACTGCCGAGCTAAGGCGTCAGCCGCACAGCCTCGCAAAGATAGGTCGCAACGCGCGCCACACGGGAAATCGTCAGACTTTTGAGCATCTGAATCCGCGTGACCAGACACTGGCACACCCCGTAGTTAGGGGTTCCGCTTGCGAGCGTGCCGTGTCACTGGATTGGCGGCGCCGTACCGAGCTTTTCGGCGAGCATCCTCTCATACACGCCAAAGTGCAAATCCACTTCGGACTGTTCCACCGTCGTGACGATCAGGTTGATGTGGTCCGATGGGAGGCCAAGCACGCCAGCGATAAACGTCTCGAGTTGTGGCGCACATGCCTTGTCCTTCGCCACTGTTGTGCCAATCGTGACTTCGTAAATCTTCTCCTGGCGGCAGACGACTTCTACGAGGCGCGCGCGGGCGCTCATGTTGCTGTCGACCGCAATGCGTACGACCTCCACTGCCTTGCGCATGGCTTCCGTCGGGAAGCCCTTCGTCGAGCGCAGCCGCACGCGGTGCGGGCCCAGCGTCAACCAGTCTGTATCGAATTCCATGACCTCCTCCTGTGGTCAAACGGCCTCGTCCGCGATAATAGGACCGGCCTCAAAAAATTCAAGCGTGCCCCTGCACTCTTCCCTTGAAAAATCTGCCGCAGAGCCTATCTTAGGTTTCGCTCAGGCAGACGTGCGGTGCTCACGGGATCGTACGCTGCGTGTTTCGATTTATTTGCCAGACGCTGGCAGGCGAACCGGAGCGCGTAGGCTGGTTCACCTCGATGCGTCACCTGAGGAGAACTACATCATGAGCGATCTTTACTCTGGCACTGACCTCTTCAGCGAGTTCGACCGGCTGCAGCGGCAGATGGCAAACTTCTTCGGTACTTTCCCCTCCAGTCTTCGGGCAAGCCGCCTCGGCTCGCTCCCGCCCGTCAACATTGGCGCCACCGACGACTCGATTCACATCGTCGCGTTTGCACCCGGCGTCAATGCGGCCGAACTCGACATATCGATCGATAAAGGGCTGCTGACCATCAGCGGTGAGCGCAAGCCAGCGCGACCGGATACCGGCGAGGATGCCCGGGTCTATGCGCAGGAGCGCTTCACTGGCGCGTTCCGGCGGGTCATCGAGCTGCCGGAGAACGCAGATCCCGACAAGGTTGAGGCGCGCTACGAGAATGGCTGCCTGTCGATCGCTATCGGCAAGCGCGAATCGTCGAAGCCTCGCGCGATCACCGTCCAGTAATTCCAGGAGGCGAAAATGAGCGATACCACTGAACTGAGCAAGCGCGAACCGTCCGCGGTGACGCGCAGCGAAAGCGGGTCGTCCGCGCGGCGGATGACGATCACTCCCGCTGTCGATATCTACGAGGACGCCCAGGGCGTCACGTTGTGGGCGGACCTGCCGGGAGTCACCAAAGAGAAGCTCGATGTGCGGGTTCATGACGGCAATCTCACCATCGAGGCCGAGGCGGTCGTGCCGACACCGGCAAATCTGCGGCTGCAGCATGCCGAGATCCGTGAGCCACGCTTTGCGCGAACCTTCACGCTCTCCCCGGACTTCGATACGTCCAAGATCGAGGCAAGCCTGAAGGACGGCGTACTGAAGCTCACGATCCCGCGCCGCGACGAAGCGCGTCCGCGGCGGATCGAAGTGCGTACGGGCTGAAGTCGGCGCGTCGGCGGCAACGCCAGGAAGCACCCGAGGTGGCGGCGGCCTGGCTGCCACCCTCCGACAGCGCAGGCCCGGGTGCTGATCGCGCCGTGACGCAAGAACGCAATCCTGTTCGCTCTGACAGATCACAGAGGAGGAAACGATGAACAGCGATCCGAAGAAGTGGAACCCCTTCAAGTTCCTTCGCGGGACTGTGCGAAAGACCGATGCGGACAACCCGGAGAGCACGCCCGCCGGCGAACCGTGGCGTAGCGCATGGCCCGACATTCCGCGACTGTTCTCCCGCGAGCCGTGGCGCGCAGTGGAAGAGTTCTTTCACGACCCGTTTGCTGGCCGCGGCGCGCTGGAACGATGGTTCGGCGACTTCAGTTCATCGCGCTTCCAGCCGCGCATCGACGTTGTCGACGAGGGACCGGTGCTGCGCGTCACCGCAGAACTGCCCGGGATGGAGCGCGAAGACGTGAGGGCAAGCGTCGAGGACGGCGCGATCGTGCTGCGCGGTGAGAAAAAGCAGGACGTGCACAGTGAGGAAAACGGCTGCTATCGGCTGGAGCGTGCTCATGGACGCTTCGTACGCACGATCCCGATGCCGGAATACGCCGATCCCGGTCGCGCGCTTGCGAAATTCGACAATGGCGTGCTCACGTTGACCGTGCCGAAAACGGAGCCGGCCCCGTCCACGAGTCGCACGATCGATATCGGTTAGGGCGAGCGTCCGAAGCGCTATAACGGCGAAAAAGAGAGGATTGGGTCGTTAGCTCAGCTGGTAGAGCAGCGGACTTTTAATCCGTTGGTCACTGGTTCGAATCCAGTACGACCCACATTGCCATGAAGAAAATGCACCGGTCAGCCTCGCTGACCGGTGCGGAGCGGAACCGAAGCGGTTAATACTCCAGTTCCGGCGCGCTCGCCTGCGCCGGCTTTTCGTCCTTCGGCGCTTCAGCCACTGTTGCATCCGTCGTCAGGATCAGTCCGGCAATCGACGCGGCGTTCTGCAGCGCCGTGCGCGCAACCTTCGTGGGGTCGACCACTCCCGCCTCGACGAGATCGCCGAACTCGCCAGTGGCCGCGTTGTAGCCGAAGTTGCCCTTGCCTTCCAGCACCTTGGCGATGACCACGGAAGGCTCATCGCCAGCGTTCGAGGCGATGACGCGCATTGGCGCTTCGAGTGCGCGCAGCACGATTTGAATGCCCGCGTCCTGATCACTGTTGAGGCCTTTGAGGCTCGTCACGGCCGAACGCGCGCGCAAAAGCGCCACGCCACCTCCCGGCACGATGCCTTCTTCCACTGCCGCGCGGGTCGCGTGCAGCGCGTCGTCGACGCGGTCTTTCTTTTCCTTCATCTCAACCTCGGTCGCCGCCCCGACCTTGATCACGGCCACGCCGCCTGCGAGCTTTGCCACGCGCTCCTGCAGTTTCTCCCGATCGTAGTCACTAGTCGCTTCCTCGATCTGCGCACGGATCGACTTCACGCGTGCCTCGATGCGCTTTTCGTCGCCTGCGCCGTCGATGATGATCGTGTCGCCCTTGCGAACTTCCACGCGCTTGGCGCGCCCCAGGTCCTCGAGTGTTGCGTTCTGAAGTTGCTTGCCCGTCTCTTCGGAGATTACGGTCGCGCCGGTGAGCACGGCGATGTCCTCGAGCATGGCCTTGCGGCGATCGCCGAAGCCGGGGGCCTTGACGGCCGCAACTTTCAGGATGCCGCGCATTGCGTTGACCACCAGCGTGGCCAGTGCTTCACCGTCGATATCTTCCGCGACAATCAGCAGCGGTTTGCCGGCCTTCGAAGTCGCTTCGAGAGCCGGCAGCAGGTCCCGGATACTCGAGATCTTCTTGTCGTGCAGCAGGATCAATGCGTCGTCGAGATACGCGGCCTGTTTTTCCGGATCGTTGATGAAGTAGGGGCTCACGTAGCCGCGGTCGAACTGCATGCCTTCGACCACATCCAGTTCATTGTCGAGCGACTTGCCGTCTTCGACGGTGATCACGCCTTCCTTGCCGACTTTTTCCATCGCGTCCGCGATGATCTTGCCGATCGCCTCGTCGGAATTCGCCGAGATCGAACCTACCTGCGCGATCTCCCTGTTGGTGGAAATCGGCTTCGACAGATTGCGCAGTTCGTCGAGCACTGCGGCCACAGCCTTGTCGATGCCGCGCTTGAGATCCATCGGGTTCATGCCAGCGGCAACGTGCTTCATGCCTTCCTGCACGATGGCCTGCGCCAGCACCGTGGCGGTGGTAGTGCCGTCGCCAGCCACGTCAGCGGTCTTCGAGGCGACCTGTTTGACCACCTGCGCTCCCATGTTCTCGAAGCGGTCCTTCAGTTCAATTTCCTTTGCGACCGACACACCGTCTTTCGTGATGGTCGGCGCGCCGAAGCTGCGCTCGATCAGCACGTTGCGTCCTTTGGGTCCGAGCGTGACCTTGACGGCATCGGCGAGGACATTCACGCCCTTGACGATACGGGCACGAGCGCTGTCGTGAAATTTGACGTCTTTTGCACTCATGTTCTTGCTCCTAGTAAAGTCGTTGACTAAACGCGTCGCGAACAGCCGGTCGGGTGTCCGCGACCGGAACGCGGTTTCAGGCGGCCTTTCGGGCGGCGCCCGCGTCGGCCTCGAGGACTCCCATGACGTCTTCCTCGCGCATCACGAGCAACTCCTCGCCGTCGACCTTGACGGTCTGGCCTGCGTATTTGCCGAACAGCACGTGATCACCGACTTTCAGCTGGAGCGCGCGCAGCGTTCCATCCTGCAGCAGCCGGCCGCTGCCGACTGCGACCACTTCGCCTTGTTCTGGTTTTTCTGCCGCTGAATCGGGAATCACGATGCCCGAAGCCGTCGTCCGCTGCGTTTCGATTCGCTTGACGATAACCCGGTCGTAGAGGGGACGAATCTGCATTTCCATCTCCTGAGCGATTAAAGGATCACCAATAAGGGAATCCGGCTGCGGGGATCCGGGCGCGTAGTTCGCCGCGGTGCAGCCGAGCCAATGTCTGGCGGAAAGCGAAATAGAGGCGCCAATGCCGCGCTTCAAGGGGCGTGAAAATGTCTATTTGTAACAGAATATTTCAACGCGGCAGCAGCAGGCGCTGCACCTTGCCGAGGCGATAAACCGTGCGGCCGCGCCGATCCCGGCGGGGGGGTTCAGGCAGCACCGGACAGGGCGGCTGGCGTCCACCATCCGCATCGAGGGTGTCGTCGGGTTCGTTGAGCGTGCCCCATAGGCCGCCCTTGACCGGGCGGAAGAGCCAGCGCAGGTAGCCGCTGTGCGCGGCAAGACGCATCAGCGCGTCGCGGTCTGTATCGTCGCTGACAAGCTGCGGGTCGCGGGCCCCGTGCTCGGGATAGTTTCCGAACGCCTGACGGCAAGCGAGCGCCTCGGCCTCGCTGGCACCGATCACGTTGCAGCCTCGTCGCTCGACGCGCTCGACTTCCCACGCGCCGGATTGCCAGGCGGCATCCAGCAGCATGGCGTCCACGGTCTCAAAGCTGTGCCACGGTGCGTCGAAGCGAAAGGCCGACCCCGGAACCGGTCGTCGCGGGATCTCGATGCCGGGCAGGACAAGCGGCGTCGCTCGCCGGAATCCGTGCCAGTGGAGTATCGCAAAAAGCGGGGTATTCACCTGAGCCACCGCCGTGACGGTGACGGCAAAGAGCGGCAGACGCACGGTGTCGATCTGCTCCTGAAGCCTGTCGAAAAGTTCCATGAAGCCTCCCGGATGACATGTTGCAGGGCCTCTTGAAATTTGCGTTCCTTGCGCTATTTTATCCATCGCTCAGGCAGTCGCGACCAAGCGTTGCGTGTTTCGATCTGTTTGTCGGTGGGGCATCCCACGGGCAGGCGAACTGGAGCGCGTGGTCAGGTTCGCGCTTCGTGAGATGCTGCATATCCCGAATCATCTGTGTCGCCTGAGGTACAACACTCTGCCGGAGGTGTGATATGCAAGCGGAGAACATGATGGAGTATCACGGCTGTGAGATCAGGCCGGTGGTTACGGCCACCGAGAAGGGTCGCTACGCAGCGACGGCCGTCATCACCGATCGGGCAGGCGAGATACGCACGCTCGGCGTTGATGGAGACTTCTCCAACGTGGAGGAGGCGCGCGATGAAGCGCTGGAGCTTGCGGTCGCCTGGATCCATGGACGCTCGGTCGTTTCGGAACGGTATGTCCGACGGACCTAAAGAGCACCGACCCGATGCCAGCCGCCGAGAAGCGAAGCGGGTACCGTGCGGCACGCCCGCACCGCCCGCCTCGCCTCTTGCAGTTTCGCCCTGGTCCGGTTGGGCCAACGTCGCCGCCCAAGGAAAAAGAACGATGGAGACTACAGTCATCGATCCAGCCGAAGACGCGTTCTACGACCACATACGGCTGCTGCTTTTCAGTGCCGACCTACCGGTTCATAGGCTGGAGGCCGACATAGAAGATATCGGACGCTTCACCGCGCCGGATGTGCGCTCGCCGCATCTGCGGCTGGTACAGGCCTTGCCGCCGCTTACACCTGCTGCTGAAGCAATCGTGCGCGCGATGATCCGCACATACGGCATGGAGTTGTTCGGGCGCGGCAGCGCGAATTCGGCTCTGCGCGCCGTAATCAAGGCTGGACCAGTCAAGTTCGGACGAACCGCCTTGATGCTGGGACCAGACGCTCCCGTGCCGAAACGTGCCCGTCTGCTTGCCGAAGAATTTAACCGGATATTCGAGCGCTATCCCGAGAGCGGTTTCAGCGAGGCCCGATCCCTTCTCTCGGCGATCGGGCTGCCAGTCGGCCGCGATGTGAATTCGCTGGTGCCTCGCTCGCTCCAGCGCAACTAGCACAGGTGTCGTAGGGTCGAATTCCCCTCGTTGGGAACCTTCATCGCGTCCTCCCAAAACTCTCGGCCATCCCGAACTGTATGCGCATCACGCGATAAAGACGCTTGGCATTAATGGAGTGGCGCACTGGCTCGCCCGCTCGCTGCAGGGTCGAGCAAGTGTTACCGCCACATTGAACGCGCCACACCGAGAACGTCGCAAACCTGCTTCACTGGTATTGAACCGGTCGTCGCACGCGGACTCGTCAAGCTTCCCCCCCGGGGCAATCGAGCGCTTCGTCGCGTCGCCTCAACATGTTAGTCATCGTTCGTCAGGAGAGCCGCGAAACGACGTGTCGATTCGAACGCCGAAAGCGCGATGACCAGGCCGACAGTGATCGGCACTGCGAGGAAGGCCCCCCCGATGCCCCAGATCGACGACCAAACTGCCAGACTGATCAGGATTATCGCGGGGCTCAGGTTCAGTGAGCCGCCCATCAGCCATGGATCGAGAAGATGGCCGACTATGAAGTTCGCGAGCGTGAGCGAGATGAACAGCACGATTGCCGCGTTCCACTGGCCGAACTGCAGCGCCGCGAGCAGCGTCGGCACCGCGACCGAAATCCATGAGCCCGCATACGGGATGAAGTTCAGCAGGCCAATCAGCACCGCCCAAAGCTCTGCGAATTCGAGTCCGACGAGCCACATGCAGATCCAACTCGCGATGCCAAGGATTGCGCCGAGCAGGGTCTTCATGGCGAGATAGATGCCGATTTTTGAGTTGATCTCGTCGATTACCGACACGATGCGCGCCGAGCCGCCCGCGAAGTTCACCAGCTTGCGGCGATATTTCGCGTGCTCGATGAGGAAGAACGTAGCATAAAGCAGCACGACGATGATCGCCGCGAAGAGCGACGACACCGACGACAGAGTAGCGGTCATGATCGCCTGCACGTTGACGCTCGCTAACAGATCGCGACGTATCGCAGCCCAGTTCGCCTCCGTTTCGATGTGCAGAAGCGCAGCGAATTTGGTAAGCAGTATGAGCAACGTCGCCTCGTACTTCGGCGCGACGGCCATCAGCCGGTCCCTGTCGGACAGCAGTAGGCTGACCGACAGGTAGACCGTGAAGAGCATCAGCGTCGCAGCGATTGCGTGGCGCGGGCCTTCCCGCAGGCGTGCACCGACGTAGGGAAAGCTGCGCAGCAGATTGGCGAGGCCGAAGACCACGTAAGTCGCGATGATGCCGAACGCAATTGGCACCAGCACGGGGCGCCCGACATACAGTCCCCACCCGAACAGTGTGGCGAGTATGGCCGCGCACGTGCATTTCAGCAGACCCTGATTCATGCGTTTCCTCGCGAGCAGCGCTGCTTGCTGGGTTGTGGGTGGGCGCCTCAGTCGCAGCGGGATCTTTCGTCGGGTAGCATCGAATCGCCGATACGGCGCTTGTGCCGTCCTCGCCACAACAGGCTAACGACGAGCGCGACGCCCCCCACGCCGATCACGATCGCCATCGCAGCCGGCAGATGCGAGCGCACCCATGGCACGTTGCCGAAAAAATAACCGGGCCCCGCGAGTGAGCATATCCAGATCACAGCGCCACCGGTCGCGAATCGCACGAAGCGGCGAAACGGCATCTTCAACGCGCCGGCGAGCGCGGGCGCGACCGCGCGGACGATTGCGATGAACGGAGAGTACAGCAGCAGCGCGGCGCCGTGACGTGCATAGAGCGCGCGAGTTCGCGCACTTACCTTGTCGATCCAGCCACTGCGCTTCGGTTTCCATACCGAGGCGACGGCACGTGCCAGCGCATAGTTGAACACTGTTCCTCCAATCGCGGCGGCGACCAGCAACGGCGCGAGCCACAGAGGCTGCAGCACACCGACGGCAGCGAGTGCCCCGGACATGAACAGCAGCATGTCCGCGGGCAGAATGACGAGCGGCAGTACGCCGACACTGCCGAAGACGATCGCCCCGATGATTGCGTAGGCCAACGGTCCATGCTGGACCAGCAGCGTTTCGAGGTCCTGTTCCAGTTGCAAGAGGAATTGGATGAACATCGCCATACGGGCCGGCCACGTGAGCGCTCGTCGAGAGGAAAGTATAGCGACAAGCGCGCGGCAGTCCCGCTCAATGAGCTAGTCGGGCGCAATCGCGTTGGGCATCATGACGTCGCGAGCAGCCGGATCGCGCCGTTTCGCGTACCGAGTGCGGGGACTGGGGGCGCCTGGGTGCCCCACCGCCTGCGGCAAGGCTCTGCTAGCGTGCACACGGCTGGCTTCTCGCGCTGGACATGCCTGCTCGATCTCGTTGAGTTAGAGATTGAATGCTCTGGCTCGCCTTCAGACGCGCTTGACGTGCACGGAAGCCGATTAGCCTGACGCCAGTCGGCGTGCGGCATGGGCCATGACCGTGAACGGGCGGCGGACGCATGTCGTGTTGTTTGAGACCGTGCACCCAACAGTCTTTCGCGCTCACAGAAGGGCTCAAGACGCTCGACGCCATGCCCGGACGCTCGATCTTCAACACTCCCGACCGCTTCGGCAACGATTCGCCGTCGGACCTCAAACGGCGGCAGCAATTGTCGCCTGAACCACGGAGGCGACCGTGGAGCAAGCAACGCCCTTTGGGTCATTGCCAAGGTGAGAATGCGGAGCGATCCGGGGACCTGCGCGCGTACGTCGAGCGGCGCAACCAGGGAAGGAATGTCAAACAAGGAGATTTGCTGTTGCCTGAAGCGCTATCTCGGCTTGGAGCTGTCTCCGCTCATTCTGGCCGACTTCGCCGATTCGGCCCACAATGGCTGCGAAACCTGATCGCGAAAGACGAACCGATGCAGTAGCGCCCCTGTAACATGCAAGCAAATCAGGGCGAACAGTACCCACGCAACGACACCATGAACATCACCCATTTCGTGATCGAAGGAGGAGCCGGTCGACGACAATGCGGGCAGTGGGATAGCGGCCGAGAGCAATGTGACGTTCCAGCCACGCGAAGAGGCATTAATCCAACCAAGCAGGGGCACTACGATCAGCAGTGTGTATAGCGCAAACTGCGTTACCGCGGAGATGATGCGCAATGGCCGTGCGATCTTGATGTCCGGCGGTCGATGCGAAATACGCCAGAGAACGCGGCACATCATGGCCGCCAGCAGCACAGTGCCTACCAACAGGTGCCCGGCGATTAGGCCGACCGCCCTCGTGCCGTTATGAACGTCCGGCATGGTCCATGCCTAACTTAGATTTGGGCAGTGACGAGTGCAGCGATTAACCAGTGAAGAAACCGTGAAATGCCATCATAACGGGCCGTGACCGACATAGTCACCTCGTTGGAGAAAGGTGTGGACCGAGCATCGATTCGCCGATTGTACGACTGACGGTATTGCGTTTGGTGTAGACAACGCACTGCGTTACGAACAAAACGTCCCTCTCAGACAGGCGGCAGCCCAATCGAAGTGCTGATGCAACAGCGTGTCAAGCGCTGGATGGTCGAAACCTTCAGCCACCAGCCGCCCGGTCGTCAGCACACCCACGGCGCATTATCTTCATGGGCACTCACGTAGGAAGTTCCGCGGTGCGCCGGCTGACGGCGGTCCACCAACTGCATTGGACTCAATGCCCTCCTACCACGCGCGGAACCTCAAGACTACCCTACGGGAATAAGCCCACGCCATGGGGACACGGGCCCGATGGTCTACGCGAGCGGTCATCGCGCTTGAGCAGGTACGACCCGCGGAGTCCGTCTGACGAGGCTCGTTCTGGCGCGTCTTCCCTGCGCAACGATTCTTTCCTATGCTGAAGCAACGGCGAGGCCGACGGAACTGCTATCGCCGCGTGGTAGGGTCCTCGGCGACAGGCCAGTGCCGTGATACCTAATCTAGCCGCTGTGTCCAATAGAGGCATCACGAATACATATGGGGAATCTTCTCGTCGAAATCAGTCCGGACAGATGGGACTTCCTGCTGGATACGCTCGCCGCGTTCTCGATCCGTCTGTGCGCCGCTGCGGCGATACTGATCATCGGATGGTGGGTCGCGCGCCGCGCTTCGGTGTCGTTGAGCCGCCTTCTCGCGCGTCAACCACGCATGGACGCCACGCTACGACCGATCCTATGCGACGTCGGCCTGTGGGGCGTTCGCATTGTCGCGATTGTCGGCGCGCTGTCGCAATTAGGCGTCCAGACGGCCAGCATCATTACCGTGCTCGGCGCCGCCGGCCTTGCGATCGGTCTCGCGCTGCAAGGCACGATGCAGAACATCGCGGCCGGCATCATGCTGATCGTGTTGCGGCCCTTCAAAGTCGGCGACTTTATCGAGGGCGGATCCGGCAGTGTCGCGGGCACGGTCGTCGAAGTCAACCTGTTCACGACGCGCCTCACCAAACCCGACGGCATCTGCGAATATGTGCCAAACAGCACGTTGTGGAGCAACTCGATACGCAACTTCAGCCGTAATCCGATCCGTCGACTCGACCTCGAAGTGGAGATCTCGATCGATGACGATGTGCATCGCGCGCTCGATGCACTGCGCAACCTCGCCGCGGCCGATCCGCGTGCGCTTACTGATCCCGCTCCACAGGTGATGGTCATCCGCTTCGACGACAGCACGGCGGTACTGAATATCCGCGTCTGGTCGAACACGGACATGTTCTGGACCATGCGCTGGGAACTCGCGCGCAAAGTGCGTCAAACACTGACCGACGCGCAATGTTCGCTGCCGTTGCGCGCCAGAAAGTTGCACATCGTACAAAATGCGACGGCAGCGGCGGCCGCCGATACGCCTGCGGGTCCGGCAGAGGCATCCCAGACCAGAAAACCGGAGCGAGGGGTGTAACGTCGGTTCTTCGATCCCGCAAATTGTTGAATGCACCGAGATCGGAATGCGCGAGCTTGAAACCGAAGGGGTCAATATCAAGCTACCTTTGCGTCAACCCTGGTGAGACGCAACCTGATCGAAAGACGTTGTTCCACCGGGTTGTGAGTGTCGAGGATTCCGGTTGCCCTCGACCTGCCACCGCAGGTCGTGATACATGCCCATGCCCACGCGCGTCTATCGAGCGCATCCATTTCTGCCGCGTTGGACGAAATGGCGCTCGCCTACGTCACGGCTGGCCCCGAAGGCCACTGCATTGACCCTTCTCCACGTCCCGCAACGAGGGTGCAGTGACGGACGATGTAGCAGCAATAAAGGAGGCCGCCGCACATTCAACCAGGTGATTTTTCCGGGATCTATTGCATCGGCGGCGAGAACGAGCGGGGGTTTGTATAACGACCGAGCCCCAACGGTGCTCGACGAACAGGCGATGATCTGTGGAGCTCCGCCTGCACAGCCGCATCGGTTATTGCTCGCCGCTCGAATTTGAAAACCTGCATGCGCCACATCAACCGACATCGCATCGCGGGTTGCTCACCGCCGCACAGCGTCATGGTCGAGCGAAGCGACCCGCCGTCCGGCCGTGGACGACCCGCGAGTCAACTGTTAACGGAGGCTAGCCCGCATCAAAATGGCTGACTACAAATCTGTCCGCGAAACCGGGCCAACGTCACATGTCGCTCAAATTCAATATCGGACGAATTTGCGGATCCTTTGGAGTACCGATGAAGGTTTATGAAAAGCCGTACAGGAACACTTCAAGTCGTCCAGGAACCTCACGTTCTTCGATAACACCGGACGATCCCCGCACCGCATGTTCGATGGCCGGCCTGACGAATCAGCGAATCAGCAGGCATGGCGCATCTGCTCCATCAGCGTGCGCTCGCGATTGACACACCTGCAGCAACAAGGCACGCAGCAGCTTCTTCGATGCGATCGACGCCCACTGTCCGTTGATCACGCGACGGCCCGTTCAACCGCTCGAGCGCGTCGGGCGACGTCAACAATTCCGACTTTGACGTGCGCGAGCGACGACGGCCATTTTTGTCCCGTACCCGCATGCGAATATCATCTAATTCGTGCGGCAAATCGGCGGTGTTGCGTTAATAGGTCCAATTTATTGCATTTCACGCAATAGTCCCTTGCAAGGTAGGTGTTTACCCTTGTTTACTATTTCCTTACACTTCTCTTAACGGTTGAAACCAAGCAGAAGCTTGTAGCGCCAACCAACAACCAAGGAGGTAGTAACCATGAAGCCCCTCGTCAAACTCGCCGCCTTTGTCGCCGCCATCGCCTTCGCTGCTCCGATTACGGTTTTCGCCGCAGCAAGCGCGGCAGCAAACCATCCGCTAACCCGCGCTGAAGTCCGTGAGCAACTGGTCGAAATACAAGCAGCGGGCTACAACCCGGCCCGTGCGAACCCGCGCGAAAATCCAGCGGACATTCAGGCTGCAGAAGCCAAGGTTGCTGCGCAACACGGGGACACGTCCGGAGTGGGTGGCGTCGTAAGCGGTTCGTCGGAAGCGGGCAGCCATGCCTACACGAGCGAAGCAGCTCGGACCGGCCCGGGCTCGGTTTACTTCGGTCACTAACCGGCTGACGGTCGGACGGCCCTGCGTCCGACCGTCTTTCCATCGAAGTGCGCAGAGAGCGTGCGCATTGACCGTCTCCGCTGAACGGCTAGGGAAACATAATCGCCGTCAAACGCCACTGTTTTATTTCGATCAATTCTCCTCTCGAGGCAGCCATGAAATCAAGATTGCTTGCGCAACTCATGATTGCAACCCTACTCGGTGCGTCGATCCCCGCTTTCGCCCAGCCTCACGACAATCAGCATCGCAGTGACTGGTCGGCGCACGGTCCCAAACAACACGACATGCGTCCGCCGCCCGTTCACGGACATGGCCCCATGCCGCATGAGGCCTATCACGGCCGGCCGGGCGGCCCGATGCCGCACGCCGACTGGCGTCAGGGCGATCGGCTTCCGCCCGAGTACCGCAATCGCAACTACGTCGTCGACGACTGGCGTGGTCACGGCCTCCGACCGCCGCCGCACGGTTATCACTGGGTCGGGGTGAACGGAGATTACGTGCTCGCCGCTGTCGCGAGCGGCATCATTGCGGAGGTCCTGTTCTCCGGCCATTAGCATTGGCGGCAACGATGTAAACGGGTTCGATTCATCCGGGCAGATAGCCGACAGATTCGACGATAACTTTGCCAGTGAGATTCTCCGGGTGCCGGATGCGGAGGCTTCGCCTAAGATTACAAAGCAGGATGTGCAGTCTTTTCGAGTTTGCCGGTGATCCTCGGCCCGTTCGCGATGAAACTCCTCCTGATCTATCAAGATCTGCAACCGCCGGTCCGACCGAGTCGCCACGCTGGTCAATTTTCCCAATGTAATGTATGGGCGAATGCTGACGCGCTGCGATCCTCTGATGCCCTTCTAAGTGCCAAGCGAGAATTTGCGTGCGATCTCACGATTGGGTGCCGTATGAGGCGAAGTCTTCTCGGACGCCAGATAACACCTCGAACTGGAAATCGCGCTGAAGCGAGCCTTGAAGCAGCGGCGCTAACTATTGCAAATCAGCCAAAGGTTGATGAAACGTGAGCGCTGCGCGGTGCGGAGGCGACGATACGCTGGTCCAACGAAAAACGAAGCTATCTATGCCGCCGGATCGCTTCTTAGCCATCGCGGATGGAGCGATAGTCTGATCGCAGATATTGATGCATCGCTGCTCGACGAGGCATGCCGACAACATATCAGTGAATGTCTGTGCCCAATACCTCGAACGTCCGGATTCTGTGAGATTCGTCGCTCATATCGTGACGACTCATCGTCTGCAGAACGAGCCATGTTTTGTTGAGTCGATCGAATACAGTCGAACGTGAGGTCCAGTAGATAATGCTTTGAACCTTGCAGCCGTCGTTGAAAGTTCGATGGACGGTGTTGCGCATTGCGTTCCTGAATTGCCGCTGAACGGTGGGTGCTCGAGCCTTCAATGCCAAGACGGGCACCAGGGATACGGGAATGCACTCAACGCAGAAAGTCGGCAACTGGAATTTCGGAATGAAATCGCACGCCTGCGTCGACGCAGACTCAGGACCGGTTCATACAGTCATTGCAACGGCGGCCAATGTGCACGACACCACCGCTGCTTGCACTGACGCCGGACAGCAGGGAATTGAAAAGATGGCGAGGCAGACGCAGCCCGTTGGCATGTTGCGATGAGACCGGGCAAGCGCAGACTACTGGACCGGTGGTCGTTCGGCCCTGACTGCCCGAACCAGGGCCAAGACCGCCGGCATCAGGACCATTTCCAGGCGATGCGATGAGGCATTGGAGACACCTACATTCCGGGCGACCTCAAATATTGCTGCAACGCACTAAGCGACATTCCGGCTGAAACCGACCTTGTCGTTAATCACGTATTGAAAATGGTTCGCCGCCGACGTTGTTGTATCCCATTAGCAGCGGGAAGTTCTGCCTTGTGTTGCGTACCAGCCGGTAAAGTTAACCTACACTCAAGGCGCCTCAGCACCGCGGCCTCGTCCCCGGTGCGTCTGCCGAACTCGCGCGACGCGTGCGACCGATGAGGACCCGTCGCGGCCCGCACAGGAGAAGAACATGCGCGCGCTCGACATCATGACTTCTTCGGTCATTACCGCCACACCGGATATGACCATCCACGACGCAGCGAAGCTGTTCGTCGATCACCACATCAGCGGCATGCCGGTGCTCGGCGCCGATGGGCAGGTGATAGGCATCGTCAGCCAGGGCGATCTGCTGCATCGTGTGGAAAACGGCACCGGGCACGGCAAACGTCGATGGTGGCTCGAACTGCTGTCCTCGTCGGCGCGCGAGCAGGCCGCGAGGTATATCAAGGAGCATGGGCATGTGGTCGGCGACGTGATGTGCGAGAACGTCATTTCGATTCCCGAAGACATGCCGCTGCACCAGATCGCCGACCTGATGGAGCGCCGGCATCTGAAACGCGTGCCGGTGCTGAAGGATGGGCAGCTCGTCGGCATCGTCAGCCGCTCGAACCTGATCCGCGCGCTCGCCTCCGTCGAGCCGATAATCGACACCGGCTCGCACGACGACGCGAGCCTGCGCGACGCAATCGTGCACGAGATGCACGGAAAGCGCTGGGGGCTCGCGAAACAAGGTGTATTCGTCAAGGACGGCGTCGCGCATCTGTGGGGCATCATCGAATCCGATGAGGAGAAGCGCGCGATCCGCATCGCCGCGGAAAACGTGCCGGGCATCAAGCGGGTAGAGAGCCATCTGGAGTCGCCGAGTGTGATTCCGACGATGTAGCCGGCGCGCCCGTCAAAGTGCCGAACCTTCCCGGGTTGAGTGCGGGCGGCGCGGTTTGGGACCGCGCCGGGCTCGCTTATTTGCTGGATGACGGAGCAAGCGACCGCTATTGAATGTCAGTCCGGGATCTCCGGCTCGACCAGCTTCGCCAGTTGCGCGAGCGACTCCTGCCAGCCGAGGTAACACATCTCGACCGGAATCATCTCGGGAATGCCCTCCTGCACGATGTTCAGTTCGGTCCCGCACGACACCTGCCGCAACGAAACGGTCGTATGCATCTGACCGGGAAGATTCGGATCGTCGAAAGAGTCCGAGTAGCGGATCTTTTCGAACGGCACCAATTCGAGGTACTCGCCGCCGAACGAGTGACCCTTGCCCGAGCCGAAGTTATGAAACGACATCCTGTAGGTGCCGCCGACGCGTGCATCCATCTGATGCACATCGCAGGTGAAACCATACGGCGGCAACCATTTCGCGATCGCGGCGGGTTCGAGGAACGCTCGATAGATACGCTCGGGCGTCGTGCGCAAAACACGGTGGAATTTGACGGTTCCGGTAGCCATGATGAGTGTGCCTTTCACTGGAGGGGTTGAACATACTGTCACGACGCGCCGCCGTTGCGGGAATCGACACGCGCGAGACCAGGCAAAACCCTGGACGGTTCTCAGCACCTGCGCGGCTCCTCGTTCATGACGACCCATGCGTCCACTCAGCCGCGATGCCACCAACGCGTGCGTTCTTTTCGCCTAAGATGGATTGTTCGTGCCATACCCGCAAAGGACAATTATGGGCGTCGACTCGACCAGCCAAACCACCATCAAAGCTTTGGTGTTCGATGTGTTCGGAACCGTGGTTGACTGGCGAAGCGGCGTCGCCCGTGAAGCGCAACCGTTTCTGCAGCGGTACGCGCCGAATCTCGACGCATCCGATTTCGCAGACGCATGGCGACGCGAGTATTCGCCCGCGATGGAAGAGGTGCGAAGCGGACGCAGACCGTATGTGCGACTCGACGTGCTGCACCGGGAAAACCTCGTCAAAGTGCTGACGCGTTTGGGCATCGTCAACGTTACTGAACCCGAGATCGATGAGTTGAACCTCGCCTGGCATCGGCTGGACCCGTGGCCCGATTCCGTCGACGCATTGCAGCGCCTGAAGGCGCGCTTCATCATCGCGCCGCTATCGAATGGCAACATTCGCCTGATGGTGGACATGGCAAAGCGTGCCGGTCTGCCCTGGGATGCCGTTCTCGGCGCCGAAGTCGTCCGCGCTTATAAGCCCTCGCCGCGGGTCTATAGCGAAACGGCGGAAATTCTCGGCATCGCACCGCGTGAGCTATGTCTCGTTGCCGCGCATAACAACGATCTCGCCGCTGCCCGGCGCGTCGGTCTGAGCACCGCGTTCGTGCTGCGGCCCACCGAGCATGGCCCGCAGCAGACGAGCGATCTGAAGGCTGAAGAGGCGTGGGACTTCGTCGTCGGCGATCTGCACGAACTCGCGACGCAACTAGGCTGCCCGCGCTGACGCAAACCCACGTAAAGCGACGTACTGCAACAACATGATCGTCTTGCCGTCGACGATTTCCACTGCCTCGACCGCTCGCAACGCGGCTTGCAACGGCATTTCGATCACCTCGACATCTTCCCCTTCATCTTCGACGCCGCCGCCATCGTTGACGCGCATCGACGCGTCGTACTCGCCGACATAGAAGTACAGCTTTTCGGTCACGGAACCCGGGCTCATGTAGGCCTCGAAAACCTTGCGGACCTCGCCGACGCGATACCCGGTTTCCTCCTCGACCTCGAGCCGGATGCGCTCTTCCGGCGAAGCGTCGTCGAGCAATCCGCCCGGCGCTTCGATCATCATGCCGTCGTGACCGTTCACGAACGCGGGCATGCGGAATTGGCGCGTGAGTATCACGTTGCCGGTGCATGGACTGTGCAGCAGGATCGTCGCGCCGTTGCCGCGATCGTAGGTCTCGCGGTTCTGGCGCTGCCAGGTTCCGTCGCGGCGCAGGAAGTCGAAGGTCACTTTCTTCAGCGTGTACCAGTCGTCCGATAGCAAGGTCGTGCCGACGATGCGTACCCGGTCTTTCGTTGCAATCATGGTGCCTCCTGTCGAGCATCGACGATGATTCATGGTATCGTGCAACTTCGTGCAATTTCAAGCGATTTCGTGCAATCGAATGTTGACCACCCAACGCAAGAAAGCGATCCTCGACGAGCTGGCGCGCAACGGGCAGGTGCTCGCTGGCGAGTTGAGCGTGGCCTTTGGCGTGTCGGAAGATACGATCCGCCGCGATCTGCGCGAACTGGCCGCGGAGGGGCGCTTGCAGCGGGTCCACGGCGGCGCGTTGCCGGCGTCTGCGGCGCTCGCGTCATTCGAGCAGCGTCAGGACATCGAGACGCTCGCCAAGCGGCGCATCGCGCGGCGAGCCGTCGAGCTGATCGTGCCGGGGCAAACGGTGATCGTCGACGGCGGCACCACGTCGGCGCTACTGGTCCAGGAGCTGCCGGCCGATTTGCGCGCGACCATCGTCACGCACAGTCCGAGCGTCGCGACGGCGCTAGCCGCGCATCCTTGCGTCGACGTGATCCTGATTGGCGGGCGGCTCTACAAGCATTCGATCGTGGCGGTCGGCGCCGCGGCAATGGAAGGCATTTCGCGCATTCATGCCGACCTGTACTTCATGGGCGTGACCGGCGTTCATCCGAGCGCAGGGCTGAGCACCGGCGACTTCGAGGAAGCCGCGATCAAGCGCGCGCTCGCCGCGCGCGCGGCGGAAACGGTCGTGCTCGCGTCGGCGTCGAAACTGAACGCCGCGTCGCGGTTCGTGATCGGTGAGATCACGCTCGCGCAAACCATCGTGGTCGAGAAGAAGACCAGCGCGGAATTGACGAAGCCGATCGAAGCGGCTGGGGTGAGCGTGGTGAGGGCGTAGGGTGTCTTCACGAATTGACCGATTCGCATGATCGTGGGCTCAAAGCGTCGCTCCCCGCTCCGAACAAAGATAAAACAGACGACTTTTGGAGTGCTAGGATGACGCCGCACCCCGACAGGTTCCACGAAACGGAACAGTCGGGGGTGTGAACACGATGATGAAATCGTTGCGTTGTGCAGCCTGATACTCAAGTACAGAGGAGACACTCAATGAAACTTTCGAAGCTGCTGATTAACGCGCTAGCCATCTCCGCCTTCAGCTTTACCGCAATCGCGGCTCATGCCGAAGATCTGCTCGACTCGGTCAAACAGGCTGGAGTCCTGAAGATCGGTCTAGAAGGCACCTATCCGCCGTTCGACTCGCGCAACAAGGACGGTCAACTGGAAGGCTTCGACGTCGATGTCGCGAAAGCCCTGGCAGCGAAGCTCGGGGTGAAACCTGAGTTCATTCCGACCGAGTGGAGCGGCATTATCGCGGCGCTGCAGAGTGGCAAATTCGACGTGATCATCAATCAGGTCACCATTACCCCGCAACGCAAACAGGTTCTTGATTTCAGCCAGCCGTACACGTACTCGGCCGCGCAACTGATCCAACGGGCGGACGACAAGCGTGAGTTCAAATCGCTCGATGAATTCAAGGGTGACAAGAAGATCGGCGTGACGCTCGGCACCAACTACGACCAGATGGCGCGCGCAGTGCCCGGCATCAACGTGCAGACTTATCCGGGCGCACCCGAGAAGCTGCGCGATCTCGCCGCCAAGCGTATCGACGCGACGATCGACGACCGGCTGATGCTGCCGTACATCATCAAGAACTCGCAATTGCCTCTGCGTACAGGCGCGGTGTTAAAAGGCGCCGATCAGGAAATGGGCATCCCGTTCCGCAAGGACAATCCCAAGTTCGCGAAAGCAATCGACGATGCGCTGACCCAAATGAAGCAGGACGGCACGCTCAAGAAGATCTCGATGCATTGGTTCGGCACCGACGTGACGCAGCCTCTCGCGCAGTAAATTTCTCGTTGTTCCCCCGTACCCGCGCCGGCCTGCAGAATGGTCGACGCGGGTACGTCGCTTGCTCGGCGAGCGGTTTTTCTCGCGCAATCGCTCGCAATCAACGCTTCCATTGCTTCGAATCACGAAGCACGCGCAGATCCGCGATTGCGCGCAACCTCCCCTTCGTTCATCACGTTTCATTCTTCATGCTGAGTGCATAGAGGATGTGCTGCGCCGCAGTTGCCTGATGCTTCGAAAGCGTGCGATGCTTTCGGAGCCGTTGATCCGGCCACCTCGTGCCGGACTCGAATGTCGTCGGAAGACGACGTCGAATGGCGTGCGAAGAGACCAGTGACATGCCCACAACCTTGGAGGCATCATGAGCATTCAATCACTGTCTCGCACCAGCACCGCATCCAAAGCACATCTCTTCCCCAGCTCGAATAAGTACTTCGTGCCGCGACGTTCGCCGATCACGCTCGGCGTCGCCTGCATCGCCACGCTCGTGTTCGCATCCGCGAACTGCCTGGCCGATACCCAGGTGGGCGCCGCGCTGCCGCCCGCGCCTGACATCCTGTACGGCGATCTGTTCGTCGCCGTGCAAACCGCGCAGATCTTCAACGATCAGAAGACCTTCGTCGACTCGACGCCGAATGGCAGTCCTGCCGCGATCGTGCAGCTATACGAAACGCAGAAGAACCAGTCCGGCTTTTCTCTACAGAAATTCGTCAGCCAGTACTTCACTCCCCCGCCCGATCAGAGCATTACGCCGCCGCCCAATCAGAGTCTGCGCGAGCACATCGACTGGCTGTGGACCGGCCTCACGCGCACGACGACGAGCGCACCCGACTACAGCTCGCTGATCCCGCTGCCGAAACCGTACGTCGTGCCGGGCGGCCGCTTTCGCGAGGGCTACTACTGGGATACCTATTTCACGATGCTGGGGCTGCAGGAGTCCGGACGTGAAGATCTCGTCGACGATATGCTCGACAACTTCGCGTACATGATCGACACGTTCGGCCATATCCCGAACGGCAATCGCACGTACTATCTGAGCCGCTCGCAGCCGCCGTTCTACTCGTATATGGTCGAGCTCGCGGCGCAGAAGGAAGGCAATAAGGTCTATCAGAAGTACCTGCCCGAGCTGCGCAAGGAATACGCGTACTGGATGCAGGGTTCGACCAGCACGCCGCGCGGCGGCGCGACGCGCAATGTGGTCGTGCTCAACGATGGCACGGTGCTGAACCGCTACTGGGACGAGCTGGATACGCCGCGCGACGAGTCCTATCTGGAGGACGTGCAGACCGCGCAGGCAAGCGGCCGGCCGGCCAACGAGGTCTACCGCGATCTGCGCGCAACCGCCGAAAGCGGCTGGGATTTCAGCTCACGCTGGTTCGGCGACAACCAGACGCTCGCCACGGTACGCACGACATCAATCATCCCCGTCGATCTGAACAGCCTGTTATTCCATCTCGAGACGACGATCGCGCGCGGCTGCTCGACGACACGCGACTTCCATTGCGTCGCGCAGTTCATCGGCTACGCGGCACGGCGCGCGGAAGGCATCAACCGTTATCTATGGAATAGCAAGGGCTACTACGGCGACTACGACTGGCAACTCGGCAAGTCACGCGATAACCAGACACCGGCGATGCTGTATCCGCTGATGGCCGGCGTGGCGTGGCCCGATCGCGCGTGGAAGACTGCGCAGACCGCGCAGAACGTGCTGCTCAAGCAGGGTGGCCTCGCGACCTCGATCTATAACACCACGCAGCAATGGGACGCGCCGAACGGTTGGGCGCCGTTGCACTGGATCGCGATTCAGGGCCTCAAGCGCTATGGACGGGCGGACCTCGCTCAGTCGATCGGCACGCGCTTTCTCGCGGACGTCCAGAACGTCTACAACACGCAGCACAAGCTCGTCGAGAAGTACGTCGTCGAAGGTGCGGGAGAAGGCGGCGGCGGGGGTGGCGAGTATCCGCTGCAGGACGGCTTCGGGTGGACCAATGGCGTGACGTTGATGCTGCTCGATCTGTATGGCAACGGGCAGTGACGCGCCGCGGCATGGTCAGGCGAGTGCACTGAGGTCGGCTTTATGATTCCAGACACATCCCCAGTGGAAACAGAATGATCTGGCTCGCCAATCTTGTTCTCGTAGTGCACGCGCTGATCGTGGTGTTTATCGTCGGCGGACTATTCGCGATCTGGATCGCCCACGGTTTGCGACTCCCGTGGGCGCGCAATCGCGTGTTCCGGACGGTACATGTTCTCGCCATCGGTATCGTCGCGACCCTCGCGGTGCTCGATGTGCCGTGCCCGTTGACCGTGCTGGAGGACTATCTGCGCACGGGCACGGCGGGTCCGCAAGGCTTCATACAGCGCTGGGTCAGCGCCTGGCTGTATTACGACTTTCCGCCGTGGGTGTTCGTGGTTGCCTATGTCGCGTTCCTGCTCGCGGTGCTTCTTACCTGGTATCGAATTCGGCCACGCGCGTGACTCGAATACGGCCTTTTTAATTCGACTGAAAACACGCTTTAACCGGTTAAATTTACACTTTAATTATATTTTTCAAACGCAATTAATTCCGATGACTTACCACGAAAATCCAATGCAATTCGGATAAATCCGGACAGCATTTCTACACCGCAAGCCGCCGAAGCCGCACCAATGCTCGCTAACCGGCCCTCTTTATCCCGAATAGCATAATCACCGCTCTATCCTTGACAAGACCTCATTTCTCATCCTATTTTCACTCTTGCTGTAAGCACCGGAAACATTCAATTTCAATTTTCTCTTGAAATGTCGAGATAAATCGACAGGGAATTCCTTTGGCCATTCAATCGGTAAATTGGGAAAGCAAATAGAAATATCAACGCAAGCAATTTGAATTAATGAATGCGGAAAAGCTGTCCATGCAACCGCTGCGTGCTTCGAGTGCGGTGCGGGTGATTCGATTCTCCAACGCGCGCGACCGGCGAAAAGCGGCCTTTGTGTAGCGGTATCACTCACCAGGGAACGAGATGAAACCAGACAGAAGGAGTACCGACGATGGCCGCGTCCGTCGTCATGGCCGGCTAGCCGCGCTAAGCGCGCTGACACTCGGAATCGTGATCCTCGCCGGCTGCGGCGGCAGCGATGGAGGTTCGTCGGCGTCGGCGGTTCCAGGCAGCATGGCGCAGGTCGCCAATCAGGCGCAAGCCGCATCCGCGCCGCAGACGCCGTCCGCCAACCAGCCCTACACCGATCTCACCACCTATTCGACGAGCGCGACATCCGGCATTGCCTCGTCACTGGTCACGGAGAAAGCGGCGATCATGCATTACCAGTGGACGTCCGGCAGCACCACCATCAACTACACGACGACCACCGGCCATCTGACCGCAATGGATCTGACGAGCGGCGCACCCGAAGCGACGATGTCCTATGTGGCCTACACGGCGCCTAGCACGAATGGCAAGCCGCGCCCCATCACGTTCGTCTATAACGGCGGGCCGGGCTCTTCGTCGATCTGGCTGCGCCTCGGATCGTTCGCGCCGACACGCGTCGCGACCACCGATCCGCTGCTGAACGGCACCAGCTGGCCGAACTACCCGCTCGTGAACAATACCGAGAGCCTGATCGACACGACCGATCTCGTGTTCATCGATCCGCCGGGCACGGGCCTCTCCGAAGCGATCCTGCCGAACACCAACAAGACTTACTGGAGCACCGATGCGGACGCGAACATCATGCGTGACTTCATCATCCGCTACCTGACGGTCAATTCGCGCAGCAGCTCGCCGATCTATCTGTACGGCGAATCGTACGGCACGCCTCGCACCGACATCCTCGCGCTCGCGCTCGAATCGGCCGGCGTGCATCTGACGGGGATCACGCTGCAGTCTTCGATCCTGAACTACTTCGCGGATGCGATCGAAGCGGTGGCGATCACGGGTTCGCCCGATCAGCTCGCGCTCGAAACCGATACGTTGAGCGGCTACATGCCGGGCTATGCCGAGGTCGCGGCGTACTACAACCAGGTGTCGCCCGCGCCCGTGAGTCAGGCGACTTACGCGCTTCGCAGCGAGGCGTTCGTGACCGCCAACTACAACCTGTTCAAGAACTATTCGCTGTACTGGACGTTGAGCCAGCTCGGCGCGCCCACTTACGCGGGACCGCCGAACTTCCCGCCGACGTGGCTCGAGAAGATCTGGGACGCCGAATCCGGCCTCACGTTGCAGGCGATGCAGGGCTACTTCAACATCAATCCGTTCAACATCACGCTGGTGCCGGGCTCGACGATCGGCCGCTACGATGGTCGCGTGTCGTTGCCCAACTCGGACTCGCGCCTGCAGAGCGATGGCGACCCGTCGGACATCCTGATCTCGCTGCCGTTCACCAATGCGTTGGCCACGCAGATGCCGGATTACCTCGGCTACACGGCGCCGAACGCCGCGTATATGCCGCTGAACGACGCGGTCATCGAGGCGTGGGACTTCTCGCACGGCGGCCAGCCGCTGCCCGACACGATCCCCGATCTGCTCGGCGCACTGAAGCTCAATCCGCAACTGAAGGTGCTGGCGGAAAACGGCTACCACGATCTGGCCACGCCGTTCTTCAATACCGAGAAGCAGCTCGCGCGACTGAAGACGGTGCAGGGCCTCGAGCCGGATCTGCAGGTCAACTTCTTCCAGGGCGGGCATATGATTTATCTGGACGACGTGGCGCGCCCGCAGATGAAGGCGGATCTGGCGGCCTTCTATGGCGGCACGCCGATAGCGGGCGCACTCACGCTCGCGACGCTGCCGCAGCCGTGGGCAGACGAAGCACCCGCCGCCACGCCGACGAGCGAGGCGGTCGCCGCGGCCGCGCCCTGATCGATGGCGGTTTCGCTTCGCGCGAAATCCTCCGACTACTTTTTATGGCGAATCATCATGTCTTCAATCGATATCTTGCGACGTACGCTGGCGTTGATCGTCCTCGGTGTGGTCGTCGGTAGTGCGCACGCGCTGCCGCCTCAGCCCGTGGCGCCCGTGACGCTACCCCACGGCGGACACGGCGTCGACGGTCCGTTCTTTCCGCACAACCGTGCTAGCGCGGTCGCGCCGACCACCGGCTCGACGCTGCAGCAGCAGGCTCAGCAGCTCATGGAGAGCAGGCTGGGCGCGAATTCGGTGCTCAGCAACGGCTCGTCGATCACCAAGGCCGAGGCGCAAAGCAATGGGCTCGGCTATATCGCCAGGCATTTTGACGAGATCGATAGCGCGCATTCGGGCCGTGTGACGTTGAACGAGGTGCGGCAGTATTTGCAGCAGCATCAGCAGTGATGCTCGGTTAGTCCTTCGGTCCCGTAGGAGGGACGGCCGGCGGCGCGGCGCGATCGTGCGACGCGTCGTCGGCCGTCTGTGACTACGCGCCGCGCGGATCCCTTATGCTCACTTCCCCGCCGCCGCCTGGATCATCTTCCATCCATTGCCCGCCGGATCGCGAAAGCCCGCATCGACGCTGCCGAAACGATCCACCGGTTCCTGCGTGAATTCCACGCCGCGCGCCTTCAATTGCTCGTAGCTCGCGCGACAGTCGGCAACGGACAGCACCAACGGCGGCATCGCTCCCTTCGCGACCATCGCGCGCAGCGTTTGCGCGGTCGCTTCATCGTGGATCGGCGGCCCCGGCGCGAACAGGCCCAACTGGAAAGCCGGCTGCTCCGGGTGCTGGACCGTGAGCCAGCGGTAAGCGCCGTTGCGCACGTCCGTGTGGACGCGAAAGCCGAGCTTGTCGACGTAGAACGAAAGCGCCGCGTCCTGATCGTCGACGTACAAACCGACCACATTGATTCCCTGATTCATGACTCCTCCGTCGGTGGTTGAGGGCTCGACTGTATCGCTGACCACCAGGCGGCGCTTCTCCAAAACTGCGCTCGGCTCGCGCGCCGGTTCAATGCAATTCGTTGAACTCGATGCGCCCGCCCTTCATCACCAGCGGGATACGCTCGCCCTGGCCCGTCAGACAACTCAAATCGTGCAACGGATCGCCGTCGACCACCAGCACGTCGGCATAGGCGCCCGGTGTCAGGCGTCCCAGCTTACCCGTCATGCCGAGAATCTCGGCGCCGATGGTGGCGGCGCTGCCGATGATCTCGGCGAGGCTCAGCACTTGCGCGCGGATCGAAAACTCGTCGCTTTGCATCCGATGGCCCGGGCCGAGCAGATCGGAACCGAAGCCCATCTTGACCCCGGCGCGCTTGAAAATCTCCAGCGACTTCAGGCCGGCTTCACGCACGGTGTCGATCTTGGCCGCGCTCCCGGCCGACAGGCCGTAGCGCACGCCCTCGACATGCAAGGCCTCGTAAGCCACCAGCGTGGGCACCACGTACGCGCCGCACTGGGCCATCAGATCGGCGGTCGGCGCATCGATCAGATTGCCGTGCTCGATCGTGGGCACGCCGCAGCGCACCGCGCGACGCATCGATTCAGCGGTATAGGCATGCGCCATCGCATAGGTGCCGCGCGCCTCGGCCTCGGCGACGACCGCGCGAATCTCGTCTTCCGAGTAGCCGAGCGCGCCGATCGGATCGGTCGGCGACGCGACGCTGCCCGAGGCCATGATCTTGATCTGGTCGGCGCCCATCTGCAGTTCTTCGCGCACCGCGCGGCGCAACGCGTCGACGCCATCGACGACCCGGCTCAGCGCAGTATCAGCGGTTCAGCGATTCAGGCGCATCGCGGCAATTTCTTCGAGCGACCGGCCGCGAGTGGACACGCCCATGATCAGAACGGCGAGCGCACCGATGATCAGCACCAGCGTCGTACCGCCGAAAACCCCGACGAAGCCCAGCCGCGGATACAGAAATCCGACCAGGATCGGCGCGGCGATCGCGCCGAGGCGGCCGATCGCCGAAGCGACGCCCATACCGGTCGCGCGCACTTCGGTGGGAAACACCTCGGGCGTGTACGCATAGACGCCGGCATAAGTCCCGTTCATGAAGAACGACAGCAAAAAGCCCGAGGTCAGAATCTCGGCATCGCTGTGCGTGAGCGCGAGCCCCAACGCGGAGAATCCGCCGAGCGCCATGTACGTGACGATGGTTGCGCGGCGGCCGATCTTTTCATTGAGCCACGCGCCCGAGAAATAGCCGGGAATCTGCGCGAGGTACATGACCAGTGAATACGAAAAACTGCGCGTGATCGTCATGCCGTTTTGCACCAGCAGTCCGGGAATCCACGTAAAGAACGCGTAGTAGCTGAACGTGATCGACAGCCACATCAACCAGGCCATCGCGGTGATGCCGGCCAGTTGCCGCGACCACAGCGCCTTGAGTTTAGCCAGTGGCGTACCGGACGCGACGGGGGCTGGCGCGCTCGCTCCCTGCGCTTGCTCCGGCAGCAGCGGCAAGCCGGCGGCGCGTACCACGGCTTCCATCCGTTCGACGATCACCTCGGCTTCGGCGCTTCTGCCACGGCTGTCGAGCCAGCGCGGTGATTCGGGCAACGCGCGCCGCCACCACAGCAGCATGACGATCGGCAGTGCGGTGATCACCGACACGACTCGCCAGGCGTCGGGCGCGAGCGGTATGACCAGGTAACCGAGTATCGCGGCAAACACGAAGCCGAACGAGAAGAACGCCGCCAGACTGCCGGTGAAGGTGCCGCGATATTTGCGCGCGCAGAACTCCGACAGGAAGGGCGCGACGATCGCGCTTTCGGCGCCGGTGCCGAGCCCGGCGACGATGCGTGTCGCCATGAAGAAAGGCCAGTTCTGCGCAGTGGCGCTGACGAGCGATGCGAGGCAGTAGATGATCAGTGCCCACACCATCACTTTGCGGCGGCCAATCACGTCGCCGAGGATGCCGGCGAGCGCGGCGCCGAAGAAGTAGCCGATGAAGGTGCCGCTGCCGAGCACGCCGGTCTGCACACTGCTCAGATGCCACTGGTCGCGCAGCACTGGCAGCATGAAGGCTAGTACCGCAGCATCCATCGCATCGAAGACGTAGCCGAGTCCTCCCATCCATAGCAGCTTGCGATGAAAGCTCGAGTACGGCAGGCGCTCTATACGCGCGGGAATCGTCGACATAGCTTCCTTTCAGAAAGGGGGCGCCGTGGCACCGGGCTTGGTCGAACGAGTATAGGAAGCCCAAATGGGCGGGTCTTGGTTGGAAACTGCATCGAACATGCGGATTCCGGCATCACGGCGCGGCGTGCGCGAGCACTGCCTGATTCACGACTTCTCGCCGGCAGCAGGCTCGGCAGCGTTGCCATTCGCGCGACGGCGCTTTTCCAGAACCGCGGTCGTCAGGTCCGGACGTTGCGCGGCCTTCAGCACACAGGCGGGCACGCGATCGAGTTCGGCCTGATTGGCGCGTGCCTGCACGCGCATCTCGCTCGGGCTTAGCCCGGTGATGTCGCGAAACACGCGGCCGAAGGTGCCGAGGCTTTCCCAGCCGGTCGCGAACGCGATGTCCGTGATACCGAGGTCGGTGTCACGCAGCAGCGTGGTGGCCTGCTCGATACGCCGCGTCAACAGATAGCGGTGCGGCGGCATGCCGAAGGCCCGCTTGAACGAACGCGCGAAGTGCGCTTCCGACACGCCGCTGACTTCAGCCAGGCGCCGTACCGGCCAGGCTTCGTGCGACGCGGCATCGATGCGGTCTTTCGCGCGCAGCAGGCGGCGCAGCAACGCAGGGTCTTCGAGCGCTTCGGCGCTGCCCGGGATCGGAAGGGGCTGGACTTCAGGGTCGTGTGAGCGGGACATGAGTTCGCGTTAGAACCGATAGCCGATGCCGCCGAGAATGACGTCGGTATCGCGGCTATCGCGCGTTATCACGCGATTCCACGTGACGCGCGCGGACCAGCGTGGCGTGAAGCGGCGATCGCTTCACGCGGTCTGCTCAGTCTTGCCGTAAGTGAGCCGGCCGTTTTTCGACAGCAGCACCGCGACCGGCCGCGTCATTTCGAACTCGGAGAAAATGATCGTCATGCTGGCGGTGATCGGCACCGCGAGAAAAGCGCCCGGCACGCCCCACAACGCCGACCACACCGCCATGCTCGCGACAATCGCGAACGGGCTCAGGTTCAGCGAATTGCCCGTCAGATACGGATCGAGAATATTGCCGATCACGAAGTGAATCGCGGACAGCGACACCAGCACGATCAGGATCGAATTCAGGTCGCCGAACTGCAGTACCGACATCAGCACCGGGAACGCAACCGCGAGCACCGAGCCGATATAGGGCACATAGTTCAGCAGCGCGGTCAGTATCGCCCACAGCCCGGCGAACTCGAGGCCGACGCTGCGCATCGCAAGCCAGCAGAGCGCGCCGAGCAGCACGCCGAGAAACGTCTTCAGCGCGAGATAGGCGCCAATGCGCCGGTTGATGTCGATGACCACGCCCCGGATGCGCGCCGCGTTGGTCGAATTGGCGGTCATGTTCGCCAGCTTATCGCCGAACGTGCGGCGCTCGAACAGCAGAAAACTCGCATACAGCACGATCACGAACAGGTCGATGATCATCGACGACAGCGACGCGAGCAGGCCTGTCACCATCGCCTGAATGTTCAGCTGCGTGAGTATGTTCCGCCGCAGTGACTCCCAGGTCGGCTCGCTTTCGAGGTGCAGCAGCGTCGAGATCTTGTGGATCATCAGCAAGACCGAGTCCTGGTAGCGCGGCGCGAGCGCGACGAGCGCGTCGTAGTTGGCGACCAGCATGTCGACCGCGAAGAAAATCGCGGCGCAGATCAGGAACATCGACAACCCATAGCGCAACTGCACCGGCAGCCGCGGGCCGATCAGCGGAATGCGTTGCAGCAGCCGCGTGAGGTCGACCACCAGGTACACCGCGATCGCGCCGAACACGATCGGCACGAAAACCGCACGCCCGATATACAGCACCCAGCCCACAATCAGCAGCAGCAGCACTACGTATACGGACGCTTGCAATCTGTCGGTCATTGGTCAGTGCTCCATGAATCCGCAAACAGGTGCGCCCGAGCTCAACCCGAGGACGACGGCGCTCGCCGCGCACGCGCCCGCCGTACGAGCCCGTTACACAGCGGGCCGCGCGATGGACAGAACCGATCTTCGCACAGAACGATGACAGCTCATACAAAAGCGCGCCAGATCGTTCCGTCCGCAAGCTTCAGGCCGATACCGCGAAATGCGCCAGCAGAATGTCGCGAAACGTTGTGATGAGCCGCCTTCGCTCGTGAAACCATCTGTTACGCTGTTTTAATCGGTTTCAACCACCTGACGTGATCCGACGCGAGCGCCTGCGCCACGCGGTGGTAGCGCTTGGTCAAATCCACGCAGCGAAGCCCGCGCCGCGCGTCGCGGTGCGATGTCCGCACAAGGTCTGTGCGCGATGTCCGCTGCACGCATCCCTCTCAATTCACGGCATGGAGAACGAGATGCTGCAACGGCTGGGGTCGCGATTCCTTGCATTGGGTCTGATCTGGACATTGTCCGCTTGTGGCGGCGGAGGTGGCGGCAGCGGCGCGGAGCTGGGCGGCACCGGCTCGAACGGCGCAGCCGGAGCAACCACCCCCGCATCGAGTCCAACGCCCGCGTCGAGTCCGACACCGGCATCGAGTCCAACTCCTGCGTCGAGCCCGTCGGGCGCATCGGACGCAAGCGCGACGACGCCCAAGCTCGCCGCCGCGACGCCGATCATCGACGGCACGACACTCGGCGCCGCCATCTGGCCCGCGGGCGCCACGGCAACGGGCGGTACAGGTCAGCCTGTCGGCGGACTGAACTGCGGGTTGCGCAGCACCGCGTACACCTATGCGCACGTCTCGATTTACCAGAACGGGCAACTCCTGACGCTGCCGCCCAACATCGGCATGGTCCAGCCGACCGTCTCCGCGCCGACTGGCTGCGCATATCCGGTGCACACGGTCGATTCGAGCGGCAAGATCCATATGGACGCGACGACCGGCGCCACCTACACGCTCGGCCAGTTCTTCTCGATCTGGGGCGAGCCGCTGAGTGCGTCGAACGTGGCGGGCCTGACCGCCTCGCCGATCGCGATCTATGTGAACGACGGCGGCACGCTCACGCAATACACGGGCGACCCCGCGAGCCTCGTGCTCAAGCCGCACGACGAAATCACGATCATGGTCGGCACGCCAGTCACACAAGTGCCCACTTATACGTGGACCGATCCGCCGCCGTTCGACCCGAACCCGATCACGCTCGTCTTCGGAGGCGTGGTCGGCTCGTCGTTCTGGCCGAACGGCACGACGTCGACGGGCGGCAACGGCACGCCTGTTGATGGCCTGACCTGCGCGCCGAACATGAGTGTGCTGTATCACGTGCACGCGCACCTCGCGATCATCAAGGACGGGCAGTGGCTCGCATTGCCGGCGAACGTCGGCATCCTGTCGCAATGCACGTATGAAATGCACACGCACGACAACACGGGCATCATCCATATCGAAACGCCGGACGCAAAGACCTATACGCTCGGCGAGTTCTTCGATATCTGGGGCGAGCCGCTGACGAGCACGAACGTCGCGGGCATCATGGGCGACGTGGTCGCGTATATCAACGACAACGGCGACTCGCGCCGCTATATGGGCGACTTGCGCAATATCCAACTGACGTCGTTGCGCGACATCACGCTGCAGATCGGCACACCGCCGGTGAGCACGTTGGCGACGTATTCGTGGTACGAACCGCAGTAACATCGGCCGCAGGCCGCGTCACTTCGCCGTGACGCGGCTTCAACGCGGCGTACCCGAATGCCCGATGCCGCCCGGCCGGCGCGGCACGATGCCCGCAACGGAGCGCGGCGCCGCGTTCGCGACCAGAATCATCGACGCGCCGGCGAGACCGCTCGACACATGCTTCAACGCATGGCCGGCGATCACGTGATGCGTGAGCTCCCATATCTGCCAATCGAGGCTTTCGAAAATTTTCGCGACCCCGTAGAAGACGATCACGAGCGTCCATGCGATCACGCCGTCCACCTTGCGCGTGAGCGTCATGCCGACGATCAGCATGAGCCCGCCGAACTGAAGAATCGCGTAAGGCCACAGGCTGTTGAACACCAGCCAGTAGCCGACGGTGGCGGGCGACACGACCACCATGATCAACATCGGCGCCCAGCCGACGCGTTGTCCGCTCCACGACGTCCATAGCATCGCGAGGATGCCGGCGAACACGATCGTCATCGGCAGGCGATCCCAGACGAGCGTCTCGTCGTTCGGCGCCATGTGGTAGTAAGCGGAACCGAACGCGGTGAACAGCAGCCCGACCGCGGCGACGACCATGCCGGGGAATTGCGCCGGCTGGTTCGACGCATGCCGCATGACCCAGCGCAAACAGAGCACGCCGGCGATCAGAATGACGACGTTCGACAGCACGTCCGCCGCATGCTGCAGCGGCCCCAGCGAGCGCTGATCGGCGAAGTGGTGATACGCGGCCGGCTGCGCGAGCGGCCATATCATCTGCAGCACGCTGCCCGCCACGAAAAGCAGCACGCTAGCCAGCAGCAAGCGGGAGATCTTCACGTTGCTCGACTCCACAGTGGGGCGAAACGCTCGAAGGCGCCGTGAACCGGACCTTTACGCCTCTTGAGGCCGATGCGCGGCCGGGTTGGCCCCCGTTCGAATTCGCGCAGCCTGCCCGTATCATCGGACAAAGCGCCTGGCGCAACAAGAGCGGCGGGCGGCGCACCGATGGGCATGCGCTCATAGTATTCTTCTCAACCAATGCAAGCTGCGTGCAAGAACGCGCGACCCAAAGGAAGACCCGGACTCCATGCAAGCGCAGACATACCGCCCGTCGTTCCCGCATCGTCGATGGAAGGGCGCGCTGTGCGCGCTTCTGTGCGCAAGCCTGCTCGCCGGCTGCGCACGGTTACCGTCGCTCGAGGACCGCAAGGAGTCGCATGCATTATCTCCCGCGGTCGCGGCCACCACGGATCTCGGTCGCGCGGTCGCGCCCGAGCTGGCCGCGCATGCGGGGCTCGCGGGCATTTATCCGCTCGCGGATGCGCATGTTGCGTTTGCCGCGCGCATGGACCTGATCCGTTCCGCGCAACGCACGCTCGACATCCAGTACTACATCTGGCGCGACGATCTGACCGGCACGCTGCTGCTCGAACAGATTCACGAAGCGGCGGACCGGGGCGTGCGGGTGCGCCTGCTGCTCGACGATCTCGGCATCGCGTCCGCGCTCGACCCGACACTCTCGGCGCTCAACTCACATCCGAACATCGAGGTACGCCTGTTCAACCCGTTCGTCGTGCGCAGCCCGAAATTCCTTGGCTTCGTAACCGACTTTTCGCGCGCCAATCGGCGCATGCACAACAAGTCCCTGACCGCCGACGCCACCGCGACGATCCTCGGCGGCCGCAACATCGGCGACGAGTACTTCGATGCCACCGACGGCGTCGTGTTCGCCGACCTCGATGTCCTCGCGATCGGACCGGCCGCGGCCGACGTGTCGCGCGATTTCGACCGCTACTGGGCCAGCGCGTCGGCGTATCCGGTCGACAAGATCCTGCCGCACGAGAGCGTCGATGAGCTGGCCACGCTGGAGCGTGATGCGCAGGCGATCGAACAGGACCCCGCCGCCGCGGAGTACAAGGAAGCGCTGCGCGGTCCGCGCGTCGTGCAGAACCTGCTCGATCACAAGCTGCCGCTCGATTGGGCCAAAACGAAGATGATCAGCGACGACCCCGCGAAAGGCCTGAACGACGCGCCGCCGGAAGCGCTGATTCCGCACCAGCTACGCGAAGTGATGGGCCAGCCGACGAAGTCGCTCGACCTCGTCTCGCCCTACTTCGTGCCGGCGAATACGGGCACGCAGTATCTGAGCGGCCTCGCCGCCCAGGGAGTGGATGTACGCGTGTTGACGAACGCGCTCGAAGCGACCGATGTCGCCGCCGTGCACTCGGGCTATATCAGGCGGCGCGTCGAGTTGCTGCAAGACGGCGTGCACCTGTATGAATTGCGGCGCGTGGCGGGCGTCACTCAGAAGAAAGAACAGTCGCCGGGGCCGTTCGGCAGTTCCGGATCGAGCTTGCATGCGAAAACTTTCATCGTCGATTCCCAGCGGGTTTTCGTCGGTTCGTTCAACTTCGATCCGCGCTCCGCGCATCTGAATACCGAGCTTGGCCTCGTGATCGACAGCCCCGATCTCGCGACGCGGGTCGATCGCAAATTTCTCGCGCTGCTGCCGACAGTCGCGTACGCAGTGCATCTCGACGCCAACGGCAAGTTGTACTGGATCGAAACCAACGACGGTGTCGAAACCCGCCACAACACCGAACCGAACACGACGTGGTACGCGCGGCTCGGTGTATGGATGCTGTCGATCATGCCAATTGAGTCGTTGCTATAGAGCGCGGTTCAGAATCGTCGCCAATCGCGATCCCTCAATGGATCGGGCGAGCGCTGCGTCGCGCGCAACACGCCATTGGTGTCGAACGCGAAATTGAACAGCATGTGGTTGATGTTGTTTTCGATGTAGCGGTACGACCAGACTTCGCGTTGCGAGAGCCGGAAAAACTGCGTCTGCACGGGGCGGCCGAAATTGGTCAGCACATCCTCGCGCGTCCATTTGCCGATTTCCGCGCGATTGAATTCGCTCAACTGCAACACTTGCCGCACGCTCACGATCTTGCCTGAAGCGTCGATGTCGGCGGCGACCGTGGTCGAGCCCATCGGCTGGGTCGGCCACATCAGCCGGCGGCCGCCTCCGGGCAGGTCATAGGTTTCGCGCGGCGGACCCATGCGGGCGATGATCGCCGCTTGATCCTGGCCAGCCTGGAATTGCTGCCACGGTTGCGCGCAAGCCGCGAGCATCAACGCCGTCAGGCACGTGAGCGCGGCGCGGCGCAAAACCAGTGGCGTGCGTGCGGTACGCGCAACAGCGTTTCGAACGTGGGCGACTCGGGTAAGCATGGTTCCTCCCGTTACGTTCGATCGCGCGTCGATCGGCAAAACCTCACCGTGCACAAGCCAAGGCGACACGGGCTGTGTGCCCGCTCGCCGATGGCTGCACTCAGGTAACCGACGCTTACTGCACGAGCTTCGCGCGCAGACGCGAGTGCTCGTCCGCGGAAATGGAACCGGACGCTTTCAGCTTGTCGAGCTTCTCGATTTCGTCGGCGACACTGAAGCCCACCACATTGCGCAGATCTTCGCGCACCTGCTTGGCCCGCGCCTGATCGCGTTCCGCCATGCCGCGATGTTGCGTGAGCAGATACGCGAAGATGCCGATATACGGCAGGATGATCAGGAAAATTACCCACAGAACCTTGCCCCATCCGGACACGTCATGACGGCGGAACAGGTCACTCGACACCGTGATCAACAGCCAGAACCACAGGATAAAGATGAAGATGGAGAAAACGTCGGCCAGAAAATTCGGGAATGTGAAACCATCATTAAAGAAGAGCATTGTTGTTCTCCAGTCATTCCGGTTGCAATTGAAAGGCGTAACGGATTTCGACCTATGGTTGCCCGCTATGGATGGCGCATACGATTAGCATGGCAGCGCTGAAAATCTACCATGACCGCATGCCGAGTGGGCACGTGCATTCATACTGTATGAAAGACATGCGCATGATGCGGACCTTTTTGTCTTTATAGACTATTCCGATCAAGTAGCGCGAGTACTTTTTAAGGATTCCCTTCGATTGGCGATTTCCGACGATCTGGCGATCATGCCGCATGGCATTGGGCATGCATGATGTGAAAACGATGTCAAATGCCAGCGCTATTGCTATGCAAAAAAAATGCCCAAAAAAAATGTTTGCGAGATGCATCGATTGAATGGCCCGCCGCCGTTCATTTTCGTCAACAAACCTGAATAAGCCCGGAGCATGCGTCAGCGGCTAGCTAGCCCGGACCACGAACGCGTCAGCAGGCGCCGCAGCCGGATCGGTCACCTCGATCGTCATATGCGTGAGCGCGCTTTTCGCTGCAAATGCATCGAGCCACTGCCGTGCGAGGCGCGGCAGCACGTGCTGTTCGATAAAGCCGATCAAAAGACGCGCACCGGTCCCCTGCACGAGGCAGCGCCCGACGATGTAGTCGACCACCTCCGACGCATAACTCAGCGCGATGCCGTTGTTGCCCGCGACGCGCCGAACGACTCGATCGAGATGCAAACGCACGATCCGCGGGAGCGAATCCGAGCCCAGTGGACGATACGGCACCAGCGTCACGCGCCCGAGGAAGGCGGCCGGAAACGCCTTCAGCAATTCTGTCGCAAGCGCGGAACGCAGACCGTCAAAATCCGGCGCAAGCATTTCGTCCGCGCATAGGCTCGCGCTCAGATCGGCGCCGACATTGCTGGTCATCAGGATGGTCGTATTGCGGAAATCGATATAGCGACCATCGCCGTCTTCCATGTAGCCCTTGTCCAGCACCTGGTAGAACATTTCGTGCACGTCGCCGTGCGCCTTTTCAATCTCGTCGAGCAGCACGACCGAGTACGGACGTCGGCGCACCGCTTCGGTCAGCACGCCGCCCTCGCCGTAGCCGACGTAGCCCGGCGGCGCGCCCTTGAGTCCCGAGACCGTATGCGCCTCCTGGTATTCGCTCATGTTGATCGTGATGAGATTCTGCTCGCCGCCGTAGAGCGCCTCCGCCAACGCGAGCGCGGTCTCCGTCTTGCCGACGCCGGACGGTCCCGCGAGAAGGAAGACGCCGAGTGGCTTACGCGGGTCCGCGAGCCCGGCGCGCGCCGTCTGCACGCGTTCGCCGATCTGCTGCAACGCGTCGTGCTGGCCGATCACGCGCGCCGCCAGCGTGGCGGGCAGCCTCTGAACGGCGCTGACCTCGTCGGTGAGCATGCGTCCGACGGGAATACCGGTCCAGTCGGAGACGATGTCGGCGACGATCGCTTCGCCGACTTCCGGAAACACGAATGGCGCATCCGCCTGCAGGTTCGATAACGTCCGCTCCAGTTCGCGCAACGTCTGCAGCTCGCTCGCCGCGCTATCGCGCGCGTCGGGCTCAGGGCCGCCTTCTGCGGCTCGCGCGCTCACGGCCTCGCGTGCGCCAGCGAGCGCCTTCGCCGCCTCCGACTGGGTCTGCCAGGCGGCTTCGACAACACGTTCCTCGAACTCGAGCGTTGCGATGGCCGCGTTGACGTCGGCCAGCTCGGTCTCGCTGCCAAGCCCGATACGCACCTCGTTACCGAGCAGCCCGGCTTCGACGCGCGCGGCTTGCAACCGCTCGCGAATTCGCTGCAATTCGCGCGGTGGCGCGTGCTGCGATAGCGCGACGCGCGCGCAGGCGGTGTCGAGCAGGCTGATCGCCTTGTCCGGCAACTGACGCGACGGAATATAGCGATGCGACAGTGTCACGGCTGCGCGAATCGCTTCGTCGAGAAGTACGACTCCATGATGGCTCGCGAGCGTGCGCGCGAGTCCGCGGACCATATCGATCGCGCACGGCTCGTCGGGCTCGGCGATCTGCAGCACCTGAAAGCGCCGCGTGAGCGCCGGGTCTTTCTCGATGTGCCGCTTGTACTCGGCCCACGTCGTCGCGCCGATCGTGCGCAACGTGCCGCGGGCGAGCGCCGGTTTGAGCAGGTTTGCCGCGTCGCCGGTGCCGGCCTGACCGCCTGCGCCGATCAGCGTGTGAATCTCGTCGACGAACAGCACGACCGGCGTCGCCGACTTCGCCGCCTCCTCGAGTACCGACTTCAGCCTGGCCTCGAATTCGCCCTTCATGCTCGCGCCGGCAAGCAGCGCACCCACGTCGAGGCTCAACAGCCGCACGTCGGCGAGTTTCGGCGGAACTTCGCCCGCCGCGATCGCGCGCGCGAGCCCTTCGACGACCGCCGTCTTGCCAACCCCGGCGTCGCCGGTCAGAAGCGGATTATTTTGACGCCGCCGCACCAGCACGTCGATCATCGTGCGAATCTCGACTTCGCGGCCAACCACCGGATCGATTTCACCGGCGCGCGCGCGTGCGGTCAGATCCGCGCAAAACTGCGCCAGTGCCGCGCCCTTCGCCGATGCTGCGAGCGCACCGGACGCCTCGCCCGGCACCGCGGACGAAAAGTCGCTCTGGTCGTACGGGGTGTCCTTCTCTTCGGGGGAACCGTCGATCCACGCCGGCAACGCATCGTGAAGGCCGTCGACGCCAATCTTGCCGAACTCCGGCGAAATGGCCAGCAGCAAGCGCCGCAATTCCGGCGTCTCGACCAGCGCCGCCATCAGCCATGCACCGCGAATCCGCCCGTCGCCGAATGCCAGCGTCGCGACGATCCACGCGCGCTCGATTGCCATCTCGACATGATGCGAAAAATCCGTGAGCGCGCTCGCGCCGGACGGCAGCGCGGCAAGTGCCCTCTGCAGGTCGCGCTCGAGCAGCTCGCGGCTGATGCCGCAGTGTCTGACGATGCGGTGCAGATCGCTATCGGACTGCGCGAGCAGTTGGTGCAGCCAGTGCACCAGTTCGATATACGGGTTGCCGCGCAGCTTGGAAAACGCCGTAGCGGATTCGATGCTCCTGAAAAGCGTCGCACCGAGCTTGCCGAACAACGCGTGGCGTGAAATGGACATGATGAAGTTGCAGGTAAAGATATTTGTTGCGAAGAGGCGTGGCTCTGCCGTGGCATCCGGCATTCCGCGAGCAGGTGTCCGAAAAAGCGTGCTGGCCACACTGATCGAGCGACAAAGGATAGCCGGTCGATCGCTACTTGTATTTGGGCCGTCGCCCATATTCCGCTCGAGGTGCGCGAAGTAGCATTCACATCTGCCGGATGCCAGCCCGCAGTTTTAGTTGGTGTTCCTTTTATTTCTGCGTCGGGAGAGTCCTTTAACAATGCGCGCTTTACAGTCGGATCTGATTCGCCATTGCATACCGGCCAAGCCATGACGGGATATCACGCTCGCTGGGACCATTCGCCTTTCGAAGCGAGTGCGCTCAGGACGTTCGCACGAACCATCCAGTCTCTCGCGCTCGTTCGCGCCGTTTCGCGAAACGGTCGCGCCGGCGCGGCGTGTTCGTCTGACGCTGTTCCGAACGCGCATCCCGACTTTCAGCCTATGCCCGATTTGTTGATGAACCCGCATCTCGAAAAAGCGAACGCGCCTGAAGACTCTGTCCCGACACCACCGTCGAGCGCGAATTCGCCCGCGGCCCGGATCGAGCCCGTGCTCACGAAACCGGATGACTTCGGCGACCTGATCGCACTAGCCGACGAGAACGATGACGATCCGCTGCCGTCGCGGCGCGAACCGCATCCAGCAGAACACGGCGGACACGACGGCATGGCAAAGCTTCTGGCAGCCGACATCGATGAAGCGGACCCGCTCGCCGCGCTCACGCTCGAATACCGTGACGCGCTGCTGAACCAGAAAAGCGGGAACGCGCCCGAGCCCAAGGCGTCGGCCGAAGCTCAGAGCGAGCCGATCATCGGGTCATCTCCCGATCCATTCGCCGAACTTGTCGATCCGTCGCAAATGGAAACATCCGTGTTCGACCTGCTGACGAAGGGGAAGAACATCGACACCCTGCTCGATGATCTTGACTCGTTCGGTGCCGAGCAGGTTTTCGAGGCGGACCAAACGCACGAGATCCTCGCACTGCTCGCGCCGCGCGGAATTCCCGCACACCGTGCGAGCAGGACCGCGCTGCTCGCACGCGAAGAGCATCACCTGGTGAGCATGGACAGCCACATGGCCATGCCTGAATCGATCGAATACGAAGAGCCTGCATTTTCAGATGAAAATAACCGCTGACCTGCCCAAGTCGGATACTCCAACCCTTAGCAGCCTGCTCGACGCGCAAACCTACGGCGAACTGAAGCAGCAAACCATCGACAACGTGCGCAAGCATCCGTCGAACCTGCGCGAACGCTGGCTGCTGTTCGAGCTGTTGTGCCTCGACGGCGAATGGAACCGCGCGCTACAGCAGTTGCAGACGTGGGCCACGCTCGAGCCGGAAGGTGCGTCGCGCGCCCAGATGTATCGCGGGCTGATCCGCAGCGAGATGTTCCGCGCCGAGGTGTTCGCGGGTCAGCGCACGCCGGGCGAGATCGAGCCGCTGCCCGAGTGGGTGAAATCGCTGCTGCAAGCCAATCTCGAGTTCGGCGAAGGCAACCTCGCCGCCGCCGACGAACTGCGCGGCGCCGCGTTGAACGCCGCGCCGGCCACTCGCGGCGAAAGCACGCAGATCGGCCAATTCGAGTGGCTCACCGATAGCGACAGCCGGCTGGGTCCTGTGTGTGAGCTGACCGTCGCGGGCGGTTATCGCTGGGTGCCGTTCGACTCGATGAAATCGCTGACGCTCGGTCCGGTCACCGCGTTGACCGACCTCGTCTGGCGCTCGGCCGTCGTGGGCCTACGCGACGCGACTGTCCTGCGCGGCTATCTGCCGGTGCGCTATCCCGGCTCGGAAACTGGCTCCGCTGCCACCCGGCTCGCGCGCGAAACTACCTGGAAAGACGTTGGAGAAACGGGCGTGATCGCGCTCGGCCAGAAAACCTGGAGCACCGACAAGGGCGACGTCGGCTTGCTCGACATCGGCGAATGCCGGTTCAATCACGACGAGCACGTATGACCAGGTCCGACGCGCGGCACCGGCAAGCCTATATGCCGTCGCTGATCGACCGCCTGCTCGACGATGCGCCCGCACGGCGCAGCGAGCGGCCCGAGGCCTATGCGCCGAACAGCGAAGGCATGCGCCGCATCATCCAGCGTGATCTGAGCCTGCTGCTCAACACGACGAACCTGGACGACGAAATGGACATCGCGCGCTACCCGATGCTAGCCGAATCGGTCGTCAATTACGGCATCCCCGCGTTGTCCGGAAGCTACCTCGCCAGTCGCAACTGGGAGACCGTCGAGAAGATGGTCCGTAACGCAATCGTGCGCTTCGAGCCACGTCTGATTCCCGAGTCGCTGCGCATCCGGCCGCTCAATAGCGAGAACCCGGTACGCTACAACCAGCTCGTGTTCGAGATTCACGGCCTCATGCGCTGGTCGCCCTATCCCTTGGAATTTCGCATCCAGAGCGCTTTCGACATCGAAACGAATCACGTCACGTTCGACGCGGACACCGGCAGGGGAAATTGACATGGACCCGCAATTCCTCGACTACTACAGCCGCGAACTGACGTACATGCGGGAAATGGCCGGCGAGTTCGCCGCGCAGCACCCGAAGATCGCGCGCCGCCTTGGCATGGAGGGCATCGACGTCGCCGACCCGTATGTGGAGCGGCTCATCGAGGCATTCTGCTTCATGTCGGCTCGCACACAGATCAAACTCGACGCCGAGTTTCCGCGGTTTACGCAGCGCCTGCTCGAAGTGGTCTATCCGAATTACGTCGCGCCGACGCCGGCGATCGCCGTCGCGCAGTTGCGTCCGAGCCTGCGTGAAGGCGATTTCACGAAAGGGCTGAAAGTGCCCCGGCATAGCATGCTGCGCTCGGCAATCCCGCCAGGCGAGCAAACCGCATGCGAATTCCGCAGCAGCCAGGACGTCACGCTATGGCCTATCGAGATCGTTGAAGCCCGGCTCACCGCCGTGCCACCGGATATCCCCGACACCGATCGCCATCTGTTGCCGCACGTGCAATTGCGCGGCGCGTTGCGGCTGCGCCTGCGCACAACCGGCGAAGTGAAGTTCAGCCAGATGACGAACTTCGACCGGCTGCCCATCTACATCGGTGGTGACGAACGGATCGCTTCGCACCTGTTCGAGCTGATCCATGCCGGTAGCGTCGCTTCGGTCGTGCGCGCGTATGGTGCGTCGCGCGACGAAGGGCACGTGGTCGCGAAAACCTCGGTCGAATTCGAAGGTCTGCAAGCGGAGCAGTGCCTGCTGCCGCTTACCTGGAATACATTTCACGGCCACAATCTGCTGCAGGAATACTTCGCATGCCGCCAGCGCTTCTATTTCTTCGCGCTGACGCAGCTCGCGGCCGGTCTCGCGCGCGTGGACAGCAAGGAAGCGGAGATCGTGCTGCTGCTCGACCGTCTGCCGGAAGAGCTGGCCGCGCACGTGGACGCAGCGCGTTTCCTGCTGTTCTGCACGCCGGTCATCAACCTGTTTCGAAAGCGCACTGATCGCGTGGAAATCAATCGCGCGCAAACCGATTTTCATCTGCTCGCCGACCGCACCCGGCCGCTCGACTATGAGATTTTTTCGGTGTCGCGCGTATTCGGTCAGCGGGCGCAAACATCGCTCGAAGTCGAATTCAATCCGTTTTATCAGACGCTGCATAGCGATGTGGGCAACCACGGCCGCTATTTTTCGGTGCGTCGTGAGCAGCGCGCGCTGTCGGCCAATGCACGCAGGTACGGCACCCGCACGCCGTATATCGGCACCGAGGTCTACGTGTCGCTCGTCGATCAGGCGGAGGCGCCGTACGCCGACGACATCCGCTATCTGTCGGTCGAGGCGTGGGTCACGAACCGTGACCTGCCGCGCCTGATTCCGCGTGACGGCAAAACCGACCTCACGATGTCCGATTCCGTGCCGATCGAAGGCGTGCGCCTCGTGCATGCACCGAGCGCGCCGCGCGCGCCGTACGCGAGCGGCGAAACGGCGTGGCGTCTGATCCGGCAGCTGAGCTTCAACTACATGCCGCTCGCCGACCTCGACCACGGCGACGGCGGCCAGGCGCTGCGCAACATGCTCGGCCTCTTCATCGCGCCAGGCGAGCGCGAACAGGCACGGCAAATCGAGGCATTGGTCGGTGCTCGCACCGAACCGGTGGTGCGTCGCTTGCCGGGCGACGGACTGCTCGTCTATGGGCGTGGCGTGCGCTGCGAACTGACGGTCGATGAAACCGGCTTCTCAGGCATCAGCCCGTATCTGTTCGGCCTCGTGCTCGAGCATTACCTCGCGCGCCACGTTTCGATCAACGTGTTCTCCGAAACCGAACTTCGTTCGATGCAACGCGGCCTGATCACCCAATGGCGGCCGCGCATGGGCGGACGCGGAGCGGTATGAGCATGGACGGGACATTGGCGAGCGCCGTCGCACCGACGCGATCATCGCTCGATCCGCAATCGCTCGACGCGTGGTTCGATCCCGACACGCCGTGGCAGTCCGGTTTCCTGAGCCTGCTGCGCGCGATCGCCGCGCGCGACCCGCTGATGCCGTTGCCGGGCACCGCGAGCCTGCCGCGAGAAGAGCCGTTCCGGATCGGTCAGCAGCCCACATTGGCCTTTGCGCCGCGCGAAATCGCGTCGCTCGGCACGCGAGACGGTCGCCTCGACGTGCGGCTGTTCGGGCTCGGCCTGTGGGGGCCGCAGGGGCCGCTGCCGCTGCATATGACCGAACTGGCGCACAGTCGTGTGGAAAGCTACCAGGATCATGCGCTCGTCGGCATCGTCGATCTGTTCCATCACCGCGCACTGTCACAGTTTTATCGCGCGTGGGCATCGGGGCAAGCCACCGCGTCGCTCGACCGTGCCGGCGACGAAACGTTTTCGTTCTACGTCGCCAGTCTGATCGGCGTCGACCCGGCCGAGGCGAAGCATTCCTGTCTGCCCACGCATTCGCGTTACAGCGCGGCGGCGCACCTCGTGCGCGAGGCGCGAACGCCGCACGGCATCGAGGCGACGCTCTCGCATTACTTCGGTGTTCCGATGACCATCGAAGAGTTCGTGCCGCACTGGATCCATCTGTGCGCATCGGAACATACGAGGCTCGGCGTGCCGGGGCCCGCGGCGATCATCGGTGAATGCGCGCAGCTCGGCGAGGCCATCCCCGACCGGCAACACAAGTTCCGGCTCGTCGTGGGTCCGCTCGACCTCGATCAGTATCTGCGCCTCACGCCGCACGGCGAGGACTTGCCGACGTTCGTCGAATGGGTGCGGGCCTTCGTCGGCCATGAATACGCGTGGGAGGTCAAGCTGCTCGTCAACCCGCGCGCGGCGCCACCCACCTGCATCGGCACGTCGCAGAGACTCGGCTACTCGACGTGGCTCGGTGATTCCGTCGACGACCTTCCGGTCGTCGGCATGATTTTCGAACCTGAACAGTACAACGACCGACCCCGGAGTTCCTTCGCATGAACGCCCACACTCCCGCCGTCGTGCTGCGCTACGCCGATCTGCTCGAACCGGTGTCGGCGCACGCGCCTTGCGGTCCCGATCTCGAATACGATCCGGCTTTCGTGATGCTGCAGGCGGCCGCGGCCCCACGCGCCGAAGCGCAGTACGGCGACTTCGTCGACGTGCCGCCAACGGCCAATTGGGCCGACATCGAACGCGATTGCCGCGCGCTGCTGCTGCGCACGAAAGACATCCGCCTCGCGGTGATCCTGCTGCGTTGTCAAACCCGGCTCGACGGCGCGGCCGGCCTGCGCGATGGCCTGGCTTTGCTGATGGCGATGCTCGAATGCCATGGCGAAGCGCTCCACCCGCTGCCGGTGTTCGAAGGCGAACGAGACCCGGCGATGTTCGCCAACGCGATCGGCGGACTCGTCGAACCGGATGGCATGCTGGCCGATGCGCGCGACATCCCGATGCCAAGGGCGGCCGGGCTGCAACTGCATTTGCGCGACATCGAAAAATCGTTCGCGACGCCGCGCCAGAAGGACGCGCTCGCTCCTGAATCCGTCGCCCGCTTGCTAAAGGAATGGTGGGGCCGACGCGACGCGGCGCTTGCCGCATTGGTCGAAGCGCAGTGTCTGACGCAGCGCATCGCCGCTTGGTGCGATGAGACGCTCGGCGTCGATGCGCCCGATCTCGGCTCGTTGTCCCGAGCACTGCAGCCATTCGCGCAGCATCGGTTGGACGGTGGCGGCGCATCCGGGCCGACGCCCGTGCCCGCTCGAGCCGTCAATGAACAGGACAACGACACTGCGCATGGACCGGCGCCGGCTAGCGTCGCTGCGGCAACGCTACCGCGGTCCGACGCGCCGGCCGATCCGCCAATCACCGCGCCGTGTCCAATGGATCGCTGGAACGCGCTCGCAGCCATTCAGGGGACACGCATGTGGTTCGAGCAAAACGAACCGAGCAGTCCGGTCATTGTCTTGCTGCGCCAGTCGGAGCGAATGGTGGGCAAACGGTTTTCAGAACTCGCCCATATCATTCCCGCCGATTTACTCGCTAAATGGGATGAGTTCGACGGTTGAGGCAACGTGCGCGCATCTGCGCAATTTCTCCGCTGTCGGCCCCTACGGTCCGCCGGTCAACCAACATCCTCCAATGAAAAGACTCGTCCAATTTTTTATCCTGGTTTGCTTCGCGATGCCCCATTTCGCGTTCGCGATCTGCACCCAGTTGAAGCCTGCGCAAGTTTCCGAACTGCTGTCTCAAGGCTACCTCGCGGGACAGACCATACTGGTCAACGTACCGTTCCGGGAAAGTCGGTATCGATCGACCCGGCGTTGCCGGTCGGCTCGGTGATCGCCACCGGCGTCTCGCCGGCTTACGCTACCTATGCGAACTTCGCGGATTGCACCAACGGAGGCACAGTATCCATACACTATTCCAACGCAACGCCGTCCGTTGTAGCTGGGGGTATCGTCTATAACACCAACGTCCCAGGAATCGGCTTTCGTTTGACCTATCTTCGCGCGACCGGCGTGAATTCGCCTCTCCCGTTTACGCCTTCCTTTGCCGCAGGCGAACCCAATCAGGTTATCTATGGCCGCTTCGGCATCGGCTCGCAATTCGAGATCGAACTGGTCAAAACGGGCGACATTGCAAGCAACGTCAACGTGATGCTCAGCACCATCGGAGCCGGTGTCGCCCAGGGTGACGGCCGTCAGGTCGTGACGATCACAGGCGGCAGCATCAACGTCAAGGTTCTTCCAAGTTGCTCGGTCAATACCAGCACACTGAACATCGATTTCGGCACGTTCGGCCCGAGCGATGTATCGACGACAAGCGGGCCGACCCGGCCAGTCGACTTTACGGTGCTCTGCACCGGCCCCACGCCACCGGCTTCGATCACCGCTGCACTTTCCGGAACCCCCGATACCGAAGATAGCAGCATGCTGAAGAACACCGGCGCGACGCATCTCGCGATTCGTTTGCGGGACGTTGCAAGCAAAATAGTTTTCCGGCCCAACGATCCGTCGAGCACCCTCGTCCACACCCCGCAGGGCGCGATGCAATCGCCGTTCGCACTAGAGGCGACCGTGCTGCGCGTCGGCACAGCGACACCAACCGCCGGCAAGATCCAGGCAACCGCAACAGTCACGATGACCATTCTTTAAACCGACTATCAACGGCAAACGTCTACTAGAAGCAACTAGCATGACCGAGATACCCGTCGCACCGCCGAACTCGATCTTCGTGCAAATCGCGAGCTATCGCGACCCGCAGTTGGTCCCTACCCTGCTGGATTTGATCGACAAAGCCGGCAGGCCGAATCTGCTGAGGATCATCGTTTGCTGGCAGCATGCGCACAACGAAACGATGATCCAGTTCTGGCAGCAGGGCTTAGGCGATTGGCGAGCCGAGCAGACCGGCAACTGGACCGTTCACCATCTCAGTCATCGTGAAGCGAAGATCGAATTGATCGACGTCCCCCACATGATGACGCAGGGCGCATGCTGGGCCCGCAATCTGGTCCAGCAGCGATACGGTGGCGAGCGCTACACACTGCAACTCGACTCGCACCACCGCTTCGTCGACGGTTGGGACACGCTCGCAATCGAGATGCTGGAGTCGCTACGCGATGAAAGCCCCAAACCGGTTTTGACCGCTTACCTTCCGATGTACGACCCCGAAAACGACGATGCTCGATCGAGCGACGAGCCGAGGATATTGGCCTATGCGAGGTTTTCGAAGGAAGGGGTCGTCCTGTTCCGCTCGAAAACACTTTCCGACTGGAGAACGCGCATTCGCCCGGTCCGTTCGCGCTTCTTCAGCGCACACTTCGCATTTGCCGACGGCCACTTTGCCGAAGTGGTTCAGCACGATCCCGACTATTTCTTTCACGGCGAGGAGATCTCGCTTGCGGTCCGAGCGTTCACGCACGGCTATGACCTGTACAGTCCGCACAGGCTGATCGGGTGGCACGAATATCTGCGTTCATATCGCGTCAAGATGTGGAACGACCACAGTCACGAGGCCAAGGAACGGGGTGAGATCGGCGAGCCTTGGCACGAGCGCAACGAGCGCTCATTGCAGCGCAATCGTGCGCTGCTCGGTATCGACGGACAAACGCTGGCTGACGCCGAGTTCGGCAAGTATGGACTCGGGGCCGAACGCACGCTCGCCGATTACGAGGCCTACGCGGGCATCAGCTTCAAGTGGCGCGGAGTCCAACAGTCGGTATTGAACGACGATCCACCCACCCCGGGCTCTCAGCGTCCCGACGAAGCGACATGGCAGGCCTCTCTGCTACGCGCAAACGACGTCCGCGTGTGCGTACATCGGAATGGATTCGACAGGCATGTGAGCATGCCCGGCGTCGAGCACGCGTTGCTAGCCGCAACGTCGGTTGCCGTCGTGATCTACGACAACGGCGAGACGGAACTACGCCGCGAAACCGTCGACGCCAGCGGTCTGTCCCGATGCCGGAAAAACGATTGGCTCGATTTTCATGTGACTTTCGAATCAGAACTTGGCCGGGTCCCAGCCAGCTACGTCGTGGAGTTGTTCGACGACGCCGGCAACGTATTGAGCCGGGTCAGACGCGCCAGCGATGCATGATGCGTCCGCGACGACGACGCACGGAGACGCCTCCGGCGTCGCGCGGCCGAGAGGATTGCACCACGTCAGCGGATTCGGCGCGTAGCGGTACGGACTGCCTCCGGGTTCGCCGTTGCGATCGGGGCTGATGTAGCGGCCCGCATGAGGATCATAAAAACGCGCACCGTTGTAATACAGCATGGTTTCATCGTCGGCGTATTGGCCGGCATAGCGAAGTGGCTGCGCAAACGCGTCGCTGCTTTGCCACTCCGGCGTCACGAGACTGCCCCACGCACGATAACGCCCACGCCATACCACCCGGCCAGTCTCGTCCGTGAGCGCGACGGCCGTACCGGCGACGTCCGTGTGATAGTGATAGACCTGCGTGCTTTTGATCGCACCATCATCGGTGAGGGCCTGGTCCACGCAAGCGAGCGGCGCGAAGCCGGTTGAGCCGTCGGGTTCGGGTTGATACAGGTAGGTGCGCAGTTCCATCGCGCGGCGCTGCTGGATCAGTCTGTGTCCTTGCCATACATAGCGCGTGACCTCGTCGCGCTCCGGCATCGATAGCTGCTGCATGCGCCGTGGCGCAGTGGATTCGATACGCTTGGCGATACGCCGACCGATTGCGTCGTACTGATAGCGCACGGTATAGCCCTGGCGATGCGCGGCGATGATGCGCCCCTCCGCATCCCAATCAAGCGATAGCGTATGGTCGCGGCCACTTCTACGCACCAATTGTCCCCACACATCGTAGTCGTAACGATGTCCGCGGCATTCCCGTAACCGGTGGTCCGGATACACGGCCGGGAACCAGCTGCCGCCAGGCGTATCGAGCAGATTGCCGGCGGCGTCCCACGTGAAATACTCGATGTCCCCGTTCTCCGAGACCGAGCGCAACAGACACCCACGCCGGTCGTAGTCGTACCACATCTGACCGTCGCGCTCGCCGCCCGTCCTGACGATCAGGTCAGCGGGACTGTAATCGACTTCGCGCCACAATTCGATGAGAGGTTCTGTCGCGGAGCCCGGCGTATCCACGTCGTGCCCCGTCACCGAGCGCCACCACACCGGCAAGCCGAGCGGCGAAAAGCCCGTATGCGTACGCAAGCGACCTTGCGTGCGCGCAACCGGACGCCTCATCGCGTCATACCAGAAGCGCGCAATCTGCCGTTCGCCCAGTTCGATGAACGCGATGTCGCCGGTTTCGAAGCGGCGCGTACGCAGCTCCTGCCCCTGCGGCAGCTGAGTCGCGACAATGCGGCCAGCGGCGTCGTAGGTGTAACGCAGTGTGCCGTTTGCGCCGTGCTCGGCGATCAGACGTCCGCCGGCGTCGTGTTCGAAGCGGATCTCATCCGCTCCAATACCGAGTAGCCCTCCCTCCGGTGTCGGCTCGCGGATCACGCAGTCGAGCAATCCGCCCGGTCCGTAGTGGTACATATAGCGGCTATGCGGGGTTTCGCGCTGGATCAGCCGGCCCGCACGGTCGTAGTCGAACGTTTCGCAACGCTGTTGCTCGCCCGCCTTCCACGTGAGACAACGGACCTGCCCGCTAGCCGCATAGTCGAAGCTGCGTTGCACGCCATCGGCGTCCGCGATCGACAGGCAACTGCTCGCATTCCACCGAAGCACCTGCACCGCGCCGTTCGCGCTTTCGATTCGAACCGGGCGCCCATGCGCATCGTACCGACGCACGATCACGTGACCTTCTTCGTCGACCGCGCGTACGACGTTGCCTCGCCGGTCTCGATGCCAGTGCCGGCTTCGGCCACTCGGGCCAACGAACGACGTGCGCTTGCCAGCCGCATTCCACTCATGACGCTCGGCCTGTCCGTCCGGACGTGTGATGGTCAACGGCCGGCCGAGGCCATCGCGCTCGATTCGCGTGACGCCGTCGAGCGCGTCGGTCAGGCTGACGACGTAACCGTTGACGTCGTACTCGTAGCGTGTCGTGCTCCCGCCGACTCCAGTGCGACATGTCACCTGTCCCCACGCGTTATGCGCGAAGGTGGTGGCGCCTCCGTGCGCATCAGCCGAGCGTACGACATCGCCAGCGTCGCCATATTCGAAACGCGTGAATTCTCCCGACGGGGTTTGATAGTGCAACGGCTGCAGGCGATCGTTGCGTGCCCACGTCCACGCACGGCCATCGCTCAACGCGACCGACACGGGCTCGCGTGACGCAAACGCATACTGCGTCGAGCGGGTGGCGCCCTGCGGGTCCGTCTCGCACGCGACGCGTCCGAGCGCATCGTATTCGATGCGAACCTCCCGCTCGCCGGGCAGTTGCAGTGTGACCGGCGCGACGGCGGCGTCGTAGCCGAACCGGTAGCGTCGTCCGTCGAAGTCGGTGTGCGACAGCACGCGGCCGTGGTCGTCGTACTGCCAATGCGCCGCGTTGCCGAAGACATCGCTGACCTCACTGATCTGACTATCGAAGTCGTAGGCGAAGCGATCACGCGCGCCTTCCGACGTAACTCGTCGAACCACGCGCGCGGCGCCGCCGATCGTCTGCCATACGTAGCGTGTCGCCATGCCGAGCGCGTCTGCGTCTTCGACGATCCGCCCATCGCGGTATGCAAAGCGACGCACGATTTCCCCGACCCGGTTGCGCACCTCGGTGAGTTCGCCATGCTGGCTGTAGCCATACTGGACCAGCGCGCCGGTGGGACCGCCGTCGACACACTCGACAGCGCTCAAACGCGGTCCCATCCGCGCTTCATAGTGCATGCGCAGTTCGTGGCCGCAGGTCCCACGCATGCGCAGCAAGCGCCCGTCTGGGTCCCAGATCAGGCCGATCCGCTGCTGACGCAGATCCTCGACGTATTTGAGCCGTGCGATTCCGTTCGCGTCGAAATCGCCGAACACGCGGTAGTGCGGCGTCAGATCCGCAACGACGAAGCGTCCGTCGCTCAGATGCGCGATGTGCAATTGCGCAGCCGACGCAATCACCTGCGTCCCCGGCTCGGGAAACGGCACGCTGAGCGTGCTGCCGTATTCGTCGGTATAGAGCAGTTGATCGTCGCGCTTGTGCAGCGTGACTTCCCAGTTCGTGCGCCAGCCGACGCCGAGCAGTCCGAGCGCGTGCTGCGCGCTCGAATAGCAACGCGACCATCCGAGCGGAAGGCGGCCTCGCAGCCTGAAGTCGGTTTCGTCGGCAGGCAGGCAGATTTTGCCGCCGCTGATCACATCGACCGAGCCGCACAGAATGCCAGACAGCGCACGGCGTATCCGAAAGCGGTCGACCAGGTCGCCGAGCCGCTCACAGCGATCGAGCAACGGTCCGACACAGGCGACGGGCAATACGACGCCGGGCAGGCTGAGCAGCTCGCCGCCGATTCCCGCGAGTCCCGTCGTCACGTGGCCACCATCGTCATCATGAACCGATGCGCACGTCTGGCGAGCCAGCGGAACACACCGCGCCACACGAAACCTGGCCGCCAACCAATGCCGCCGGCACGTTGTTGATCAATACCGTGCCCGAACCCGCGACCACAGCTTGCGAGCCCGGGTGCAGTGTGCAAACGGCAGAACTCATACCGACGAGCGCCGCAGGCATTTGATTGATGAAGACCGTCGGGGAACCCCCAGCGATCGAACCGCCATGTCCGATCGCATCGCCTTTGCGAGCCGCTGGAAACATGATCGATCTTCTCCCAATGAAAATTGAAAGACCGTGCAGGGCGATGCGCGAAGGCATCCGCCGGCTGCACGGTATTGCGAAATACGCTGTTACGCGTCGGTGCCGGTTGCCGGTGGTGTTTCAGTCGGCGGCGGCGGTTCTTCCGACGGTGGCGGCTCTTCCGAAGGCGGCGGCTCTTCCGAAGGCGGTGGCTCTTCCGAAGGCGGTGGCTCTTCCGAAGGCGGCGGCTCTTCCGAAGGCGGCGGCTCTTCCGAGGGCGGTGGCTCTTCCGAGGGCGGTGGTTCTTCGGAAGGCGGTGGCTCTTCCGAAGGCGGCGGTTCTTCCGAGGGCGGCGGCTCTTCCGAAGGCGGTGGCTCCTCCGAAGGTGGTGGCTCCTCCGAAGGTGGTGGCTCTTCCGAAGGCGGTGGCTCTTCCGAGGGCGGCGGCTCTTCCGAAGGTGGTGGCTCTTCCGAAGGCGGTGGCTCTTCCGAAGGCGGCGGTTCCTCCGAAGGCGTTGGCTCTTCCGAAGGCGTTGGCTCTTCCGAAGGCGGCGGCTCTTCGGAAGGCGGCGGCTCTTCGGAAGGCGGCGGCTCTTCGGAAGGCGGCGGCTCTTCGGAAGGCGGTGGCTCTTCCGAAGGTGACGGCTCTTCCGAAGGTGACGGCTCTTCCGACGGCGGCGGCTCTTCCGAAGGCGGCGGTTCTTCTGAAGGCGGCGGCTCTTCCGAAGGCGGCGGTTCTTCCGAAGGCGGTGGCTCTTCCGACGGCGGCGGTTCTTCCGAAGGCGGTGGCTCTTCCGACGGCGGCGGCTCCTCCGAAGGCGGCGGTTCTTCCGAAGGCGGTGGGTCTTCCGTCGGAAGCGGATCCATCGTCGGAAGTGGTTCCTCCGAAGGCGGCGGCGGAATAATTGGAACGTCCAGCGCATCAAGCACCACTACAGGAACCGGCACCGTCACTGCGCTGCCGCATTCCATGTCACCGGGGTTGAGGTCCAGCGGCGTGCCTTGCACCACGACACGGGTGTCGCCCTGGATGCGGATCGACTTGCCGATGAGCTTGATCTCGCCATCCATGTTCATCGTCAGAGACGACTTGCCGCACACGATAGACAGCACCCCTCCAGCCGACAGCGAATAGGCCCCCCCCACCGCGTGCGTGGACGCGCCACCGACCGTGACCGTACGTGCCCCGCCCACCGTCAGAGTGGAGGCACCCCCAACCGCAGTCTCCTCGAGCCCGCCGATCGAAACGAACTGTCCAAGATCGACGGAATGGAAGGCAACATTCTTCACCCTCATCGAATACTTGCCGCCAACGACCGTGCTCGAAGTCGCCCCAACGGTCATGCTGTGCGCCGCGGCCACGCCGATCGTGTAGTCGGCACCGACCACGTGCGATTCGTTGAGCTTCGTCAGGCGGTTCATGTCCCGCTCGGCTTGCACCGTGAATTCCTCGGCGCCCGCCTTATCCTCGAAGCGAATGCTGTTGTAGTTCTGCAAGCCCCCTTCCATCGACCGGCTCATGAAACCGCTTTGCGTCGCGTTGCCAGGCAACTCATAGGGCGGACGCGTCACCGTGTTGTACAGGCTCCCGGTGATCAGCGGGCGATCCGGGTCGCCGTTCCAGAAATCGACGATGACTTCCTGGCCGATGCGCGGAATGTAGATGCCACCGAAACCCTGACCGGCCCACGCCTGGCTCACACGGACCCAGCAGGAGTCGGTTTCGACGTTGCGGCCGTAGCGGTCCCAGACGAAGCGGACCTTCACGCGGCCGAATTCGTCGGTCCACAATTCCTTGCCCTCGGGACCCACGACGACCGCCGACTGAGGCCCGCTGACGATCGGTTTCGACGTCTCGCGCGGCAGTCTGAACACTTCGCTTGTCGGCTGCACGTCGAACTTGTTGCTGCAGGTGTACTCGTAACCGCTACCCGATTCATCCGGCGTACCGGTCAGGGCGAGCTTCGTACCGATCACCAGGTATTCGCAGTTCGCGGCCGTATGATCGTAGTGGCTCAACACGAACGTCTGCCCGCACGCCAGTCCGCGCACGTTACCTTCGCCTTGCGCTCGCGTGCCCGGCGCCCGCAGCGCTTCCATGCGCGTACGCGCGAGCAGTTCCCCGTGGCTGCCGTCGGTGTAGTCGCCCGGCCAGTCGTAGCGCTCGAGCAGGTTCCAGCTGGTGTCGCGGGGCTGCTGATTGATCGCTCGCATGTCGGCCCGCGAACGTGTGAAGTCGAAGTCGCTCGTCACATAGTGACCGGTGCACAAAACTTCCGCCGTCGAAAACGCGCTGATGTATTCGGTGTCGGTCTTGCCGTTCTGCGGTTGGAACGCGAGCGTCCGGTATGCGGAGTTCGGCGATTGACGGTGCGCGCCAATGTGATCGCACAGCACGAGCCGGTGCTTGCCGTCGGCATGCTCGAAAAACCAGTAGATGCCCCACTCCTCCATCAGGCGTTGAATGAAGTGGTAGTCGGTCTCGCCGTACTGGACCTGGAAGGCGCGCGGCTCGTTGGTCGGGCTCTCGCCTTCGAGCGCATAGCGGCTCACGTCGAGGCGCTTTTCGACCGGATACGGATAGTCCTTCAGAACCTCGTCGATGATCTCGATGACCGTCTTGTTCTGGAAAATCTTGTAGTCGGTCGTCAGGGTGGCCAGCCACAGCCAGGGCTTCAACACGACACGATAGACGTTGTAGCGGCCTTGCCGACGCAGGTATTGCGCGGCGGCGACGAGTCCGGTGATTTCACGCTGAGCCGCCTCGGCATCGGCGCTCGGCTCGAGGTCGATCGCGACGGTCATTTCCTTGCCTAGCAGCGCCTTCAGGTCGAGATTGGCACTGACGGCAAGCGGCACCGTGAAATCGTCGGGCGTGCGCAACAGCAGTTCGTATTCGAACAGCTTGCCGAGTTGCTCGTCGCCGTTCAGTGACATGAACTTCAGCGCCGGCTGCGTCAGTCCGTCCGCGCTCTGAGCCGGCCACCTCGGTATCGCCGCGCTGGATACGGTCACTGCGCGGCTTTGCACACCTATCGCGTTCAAGGGATTACTTGACATGCACTCCTCTAAGTTCTCTTTATCGAAAAGGCGCTACAGCTCATTGGACGATGCGGTGCCTGACGACGCGTCCGTTCGCCTTGCCGGCGTGCTTCCACTGCCGGGGCAACGAAAATCCCGCAGCAACGCGGTGAGTTGCGGTCCCGACTGCCCGCCCGACGTCAGTTCGATAACCGCGTGCCGGTCGTCAAAATTGAAGTCCACTGCCGAGCGGCTCGACGACAACGTCGACGTCACACGGCCCCGGTCGATCAGACGGAACAGCGCCCACGGACCCTCGGTCATCACGGTCGACGTGTCCGGACGCACGCGCGGATTCGCGGTGAGGCCGGCCATCGAGCCGCCGCGCGGCCCCGGCCATGTGATCGGGAATGACGTGACCGGACCGTGCGCATAGCGCAGGCTTTGCCCGTCGACGTCGACGAGCAGATCGGTAATCTCGGGGTCCAGCGACACGACCCTGAGACCCGCGTTCCACGACATCCGGGTCGCGCCGGGATCGCGGAAAAACGTCTGGCGGATCGCCGCGGCGCGTTCGAACGGTTCGAGACTCGGTCCCTGCATGGGCGGCATGCCGGGACTCACCGGCTTATAACGCCACGGCCGTATGCTCGTATCGACACGGCTGGCAAGCGTCTTATGGAAGAAGTCGTCGAGCAGGCCGCCTGCCGCGAATACGCGGTTGAAATCGTCGATGTCGACTTCCTGGACGCTCGCGACGAACGGATATTTGCCTTCGACTGCACGGCGGCATTGCGCGCCAACGCTCGATTCGACCTGCATCGTCAGCAGCGAGCCGACGTTGCGGTCCACCTTACGCAACGACTGCGACGCGAGACCCACGAGCACGGCGCGAAAGGGCGGCGGCAGCTTCTGCGCCTCGAGCTGCATCGTGGCGCCGAGGTCGTCCGTGGGCGGCATGCTGTTGGTGGCGAGCACGTCGCCGGCCGTCATCAGACGCGTGTACTGCTCGTTGATCAGCCCGATGACGCCGCCCAGCTGCAGCACGCCGCTGCCGCCAGGGAGCGCGCTCCCGCTATCGGCCTGGCCGGTCACGACTTCGCGCAGCGCGGCAAAGCGTCGGTCGACCAGTTCACGTTCCATCTTCTGCTGCGCCAGTTGCCCGATGGTGGCGGTTGCGGCCACGGCGCTCGCGGCGCGCGCCCCCTGCGAGCGACGCATGATCACGTTGATGGCGCTCCCGGCGGCCGACGGCTCGTCCGCGCCGTCAGCGACCGACAGCGACGTCTCGCGCGCGGCGGTTCGCGCGAGTCTCGCCAGTGGCGAATCCGGCGCAGCCAGCGTACGCAAGGTCTGCAGATCGGGCGCCAGCGTGCCTTCGCTGCCGGACACCGGTCTTACGTCGTCGAGAAACTGGCTCCAGTAGTTGCCATAGTCGGTCAAGTACTGGCGACGGATATCGTCGGCGAGCCTATCTTTGCGCAGTGCGTGCCACCACCCTGTCGACGCCTCGGCCTCGCCCATCACCCACGCGTCCTGTTTGCGCGCCTGCTCGAGAAATTCCGGCAGGCGCTTGTTGAATACCGCGTGATAGCCATCGTAGGTATAGAGACCGGGTATGCCTCGCGCGAGCGTCGAGCCGTTGGCCAGCATGAACACGGTAGCGGCCTGCGGACCCGCGGCGCTCAGCAGCGTGACGTTCTCGGGCGCCTCCGGCGCCATGGTGTTCGTCGCGCGTTCGTAGAGACGTCCGGACGCCGGATTGCGGCCGAGGAACTCGCGCGCGCGACGCACCAGCTGCGCATTCACCGGTTTCGCCGGCACCGCGGGGACCCTTTCATCGATCAGGGCGTCGAGATGCCGCGCCATCACGCTGCGCTCGCCCAGCGGCGCGACGCTGTTGGCGTGTTCCCAATCGCCGAGCACCCAGGCCTTGATCGCTTTCGCGTCGTAGTGCGAGCGATCGAACAGCATCAGGTAGACCGTCAGCGTGCGATAAACGCCGTCCGCGTCCTGTGCGCCAATTTGCGTGTCGAGCACCGTTTCGAGCCGGCCGATGACTTGCGGCAGCAGCATCAGTTTCAGCAGACTGTCGTAGGTCTCGTTAGCGGCGGCGCTGATGGCGGGCGCCGTGTACAGCCCGTAGCGCCATGCGAGACCGGGGCTGTCGAGGTCGATGCCGTCGAACTGCGGCAGGTCACGCGACGCTGACAGTATCGACCCCGTCGCCCCGGGCTGCGGCGCCTTGCGCTGCGACAGGACCCGCGCGGCGAGCCCATCGGTCTTGCCGCCGATCGCCGCAAGATACTCGCGGTTATTGCCGAAGCTCACGACGAGAGCACCAATCAGCCACACCGCGATGATGATCGCGAGCAGATGCCCGACAACACGCAACGCGCGGAAACGGATTTCCCAGTACAGGTTCGGCCGCACCAGATGCGCTTCGGCCAGGATTACGTGCTTAAACAGATTGCGCAAGAAATAGCCGCGATAGGCGGTAGGCGTAGCGTCGCAGGACGACGGCGAGAGCGTTTTCGGCGCGGCGCCGAACGAACCCGCGAGCCCGCGACGCAGCCGCTGCAACAGTGTGGTGCTGTCGGCGGACACGGCCTCGTGAGTTTGCGCTGCGCTCGTGAAATAGACGCCGCGCAGCGTGCTGTTCAACTGCGTGTCGTCGTATTTCGAATCGAGAAACACCAGCGCGAGCAATTCATCGAGTTCCGCGCACAGGCTGCGAAATTCGGACGGCAACGCATACAGCTTCTTGCGCAGATCGACCTCGTACACCTCCTGCAGCCTCGTGTTGATGCCGTCTTCGAGTCCCTGCTCCAGCTCACGCATCTCGGCTGCGCAGGTGAGACGCAATGTGTCGCGGCCGTGTTGTTCCGGCTCTTCCTGATAAGGCAGCGTAAAACCGAAGATTTGCGCGCGGCTTTCCGCCGTCAACGACTGGAAATACTCCCCGAAGCCGGGCAGCAAATCGAGCTTCGTGACGAGTACGTAGACCGGGAATCGAATCCCCAACTGCTGTCGCAACTCGCCAAGCCGCGCGCGCAACGACGCGGCTAGCGCCTTTCGTTCAGACGCTGGGCGCGTCAACAGCTCTTCGACCGAAACGGCCAGCAACGCACCGTTGATCGGCGCGCGCGGGCGCCGCTTGCGAAGCAGCCCGAGAAAGCCGCGCCATTCGGCCTCGTTCGCGCTCTTCAGGTCTGCCGGTTTGACGTCGACCTTCGCGGCGTCTTGCGACGCTGCGTCCTGAACCGCATAACGGCCGGCGGTATCGATCAGCACCGCCTCGTTCGCGAACCACCAGTCGCAATTATCCGTTTCGATGCGGCTTCTCAGCGACGCCGCGGCCATCTGCTCCGCCTCCGGGAAATCCAGACCCGAGTTCAGGATCAACGTCGTCTTGCCGGCACCCGGCGAGCCCACCACCATGTACCACGGAAGTTCGTACAGATAGCGCTGGCTTTCGAGCAGACGACGCAGCCCCGCCGGTCCGCCGCGCATGCGTTTGAGTTTGTCGATGGCCTTCGCGACGACCGCGTGAAGCGCGCGGATTTCCTCTCGTGCGACAGGGGTCGCGGCCGACTTCTTCGTGAACGGGTTCAGCACGCGCTGCAGCAGCACGTCGTCGCTGCGAACTGCCCGCCACAGGCGATACAGCCCATAGATCGCGTAGCAGGCGAGCAACACCGAGATCAGCAGCACGCGGGACCATGTGGTGCCGAGCGGATGCGTTTCGCCGAACGCGAGTATTGGTCCGAAATACCATAGCGCAACACACAGCAACGCGACGCCGATGACGCCCGGCGACCAGCCGAGCAGCCAGAACAACAGCAGCAGCAACAGCACGGCGATCGACAGCGCGCGCGAGAGCACGCTGTCTAGCGGCCGGTAGTCGCCAAATGCGATCAGAGGCCCCACGAACCAGACGGCCACAGCCGCCACGAGGATCGCGGCGAGCACCAGCGTCTGGCGGGTCAGCACAAGTTTCGATAAGCGGTTCAAATAAGACATCAAGGCTTTCCCGTTAATGCGCGACGAAGACTTCCACGCGCCGATTGCGGGAACGACCTTCCGCTGTACCGTTGTCCGCGACAGGTTGTGTATCGCCCTTGCCGACGGCCGCGATGCGATTAGCAGGCACGCCGTGCGCCTTCAATACGTCGGCGACGAACGCCGCACGCTTTTCCGATAACGCGCGGTTGTCGGGAAACTCCGCGGTATGAATCGGCTGATTGTCGGTGTGCCCGGTCACCGTGACATGGCCGCCGACCCGCGCGACCTCCTGTGCCACCCTGGTCAACACCGGGTCAAGTTCCGGGCGAATGCGGCTTTGCCCCGGAAGAAACACGTAGTCGCCACGGAACACGACCCGGCTGCTGCTGTCGTTCTCTTCGACCAGGACCTGGCCGCGAGCGATCTCATCCTTCAGCAGAACGGCCAGGCGCAAGCGCTCGTGAACGACCGGAGCCGCGACCTTGATCGGCGCTCCAATCGCGAGAATCTTCGCTTGCAGCGCATTGCCTTGCGCCAGAAGCCGATATTCGTACCAGGCGAACAGCGCGAACACGCATAGCGCGGCGACGCCCGCCGTCGCCCAGACCGGGACGCTTTTCAGCAGCCGCATCCTGCCCGGCGCCTCGCCGCGCCAATGCGGCGACAGTTCGAGCCGCAGCGTGTCGCGCGTGCCGCTGATGAGCGTCAGCATCCGCTGCCGGATCTGCTCCAGATGACGTGAACCGTCCGCGGCAACGCTGTAGCGTCCCTCGAATCCCAGGCTGAGAATGCGATACAGCACCTCTAGGACGTCGATGTACTCCTGGGGGTCGGTTGCCATGCGGCCGATCAGCAGGAAGAATTTCTCGCCACCGTCCACTTCTCCTTCGAACTTCAGCAACAAACCCCGCGCGGCCCAAATGCCACCGCTCCCCCAAAGCGTGCGGTTGGCGGCTTCGTCGAGCGCGGTGCACAGCGCATAACGAACAGCCGCCACGTGTTTCCACGGCAAACCTGCCTTGTCGCAGACCTTCTGGAAGGCGGCGACCTCACGCACCAGCAGCGAGCGCAAGCTCGCGACCGCGGCCGACGAATCGAGCGAAGCCGGCATGTCCGCCAGCATGCGCAACAAAGGCTGCGCGGCTTCACGCAACGGATTGCGCGCGGTCTTCATGCGCTCGAGACGCGTCTGCACGTCTTCCGGCGGATCGAAGGCAGCCGCATCGACGACCGGTTCCTGATTGGCGACGGCCGCGGTTGCGGGACGCCCAGCGGGCAATGCAGACGGCTGGCTCTGGCCAGAAGCGGAGTTGTCGGGGTTCAGCAGAAAGTCGAACGCATCATCCCCGTATGCGCCGGTACTCATTTTTGACGCACGCCCCACAGTTCAAGCTTGAGTTCCGGGAAGTGTCCGGCGACATGCATGGCGAGCCCTCCGTGCCGTGCAATCTGTTCCCAGAACGGTCCGGTACGCGACAGTTCGAAATAGATAAAGCCCGAGTTGAACGGAATCTGACGCGGAGGAACCGGCAGCGCGGCTATCGTCAGACCCGGCAGGTGCGAACGGATCAATTCCGGCAAGCGCTGCGGATGGCTGATCTTCGTCTGGGCAAGAAACTGCTGCTGCAGCAATTCGGAAGGCATCTGCGCGCCCACCGCGAGCACGAGGCTCGAATAGCCAGCCAGTTCGTTCGGCAACATCGCGGCCGTACGGATGCCGTGCGCCTGCTCCGTAAGCGCAATGGGCTGCGCACCGCGAATCAACACCTGGTTCAGCAGATAGTGAACCTCCTCGACGAGCGGCCTGATACTGCCGTAGAGCTGCGCGTGGTCATAGCCTGGAGCGGGCCGCGGACGGCGCGTTTGCGGACGCACGAACGTCGAAAGTTCGCCCGCAAAAAGGGCGAGCTCGCGATACAGGTTGACCGGCGCTGTCTCCTCGAGCTGGCAAATATGTTCGAGCAGCGGCTCATAGCGATTGAGCACCTGGAGCAGCAGATAGTCGGCCACTTCGGCCGCCGCGCCCGAACGGCCATCGGCACCTGACAGTCGAGCGGCGAGCGCGTCGGCGCGTAGTCGCGCGAGGCCGTGCAGTTGCATCGCCCATTCGCGCAGCAATGGATTCGCGCCGTAACCGGTCACGGGCGGAATGTGGTCGGTGCTGTGCAGCGACACGGCGCCGTCGGCGTGCAGTGCCTTCACGCGCGTCAGCGCAATACCGATCCAGGACTGTGTCAGCTCCTTCTCCGGCAACAGCCGCAGGCGCAGATTCGACAGTTGGACGGGCTTCGGACCTTGGCCGATTGCATTGCTGTCGCGCAGTTCGGTGTCGTACGCATGGTAGCGGGCCAGCGATCCGCTCTGCTCGGTGAAGGCCGTTTCCTCGGTATTCGGCAGGCGAAGCGGGATCGCCAGGTAAATCACCTGGTTCTGATGCTCCGGTCCGATCGTCAGTGGCGGCGGAGGCTGCGTCAGCCCCGGCACCTCGAACGGCGTGCCGTCCGGAAATACGCCGAGCCCGCTCTTGAACACCAGCTTGCCGAACGCCAGCGATTCCTGATCGATTTCATAACGGCTGAAGCCCCAGAAAAAGGGGCTCAGCGGCGCACTGCGGCGATGCGCGAACGACTCGAAATACCGCTCCTGCTGCTGAAACAATTGCGGGCGCAGGAAAAGTCCCTCGCTCCAAACAACTTTGCTATACCAACTCATCGAAATTAGTCTGACTTTGAAATCGAAACAGTGCGCTGGTCAAGCTGGATCGTCAGCTTCTGTTCCTTGTCTGGAAGAGCCATCCTGTACCATGCGGCGTCGGGCGCGACTGGCAACCGGTACACCGCGCGCCAGACTGATTTCCCGAGATCCCGGTAGCCGGCCAGCACGCCAATTGCGGTAGTGGCGGGGTTCGACTTGCGGACGATCTCGCGGGTGTCGCCGGGACGCAGGATGAATTCGTCGACGATCAGCGCGTCGTCGCCAAGGATTTTTTTGTCGTCGCTTTGTAGCGTGAAAAAGTCGGCGGTTTGAAACGCCGTGGGTGACTTCAGTTCGTAGATCCGCACGAGGATCGGCGCCGCCGTTCCCCACTCGTTCGGATTGACGTTCTCGTTTGCCGCGACCTGAAGCCGGAGGGTCGTTCGCTCCTTGATAACAGGAGCCGGCGTGCTAGCGCAGCCGGAGAACCATGCGCTCACCCCGCTTAGAGCCAGCCAACCCCCGATGCGCAGCCATATCGCGAAGCGGGAAAAAAAGATCGAAACCATCTGACGGTATCAAGGAGATCTCGCACGTCGCCCTGAATAAACCAGGATGCCTGCATCCAGCCCGGCATCCTGGCTAACAGCCTTGACACGGTCCACCGGACAACAGAGTGGTGGTGCCAGGATTCAGGAATCTGTGCGACTTCAGGCTTTATTCTTCTTGATATCGAAGGTCGCCGTGATCGCACCGCCGCTGCCGCCTTGCGCGTTCTGCACTACATATTCCTGCTTCAGGCGAGCAAAGGACAGACTCACCGTTTCGCGCGGGCGTGATTCGCTGTCGCTGACGCCGGACGGATGCACCGAGGTAACCAGCACGTCGCTCATCGTGAATTTGATGTACTCGAGCGGATTGCCGCCGGCCTTGCGCACGACCAGCTTCGCTTCGTCGATGTGCTTACCGGTGAGGCAGTATTGCGTCAGGTTGGGCGTTGCACGATCGATGAAATGCTCGAACGTGAAGTCTTCGACCGTAGCCCGGCCGGCGCCACCGCCGGAACCAACGTGCATATTCGATTGCTGCGTAACGCCCCACTCCCAGCTCAGAACGTCGATTTCATCCTTGTGGTTAGCGTCTGCCGACTCACCATCAATCCCGTTAATCTTGAGAAAGATGTCTTGCGCCATAAAAGTACTCCTTGGTACACGTTAGTTTTGAGTTGCTCAATGAAAGCCAGGCATATTTAGTGAGCGCCTGTCCGTCGCTCAATCACCGCAATCACCGCATAAGCGGTAGACGCCGGATCAGGCGGCTTCCTTCACAAGCGGCAGCTTCGCGACGAGACGCAGAGAAACCGTCAGACCTTCGAGCTGGAAATGCGGACGCAAGAAGAATTTCGCCTGGTAATATCCCGGATTGCCCTCGACGTCCTCGACGACCACTTCGGCCGCCGCCAGCGGTCGACGCGCCTTGGTTTCCTGCGACGAATTGGCGGGATCGGCGTCGACATAGTTCATGACCCATTCGTTGAGCCACTGCTGCATTTCGTCGCGCTCCTTGAATGCGCCGATCTTGTCGCGCACGATGCACTTCAGGTAATGCGCAAAGCGCGAGCATGCGAACAGATACGGAAGACGCGCCGATAGATTCGCGTTCGCAGTCGCGTCCGGATCGTGGTACTCGACTGGTTTCTGCAACGATTGCGCGCCGATGAACGCCGCGTAATCAGTGTTCTTGCGATGGATCAGCGGTATGAAACCACTCTTGGACAATTCCGCTTCGCGGCGGTCGGAGATTGCGATTTCGGTCGGGCACTTCATGTCGATCCCGCCGTCATCCGTCGGGAACGTGTGACACGGCAGGTTTTCAACCACACCGCCGCTTTCCACGCCGCGAATCAGCGTGCACCAGCCGTAGTTTTTGAACGAACGGTTGATGTTCACCGCCATCGCGTAGGCTGCGTTGGACCATACATAGCGTTGATGATCCGCGCCGTCGGTCGCCTCTTCGAAATTGAATTCATCGACCGGATTCGTCTTGACGCCGTACGGCAGACGCGCAAGGAAACGCGGCATTGCAAGGCCGATGTAGCGCGCGTCTTCGGAACTACGCAACGCGTTCCAAGGCGCGTACTCGAGGTTTTGCGTAAAGATCTTCGTCAGGTCGCGGGGGTTCGCGAGTTCCTGCCACGAGTCCATCTGCAGTACGGACGGCGCCGCGCCGGTAATGAACGGCGCATGCGATGCTGCCGCCACCTTTGCAATTGAGCCCAGCAAGTCGACGTCGGCCGGTGTGTGATCGAAGTAGTAGTCAGCGACGAGACAGCCGTACGGCTCGCCACCCAACTGCCCGTACTCTTCCTCGTAGATTTGCTTGAAGAACGGACTCTGGTCCCACGCAATCCCCTTATAGCGCTTCATCGTGCGGCGCAGGTCGTCCTTCGACACATCCATGAAGCGGATCTTCAGCTTCTCATCCGTTTCCGTGTTCGCGACCAGGTGGTGGAGTCCACGCCACGCGCTTTCAAGACCCTGAAAATCTTCATGGTGGAGAATCAGGTTGATCTGTTCGGATAATTTGCGGTCGATCTCCCCAATAATCGACTCTATGTTTTTGTACGCGTCGTCGGACACCGTTGCCGATGTAAGCAGCGCTTGCTGTGCGAGCGTTCGAACAGCTCCCTCGACAGCGTCGCGCGCGCGCTCCGTTTTGGGCTTGAATTCGCGCGACAGGAGTGTATTGAAATCGGACTGATTGGTCACGCTCGCCGTTGCCTTGGCGCGCGTATTCGCTTGGAGTTCGGCCATCATTTCCCCATTGTTTCAGGCTGTGCTTTCGTGCGGAAAGCAAAAATCATTCGTCGGTCACCGGCTCGCCGGTGGCTGCCGCCTCAGGTTTCGGCGCCTTGGCGAGCGCTTCGAGCAATGCAGGGTCTCTCAACACCTTGCTGACCAGGTTTTCCGCGCCACTCTTGCCATCCATATACGTTTGCAGATTGGCGAGCTGCGTACGCGCTTCCAGTAATTGCGCGAGCGCGTCAACCTTCTTCGCGACGGCTGCGGGAGAGAAATCGTCCATGCTTTCGAACGTGATATCGACCATCAGCTGACCTTCGTTCGTCAGCGTGTTGGGCACCGCGAACGCGACACGCGGTTTCATGGCCTTCATTCGCTCGTCGAAGTTCTCGATGTCGATATTGAAGAACTTGCGATCGCCGACGGCGGGCAACGGTTCGAGCGGCTTGCCCGACAGGTCGGCGAGGACGCCCATCACGAACGGGAGCTCGACTCTCTTATCCGAACCGTAAATCTCGACGTCGTATTCGATCTGGACGCGAGGAGCACGATTCCGTGCGATGAATTTTTGAGAACTGGTAGAAGCCGACATAGTGCTCTGAGGTTATCGCTCGATAAAATAAGAAGCGGTGACACCGCTCCTTCTCACTTAAGAAATCTGCAATCCGGTGATGTTATGTCTCGAAGCAGCGTGACGATATGGGCGGATGCCCAAAATTCGGATTCGTTTTCGAGAACGAATGACAGGTTTGATGTGCCACGATCGCAAGCAGCTGGAGGGATACCCGCGACGAGTACTTTTATTGGGTCCCTGAATCGGGAATAAGGGCAATTTCGACACGACGATTCATCTCGCGGCCCTGACTATTTTCATTGCTGGCAATCGGCCGCGTGTCGCCATATCCCTGAATGGCGAAACGTGTGATGGGCAACGAAGCAGTGTTGACGAACCAATCGCGGATGGCCTGTGCTCGTGCCTCGGACAGCTTCTGATTCGCGACGCTGGGACCCATGTTGTCGGTGTGACCCGCGATGAGAATCCGCTTGCCGGGATTCGCGCGAATCAGATCGAGAACGCCCTTGAGTTTCGGCTCCGCACCTGGCTTCAGCACCGTCTTGCCGCTGTCGAACAACAGGAAGTTGTCGATCGTCACAGCAAGCGGCGGCGAATGCGCGGCAATCGATAAAGAATGCGATGCGGCGGTCACGCGTTCAAGCGCGACTTGGAATTGCTTGCCCTGATACAGTCCCCAGCCGAGTCCGGTCGGCACACCGTTGCTCGCATAGCGAGCCAGATCGGCATGAGCTGCGGGTATATGCGTGTAGACCTCGAGGTCGTTGGCGACTCGCGCGACCAACCTGCTGTTCGTCCATGCTGAGACCCCGATCGATACCATCAGGACGACGGCCGACGCAGCAACCGCGTGCAGCATTGCGGAGTACGGCCGGTCCCGCTCGCTCTTCGAGACCCGGAAGCTCACGTCCCGCGCAATGGGCGTGAGTAAAGGTAGAGACAGCGGCTTCGGCTGCGCCTTCGGCGTCATCAGCGGCGGTCGCAGCGTGGTTTTACCGGTTAGCCATCGCGACCAAGCGCCGGGACGCATCGGCGGGTGTCCGATATCGGCCAGCAGCAAGCTGCGCAGCGAGAACGGCGCGGTGTTCGAGAGCGACGAAAGTATCGATATCAGCGCCGCATCTTCTAGCCAGTCGAACACTGCGTGTCCCAGACCGATTCGCGACACACGTTCCGGGTGTGCGACGGCGAGCCATGCCTGGTCTAGCTGTTGCCTGAGTGCTTGCACATGTTGCCGCGCAGTTGCGGTCGCGGGTGGCATTGCCGATAGACTAATTGCATCGCCGAACCAGACCGGTTCCGCTGGGTGGTCGCCATTCGCGCTGAGATACGCGTAGATCGCGAGATAGCAAGGTAATGCGAACGCCCGGGGACCGGTGCTTGCGGCGATTTCATGCTTCCAGCGGGTAAATTCGCGGCGAATCACCGCGTCGTCACACTCAGCGTCGGGAACAACGGGCATCAACACAGCATCGGGCGGACGTCGATACGACTCCATCACCGTAGCGAACACGCTGGACAGCTCCCCGGGTGACGTGACATGGAACCACACGGCATCACCGTTACGGCGCAGTGTGGATGACTGGCCATCGCGTGCAAACAACGCACCGGCATGCGGCCCGACGACAAGAACGATCGCTAAGTCGCGCATGTTCCCGAGCTGAACGTTCTGGTCCTCTTGGGGCGGTTTCGATCGCCCGTAAGTTGGCAATACCGCGGTGCCCACCGCCGTCACCAGAACAAGGCTAAGCACGACGGGCCACGACGGTTGAAGAGCGAGCGGCAAACACAGCCATATCAGGCCGACAACGGCGACAGCAATCCAGATCAGCGCCGCCCGGTAGCTGTTAGAGGAAATCATTGCGTACTCTGCCGGGACGATGTTTCAGGTAGATCACGTATCGCAATGTCCAGGCTAACGCCCAGCGCCGCCCATAGCGACGCGACGGCAATCGCGCCAGCAATGAGCCCGCCGGCGGTCCTGCGTGAAAGTGAGATGCGTGATCTGTTCGCCGGCCGAAGCGAATTAGACGGTGACATGGCGGTCTCCGGTGCGTAGGGTGTGGACAACACCGCCGTATCACATCTACGCCAGTTCAACGCCGATTTCGCACGCTCCAAATATGCGTTTGCGTCTCCCCGTCCGCCGTCGAAGCCCAGCCCCAGCAACATGCTGTAGAACTCGAGTCCAGCGAGATCCCGGCCGCCGCCATCCACCACCGCTTCGATCCGGTCCCAAACCAATGCAGCGCCATCGCGCACGCGATGAAAACGCATCTCGAGCGAGTCATGCAACCATTCTTCGTGCTGGTTGGAAGGCAATGCATGCAACGTCAGTTCATCCAGCAGAACGCACTGTGCGAGGCTGACTTCCTGGATATCCGTTGGCGGAAAATTCCGATCCTGCATTTCCTGCTGCAGCGTCTCGACCAACGTGCTACAACGCGCGCGCCAAAAAGGAATAGCCGGCATCTGCGCGCCGTCCGACAGCAGTGCTGCATGCAACGCTGTCGCTCGCATCAGCGCGACTGTTGAATCAAACATCATATAAACGTATGCGCGCCGACACCCTCAGGGCATTTCGACGACATAGGTGACGAACGTACTCACAGTGCCAGCCGTGGCTCGCCCCGTTGCGTAGTAGCTGGCAATGAAATCCACCGGCGTCGGATCCGTGGACGCGATCGGAATGACTTTCATCGTGGATCGGTCGCCGACCTTGATCCGCGATCCGTCCGCATTCGCCAGCATGACCTGTACATTCTTTGCCGATGTCGTGCCGCTCGCGTTCTGTAATTCCAGATTTCCCGTATTGGGATCGGTCGACGAACCGCTCTCGAAATAGACGCGCGCATCCGTCACGCCGCTAGGGCATTGGATCGTGATGGTGAAGATCTTTGAGCCATCCGCCACTCCGGCCCTCGGCAGCGATTGCGTCGAAAGCCTCGGCAATGTGACCGTCATATCGGGCGAACTGACCAGCGAACACGTCGTCGCGTTGTAGGTGCCACTAAAATTGAGCGTGACCGCAGGCGAGCCTTGCGCTTGTACGCAAACTGATCCCAACAGCGCACCCGCGAACAACCCGGCGATGGGTCCGGCAATCCGAAAGTATCTGCAAATATTTTTCATTTTCTGACCTCCACTGTCGGCGGATTCATCCGAGCCGCATTGCTGGAGCTGACCGGGCATCCGCCTTCGCCTTTCAGCGAAGCGAACTGACAAGCGCCGCGCCCGCTGAACGCCGCGCGACAGGCTTTGCCGGCGCGGACCATACAAGCGCTGGATCACAGCTCAGTTTGATGCGCGCAACGATCCCCGCGTGATGACTACTCTGCGCCTTGTCGTCGTCCGGCACCGTGTAGGGCATCACGCACTGCTCCGCTGCGCGGTTGCCCCAGCGCACCAGCAGCTTGCCTTCATGCTCGAGGCCGCGCAGATACGCGAGACCGCCCTGACCGACGATGCCCACCGATTTCTCGGATTCATCGAACAACTCGGCGCCCATCGGCATGGCTTTGCCTTCCCGATCCATGACCTCGGCGAAGATCGGCGTGCCCTGCGTGGTCGCAATCTTTACTTTCACCAGCGAGTTTGCGCGCGGCACGACTTCCTCACTCGTGTTGCCCAGTTCAACGTCGAGCGGCACGTCGCTCGGATCCAGCGCGACCGTGTTGACCCGGTATGGCGTCAACGAAGACACAACCGCATAGCCGTGGCCGTCGATTCGCGCGCCCTGGCCATTGATAATCCGGCCACCCTCTGCGCCTTTCGCTTCGACGAGCGCAAACGCCTGACCGAGTGGCGGGCTCAGCGTGACGCCGCCGCTGTGAATGACGACTGCGCCGTCGGCGTTGAACGCGGCTTGACGAGTCTGATTGCTGATCGACGCATTGAGGTTGTACGTACCGAACGGCGCGCGATACATTGCGTAACCGCCTGCGGAAACGGTTCGATTGTCGCCGGCGACGATCCTCGATGCGTTGACACCGTAGTTGATCGGCGTGGCTCCGGTCGTGTTGCCCGACGCAGTGGCCTGTATCGTGCTGTCCCCGTTCGAGCTGCGCGCAACGTTGGTGGTCAGATAGTCGAACATACGATGCTCGTTCGAGTCGACCTTACCGAGCGGAATCGTCAGGTTCAAGCCAACCTGCGTGCTGATCTTCGAGTTTTGCAGGCGCGTGCGTTGCGCATACAGCGAGTAGGACACCCGTTTGTACGCGCTGTTGAAGCCAACCTGATACTGCAGATCGTAGCCCTTCGACGCGCCCCAGTAATTCTGCGAACTGCCGGCGATATAAAAAGAACTCGACTCGCCGATTGGCTGGTTGATGTTCAGTTGCAGACGACTGCGCGTGCGGTAGTCATACTGACCCATGTCTCTCGAGCCATATCGCGCGTACATCGCGTCACGCAGGCTATAGAAGCGTGCGGTCGAGTAGCGGTAGGCCGCAACCGAGAAATTCGTGTTCGGCCCCGGAAGAAGCTTGCTGTAGCTGATGCGGGTACTGTAGCCGGGACGACCACCCGACGCGCCGGGAATATTCGTTCCCGCCGCGGTTATGTCAAACGCGAATGCGCCGAGCGGCGTGTTGAGCGCGACACCGACCAACCCAGCCCAGTAACCTTCCGCAAACTGTGCACCGGTATAGCCGGTCCACAGGTTTGTCAGGCCGCGCTGATAAACCGCCTGCGCGACCCACGGATGGCTATCCAGCACGGTATCGCGATAGACACCGGTCGTCAGATTGAAACGTGAAACACCTGGCCGCAACAACTGCGGGACTGACGCGAACGGAACCAGAAAAGTCCGCTGGCGGCCGTCGGATTCTGCAATAGTGACCTGAAGGTCGCCGCCATAACCGGTAGCCGGCAGGTCGCTCAGTTCGAACGGTCCCGGCGGCACGCTGGTCTCGGCCACGATGATGTTGTTCTGACGGACGATGATGCGTGCATTGGTATCGGCCACGCCACGCACTACCGGTGCGTAGGAGCGCATGGAATCCGGCAACATGCGGTCGTCGCTCGAAAGCTGGACGCCACGCACGTTGAACGAGTCGAAGACGTCACCGCTCGTCGAGCTGTCGCCGATCGTCAATTGACTCTTGAGCGCCGTGACATCGTGCTGCGCGAACAACGCGACACTTTGCCAATGCGCGTCGGGACTCCGGTTCTGCAAGCTTGCCGTGGCCCACTGCCGGATACGCCAGCCGTTCACGTTGAATCCGCTTTGCAGACCGAGGTAGGCACTGCTGAAGTCTCCCCTCCCATTGTTCTGGTGAGTCGTATAGCTGGCGAGACTGTATTGCACGAAGCCTGCGTTGATCCCGTTGTCCCAACGGGACGGATCGACATAACCGGCAGCCTCCTTGCGCAGTTCGATCTGTGGGATCGACAGATCGAGTTGCAGATCGGCGGTGTTCAACGATGCCAGCGATCCGGATACGGCTTCCGCCAGCGGCACGCATTGCGATGACGCATCCGTATCGTCGACGTCGGCCTCTCCGGCTTCCTTTAGCCGTTGGATCACGCGTTCGGTATCTATGCCAGCCCGGTCCATGCTGGATATCGTGAAGCAGGGCCTGGCGATATCCGAATCCGGCATCGCCTGAAAAACAACATCGAAGCGTCCACGCTTCTTACCATTGACGAGCAGTTCGACCGGATAAACGCCCGGAGCAACAGGGTTACCTCGCGTATAGCGCGACAGGTCGGCGACGTTGCCCGTGAAGAACGCGGGATTGAACTCGACTTCTTGCGGAGCTTCCACAGACGGCGCATTCGATGTCGGCGCGTCAGAAGACGCATCTGTATGCGCATCTTCTCTGTTGGCACCGACTGCCTGCTCCGGCAGCTCGGACGCCGAGCAGTCACTGGGCGGCGTCGCCCCGCCCGAATCCGGCGCACATGCGGCGACCGCGGAATTCGCGGAAAACACCCAGCCCGACGCTACGATTGCCGCCCACGCCAGTGGGTGAAATCGGAATGGGACATTACCGAATACTTTCTCAACTGCTGTCTTACTATTCCGCACGCCCGACATCCCGTATTCCAATTATTGATTCTTTTGCGCTTCCGCGCTTTGCGCACTTGCCACTTCCGCCGAGTCCTTGATCGCTGTACCGAAATCGTTCAGAACCGTGTAGGAAACCGTGGCAGGAGCTTTGATATCCAGCTTTCCATCCCGTGGACGGAGATCGACGTGTCCGAACGGCGGTGCCATGTCGGGCAAAAGTGCAACCTTCCTGCCTGCCGTTTCTATTTCTGCCATGCCGACGGAAACGAAGTAGGGCGACGGGTTGTCGAGACGAACGACCCTCTGACCTTTGTCATCTGACTCGACATGCCACTTCAGTTCAGCTCGCCCCGCCGTTGGGTCATCGAGCAACGATGTGGGCCGGTAGAACATCTTGATCCGCGTACGGAACGCGAGCTGAATCATGTTTCGGTCATCAGCGTCCTTAGGCTTGGGGGGAATTTCCAGAACGTTTAGCCAATAGACGGACTCACGGTCCATTGGCATGTCGCCGCCTGCGAACATGATGCGCAAAGCCTGACCTCGATGAGGCTCGACTCGAAATACGGCTGGCAGCAGCGTGAATGGCACCTTGATTTCATTCGGCGCGGCTGCTGCATCTCCGTCGTCCAGCCATGCCTGAACCAGGACCGGGCGGCTCTCAACATTGTTCAAACGAACGTTGACTTCGCGGTTTTGCGCCGGATAAATAACTCGTGTACCGGTGATGGTGATAGCCGCTTGTGCACCAAACGACACCACACTACAGGCTATGGCCGCAGCCAGATATCTAGAGAATTTCATTGAAGACATTCGCTCCTCCACGCGACAGATAGGTGGAATGTCACTTCGGGTTGCCTTCAGAGAGGAAGCGCAACCCGATGCCATTCGGCTTGGACTGGCTTACTGATATGCCAACGTGTAGCGAACAACGGCCGTCACGTAACCGGCCGTGGTTTTGTTCGTTGCGTAGTACTGGCCGCCGTAGCTCATCGTTGCGGTGCCGTCGCTTGCGACAGGAACGAACGAACCCGTGCTACCCAGCAGAATTGGCGTCTTGCCATCGCGGTCAAGCAGTTGCACTTCGACATTCGTAGCCGGCGAAGTGCTTGCCTGATTGATGGCATTACGCGTAGCCGGGTCCATGTTCGTGGTCTCGAAATGCGCCGCGACATTGGTCAGCGTTGCCGGGCACTGTGACACCGAAATTTCGAACATCCTGGAGCCGGCGGTTTGGCCGGCTGCAACCAACGACTGGGTGGACAGGGTAGGCAGCGTGACCGTCTTGTCCTCGTCACCGGCGTTAATCAGGCAGGTGTCGTCGATCAGTTCGCCGTTGAACGTTACCTGACCTGTGCCCGGTACGGCTTGAGCGAAAACCATCGGCGCGACGGACAGGCCGGCCACCGCGATCATGAGTTGCGTCACTTGTTTTTTCATGAGATTCCTCTTTGTTGCTATTTCGAAACTACAAACCCTTGTGAAGCCGGAGCTCCCAGCGATCGTCAAGGCAGAGCAATGATGTCATTGAAGAAGATCGGTGTTAATGGGCCGATACCCAAAATGAAATACCACATAGGACAGCCGACAACCGGCGTGTCGATTCCTCGAATTCAATCGATGCCAGGTCCGCCATACGATAGGGAAAGGCGCTACGAGAACTACAGAATCCGGCTGAGAATCGCGGCAATAGCTATGAGCAAGACCACTCGCGCACGATCGTGACGAGTTCTACGTCGTTTCTGGCACCCAGCTTCTTCATGCCAGCGTTCTTCTGATTGCTGACGGTCTTGGGACTGCGATTGAGCCGCTCGGCAATGGTGCCGATCGACATGCCGTCGCAGATCATTCGCACGACCGTCGATTCATTTTTGGATAGCAAATTGAGAGAGGATCCGCCCTCCGCTGCGCGCGCCGTTGCGCGCAACATCTTGTTCGCAATGGAATCAGGCAGAAACACGCTCTTGTTTTTGGCGGCACGAATGGCGGCGGTTAGGCTGGCAAAGCCCTCCGGTCCCTTCCCGACAAAGCCGGCCGCCCCCGCATTGAGCGCAGCCGAAATGATGTGCGTGGAAGAGTGCGCGCTCAGGAAAACTACGCGCACGGCTGGAGCGACGCGCCGGATGCGGTCAAGAAGATTGAGACCGTCCGCATACGGATCGCCTTCGAATTCGTAGTCGCACACGAGCACGTCGACCGGCACTTCACCCAACAGTTGGAGAAGCTGGCCAATTGTTTCGCTTTTGAAGCAGACCTTGACGTCCGGACGACGCTGAAGAAGATGCTCGACGCCGAGAAGAATGAATGGATGATCGTCGGCAATAGCCACTCTGATTTTGTTCACTCGCACTCCATACCACGCTGGTGAATACTTTTCTCGCGCCGACACACCTGCATGCTTTGTTGCCAAAGTACGATGTCATTTCACGCCGTTACATGACAAGAAAAGCACAGGACATCTCGCCCATGCCACTCGTCGGAAGTTCTTGAACCACTATTTATTTAAGTCAGTTGAAATCGCTGAGCAGGTCGGTGCGCTTTTGGCAGAGACAAAGCAATTTTTTGCATGCAACCAGGCATGGACCATCATGAAGACGGGAAGCGCGACGTGCTCACTCGGCGGCGATGAATTAATAGATTCCCGCCTTGCACTTACGCGGATTGTACTCGGCACCAACAAGAAAAAAGTCAGCAGATTCCTATATGCGTCATAGGTACAAGCAGTGCTTTTGTCATGGTGCTCTCAACGCACGCTTACGAGCAGCACGTCGACCGTTCCACATGGAGCGTCAATCGCTAGCGTTACGGCTGCATAGACGGGAGCAGAGCGTCACAGAGTATTGCAGCGTCGTGCTTCGACGGAACATCTTGCCCAGCCGGACCGATGGCAATATCTCGCTAGTTGCTGCCCCGTGTGCCTCTAACGGAACCTCAAGCCCCGAAATGATTGCGCACGAGATCGGCGAACGCGACCAGCGCGGTAAGCAGAACCACGATGAACAGCCAGCGTTCCAGCAGCGTAAACACAGGCCGTTTCCCCTTGCGGCGCTCGGCGATGTAGAACCACGCGGTCGCCGCCGTATAAAGCACGGTGGACATCAACAGATAATGCAGGCCGCCCGCGTACACGAGAAAGAGGGCATAGACGCAGCCCATCAGCGCGAGCATGAAATCGACGCGCCGTGACCAGGGCTGCCCCGCATACGATTCGCCGCTCGCCGCGAGCTTCAACCCATAGCCGGCGACGAACAGATACGGGATCAGGCTCATCGACGTCGTGAACTCCTTGGCCAGCGTGAACGCCTCTTTCGAAAACAGCGTCACGATCAGAAACGCCTGGATCACAAGGCTCGTCATCCATAGCGCAGCGACCGGTACATGGTTGCGGTTTTCTCGGCCGAGAAACGCGGGCATCGTACGGCTCTTGCCCGCCGCGTGCAGAATTTCCGCGGCGAGCAGCGTCCATGCGAGATAGGAGCCGAGTACCGATATCAGCAGGCCGAGCTTGACCACGACCGCGCCCCACGCGCCGACCGCGGCGCTCAGCACGCCAGCCATCGACGGATTTTTTAGCGTGCCCAACTGCTCGAGCGGCAACACGCCATACGACAACAACGTGACCATGACCATCAACGCAAGCACGCATAGAAAGCCGAGCACGGTCGCGACGCCGACGTCGCGCCGTTCGCGCGCATGCCGTGAATAAACGCTCGCGCCTTCCACGCCGAGAAACACGAAGACCGTCCCCAACATCGTCTTGCGCACCTCATCGAAAAGACCGGTCGCCGACGGCTCGGCACGGGTCCACAGATTCGCGACGAACACCCGCCACTCGACGCTCGATAGCACAAGCACCGCGAACAGTCCGAGCGCGAGCAACTTGGCGACCGTCATCGACGCATTCGCAATCGACGAGCCCTTCACGCCGCGCAGAATCAGAAAGTGAAACACCCAGATCATCAGCGAGGAACTGACGATCGCGCTGAACGTATTGCCGGCGCCGAACGAGGGCACGACGATCGCGAGCGCGGACTTGATCAGCACGAGATAGGCCACGTTGCCGAGACAGCTGGCGCACCAGTAGCCGAACGCCGACAGAAATCCCGTATAGCGTCCGAACCCGACGCGCGCATACGTGTAGACGCCGACATCGAGTTCCGGCTTGCGCCATGCGAGCCGTTGAAAGATCAGCGCGAGTATCAGCATGCCGGAGCCGGTGATGGTCCAGCTGATCAGCGAACCGACGACGCCGGTATATTTGCCGAGCGCCTGCGGCAACGAAAAGACGCCCACCCCGACCATCGAGCCGATCACCATCGCCATCAGGCCCGGCGCTGACAGTCTGACGCGCTTGTCCATGCTGCGATCGCTCTCCCGCGAACACGTTCCGATCGAGCCGCGCGCGCGACTACGATGATCGACCGCTCAGATGACGATCGTGCCGCTCGCGAGGCCGATCAGCGCGGCAATCGCGCCGCAGACTGCGACGGCAAAGATGATCCATTCGAGGTTCGAAAACACCCCCATGCCGCGCTCGCGTTTGGCCAACACATACAGCACCGTACCGGGCGCATAAAGCAGCGCCGATAGCATCAGGAACTTCAGGCCGCCCGCGAACAGCAGAAAGGCCGTATAGAACGTCGCGAACATCGCGACGAAATACTCGGTGCGCACCGCGCCGCTCAAGCTGCCGCCATTGTGGCGACTATCGTAACGCGCGGCCTTGATTCCGTATGCGGCCACGAGGAAATAAGGAATCAGCGCCATCGAGCTCGTCAGATTGAGCATCAGCGCAAACGCATCGGTCGACCAGTACGTGCTGATGACGAAACACTGCACCACGGTACTCGTGAGCCAGATCGCGGCGACCGGCAGCTTGCGTTCGTTTTGTCGCGCGAAGATACGCGGCATCGTCTCGAGGCGCGCGGCGGCGAACAGCACCTCGGCACAGATCAGCGACCACGCGAGGTACGCGCCGAGGATCGAAACGATCAGACCGGCGCTGATAAACACGACGCCGAAGGGGCCGAGCAACGCGCCGAGTACCGCGGCCATCGACGGCTGGCGCATCACCGCGAGATCGGCGCGCGGCAAGCTCGCGTAAGGCAGCAGCGTCACCAGTACTAGCAGACACAGCACTGCGACGAAGCCGGTGATCGTCGCGGCGCCCACGTCCGAGCGCTTTTTCGCGTAGCGCGAGTACACGCTTGCACCTTCGATACCGACGAACACGAAGACGGTGACGAGCATCGTCGCGCGAACCTGCGAGAACAGGCCGTTGCCGAGCTGATCGTTGCTCTCCCGCAGATTTGCGTGAAACATGTCGGCGCGAAACAGCGCGATGAGGATCACGATGAACAGCACGATCGGAATCACCTTCGCGACCGTCACGATCGTGTTGATCATCGTTGCCTGCTGGACGCCGCGCAGCATCACCAGATGAAACAGCCAGATGCCTACCGACGACACGATGATCGCCGTCGCCGTATTGCCCTCGCCGAAGACGGGGAAGAAAGCGCCGAGCGTCGATTTGATCAGCACCCAGTACGACACGTTGCCGAAGCAGCCGGCCATCCAGTAGCCGAATGCGGACAGAAAGCCCGCATAATCGCCGAAGCCCGCTCGCGCATAGGCGAACACGCCGGCATCGAGCTCGGGCCGGCGCTGTGCGAGCGCCTGGAACACGCGCGCCAGCGCATACATGCCGATGCCCGCCACGCACCATGCAATGACGGCGCCGAACGGTCCGGTCGCGCGCGCGAAATTGCGCGGCAGCGAGAAAATCCCTGCGCCCACCATCGAACCGACGACCATCGCGGTCAGTGCGGGTAACGACAGTTTCGTCTCGACCTGGGTTGTCATCGTTCACCCTTCAGAGAAGCTGATTTCTTCCAGAAAGGGACTTACGCGAAGCAGGTACGCGTACGTTGCGCATCTCCTGTTAGTCCTCCCGACTGAAGCCAACGGCTTTTACCCGATCCTTCGCTTACTGTGAAGCCGGCGCCGGTGCGTTCCCGGCGGCGGGCGCGGGTCCCGTCGGCGCTTGTGGATTCGCAGCCACGGGCGGATTGGCCAACCAGCCGCCCCCCATCGCCCTGAACAGCGCGAACTGTGCCTGCAGTTTGCCGACCTCTTCCCTCGCCTGCGACGACTGGCTTTCGAGCAGCGCAACCCGCACCTGATCGATATCGACGCGGCCGGTATCGCCGAGCTCGTAGCGACGTCGCACCTGGTTCAGCTGCGTGGTACGTCGCGCGACTTCTTCATTGCGCGCGTTGAACAACTCGTCCTGCCGGTTCAAACGCGCCAGCGCACGGTCGACGTCATAGAACGCGCCGAGCGCGGTCTTTTCGTAATTGAACATCGCCTGTTGCGCCTGCGCATCCGACGACTCGACCTGCGAGCGCCGCGCGCCAAAGTCGATCAGCGGCATCGCCATCGCCGCGCCGAACAGCCAGAACGTGCTAGCCCCGAGGTTTTGACCCGCGAACTCCCAACCATTGCGCGCGAGCATCCCGCTTAGCGATAGGGTCGGCCAGTAGTTGAGCCGCGCCACATCCGACTGTCTGACCGCCGCATTCACGCGGGCCTGCGCCGCGATCAGATCCGGGCGCCGCATCAGCAGGTCGACGGGTTGGCCGGGCTCGATATGCGGCAGTGCGGTCATCAGCGTGTCGCTTTCATCGAGGATTCCGGCGAAGTCCGCTGGCTGCACGCCGCACAGATTCTGCAAATTCAGCCGCGCCTGAGCGATGCCGTTCTCCACGTCCTGCAAACGCGCATCGACCTGCGCACGGCCAGCGCGCGCCGCTTCGATGTCCGTACTCATCACGAGGCCCGCAGTAAAGCTCTTTTCGGCGATGTCGACGAAGTCGTCCGCGATCGCGCGGCTTTGCAGCAGGATCGTGCGCTGACGCAGCAGCCCGCGATACGTGACGTACAGATCCGCGACGCCCGACACTACGCTCAGGCGCACCGCTTCCGCATCGCCCGCGGCCGCGCGTACCTGCTCACGTGCCGCCGAGAGCCGCGAGCGTCCCTGGCCGAACAGATCGATCTCCCATTGCGCCTGCAGACCGACTCGCCAGAACTGCGCATCGGTATTGGTGATGCCGAGGAACTGCGCGAACTCGAGTTGCGTCTCGCCGCCGTGAAACTTTGCGCCGCTCACGCCCGCACCGACCGACGGCAGCAGTTGCGAGCGAGCCAGCCGGATTCCGGCCTGCACCTGATCGACGCGTGCGTAAGCGGTGGCGATGTCGAAGTTGTGCGCGAGCGCGAGCTCGATCAGTTTGTTCAGCGCGGGATCGCCGTACTGGGTCCACCACGCCGCGAGATCCTGCGCGGACATCGGGGTGGCCGCGCCCTGTTGCGCCTCCGAATACTGCGGCGGAAACGCGGCGGGCTTTTGCAGCTGCAATGAACCCGCACAACCTGCTTCGAGCAGCAGCGCCGCGATGGTGAGAAGACAGTGGCGCGCGCGGATCATTTTGCTTCCGGGTGTCGGCCCGGCTCCCATTCCGCCTGCTTGATCGAGAACAGCATCGAGTACAGCGCCGGCACGGCGACCATCGTCAGTACGGTGGCGAAAGCAAGGCCCGACATGATCGTGATCGCCATGTCCTTGAAGAACGGGTCCCACAACAGGGGCGCCATGCCGAGCGCCGTCGTGCCGGCCGACAGCATCACCGGACGCAAGCGGCTCATCGCACCGTGGGTCACCGCCTGCATGCGCGGCACGCCGGCGGCGACCTGCGCATCCATCTCTTCGACGAGCACGACGCCGTTCTTGATCAGCATGCCGATCAGGCTCAATAGACCGAGCAACGCCATGAAGCCGAACGCGCCGCGGAACAGCAGCAGACCGATCGTCACGCCGCAGATCGACATCGGCACGACGAGCAGCACGACGAGCGCGGGCTTCAGGCGTCCGAACATCATCAGCACCAGCAGCGCCATCGCGATGAAGCCGAGCGGCAGTTGCCGGAACAGGCTCTGCTGCGCGCGCGTCGAGGATTCGTGCTCGCCGCCCCATTCGAAGCGGTAGCCCGAAGGCAGCTTGATGTTCTCGATGCCCGGGCGTATGCGATTGAAGGCGTCGACACTGTTCTGTCCGTAGATGGGGTTCGCCGATACCGTGATCGTGCGAATCCGGTCCTCGCGCGCGATCTGACCTTCCTCGGTCCCAACCGTAAAGCCGTTGACCACGTCGCCGAGCGGCACGTAACGGCGCAGACCGGCGCTGAACACCTGCAGGTCTTGCAGGCCCGCGACGCCGCGCGTGTAGTCGGGCGAGCGCAGCACGATCGGCAGCAACTGATCGCCTTCGCGATAGATGCCCGCGCGCAGGCCCTCGGTTGCATAGGCCATCGTGTCGGTGACCTGCCGGCGCGTCACACCGAGCGAGCGCGCGCGCGACTCGTCGAATTCCGGCCGCACGATGCTGATCGGATTTTCCCAGTCGTCGCGGATCGCGATGATGCGGCCGTCGCCCTTCAGCACGTTCTGCGCTTCCTGCGACAAGCGACGCAGCACGACTGGATCGGGACCGGAGAAGCGCGCCTGAATCGCCGCGCCTCCGCCCGGCCCGAAATTAGGCCGTGTCACAGTCCAGTGCTGTTCGGGGAAGCGCTTCTTCAGATCCGCTTCGATGTCCGGAAGCATCACGTCGATCAGGCGCTGGTCCTTCGCACCGACGATGAACTGCGCATACGACGGATCGCGCGTCTCCGGATCGTAGACGAGGAAGAAGCGCGTCGCGCCCGAGCCGATATAGGTCTGCACGTTGCTGACATCCGCATGCTCGAGCAGCACCTTCTCGACTTCGCGACTCTTTTCGACGACCGCGCGAATGTCGGCGCCGCGCGGCAAACGCATATCGACATAGAAGATCGGCGTGGTCGACGCGGGGAAGAAACTCTGCTCGACGAAACGGAACGCCCAGCCGGCGAGTACCGTCAGCGCGACGAGGCCGATGACCACGAGCACGCGCCGTCGGGTGACCCATGACAACAACTCGCCGTAACGCTTGTACAGCTTTGCCTTGAACGGATCTTCATCGATGATGTCCGCGGGCTTGAAAAGATATGTGCCGAACAGCGGCGTCAGCGCGATGGCGATCACCCAGCTAAACAGCAGCGAAATCGCAGCGACGGCGAACAGGGACGCGCAGAATTCGCCGACCGCATCCGGCGACAGGCCGATGCCCGAAAAAGCCAGAATCCCCACGATGGTCGACGCGAGCAGAATCCATTGGCTTTGTTTGAGAATTTCGGTCGCCGCCTCGAGATGCGACTTGCCTCGTTGCACCCTCACGAGCATGCCCTCGACCACCACGATGCTGTTATCGGTCAGCATGCCCATCACGATGATCAGCGCGCCCAGGGAAATGCGCTGCAGCTCGATCCCCGCCGCGTACATGACGAGCAGCGTGCCGAGAATCGACAGGAACAGCTCGACGCCGAGCACCACACCCGCACGCCAGCCAAGCCCGATGCCGAGCGCGACACCGACGATCGACACGGACAGGAACACGTCGAAGATGAAACCGCGCACGCTCTCATCGACGACCCGCGGCTGATCGTAAAGCGAGTACAGCTTGATGCCGATCGGGCGGTCGCGCTCGAGTTCGGCGAGCTTCGCCTTGATCCGCTCGCCGACCCTCACGACGTTAACGCGCGGTCGCGCGCTGATACCGATCGTGATCGCGGGCTGAGCGTTGTAGTGAATGACCTGGTTCGGAATCGTCGCGTAGCCATGGCTCACGCGAGCGATGTCGCCGAGCAGAAGCGGGCCGGGCGTATTGTTGACAGGCAGCGATCGGATGGCCTGCAGCGAGTCGAGCGAGCCGGTCGGCGCAATCCGCAACGACAGATCGCCGACGCGTTCGCGGCCCGCGGGCCGAACCTCGTTTTGCAGGAACAGTGTCTGCGCGAGATCGTCGGTGGACAGATTGTTGGCGATCAGTTGCGACTGGTCGACGTCGACCGAGACCTGCTCCTGCTGCTGACCAGCGATCACGATGTCGGACACGTCGTCGAGCGTCAGCAGTTGGCGGCGCAGTTCACGCGCGTACGCATACAGTTGCGCCTGCGTGTAGCCCTCGCCAGTCAGCGCGTAGAACATGCCGTAGACGTCGCCGAAACGGTCGAGCACGAGTGTCGGGCCCGCACCGGGCGGCAGCCGTACCTGTGCATCCGACACGGAATTGCGCAATTCGTCCCACACTTGCGGCAATTGCGCCGACGTGTACTGGTCGCGAATCTGGACGCGGATTTCGGAGTAGCCCGGCATCGAACGCGAGGTCAGCTTCTCGACCTGCGGCATCTGCTGGATCGCGCTTTCGAGCCGGTCCGTCACCTCCTGCTCGACCTCGTGCGCACTCGCGCCCGGATACAGCGTCACCACGACCGAAGTCTTGATCGTGAACTTCGGGTCTTCGAGCCGCCCGATGTTGTAGTACGCAAACAGGCCGCCAAACAGCGAGATCAGCGTCAGGACCCATGCGATCAGCGGCTTTTCGATCAGGGGGCGCGCGAGGTTCATTGAGGAGCATCCATTGGACGGACCGCCATTCCCTCTTTCATGAACTGCGAGCCGCCCGCCACCACGCGGTCGCCTTCCGCCACCGCACCCGCGACGACCGCATCGTCATTGCGAATTTCGCGCACGCTGACCGGCACCGCATGCACACGGCCGGACGCCGCATCGTAGCGCCACAGACTGCGCTGACCGTCCGCGCCGATCGACACCGCCGCGATCGGAATCGCGAAGTAGCCTTGATTGTCGTTTTGCGCGACTTGCCGGGCCGTGTCGGAAATCTGTACCCGCAGCGCCATGCCGGGTAACAGCATGGCGCTTTGCGGTCCTTCGATCGAGAACACGAGCCGGTAGGCCGCCGAAGTCGGCGAGGTCTGCGTGGTCCGTTCGCGGAACACTAGCGGGAAGCGGTTCTGCGGCCGCTCGGGCAGCCACGCTTCGGCTCGCAGCGTCTTGTCGACGAATAGACGTTCGGCAATGCTCTGAGGCAGATCGACGCCGACATCGACACGGCCGATGTTTTCCAGATTGAACGCGGGTGCGCCAGCCTGCACGACCTGCTGAATCTCGATGTTGCGGCGAGCGATCCGGCCGTCGAATGGCGCGACTAGCCGGGTATTGCGCAGGTCGCGGCTCGCCATGTCGCGTGCCGCGCGTGCGGCGTCCGTGGCAGCCGACAGCTGCTCATAAGCAGCCTGTGACAGAATTCCGTCCTTGCGCAGCACCGCCTGGCGCTTCAGGTTGTCGCTCAGCTGCTGATACTGCGCGTTCGCGCGTTGCAGTTGCAGCTTGTAGGGTTCTTCATCGATACGCGCGATCAGCTGCCCGCGTTTCACGGATGCACCTTCGAGCACCGCGATCTGCACGACGCGGCCCGATACTTCGAAGGCGAGCGGCGAGATGCTGGTCTGCTCGACCCGCCCGGTAAAGATGCGAATGGCGGACGCGTCGGCCGCTTCGACCCTGGTGAGCTGCACGGCTGGCCTCGTATCGCCGCTCGGTGTTTCGGTTGGCCGTTGGCAGCCCGACAGTGAAACGACGAGCGCACTGGCCAACACGCACGACAATACGCCGGTCAGTGCGACGCTGGCTGATCGGTGAGGCCGCGGTGCATCGGAACGGTTTGCGGTCATGACGTCCTCGGCTGACTGCTGGCGCAACCCATGTCGTACACCCTGCGGCAACCTTGTTCGCGGACCGGCGAATACGGTGCTCTACGGGTTGCTCATGAATTCATAGGGGTCCATAGCAGTGGACCGATCAGTGCATTTTCGCTGCGATTTCCACGGCCAGGTCAGACTCGATGAACGGTGGCATCGCGTCGGTCGGACCGGCAACGTTGTGTCGTCATTCAGGCTTCGTTTGTCGGGCATGTTGCCTAATTGCCAATCTGCTTCGCCACGCCGAAGAAAGGCTAAGGAACTGGTGGTCTGCCCGTGTCATGCGTGCGCCATTGTCCCCTTTCATAGTTCGTGAGAGGCATCATGGCCGATCAATGCGCCAGCCGTCAATCGATTCGCGACTTACTGCGGGCATACGGATTTATTCCATGGTTTCTTCCACGTCCGTTGACGAAAGATAAGCATGGCTATGCTGTCGTACTAGTGATGAAGGGCGATGGGAAAGACTGCTATTGATATCAGGGAATGCTTTCGCCGATGGAACAGCCGCGATTGTTGAATCGGGGGTTCTTTCTCATTGAAGCCAATGCGCATCATGGCGGACGGCATGGGTTGTACCAGTGACTTGCTGGGCGGTAGAGGCCAGCCGATCCTTTCTGCCATTCGGACCGCTCAATGCCATTAGGTGCGTCGCGTGTTGCGGCAGTGCTCGAATGAAAGCCTCGCAGTGGCGGCGGCCATACGCGCATCGGCGAATGCGCGTATGGCCGGTCGCCCGAGACGCTCAACGTTGCGCAGTTCGCGATTGCACCTGCCAACGCGAGCCGCTGGATTGCATCGATGCGATATCGGCCGTCGGCGGAATTAATACCGACTGGCGATTGTCGAGCCTCGTTGAACTGTCGTTGCAGATGGCCCGGCTGGCGTTCGCCGGGATACTTAACATTTATCGGCGCGATGACTTGGGCGTCGCGATCGTTGCGGGGGTGAAATTGCGGCGGCCAGTCGAAGACGATGCCGATGCGAGTGGCGATACCGATGGCGATGGGAGCAGCAATGCGGCGCTGACACCGGCGTGTCGTCACGGGCCGCGGGACTGACGAGTTCGGCGTCGCGCTATTTCAGTGAGATGCCGTCCACAACCGTTATCACGTTGATCCGGTTCAGCCGGGGCAAGCTCGGGCAACTGCTTGCCTCATGTGATGTCGTGCTGTCCGTCTAAGATCCGTATCGCGAAGCCAGTGTCGAGTGAGATGGCCAAGCCGTGCCAACGTTGCGCACGCTGTTTAGACGCACGCGGTATCGATGCGCCGCGCATAAGCAACTGTTCGATCGCAGTCGACGGATCATTCTGATGTTGCATGGCCCTCGCGACGGGCCCGGAGGCATAGATCAATGTCGACAACGATATTCCGGGCGATGAAGTGCTTCGCCAATATTTTCAGGTGTGGCAGGGCTACTACCCGACCAACGTGCCGATGCTGGTCAACCTCGTGCGCATGCGGCACGCCACGCAACAGACGCTCGCGTAGTTCGATCCGGACCGCACGGCGCCCGCGTCGCATGGTGATGGTCTGATCGCTCACAGCATGGGCGGCAATTCACGCACGGCTGCGGGTGCCGGCTTCCGGCGACGCGCTTTGGGCAACGTTCGAGGATAAATACGTGCCCGAAGGCTCCGACGTCGCTCGTGATGACGAGCGCTCAATCGGCTGCTGAACTTCACGCCGATGCCGAAACGCGAGCGCGCCATGTTTATGGCGCCCCCCATCAAGGCACTCGGTTCGCGAGCAACGGCTGTCTCGCTGGGCGGTCAACCTCGGCGCGAAAGCGGGCCGCTCGAAGATTCCGATGATGGGGTCGTCTCTTATCGCAGCGCGCATCTCGCGGGCGCGCTATCGGAGAATGTGATTGTTGCGGGACAGCGTGCGGGAGACGCGGAGGCGATCTTCGAGATCCGACGGATTTCGATTCAGGATATCGGGCAGATCGATCGGCGCGGGCTGGTTTGCGAGGAGGCTGAAATGGAGACGTGACGGCGGAGGGGCCAGGTGTTTTTCGCGACAGCGTAGGCTTTGCAGCCACGTCCGTCCTTTAAAATAATTCGCTACAAATTACGTATTAAATGCTACGTATCGCTGGAGCGTGTTTGCGCAATCCTGCGTGTGCTCCTCTCGTGATGGGTGTGCCGGGGTATCGTGCACCAATTTGGCGGATCCGCGTGAAACAATGCGTCGGACAAGTGAAAAAGGTCTTTAAAAACAAATGGTTACGAGATCCAAGAGACATTTCTCAATGTTTCACGCGGCTGCGGTTAGCGAGATCAACCGAAGAATCTTGGGTTCGCGCTCGGATCGGCTAATACCCGCTGGTTTTTCGATATTTAGTTCGGAAAACTGCCGATGGCCGACTACTGTATAGCCGAAGCTCCCCCTTGCGACGCGCTCGGCGATTGGCAGTGGCTCGCGTTGCGGATCAAGCGGTGGACGATCGTCTCGCTAATTGATGCAACGAGAGCGAGCCGGACGACGACGCATTGTCGGCGGTGATTCGCGCATTTGGCCCTCCCCTCCCCTGGCAATGATCGCCCCGCGCGTAGATTGCCGATGCGGCGGGAGTATCGATGTTGATGTCGCGCTGACCAGATGGTCAAGTGCAAACTCATCCAGTAGCGAGCAGGTGGAAGTTCATGACTCGCGAGTTGCCCAAGCGATGATTGCAGCGGTCACGATGCATGCCTTCGAATACGAGGACCCGCGCATCTCATGATGCGGGCAAGTCGACCGGACGACCTTTCGAGCGTGGCCAACTAACCGAGAGTATTTTCTTGCTGACCACGGTGGGGGGTCGACACACGTACCGCCAAATGGGCAGCGGTCGGCAGGGGTTCCTTCTTCACTTTCTGGCTGCCGGCCCAGAGGTCGGATCTGCACCGTGCAACGGGATGTGATTCGAAGGCATGCTTGCGACTCTCGAAAGCAAGGATGCACCGCTTGCGATGGGCCTGGTCTGGATCGGTCGAGAGGGATCGCGCTATCAAGGTCGGCATCGCTTAACGCGACACTCGCCTAATGGCGGGCTCCCGCCACACCTTTACGTATGTGGTGTGTTCGCTGAGACAAGCCAAATTCAAGGCCTTCCCGCGCGCGTCGTTCCGTCGATCCGGTTTCCGCCGGTAATCGTATGGGACGGATTTCTGGCAGAAAACCGCTGACCGTATGGTCAATGAGCATAGGCATGCGCACCGCGCCCATCTGGCCTCAGGAACTTCCTGAGTTGGAGCAGCCGTGAATGACGTTGACGATATTCACTAAACTGCTGCACCCGACAGCGCCGTCATGAACTCAGGGCTTGATGGAAAATCATCGTCAACCCTTCCCGCGATTTTTCACCTGACATCCATTTGGTGCGGGACGCCTCGACGTCAGGAGCAACGATTTTTCTCATTGCGGGAGTCGGCCGTCGAGTGCCGCGCCGCGGTACGAGGACGAATAACCCGAACGTGGCGAGGGTCGAGAATGACCGGCGATGGCCTGCCGGGGGACATTCCGTCTCAAAGGACAGTAACCGGCCCGCCATTTCTGCCGTCATGTGATCATCGAACACGTTCGGCGGCGCCCTCGACGATATGACCGGTCGGCGAGTTGGCGGAAGCCAGTTCACAGACTTCCTCACAAATTCCGAGCGGGTGGCGGCCTCGATTATGTCCTGCACCTGCAAGATTGGTCCGGCGAACCTACTGCTACGCGATCTCCCCGCGGACCGGACAAGACGCAAAGAATCTGCGTCCGCACGACAGGGGACTCTTCTATCGACGTTGGCTTTCGTCGGAAAGAGTGTCTAGAGTCTAGACACTGCGACGAACCCTGATGGCATCTACGGAGACTGTCTAGACTCTAGACACTCTCTCAGCCCAAACCATTTTGGCTGGCCGAAAAAAAGCCCGCACTTGGCGGGCCTCTCTCTACACTAAAAAACCAAACATCGAATCAGCTCGTTTTCGGCTGCGATTGGAACATCTGTCCGATCAACTGTCGTATCTGAACTTCTTGCGCCTCGGTAATCACCCCGGTCTTGATCTTGATCGTGAAGTTGCTGACATCCTTCGTGATGCTTCCGGCGTGCTCTCGTCCTGCAAAAAACTTCTCGATGCTGCGTCCGCCGGTACCAGCCGACGTCGTCTGCCGCGTCGCCAACGCAGTGATTGCCGCCGCGACCTTGCCTTGATCCATTTCGCCTCTCACCAACAGCGGCCAAATTTCGCGAGCCGCTTTAACCCCATCCTCGCCGTGCTTTTTGATAGCCGCCCCGATTGCTTGCGCCGCAGTTCCGCCCAATAGTCGCGGTTGAATATCGAGATCTTTTTTGATGAAGTCCGGCAAATTATCGAACGACAAGAACTGGTACAGACCCGCCCTCGACAATCCCATCGCTTCCGCCAGTCGCTTGCGATTCGGAAACTCCGCTTCCGATCGACGGATCGCAACTCCGATTTCATAGTCAGCAAGGTCGTCGCGGCTGATGTTTTCGACCATCGCCAGGACGGCCATATCCGAGTCGGAGCAATCCGCGACGACTGCCTTGATCGTGTCATGCCCCAGCATCTTGTGCGCACGCCAGCGCCGTTCACCAGCGACTATCTGATAGTCGTCGGCGACACGCCGGACGACGATCGGCTGCATCAACCCAACTTCCCGGATCGACTCCGCAAGCTCGGCCAACTTTGCTTCGTTGAACACGCGGCGCGGCTGCCACGGGTTCGGCAAGATCCCCGCAACCGGCAGTTGCGATGCGACTCCGGTCGATTCCAATTCCTGCACGCGAAGCTGCGCAACGGCCAGCGCGCCGGCAAGGCCGGGCGCCGTTTGCGTGCGGTTGCTGCGCTTAACCTCGTCTTCATTAATCGACGAAGTTTTGCGAATGCCGGACGTCTTGGCCAGCAACTGTTCTCGCATATTGCTCATTGCGCGTTCCTCCATTTTTCCGAATAGATCTCGTCGATCCAACGACAGTAATCGACGAGAGGCTGCCGCACGCGTTGCAGCGACTTGGCCGCGCTGTGATTGCTGCTGATGTCGAAGACGGTAGAGAATGCCAACGCCCCTGTGCTCATTACCGAACTCGCCGGCACCTCGATCGAATGCAGCCAGTTTTCGTATGCGCTTTGCGCCCACGCACGCACGATCGGCGCCGACGAGTTCCGCCCATAATCGACCCGCGATAACACCAGCGATACAAAGTCGTATTTCTTTTCCTTCTCGAATTTGATGAAGCTTTTGGACACGTCAGAGAAGAGTCGCCAGAACGAGAGTGAGCTGATGAAGTCCAGGTTTTCCGGCACCATCGGCATCACCATGGCGTCCGCGGCCATCAGCGCGTTCAGATTGAGGTACGACAGAGACGGCGACGTATCCATCAGAATGTAGTCGTACTTCTTGCGCAGCGGCTCGAGCCCTTGACGAAGCACGGTCCAGAAACGAAAACCTGGCCGAATCTTTTGCATCGCCGGCAGATGGAACTCTGCACCGATCAATTCCGTATGCGCAGGAATCACGTCGATGCCATCCCAGTACGTCGACTGAATCCGTCCCTCGAGGCCGCCCTCGATGTCTTGGTCGTAGACATACGGCAACACCGTATCCTCAGGCGACACGTCTTTTTCCGCGTACAGTCCGCACAGTTCCGAGAGTGATGCCTGCGGATCGAGATCGACCACCAGCACTTTGCGTCCCCGTAGCGACAGCCCTTGGGCAAGGCACATCGTCGTAGTCGTCTTGGCGGAACCACCTTTGAGCTGCGCGGTGATAATGATCTTCCCGTCCGGTTCCTTCAGACGAGTGACCAGTGGAGTCTGGTAAATGTCGGAAATCTTTTGCACCCAGATCCGCGCTTCTTCTAGCGTGAAGGTCCGGGTGCGGCCCGTGCCGGCTGCCGTGCCCGAAGGCAGTTCTCCGTCGCCTTTTGTCGCGAGATACTGAACCTGCGAGTGAGAGACGTTGCACATCTCGGCAATCTCGCCGGTCTTGAAGACGGGAGCCGTTTTTCGAGGACGTGGAGCCAGAATCGTGTCACGCAGCTCATTAGTAAAAATGGTGACCTTTTCTGCGAACTCACTGATCTGCTCAAAGTGAACGGTTCGGTCTACGGCAGGAAGTTGGCTCGTTCTGACCATTCTGAGGTTTATCCATAAAATTCCAGAAACCTCAGAATACAGGAAATACTTGAAAATAACTTTTTAAATTACTGTTTTAATGCGGATTTTCTGAAAATTTCTATATTTTCACAGCGTTTTCGGTGGCGGAACTGTCGTGGAAACGAAACGAGTCCCGAAACCCCGCCTATGCGAGTGCACAAATGACCTCACCAAATGCCTAAGTTTTAGGCGAGTGTGCCGGTTACGCTGGCCCTGTCACGAAGGAAGGTGAGGTCATTTGTGCACTTCCTCACATCTACGACGTGCGATCCGGCGATCTCCAGCACAACGGACCTCACCATAATCGCGTTTTCGCCACCTTCCGGCGACCGCTCCGGCCGCTTGGAGCGCAAATGCACAATCAACCTCACCTACCGCCGTTGATTTCCGCCGGCGGCAGGCGGTCCAGCCCGGGCCCCAGTGTCACCAATCCTTGCTGGTCACCGTGGAAGCACAACCAACCTCACCTTCGTTACGCAGCCGTTCATCAGCTCCGGCATCGCACAATTAACTTCACCATGCTGCATTGCGCAATCTTCACGTCAACTTACTGTGTGACCCAAGTTGGTAGGTTTTTTTTAAACCGAGAACAAACCGACAAACTCACACAGGCAGACGATATTCAATTCATTCAGCCACTTAGGTTCCAAAAGGTGAGGTACGTTGTGTCGAAGGTGAGGTTCGCTGTGCTGAGAGGTGCGGTTCGTTGTGCAGCAAGGTGAGACCAATTCCCCGCCAAGGTGCGGTTCCATGTGTTTGCCTGTGCGTCGAATCTGGAAGGTGAGGTGGGTTGTGCATCTGCAGGAAATGAAGCTCGGATGGGCCGTCCCATAAGGCTTCGCCGTGCGAAAGCCGTCTGGCAAGGTGAGGTTCCTTGTGTAGATGGTGAGGTTCTGTGTGCCAGATCGCGGAATGAACGACGAAGCGGCCGCCGCCTCGGCCGTTCTGATGGTGAGGTTCTGTGTGTTGACAGCTCACCACCGCATGCTTACAGTCCCCGGGAGCTAAAAAGTGGATGAAGAACATGGCTGCGGACAATCCGGAAGAGGGCAAGTCGAAAGCGACATCACGCCAGATGGCGCTCGCGCTGTTCGAAGACATGTTCGATCAAGGATTGCGCATCAACGAGGCCAATCGCGAGATCGGTTATCAGCGCAACGATTTCTTCACCGAGATCGTCAACATGGGACTGCCGGCGCGGCGGTTTCTCGATGCCGCTTACTTCATCGTCGCGCAGGAGCCCGAGCAACGCGATCAGTACGACGTCGAACTCAACTACTTCAAGTGGCTGATGCGTTACGACAGCCGCAACCTGAAGCATTTGCGCACGATCGCCGACGAAGCTCAGAACGCGAAAGTCCGCGTAACGAATACGCCTGCGGACCGCGATCCCAGTGAAGACGACCTGTGGGTGCAGGTCCAACTGATCGGTATGGTCGGCTTTCATCGCGGACGTATGCGTTTCGACGTCCATCCACGGCTCGTGCCGCATATCCGCGATCCGCAGAAATCGCACTGGCTGAGCTTGCGCATTTCCACCGCGTTCACGCGCAGTCTCGCGCGCGCTATCTACGACAAGGTTTTGCCCAACGTGCCCGCAGGACGCACCGACTGGATCCAGCTCGAGGAAATGCGTAACTGGCCCGGCAAAATGGGCGCGAACGCCGCCATCTTCAAATACTTCAAGCGCGATTGGCTCGAGCCGGCGGTGCGCGAGATCAACGAAGTGTCGGACGTCGAGATCTCTTACGAGACGCGCACTGCATCCACGACGTCGAAGAAAATCGACCGCATCCGCTTCCTCCTCAAGCGCAAGGACACAGCCGACGCGGTACTCGCGAGCCTCGCCGACGCGAGCCATCTCTACAAGATTCTTACCGACGAATTCGGGCTGTCGACCAAGCAGTTCAGCGAGATTTCGGAGAACCGCGAACTGTGGACCGACGAGCGTATTCAGCAGGCCGTCGAATACACGCGCTTCAGAATCAAGCGCGGCCAGGTCAAGAAGAGTCCCGCGGGCTATCTGATGCGCGCGCTACGCGACAACTGGAAGATCTCCGACGCCGAGCGCACGATGGTCGACGTGCAAGCCAAACTGCTCGCCGACGAAGCGCAGGAACAGGCGGCCAAGACCGAAACGAGAAAGACCCTGGCGACCAGCATCGCGACGCGTGAAGAAGAAGTGCGCGCGCGCATGAACGAGGATTCGCGCAAGGGCCGCGATCATTTCAATGCCGCCGATCCGAAGACGCGCAAGGAACTGATGCATGCGTGGACAACCTCGCGCGAAGGCAAGCTGATGCTGCGCAGGATGAAGCTCGAACCGTCGACGGTCACCGAAGATGCGATCCTCGCGAATACGGAGCTGGTCTGGTATCTGGGGCAGTTCGTGTTCGGCCGGATGAATGCGGCGCGCGCGGCCGCGTGAAGTGAGCCGGTAATCAGCAGGCAAGCAATCCAGACTCGGCCGAACAGCAACAGGAAAGGGGTCTCGCACTGACGAACAGCGACGTCAGAGCGAGACCCCTTGATACTTTAGCCGGCACAAAACTCTCAGAAGGTACCGACCAGCGAGCCCAGCACGATCACCACGACCAGCGCGAGCAACGCGCCGAGAATCGCCACCATCACGATGTCGCGATAGCTTTCGCGATGGTTCGAGCCGCACACCGCGAGCAGCGTCACGACCGCGCCGTTATGCGGCAGGCTGTCGAGTGTCCCGGAGGACATCACGGCGACCCGATGCAACAGCGCCGGGTCGATGCCGTGTTGCGCGGCCAGTTGTAGATAGGTGCCGCCGAGCGCGTCGAGCGCGATGGTGAGACCGCCTGAAGCCGAGCCGGTCAAGCCCGCGAGCAGATTGGTCGCGACCGCGAGCGATACGAGCGGACCACCGCCGACGCCGAGCACCCATTCGCGCACGAGCGCGAACGCGGGCAGCGCGGCAATGACCGCGCCATAGCCGACCAGACTGCCGACGTTGAGCACAGGCAGCACCGATGCATTCGCGCCCGCGTCGATCGTCTCGCGCAGCGCCGGAAGGCGGCGCCGATTGAGCAGCAGGAGTACCACGATCGCGACGACGAGGGCCACGCACACGCCCCACACTCCGGCGACTGCCGAAAGCGACGTCTCACCCCAACGGACCTCGGCCAGATAGTCCGCGTCGATGCGCGGCAGCACGATCACGTTCATCACGAAGTTCGTTAGCACCACGAGCACGAGCGGCGCGAGCGCGACGCCGAACGACGGCAGATCCGCGCTGACGTGCCCGCGCTTCGCTTCCTCAGGATCGAAACTCTGCGAGACGCTCGCGCGTTCGCGCACGAGGTTGTCGCTGGCCGGCGCCGTGGTGGATTTCATCGCCGCGTTGAGTCCGTCGAATCCTTCGTTGGCCGCCTTCGCGCGCGATTGCTGCAAGGACAACCACCACAGCCCGAACGCCACCATCACGACACTCGCGACGATGCCAAGCCCGGGCGCCGCAAACGGCGTCGTACCAAAGAACGGCATCGGGATCGCGTTCTGGATCGCCGGTGTGCCGGGCAGCGCGGACATCGTGAACGTCTGCGTGCCGAGCGCGATCGCGGCCGGCATCAGACGGCGCGGGATATTGGCGGCCTGGAACAGGGCGGTGGCCATCGGCGCGAGCACGAAGAACGCGACGAACAGGCTGACGCCGCCGTAGGTGACGAGCGCGCCACCGATCACGACCGCGAGAATCGCCCGATGCGCGCCAAGCTTCTCCGTCATGTAACTGGCGATCGCCTTGACGGAGCCGCTGTCTTCCATCAGCTTGCCGAACAGCGCGCCGAGCAGAAACAACGGAAAGAACTGCGCGAGAAAGCGCGCGGCGCTGAGCATGAAAGTCTGGGTCCAGTGCGCGAGAATCGGTTCGCCCGAAATCGCGGCGGCCAGCATCGCGGCGAACGGCGCGAGCAACAGCACGGTCCAGCCGCGGTACGCGAAGGCGATCAGCAGCGCGAGACTCGCGAGCATCCCAAAGAGTCCGAGACCGATCGCGAGCGGGGACAGGGTGATGACTTCCATGGTCAGACTCCGTCGAGCAACGCGTCGAGATCCAGCGAGGAGCGCACGCCGATCGAATCGGCATGCCCGGTGAGGAACGCGTCCCCGGCACGCCGGCCTTCGTCGCGCAGCATCGTCAGAAAGCTCCACTCGGCGTTCAGCTTCGACGAGTAGCCGAGTTCGGTCATCAGTTCGCTCGAAATCCGATGGATACGCATCGCCGCCCAATGGCGGCCTTCGTCGCTACCGGCGTCCGCGGCGCGTCGCAGCAGCGCGATCATGCGCAGCTCTTTCAGCAGCGGCGCATTGAAGGCGACTTCGTTCAGGCGGCTGATGATGTCGCGCGCGGTGCGCGGTGTTTCATCCCGCTCGACGGGATTGACCTGGATCAGCAGCGTATCGCTCGACGTGCATTCGCGCACCAGCGGCGTGATGGTGGGATTCCCGGCGTAGCCGCCGTCCCAGTAGTCTTCACCGTCGATCTGCACGGCCTGGAACAGCGTGGGCAGGCAGCCGGAGGCGAGCAGCACGTCGGGCGTCAGGTCGCCATTGCGAAACACGCGCGCCTGGCCCGTGCGCACGCGCGTCGCAGTGATGAACAGCTTGATCGGCGCGTCGCGCAGATGCTCGAAATCGATCGAGTCCTGCAGAATCTTCGCCAGCGGATGTACGCCGCGCGGGTTCAGGTCGTATGGAGAAAACACGCGCGCCGCGAGGTCCATCGCGATGAAGAGCGGCGAGTAGTCGAGCGTCCAGCGGCCCATCAACACGTCGAACGGGCTGCGGCGAAACGGGCTGTACACCGATGCTTCGAATACTCGCCGCCAGAACGCTTCGAGCGCGGCGCGCGCGCCGGCCGCGCCGCCCACCTGATAGCCGCTCACCAGCACCGCGGCGTTCATCGCGCCAGCCGACGTACCCGATATCCCTTCGATCTGCAGCCACGACTCTTCGAGCAAACGGTCGAGGACACCCCATGTAAAAGCACCGTGCGAACCGCCACCCTGCAATGCGAGATCGATAAGGGCGGGTTCGCTGCGAGCGGGTTGGTTTTTTCTTGCAGCCAAGACGACTCCCGTGATGAGGAGTGCTCCATTTCGAGCTGACGCCGCATGCGCGGCGGACGAATGAACTGCTGGCCAATGCTTTGAATTACCGAATGACGTGAGGCGTGTTTCAGAGGTGAAGCATCGCACTGCACCATTGGTATTGGAAGTGGCTACTGATTAAAAGTCAAGCGTATTCAAGGCCTCGCGCGATTGTGCCTGGCAATACCGGCCAGTCAAGCGGAACATAGAGAGCCGGTTGGTCATGCCGAGGTCAAAAACAGCGTGTAAGCAAGCCGGCTGGCGCGCCCCGCCGCGCCGCTGACATAATCATGGATAAGCGGCGTATCTTTGCACCGGCGAGCACGACATTGCGGCGGCAAGGAAGCAACCCGTGTCATCCGTTTGCGCATGCCGCTTGAATGCCAATTCACGCGCTTAATCTTCGTTGTTTCGCCCTGCGCTAATTGCCATAGCTTATTGCAATGTAATGTATCGTCTCGGCGACCGGATACATTACGACATAATTCGACTGATGAACCAGGCTATAAAGCAGGCATCGTCAAATCACGGAGATCACCATGAGCGCCGAGTTGCTGCAAGGGTCTTGTCACTGCGGGGCCGTCAAGTTCGAAGTTCGCACCGAAATCGTTCCGGCCGGCCGCTGTAACTGCAGCCTGTGCCGCCGCAAGGGCGCGCTGATGACGCCGCTCTTTCCCGCCAGTCAACTGAAGATTCTGAGCGGCGAGGATTCGCTGACGCTGTACCAGTTCAACACGAAGGTCGCGAAACACTACTTCTGCAAGCATTGCGGCATCTATCCTTTTCATCAGACGCGCAAGGACCCGCAGCAATGGCGCGTCAATATCGGCTGCCTCGACGGGGTCGACCCTTATGCGCTCGAAGCCAGCGTGGCCGACGGCGCGAGTCTTTCCGTGCTGGAGGACGCATGAAACGCCTGTTTGCCATCGCGGTGTTCGTCGTGGGCGGCTTCGCGGCCGAGCTCGCGCATCCGTTGCAGTGTTCATTGATCCAATCGAGCGGCGTGCAACTCAAACGCCGCGGCAGATAATCCGTCGATGGAAACCTCCGACCACGTATTGATCGTCGACGACGATCGCGGAATCCGCGAACTGCTCGCGGGTTACCTCGAGAAAAACGGCGTGCGCGTCTCGCTCGCGGCCAATGGCCGCCAGATGCGCGCCGCGCTCGAGAACGGCGCACCCGACCTGATCGTGCTCGACCTGATGCTGCCCGGCGAAGACGGCCTCGTGCTGTGCCGCGAGCTGCGCGCGGGCAAGTTCCGCACGGTGCCAATCCTGATGCTGACGGCGCGCAGCGAGGAAGCGGACCGGATCGTCGGCCTCGAAATGGGCGCCGACGATTACCTGACCAAACCGTTCGCCGCACGCGAGCTGCTCGCGCGAATTCGCTCGGTGCTGCGCCGCGCGCGCATGCTGCCGCCCGGCATGGAGGTGACGGAGTCGGCGCCGATGCTGTGCTTCGGCGACTGGCGGCTCGACACGACCGCGCGCCATCTGCTCGATGCGGACGGCACCGAAGTGGCGTTGAGCGGGGCGGAGTACCGTCTGTTGCGCGTGTTTCTCGATCACCCGCAGCGCGTGCTCACGCGCGACCAGCTGCTGAACCTGACCCAGGGACGCCAGGCCGATCCGTTCGACCGCTCGATCGATCTAATGGTGAGCCGCCTGCGCCAACGCCTGCGCGACGGCGCGCGCGAGCCGCGCTACATCAAGACGCTGCGCAGCGAGGGCTACGTGTTTTCGGCGGCGGTGACTGCGATCGGAGATCCGCAATGAACGTTTCTGCATCACCGTCGTCGCTGCGCTGGCCTCGTTGGCCGCGCACCCTGTTCGCGCGGCTCGCGGTGATTCTGTTCGTCGGGCTCGCGCTCGCGCAGGCGCTGTCGTTCTGGCTCACGATGACCGAGCGAGACCAGACGATGACCGGCATCATGATGGGCTACATCGAGCGCGAGGTGGCGAGCTCGGTCGCGCTGCTCGACCATCTGCCGCCCGACGAGCGCGCCCAGTGGCTGCCGCGCCTTGCGCGGCGCAGCTACGAGTTCGTGCTCGGCCCAGGCGTTCCCGGCGCACCGGTCGACGCAAGCCTGTCGGCGCGCGTCGCGCAATCGATCGGCGACGGCATCGGCACGCGTTATCCGTTGACCGTCAACGCGGTGCCCGGCGATCGCGAGCGTCTGCAGGTGCACCTGAAACTGAGCGACGGCACGCCGCTCACCATCGACCTGCGGCCGATGTCCGGCGCTCCGTTGTCGCGCTGGCTGCCGCTCGTGCTGACGCTGCAGCTGCTCGTGCTCGGCGCCTGCTGCTGGCTGGCGGTGCGCCTCGCGACGCGCCCGCTCAATCAGCTCGCAGTCGCGGCCGACACGCTCGGCCCCGACCTGAAGGCCGAGCGTCTGCCCGAAGCCGGTCCGTCCGAAGTGGCGCGCGCCGCGCGCGCGTTCAACGCGATGCAGGATCGAATCGCCACGTACATGACCGAGCGCATGCAGATTCTCGCGGCGATTTCGCACGATCTGCAGACGCCGATCACGCGCATGCGTCTACGCGTCGACACGATGGACGACGACAGCGAGGCCGCGAAGCTGCGCCAGGATCTGAAGGAAATGGAGGCGCTGGTCAAGGAAGGGGTCACTTATGCGCGTACGATGCACGGCACGACCGAGGTGCCGCGCCGCATCGATCCCGATGCGCTGTTCGATAGCCTCGTCTGCGATTACGTGGACGCCGGTCAGCAAGTGTCGCTGCACGGCCAGTTCGGCCAGTCGCTGACGTTGCGTCCACAGGCGTTGAAGCGCATCGTCGGCAATCTGGTCGATAACGCGCTGAGGTACGCCGGCGCCGCGCAGATCGATATCGGCGCGTTGCACGATGGCGAGGCGACCGTGTCGGTGCTCGATCGTGGTCCCGGCATTCCGGCCGAGTCGCTCGAGACGGTGTTCGAGCCGTTCGTGCGACTCGAAGGTTCGCGCAATCGTCAAACGGGCGGCACCGGGCTGGGGCTCGCGATCGCGCGGCAACTCGCGCTCGCGATGGACGCGACGCTCACGCTGCACAACCGGGTTGGCGGCGGTCTCGAAGCGCGGCTGACGTTGAGGAAGTTGCGCGAGTCATAGTTGGACCCACAGCCCGCCACTACGAAATCATCGTCAGGCTTGGACCATCGATGACTTTCGCGCGTCATCTCGAGCTGTCGCTCAGCTGCTTATCAGTAGTTCTGAGCGACCATATTTTCAGCTCGCTTCAGCGATACCCCATCATTTGAGAAAACCGCGTTGATGATGCGATACGTCGCATCATTGTTAAATCATCGATATTCAATGCGACTTATCGATGCTCGCGGCGATAAATTGACAAACGTCAACGGACAGACCATTCTTTTCGTGTGGTGGTTGCAGAGTAACGCGGCTGATCGACAGCAAGATTGGCCGAGAGACACGTTTCGTTCGAATCTGATTACAGATCCTTGTTAAAAAGGTCACTAAAAAGGAATCCGAATGGCGTCCACTCCACAAAAGCTGTCAAAAATGCAACTCACCGGGATGGTCGTGGGCGGCATGGTCGGAGCCGGAATATTTTCCCTACCGCGTACATTCGCCGATGCCACCGGTCCGCTGGGCGCCCTGATTGCGTGGCTGATTGCGGGCACGGGCATGTATATGCTGGCGCGCGTATTTCAAACGCTTGCCGAACGAAAGCCCGAATTGGACGCCGGCGTGTTTGCGTATGCGAAAGCGGGCTTTGGCGACTATCCGGGCTTTCTTTCCGCATTTGGCTACTGGATCAGCAGTTGTATCGGCAATGTTTCTTACTGGGTGCTGATCAAGTCGACACTCGGCGCATTTTTTCCGGTGTTCGGCGACGGTAATACGGTCGTCGCGATCGTCGTTGCTTCGATCGGCATCTGGCTTTTTCATTACATGATCCTGAAGGGCGTGCAGCAGGCGGCCTTCATCAACAGTATCGTCACGGTCGCCAAGATCATCCCGATTCTGGTGTTCATCCTGATCCTGTTGTTCGGCTTTCGAATGGACCTGTTCCAGGCCAACCTCTACGGCGGCGGTCTCGAAGGCAATATTTTCGAGCAGGTGCGGGCCACGATGCTGGTCACGGTGTTCGTGTTCATCGGCATCGAAGGGGCAAGCGTTTATTCCCGCTATGCAAAGAAGCGCTCCGACGTCGGGCATTCGACGATACTCGGCTTCGTCGTCGTCACCTCTCTGATGGTGCTCGTGACGATGCTGCCCTACGCGGTGCTCGAGCGCGCGGACATCGCGGGGATGCGGCAGCCGTCGATGGCTGCGGTTCTCGAAGCGGTGGTCGGTCACTGGGGCGCGGTCTTCGTCAGCATAGGTCTGCTGATTTCGGTGCTCGGCGCTTATCTGGCCTGGTCGTTGATCTGCGCCGAAGTGTTGTTCTCGGCGGCGAGGACCGAAGACATGCCCGCGATCTTCGGCAAGGAAAACGTCAACAAGACGCCGGCCAATGCATTGTGGTTGACCAACATCGTGGTGCAGTTGCTCGTCATCAGCACGTACTTCTCGCGCGATGCATTCGCGCTGATGTTGAACCTGACGAGCGCGATGTCGTTGATTCCGTACCTGTTCGTCGCGGTGTTCGGATGCATGAACGCGAATCGCGGCGACGGTTACGACCTGCGCGCCGACGAGCGCCGGCGCGACCTGATCATGGCCGCAATCGCCGTGATCTATACCGCATTCATGATCTTCGCGGGCGGCCTGAAATTCATTCTGCTTGCCGCGGTGCTGTACGCGCCCGGCACAGCGCTCTACCTTTGGGCGCGGCGAGAGCAGAGCAAGAACGTTTTCATCACGTCCGATTGGTTCATCTTTACCGTCATCGTCATTGGCGCGATCATCGGCGTCTACGCCCTCGTAACCGGAAGGATCACAATCTAACGACAGCAGATTGAACAGAGCGGGTCACCACTGATATTCAGGAGGTCATCATGGCGAACACGGACGCGAAAGCGGGTGAATTGGGTGTCTACTCGGAAGTCGGGCAGCTGCGCAAAGTGATGGTCTGCGCACCGGGGCTCGCGCATCAGCGTCTTACCCCGAGCAACTGCGATGAACTGCTGTTCGACGACGTACTGTGGGTCGAGAACGCGAAGCGCGACCACTTCGACTTCGTCACGAAGATGCGCGACCGCGGTGTCGAAGTGGTGGAGATGCACAATCTGCTCTCCGAAACGGTTGCAGTGCAAGAAGGCAAGAAGTGGATTCTGGACAACCAGGTGGTTCCGAACCAGGTCGGCCTCGGCTTTATCGATGAATTGAGAAGCTATCTGGAAGGGCTCGACAATCGCAAGCTGGCCGAAACGCTGATTGGCGGGCTATCCACGCACGACTTCCCGGAAGCGCACGGCGGCAAGGCGCTGGAGGTTGCGAAGGAAGCGGCGGGCGGCACCGAATATCTGCTGCCGCCGTTGCCGAACACGCTGTACACGCGCGACACGACCTGCTGGATCTATGGCGGCGTCACGCTGAATGCGCTGTACTGGCCGGCCCGCCACGAAGAGACGATCCTGACCACGGCGATCTACAAGTTCCACCCCGACTTCGCCGGCAAGGTCAACGTGTGGTGGGGCGATCCGACCCAGGATCACGGTCTCGCCACGCTGGAAGGCGGCGACGTGATGCCGATCGGCAAGGGCGTCGTGCTGATCGGCATGAGCGAGCGCACCTCGCGTCAGGCCATCAGTCAACTGGCGGCAACGCTGTTCAAGAAGGGCGCGGCCGAGCGCGTGATCGTCGCGGCGATGCCGAAGATTCGCGCGGCGATGCACCTCGATACCGTGTTCACGTTCGCCGATCGCGATTGCGTGCTGGTGGCCCCGGACTTCATGGCGAAGACGCGCACCTATTCGTATCGGCCGAGCAGCCATCCGAGCGGCGTCGAATTGCACGCGGAGAACAAGCCGTTCACCGATGTCGTCGCCGAGGCGTTGGGGCTGAAGCATTTACGCGTGGTCGAGGCGGGCGGCAGCGACTATCAGCGCGAGCGCACGCAGTGGGATAGCGGTGCGAACCTCGTGTGCGCGGCGCCGGGCGTCGTCTATGCATACGACCGCAACACGTACACGAACACGCTTTTGCGTAAGCAGGGCATCGAGGTGATTACGATCGTCGGTGCCGAACTGGGCCGTGGACGAGGCGGCGGTCACTGCATGACCTGCCCGATCATTCGCGATGCGGTCGACTATTGATCAGCCAGGCGGACCGATCTGACGGATGAGTGGCGAAGTGCCGCGCGCGCGTGTGCCGTCGCCAGGCGGTCCGGCTTGAAGTCGAACTTCCTTTTACTATACTTTTTAACGACTTACGGTCAGGCCTGAAATATCGAATTTGACATCTCGCAATTTGCAAAGATTACATTCGATAGACCAGCGATCGCTGCAATGAAGTTCGAATTAATGAATCTGCGAGTAGCTGGACGATTATTTTTCACGTCAATCACGTGAATGCCCGGAGCTTTCTTCCACCGCACGGAGGTTCGAACATGAATAATCGCTTTGTTGCGCAACTCGTCGCGTTGTCGTTTGCCGGTGTGTCGGCGTTCGCGATTGCGGCTGGACCGCAGCCGCAAGACGAGGGCGGCCAGATGGCCGGTACTGGCCGTCAGCAGGTGATGCCGTCGATTCCGCATCGTGACTGGCACAAAGGCCAACGTGTGCCGACCGAATACCGTAATTACAATTTCATAATGGACGACTGGCGCGGACACGGCCTCAATGCGCCGCCGCGCGGCCATAAATGGCTGGGCGTCAATGGCGATTATGTGCTCGTATCGACGAACAACTGGACCATTTCCAACATCGTCGCCGGAAACGAGTAATGCTTGATCGTGGTGCCCAGGTAATCCGGCGACCAGATCTAGCGCCGGCCCCTGGGTACTACTTTGCACGACATGATCTCGTCATGGTCGCTATAGGTTTACTGCTGCGTATCGTATAGACGGTCAGGAACGAACAATGCAGTCACGCCGCTCAAAAAGAACACCGCGCCGACCACGAGAAAGCCGAGTCCGATCGAGAACTGCGTCGCGATAAAACCAATGACGATCGGCGCCGCCCCCGAACAGAAGCGCCCGAGGTTATACGAGCCGCCCACCGCGGTGCCGCGCACCGACGTCGCGAAACTCTCCGACATGAACGTGCCGATCGTGCCGAGCGGCACGCCATACAGAAAGCCGAAGAAAAGCATCAGCGTGGAAATGTTGTCGCGCGTGTGCCAGAAAATGATCACGGGCAGAAACAGCGCCGCACCGATGCAGCCGAGCACGTACACGCCGCGCCGGCTCCAGCGATCACCGAGCCAGCCCGCGAAGATCTTACCGATGAAGGCGACCACGTACGTGCCGATCATATAGCCGGTCAGCGAACTGAACTTGATGTGCAGTTCTTTCTCGAGATATGTCGGCAGCCAGTTGTTCAGACCGTAAAAGCCGGACAGCACGAAGATCGACGCGAAGGTCCACAGGATGAACATCGTGCGTGCCTGGCGGTCGCGGAAAATCTGCGCGTAGCGATTGTCGACGAGCCGCGTCTTGCTTGCACGGTCGGCGGCACGGCTCGCGAGCCATGCGGCCGGTTCGGGAACCGCGAACTTGATCGCGAACGCGAGCAGCACCGGCACGGCCGACACGTAGTACAGCGTGCGCCAGCCGTATTGCGGCAGGATCCAGTTGCTGAGCGCGATCACGACGATATAGCCGGCCGAAATGCCGGTTTGCAGCATACCGAGTACCAGCGAGCGCCGCTCGGTCGGCACGTATTCGGCGACCAGGGTGGTGACTAGCACCATGCAGCCAATGCCGAGCGAACTGATGAAGCGCACCGCCGCGAATTCGACGAAGCTGTGCGTGAACCCGAGCATCCCCGCGCCGAGCGAGAACAGCGCGAGCGCCCAAGCGATGACGCGCACGCGCCCCAGACGATCGCTCGCCCAACCGCCGGCAATGCCGCCGATCGCCATGCCGAGCAAGGTCAGACTACCGAGCGCGCCCGCTTCGACGTTGGTCAACCCGAAGTCGTCCTTGATGCGCGACAGGGTCAGGCCGTACATCATCACGTCGGCGCCATCGGCGATCAGCGCGAGGTAGCCGAGCACGAAGACCAGCACCCAGCGGCCTTGCGAGACGGCCGGATGGGGCACGGCTCGATAGCGTTGCAGATCGGATGGTGTTTTCATGAATGCGCGGCGCAAGCGGGGGATTGCGTACTGTGTTTGATGAGAGCGGGGGCAAGGAAGGCGCCGATCAGCAGGCCCATGCTTTCATGACGGCCGGTGTACCAGCCTTCCTCGTGCGTCAGGTTCATCGTACCGATGCACACGCCGTCATAGGCGATCGGGATGTTCAGGATCGAGCCGAGGCCCATCCCTGTCATCACTGCATGATCGTCGAAGGCCTCGCGAATGCCTTGCGACGTTGCGGCGCGAAACGGCTTCAGTTCCTGGAGTATCTGCCGCGCCCACGCGGTGCCTTGCTTCCGCTTGCGGCCGCCCAGTGGATAGACGTCCGGCATGTTCGTGTAGACCCGTTCGACCTCGTGACGCCGCGCGTCGTAGGACATGATCGTGATCAGGCTCAGGCCTATCGCCTTTGCCGCCACGGCGTGAACCGCGCGGAACAGCTCGAGCGGTTGGTCTTTCGCGCGCATCGCCAGCGCGAGGCGTTCGAGGTCCGCGATATCCAGCATCTGGGTATCGTGCGGTGCTGATCCGGTCAGGTTGCCTTGCATCGTTTGCATCGCGTTTGGATCGGGAAATGTGAAAAGTCGCAGTGCGGTTCAGCCGTGCATGCGGGTGGAGTTCAGCTGGCCTCGCGCGTCGCGGGCCGGTTCGAGTTCGCTCGCTTCGATATCTTCGAGCGAGCGATTGCGCGTTTCGATGCCGAGGAAGAACACCACGCATGCGCCGATCACGAGCACTGTCGTGGTCATCGCGAACACACCGAGGAAGCCGAACAGCGGATAAACGAGGCCGACGAGAATCGGCGCGCTGACCGAGCCGATGCGGCCGAACGATGACGACGAACCCGTGCCCGTGGTGCGCACCGCGGTCGGAAACACCTCCGGCGTATAAGCGTAGACGCCGGCGAATGCGCCGTTCATGAAGAACGACAGCGCAATGCCCGCGGTCATGATCTGTATGCCGGTGTGAGAAAACGCTAGCGTGATCGCGGCGATACCGCCGAGCAGCATGTAGGAAGCGACCACCGCCTTGCGCCCGATCTTCTCGTTGAGCCAAGCGGCCGAGAAGTAGCCGGGAATCTGCGCGCCATAGATCGCGATCGAATAGCCGAAGCTCTTCGTCATCGTCAGTCCTTCCTTGACGAGCAGGCTCGGGATCCACGAGAAGAACGAGTAGTACGCGAACGCAACCGAGAACCACATCAGCCAGCTGACCGCGGTCGTGCGCGCGAGTCGCGGCGACCACAGCGTCACCACGTTGCGCCATGCGTTGCCGCGCGCCGGCGTCGAGACCGGCGTGGGCACCGCGTGAAGCGCGTAGCTTGCGCTCACCGGAGCAAGCGCGATGCCGCGCTCGACGAACGCTGCTTCGATGCGGCCGACAATGCCGTTCGCCTCGTCCGCACGACCCTGGCTTTCGAGCCAGCGCGGCGATTCGGGCAGCGTCCGGCGCCACCACAACAGCATCACGACTGGCAGCGACGTGATCACCGCCAGATAGCGCCAGCCGTCGGCGAAGTTGCGCACCACCGCGAAACCGAGAATCGACGAGGTTAGATAGCCGAACGACATGAACCCGACCAGCGCGCCGCAGAAAATGCCGCGATAGCGGCGCGGCACGAACTCGGCGAGAAACGGCGCGATCACCACGGTCTCCGCGCCTGAACCGAAGCCCGCGACGACGCGCAAGGCGAAGAACGTGTGCCAGTCTTGCGCGGTCGCGCTCGCGAGCGACGCGACGCAATAGATGGCGAGCGCGCTCATCATGATGCGGCGTCGGCCGATCACGTCGGCGAGCACACCCGACAGGAATGCGCCGAAAAAGTAGCCGATATAGGTGCTGCTCGCGACCAGCCCGGTCTGCGCGCTCGTCAATTGCCACAGCTTGCTGACGACCGGCAGCAGAAACGCGAGCGACGACGAATCGAGTCCGTCGAACATGTACCCGAGCCCGCCGATCAGCAGCAGTCTGCGGTGAAAGCTCGATATGGGAAGTCTTTCCAGACGGGCGGCGACGGCGGACACGGCAACTTCTCCTGAGGAAATGGCGCGACGAGGCCGCGCGTTCTGTGCTGATGGCTGCTTCGGGCCGCTTATCGGCCGATCGCGTAGGCCTGCATCTGACGCGGCGTGGCCGCGCCTCGCATCAAACCGTTGCGGATCGCGACCGCGCAGACCCGGCCGAGCGCCCACGGCTCCGCAACGGTGAGATCGTGGCCGCGCGCGCGCAGTTCGGCGAGCGTACTGTCCGGAAAGCGCGACTCGGCGGACATCTTGCCGAGCTGCATCGCGCGGGGATAGAACGAGCCGGGGAAGTGCGCGGTCTGGAACGACGGCGCATCGGCGGCGGCCTGGAAGTTCATGCCGCCATGGACGTGCTTGAGGAACAGTTGCAGCGACCACTGATCCTGCTGGTCGCCGCCCGGCGTGCCGAAGGCGGCGTACGGCTTGCCGTCGCGCGTGACGAGCGTCGGCGACAGCGTGGTGCGCGGGCGGCGGCCCGGGCCGAGTGACGAAGGCAGGCCTTCTTCCATCCAGAACATCTGCGCGCGCGTGGTCACGTTGAAGCCGAGACCCGGCACCGCCGGCGATGCCTGCAACCAGCCGCCCGACGGCGTAGCCGACACCATGTTGCCCCAGCGGTCGACCACGTCGAGATGCACGGTGTCGCCGCGCAATTCGGGCAGCGGCGCGAAGGTCGGCTCACCCTGACCGAAGCCGCCGGCCTGCTCGCGCCCGGCGTTCGCGACGATGCGCGCGGCGCGTTGCTCGCTGTCGCCGAGCAGCCCGGGGCGGAATTCGAGCGACGCGCGGCGCGGATCGATGAGGCGGCGCCGCTCGTCGTTGTATGCGTCGCTGAGCAGCATGTCCATCGGCACATGGGAAAACGCCGGGTCGCCGTAGAACACTTCGCGATCGGCGAATGCGAGTTTCGAGCACTCGATCACCGTGTGCAGGAAATCGGGTCCGAGGGGGTCCATCGCGCCGAGATCGAAGCCCTTCAGCAGCGCGAGCTGTTGCAGGAACATCGGGCCCTGGCCCCACGGGCCGGTTTTGTGCACGCGCAGGCCCGCGTAGTCGTACGACACCGGGTCTTCGTAGGTCGGCTCCCAGCGCGCGAGATCGCCAGCATCGAGCAGGCCGCTATTGCGCAGGCCCGAGGTGTCGAGTACGGCGGTCGAACGGAAGTACTGGTCGATCGCGTCGGCGACGAAGCCGCGATAGAAGGCATCGCGCGCGCGTTCGCACTGCTCGGCGCGATCGCTGCGCGTGTTCGCCTCACGCAGGATGCGCTTGTAGGTTTCGGCGATCGCCGGATTCGCGAACAACTGGTTCGGCATCGGCGCCTCGCCGTTGCGCAGCCATTGCTCGGCGGAGGTCGTCCATTCGGTGCGAAAGAAGTCCTGAATCGCGAGAATCGACGATGCCATGCGCGGCAGCACTGGATAGCCGTTTTCCGCGTAGCCGATCGCATAGCTCAGCACGTCTTCGAGCGGCAACTGGCCATAGTCGCGCAGCAGCGCCATCCACGCGCCGAACGCGCCCGGCACGACCGCGGGCAGCAGGCCCGTGCCCGGCACCACGTCGAGCCCCATCTTGCGCATCCGCTCGATGGTCATGCGCGCGGGCGTCACGCCCTGTCCGCACAGCACGCGCACGCGTTCTTCGCGCGCACTGTAGAACACCACCGGCAGTTCGCCACCCGGACCGTTCAGATGCGGCTCGACGATCTGCAGGACGAAGCCGGCCGCGGCGGCGGCGTCGAACGCATTGCCGCCTTTTTCGAGGACCGCCATCGCCGATGCGCTCGCGAGCCAGTGCGTCGAGGCCACCATGCCGAAGGTGCCGATCAGTTCTGGACGGGTTGTAAACGACATGCGCAACTCCTTGGCGACGACGGGTCCTAATGATTGAACCAACGCTTAATGGTTCGACTGGAGAAAATGAAAGCGTAAGTCTAACGAAGCCGGGTTGCACCCGGTGTTAACCCTTGAGTTGCGAGCCAGTATAGCGGATCAAAAATCACTGGGTGCTGCCGTGTCAAGTCGTTGCTATTCTGGTATCGTTGAGACCAATGCACATTGGTTCATTGAACGACATGGAAAAATTGGTACTGGCTGCGCTGCTCGACTACATCGCGGGCCATCAGTTGAAGGACGGTGACGCGCTGCCGCCCGAACGAAAGCTCGCCGAAGAACTGGACGTGAGCCGCCGCGAGTTGCGCGCGGCGCTCGCTTCACTCGAGGCGTCGGGGCGCGTGTGGCGCGGCGTCGGCCGCGGTACCTATCTGGGCGCGCGGCCGCTGAAGTTTGCGCCGACGCTGCGCGGCTTGCGCGCAGGTACCAGTCCCGCGGATATCGCCGAAATGCGGCTGCTGTTCGAGCCGGCGTTGGCGGCGCTGGCCGCTACGAAAGCGAGTGGTGACGATCTGCAGGAGCTGGAGAAGTGCGCACGCAAAAATGCCGCCGCGAAAAACGACGAAGAGTGGCAGCAATGGGATCATCGTTTTCATTTGCTGATCGGACATGCCACGCGTAATCCCGCGTTGATCGCTTTGATGGAGGTGATCAACGGCATGCGGGTGAAGCCGGAGGTTCGTGAGAAAACTTCCGCGCAGGAGACGCGGCAGTTTTTCGCGCAACAGCATCAGGCGATCGTCAATGCGCTGAAAGCGCGCGATTCGGACGCGGCCGCGCAATGCATGCGCGAGCATCTGCTGAGCGTGCAGTGGCGTGCGTCGGCGAAGACCGATGCAGCGGCGGTGCGGCGTGCGTGAGCTTGCCGTGGTGCCGCGCGTCGGTCATGCGATGGCGGAGCTTTACTGCGCAAGCTTCCGGTTCAACCGGCGCATGCCGTCGAAAACCGCATCGGCCACGTCCAGTGGAAAGTCGGCGGGCAGTTGCGACGAGACGGTGTCGATCACCGTCTCCGTTTGCGCGCTCAACTGATCGATCAGCGCATCGACATCGGTGGCGGAAAAGCCCACGCGTTGTCCTTCGGCCACCCAATGCCGGCGCTGGATCTGATTGAGCAGGTAGTGGACGTTCTTGCCGCGGACCGCCATCGCCAGTTTCACTTTTTGCGCCGCGAGACGTCCCGCACCGCTTCCGATGATCGGATGCGCGGACAGCACGTCGTAAAGCGGCGTGGCTTCGTAGCGATTGCCGGGCAGATGCGCGATGCTGAAATTCTTCGCGTGGCCATCGGTCGCGGCGAGCAGCCAGAAAACCAGCTGCGTCGCGAAGAAGTTGCGGCGGTCCGTCGTTGCACGTGCGGAGCCCGCCAGTATCTCCATGATCGCCTCGATGCCCGGTCCGCCGTCGGACTCGTACTTGTGCAGCGCCGACGTGCCAGTGGCCTGACACATGTCCTCTTGCGGCAGACGCACGATCCACGTGGCGTCGCTCGACAGACGCCGATCGAAGCGCTCGACGATCAATACCTTCTGCTCGTCGAATCGCGCGATTTCGCAACGCGCGACGGGGAGCCCATAGGCCGCGACGATCTGCGAGCACAGCCATTCGTTTTCCACCGACGTGCGCATATCGGCGCGCATGTTGCCGACGAGCCCGAGCGGCAGCTTGAATATATGCGTGGTCGGCGTGCTGCCTTCGGGCAGCAGCCAGCGGTTGCGATAACGGAGCAGCGCGGTTTTTTCCTGCGCACCGGCGATCGACAGACGCAGGTCTTCGAGCGGATCGTGCTGCCCGAGCGGCGCCGCCGACGTCGTGCCGCGCAGCAGCGCCGCGATGTCGCTGTCGCTGAGTTCGCGGCCGTGGATGCTCGTCAGGTCACTCGGCTCTTCGTCCGGCGGCAGCAGTTGCAAGGCACCGACGCAGTCGCGCCCGAGCGTGGTGAGCAACGCAAACGGCGCGGTGCTGCCGGTCCGGTAGCGCGCGGCGATGCGGCGCCGGATCGGTTCGCTGTCGGGCAGCAGGTTGTCGAAATAGTCGGCGACGATCTGGCCGCGATACGGCTGATTGCCCGGGGTGAACGGCAGCGACAGCGATAGCGGGCGTCCTTGTGGATCGCCGATCCATTCGTCGGCATAGGTCAGGCGTTCGCCGCTGCGTGTCGTTTCCCATGTGCCGACCCGCAGGCCGTTCATCCATAGGTTCAGACGGTTCGGTGTGTTGCGCGCCATGCTTACCAGTCCTCCCGTTTCTTGCTGGCGCCGGCAGCTTTGGTTGCCTTGGCAGGCTTGACCGCTTTGGGCTTTTGGGAGGTGCTGGCGGGTTTGGCCGCTTTGGCGCCGCTGCTCGATGCCTGGGCTGCGGCGCGGTCGCTGGCATCACCGGCCGATGTCGTCGCCGCGCGCCGCGCCCCACCTTGCGCGCGTGTGGCGCGTTTGGCGTTGCCTTTTGCCGCGGCCGGCGCGGCGACTTCCCAGGGCGCGCTTTGCGAAGATCCGCTCTGCGTGAGCTTCAGATCGACCTGCAAGACCCGTAACACCCTGAAGAGCCGTTCGACGCTGACGGCCGCCGGATTTGCTTCGAGTTGCGCGTAGGTCTGTTGCGTGACGCCGAGATGGGCGGCCATCGCAGTTTGAGTGAGCCCGGCGGCCTTCCTGAAGCCCTGCAGGATCGGTCTGAGCTGGCTCAGTGTCTTGATGGCGTAGTCCACGGTGGATCTCCGGTTCGGCTGCGGCGGCGTAACAGGCCACAACCTGTAAATTGCGGATACAGTCTATACCCTGTATTTCGTAAATACAAGCTAAAGACTGTTAATGGTGGGCACGGAGATATTTGAAACGCTGTCCTCTCTCGCTGGTCATCACGCAACTAACGGTCAACCGCGCACCACCACCCACTTCGCTGCTGCGCAGCCAACCGCCGCAAGGAAAGTGTGATCGACCGGAGCTCGTTAGCCGACAGACGACGGCGTGAAATCCGCTGGGTCACCGATAAGATGATGGACAAACGCATCAATAAAAAACGAACGTAATGCCAGAACAAGCGTCTCGAACGTAAATCGACAGATTCACATCGTTTTCAATTAACGCGATCTAATCAGGAAGCCGAATATTCACGACAGGAAGAAGAAACTGTGTTCGGATTGCGTGGAAAGAACACTGAATGGACATCGATAAAAAATCGCCAGCAATATCACCGCGCTCGATCGAGCGAAGGATAACCGATGAATGTTGACGCGAATTGCATCGCGCCCTTCGCTCGTAGAATGAGATTTGACACAAATTTCACGCGGCGTGCATCGAGCGGAAATGAGCTTGGAAATTGCAGAAAAGGCTGTAGACTCTATAGCGTGTGTTACGCGGCGATGTCAACGCCGTTTCAATCGTTGCGCGCACACAGCATGTGTGCAAATCACTCCAATCCGTCACGAGATTTTCTGCCATCAAGGTGTCTATTCGCTGATAAGACTCAACGCTAATAGACCCTGAACCGGCGAACCACGCCGACCGATGAACCTGAAAGGAGAATCGACGATACCCACAGACCACTCTTTCAAATAACGCGATCGACACCGCCGGATGCGGTCGCTGGCCGGCCGCTGGAGAACATAACTTCCCTGGAGTATGTGATGGCAAGCAAACCACAATGGCGAACGCTGTTATCTGTGACTTTTCTGTCGCTGGCAATGATGGGCAACGTCGCGCGTGCGGAAAACATTCCAATCGTCACGGGCCAGCAATGGATGCAGTCGACCGATGAGCAGAAGAAAGCGTATCTGGTCGGTATCTCGAATGTGATTGACATCGAGCGCGCCTATGCTGGCAACACGGCGAACAGCAATGACATCGCGCAGCGCTTCGGCAAGGGCATGCAAGGCCAGACGCTCGACAGCGTGCGTCAAGGCCTCGATAGCTACTACGCGGCCAATCCCACGATGATCCAGCACCCGGTGATCGAGACTCTCTGGTTCCAGATGGTCGTGCCCGGCCTGAAGAAAAATCAATAAGGAGAACGATCATGAAACGACTTGGGTGGATCGTTAGTATTGGCGCGCTGGCTGCGATGATCGGTTGCACGGACATGAGCCCGCGGACGCAGGGAACGATAGGCGGCGCGGCACTCGGCGCGGGCGCCGGTGCGGGTATCGCGGCGATCTCCGGCGGCGACGCGTGGACCGGCGCGATCATCGGCGGTGCGGCGGGCGGCGTGGCCGGCAATATCCGCGGCCGTTAGTCATTGCCAGCGAGCAGGCAGGGCCGGGGCGCGACGCGGGTCGCGTCCCGGCTTTTCGTTATTGAAGCGAACGGCCCGATGATTTGGCCGTGATGGGCAGCCCGTAGGCGTCGGGCGAAGCGACTTCGGAAGCGTCGCTGAACGACTCTTCTTGCGATCATCCGCGTCTGGCATCTCTTGCCTCCCCAGCACGCCGCTTCGTCGATGCCGCGCCGCGCGCTCGGACGACAAAGTTTGAACCGCTGATTAAAAGCCCTTAGGATATCCACACCGAAGCCGTCCCGATGACGGCATGCGCACACCACGCAGAGAGCAGCCTGCGCGCGGTGCAACCTTCATCTCATCAAGAGAACACGAATGCTGCGCACGTCGCTGAAGGTAATAAAGATAAGTGCATGGGTTCTGGTGCTGCTGGCGGTGCTCGCATTGGGGCTACGCGCGTGGTATTCGCAGCGCGGGCCGGAACTGTCGGTATGGCATACCTATGTGCCGCGCGAAATGACCGTCGAGGAAATGGACACCGCCGACTGGAACGCGTACGTCAAGGCGGAAAACCGGATTTTCGAGGACGTGCGCGCCAATGTCGTCGATAAGATCCGGCCGTCGGAGCGCATTTCGGCGAACCGTTATTACGAGGGCTCGCCGATTTTTCCGTGGCATTTCGCCGAAAACTGGAATCGCTCGTACATTCTCGAACCGTCGGGGCCTCCCGTCGGCGCGGTCGTGCTGCTGCACGGCATGACGGATGCGCCGTACAGCATGCGGCATATCGCGCGTCGATATCGCGATCGCGGTTTCGTCGCGATCGGCATCCGCTTGCCGGGACATGGCACGGTGCCGGCGGGGCTCACCGACGTGCACTGGAAGGACTGGACCGCAGCCACGCGGCTCGCGGTACGCGAAGCGCGACGTCGCGTGGGGCCGGACAAGCCGATCGAGCTGGTCGGGTTTTCGAACGGCGGCGCGCTTGCGCTGCAATATGCGCTCGACGCGATCGAGAATCCCGCGCTCGCGCGTCCGACGCGCGTCGTGCTGATCTCGCCGATGATCGGCGTTACACGCTACGCGCGCTTTGCCGGTCTCGCCGGATTGCCCGCGGTGCTGCCGGCCTTTGCGCGCGCCGCGTGGCTCGGTATCGTGCCGGAGTTCAACCCGTTCAAGTACAACTCGTTTCCAGTGAATGGCGCGCGGCAGTCCTATCTCCTCACGAGTGTTATTCAGGAACAGATTGCGCGGCTCGAGCGCGAGAACCGGCTCGATTCGTTGCCGCCAATTCTGACGTTCCAGTCGGTGACGGATTTCACGGTCAGCACGCCCGCGGTGATGTCGTTGCTCTACGACAAGCTGCCTGAGAACGGAAGCGAAGTCGTGCTGTTCGACGTTAACCGCAGCGTGCGCTTCAGGACCTTCCTACGCAACGCGTCGTACACGGCGCTCTCGCGACTGTTGCGCATCGGTCCGCAGAACTATCGCACCACGGTGATCGCCAACGTGTCGCCGGATTCGGCGCATACTGTCGAGCGCAGCGTTTATGCGGGAGAAGTGCAAACGCGCGTCAAGCCGCTGGACATCGATTATCCGCAGGATATTTTCTCGTTGTCGCACGTCGCGATTCCTTTCCCGATCACCGACGCGCTGTACGGCATCGCGCCGGACGATTCGGAGAACTTCAACGAGAACCTCGGTACGCTCGCGCCGCGCGGCGAACGCGGCACGCTGATTCTGACGCTCGATTCGATGTTCCGCATCGCGTCGAATCCGTTCTTCCCGTATCTGCTGCAGCGGATCGACGAAGGCATCGGCAAGATGCCGCCGCCGGTGGTCAAGTCACCGCCGCGCACGCACGAAACGGCGGGCGGTCCACCCGACGATTTCGCGGCGGACCTGAACGCGCTGGGGGAGGTAGACTCGGACGAACCTTGAGGTGTGGATCGCCGTCTGCTTTTTCGCGCGAAGAGCGACGTTACGGCTGATACGACGAATCGACGATCGTCCACAGCGCCGCTTTTGGCTTCAGGTTCGCATCGAACGGCAGCGGCAGGTTGTTGCGGGGCACCGGCGTCGACGTCAGCCACGTGTGCTTGTCGGAGTAGCCCCAGAACGTCACCGCCTTGATGCTTGGCTCCTGCTCGAATAGAGCGAACACCGCGCGATAACGCTCGGCCTGCGCACGCATGATGTCGTTCGGAACCGGATGGCCGAGGTCCGGCAGACATGCGTGCGGATTGCTCCAGCATTCTCCCGGATCGGTATAGAGGCTCACGTCGAGTTCGGTCACCTGGTTTTCTAGGCCTAGCGCGGCGACGTCGTCGAATGCCTGCTTGATGTTCGGCAGCGGCGGCCAGTTCACGCTGATGTGCATCTGATGCCCGACACCGTCGATCGGCACGCCCTGCGCGCGCAAATCGCGGATCACGGCGAGCAGCTTTGCGCGCTTGCGCGGATCGTCGGTGGTGTACTCGTTGATATAGAGCTTCACGTCCGGGTCCGCCGCGCGCGCCGCGCGGAACGCGATTGCGATGTAGTCCTTGCCGAGAGCGCGATACCACGGACTGTCTTCGCGATACACCTGATGTGGATCGTCGCTGATCACTTCGTTGACCACGTCCCACGCATAGACCTTGCCTCGGAAGTGTGTGACGACGTCGGTTATATATCGATCGAGCCGCTTCGCGACGATGTCGTGGTAGTGCGGATCTTTCGGATCGCCGGCGAAGAACCAGTCCGGCGCCTCGGTCCAGTCGCCGGCCTTGAAGTGCCACACGAGCGTATGGCCGCGCACTGCAATGCCGTGCGCCTCAGCGAACGCGACGATTCTGTCGGCCGGCACGAAGTTGTACTTGCCTTGCGCGACGCCGATCGTGCCCGGCTTCATCTTGTTCTCGGCGGTCAGGCTCGAGAACTGAGCCGCGATCAGCGTCGCGTCGGCCGGACTGTCGATCGAATCGGGTTCGATCGCCGCGCCGACCTTGAAGTGGGCGGCCATCACACTGCGCAGCGGCGGCAGCGCGTCAGCGGGCGCCGCGGCGAGCGGCGGGCCATCATGAGCGACGGCCGCCTGGTTGAGCGCGCAGCCTGCGGTGCATGCGAGCGTACAAATGCTGACGGCTGCGCACAGCATGCGCATCGAGGTCCGTAAACGACGCACTCCTGGTCTCCTGTGAGGAAATGCCGGTTCGGCTGCTTCTCTAACCACATGTAACGTTATCGGTAACAATGACGATGCTAAGCGGCGCCCCGCGTCCCCGCTATGAGGGATTTACCCGACAGATCAACGAAATGACGGAAGGTGGATCAGCGTGGAGTCGACCGGTTCGACCCGGCGGCCGATGAAAGCGCTTTCAGATAGGGGTGCACGAACCGCCCGCGCGCCTGACCGTGCGAAACAGGACGCCAGTCACTCAATCCGACTGGCGCAACGGGAAAACGGAATCCCCCTAACGCGCGGGGTCTGCTTCAATCGACGTCCGCGCGCCGCGATTCAGTTCGATCTCAATGCCCGTTCAACGAACCACCGTCGGGCGTGAGCCGGTTGTCCACCGAGGTGACACCGGGCACCGACATCGCAGCCCGTTCGGCACGCGCGACATGCTCCCGCTCGGGCACAAATCCGAGCAGCATGATTTGCCCCGAGTGGGCAAAGACAAACACATGTGACATCCCGACGCCGCTGTGCGCCTCCGCAACCCGCACGCTATGAGCGAGTTGTTGGTCGGTGGCTTGCGAATCCTGAGCATGGGCGATCGGCGCGATTGCGCCTGAAATCAGCAACGCGAGCGTAGAAGCAAGGGTTGTTTTCACGATACCTCCTTATTAAATGCCAAGGTGTGCCGGCAAAATCCGCCGGCAAATCTTCCGGTCCGACTCCATGCGAGGCCTCGGAAGTGCATTGGACAAAACCCCCTCTTTCACTGCTTGCGTCGCGGTTATCGCGGTTGCGCGTCGAGGTTTGGCCAGTCGGGGCGTTGGGCGGTCAAGCCGTCGCCCGCAGAAAAGTTCGCAAGGGCAGCGTGTTCGAGCGCGACGTCGCAGGGGCGGCGTGGCGGGGAACAGCGAGAGCCGAGGGATGGGAGCTGGTTGGAGCGTTCGTGACGGAGCGCGAGAGCCAGACGGATGCGCTGACAATCCCGCACTCAGCCTGCTATGCGGCTGAGCCCGGCTCGTTGCCCGGCATCGTATGCATTGATGATAGTCGGTAATGTCCGTCGCTGCTGACTGCTCCAAGGCCAGTTCGTCAAGCGCAAACCGTCAATGCAAGCGCGCCGGGTCGTTGCATCTTCGCAACAACGAACGCGAGATTCTTCTTGCATTCGAGCGCGTTCTCCTTGTTAAGCGAGCGCTGAGCGACGCGCGAGACGGATTCACGCATCGTTACGGTTCGTGAATTCAAACGGATTTCCGACGCTTGTGACCATCACCTAATGGTCACAAAGCTGGGTGCTACTTCGGGATTGGGCGGCGCGCAACTGTTATCGATAACAGCGTTTTCCCTGAGCCGTTAGTTCGATGCGCGGCGCAAGGTCATCCCTATAATCGCCTCGAAATGTGATGCGAATACGAAGCGAACATTTCGGCAAGAGGGGAAACGTGTGAGAACGCGTGCGTCCTGTGCGGCTTGGAGACGCCAAAATATATATAGGATATCTAAATGAAGAAGAAGCTTATTGCTGTGGCTGTGATGGCAGCCGCGACGACGGTGGCTCATGCGCAGAGCAGCGTCACCCTGTATGGCCGTATCGACAACGGCATCCAGTTTGAAACCGGCCTTCCGGGCGGCCACGCATGGTCAGCCCAAAGCGGTGACTGGGGTTGCTCGTGGTTCGGCCTCATCGGCTCCGAAGATCTCGGCGGTGGCACGAAGACGATCTTCCAGCTGGAGGGGCAACTCAATACGATGACCGGTGCATCGGCGGGCAATCTGTTCGGCCGCCACGCAACGGTGGGCTTGACGAACGACAGCTGGGGTCTGTTCAAGATCGGTAACCTCGGCGCCGGCGAACTGGCGCAAGACAGCTGGGGCACCGACCCGCAGGTGATGCAGCGCTACGCGATCTCGACCCTGGTGCGCGGCCGTAACTGGACGAGCACCAGCAACGGCGCGGAGTACAACTCGCCGGTGCTGTTCGGCGGCCTCGTGCTGAAGGGCCAGTATTCGCTGACCAACAACACGAGCTGGAACTCGGCACCGGTCAACGCGGCGGGTGTGCCGACCGGCCAGGGTCGTACGAACGCGGTTGAGGGCGTCTATACGTGGGGCTCGGGCGACTTCCGGGTGATCTACGACGAAGTGCGCGGCGCCAACGGCTCGTTCAACAACGTGTACTCCGCTTCGCGCGACATTCTCGTCGGCGGTAGCTACGTGATCGGTCCGGTCAAGCTGTACGCGGGCTATCAGCACCTGAGCGCGCCTGACGCAACCAACGCGAGCGTCGGCGTGACCGATGCGTCGCAGCCGCTCGGCGTGAGCGCACCGACCAGCGTGAACCACGAATGGTTCGGCGCCGCATGGCAGGTCACGGCACCCACGCTCTTGACGGCAGCGGTCTACCACGCGAACGCGAACAACGGCAATGGCAACGCGACGCTGTTCACGCTCGCCGGCACCTACGCGTTGTCGAAGCGCACGTTCCTGTACACGGAAGCCGGCTATGTGCACAACAGCTCGACGTCGAACCTGAACCTCGGCAACGGGCCGTACGGCAACAACAACTTCAATCCGGTGACGGGCACGTCGTCGAACAGCAACCCGAACTATGGTCATAGCCAGACTGGCGTCTTCGCCGGGATCATGCATTCGTTCTGAGTTGAGGTTGCCTGACCAGCAATCGTAGTGATCTCTTTGTTTCAAGGACTGTTTATTTCTCTTTCATAGAGAGGCCGGTGCGACGCCTCCTCCACCCTCGTCGCATCGGCTGCTTTTTCTCTTTATTCGATTTCATCATCGGACGGACTGCGTTTCTTCCTATCTGAAAGCGCTTTCATCACAGGATTCAGGCAGAACTCATGACCCACGACGGCTCAAACGACAACCCCGGCGCGCCCAAGGTACCCAACGTGACGCTCGAGGCCATCGCGCGCGCGGCCGGTGTTTCTCCGAGCACCGTATCGCGGATCCTGAACGGTTCTGCGCGCGTGCTTCCCGCCAAGCAGCAGGCGGTGGAGGAGGCGATCGCGCGTTTCAATTACCGGCCGAACGTGCTCGCGCGCAGTCTCGCGAGCGGCCGGACCGAAACGATCGGCGTATTGACACAGGCGGTGTCGAGTCCGTTTTACGCCGAGTGGCTACGAGGTATCGAAGAGTCGCTGTCCGAGCCGGGCTTTACGCCGATCTTCGTGAGCAGCCGATGGAACATCGCCGACGAAAAGGCGCGCCTCGAGCAGTTCATCGCCCGGCGTGTCGACGGAATCATCCTGCTGCACGCGCAACTCGATGAGTCGACGTTGACCGACTACTCGCGGCACGCACCGATGCTCGTATTGGGCCGCTCGGTGCAGAACAGCGCGACGCTCGCGGGCCTGCCGATCGACAACATGCAGGGCGCTCGCGACGCGACCCACCATCTGATCGAGCAAGGCCATCGCGAGATCGCCTTCATCGCCGGGCCGGCCAGTCACGAGGATGCGATCGAGCGTCTCGTCGGCTACCGGACCGCGCTCGAGGAAGCGGGCATCGGCTTCGATGCCGACCTCGTCGAGCAGGGCGATTACCTCGAAACGGGCGGCGTCGCCGCGATGGAGCGGCTGATGGCGCGCCATCCATCGTTCAGCGCCGTATTCTGCGCAAACGATCAGACCGCGTACGGCGCGCGCCTCGCGATGTTCCGCCGCGGCGTGCGGGTGCCGGACGACGTGTCGCTGGTCGGCTTCGACGACCTGCCGACCTCGTCGTACATGACGCCGCCGTTGACGACGGTTCGCCAGCCGACTTATGAAATCGGCCGACTCGCCGCGCAGGGCATCGTGCAGATGATCCGCAAGCAGTCGATCGCGCTCAGCCCGATTCCGCTCACGCTCGTGACGCGTGAAACCACGCGTCGAATCACGCCGCCGGTAGAGCAGGGGGATACGCATGCGTAGCGGCTTTTTTTCGTCGAGACGTGAAAGCGCTTTCAGATATCGGCAGTCAAGCAGAGATTCGCAGCCCATTCAGCACCAAGCAAAGCAGCACCAAGCAAAGCAGCAACAAAGACAACAGGGGAAGTAGGTCGCAGCAACCGGGTATTCATCAAATGCAGTTCAAACAGGGTTCTTTAGGAGACGAGTAATGAAATTCCGCTTTTCAGGCTCTGCCGCCGCCGTTCTGCTCAGCCTGGCAGCAGTCGGCGCGCACGCCAACACCACGTTGAACGTCGCGGTTTTTCCGAAGCTGGATCAGGAAATCAAGGACGCGCTGCCGGCGTGGAAGAAGCTGCATCCGGACGTCGACGTCAAGGTGTCGTCGCTCCAGATCGCCGATCACCACAACGCAATGACCACCGCGCTCGCGACGAGCTCGAATCTGCCCGACGTGATGGCGGTCGAGGTCGGCTTCATCGGCCGCTTTGCGGCGGGCGGCGGTCTTGAAGATCTGTCGAAGGCCCCGTATAGCGCGGGCCAGTACAAGAGCCAGTTCATCAACTACACGTTCGCGCAGGCGACCACGCAGGACGGCGCGATCGTCGGCATGCCGGCCGATATCGGTCCGGGCACGCTGTTCTATCGCAAGGACATTCTCGAAAAGGCGGGCGTGACCGAAGCCGATCTGACCAAGTCGTGGGACTCGTATCTGGCGTCCGGCGTGAAGATCAAGAAGGCGACGGGTGCGTACCTGATGGCATCGTCGCGTGATATCGAGGACATCTACATTCGCGCCGACCTGAAGGAAGGCGATGGGGTGTACTTCGACAAGGCCGGCAATCCGATCGTCACGTCGCCGCGTTTCGTGAAGGCGTTCGAGCTCGCGAAGAAAGCGCGCGACCTCGGTCTCGACGCGAAGATCACGCCGTGGTCGAACGAATGGGCCGAGAGCTTCAAGCGCGGCACCGTCGCGACGCAAATGATGGGCGCATGGCTCGGTGGCCACCTGTCGTCGTGGATCGCACCGGACACGAAGGGTCTGTGGCGCGCGGCCAATCTGCCGAACAACGCGTACGCATCGTTCGGCGGGACGTTCTGGTCGATTCCGGCGAAAGCGACGCAAAAGCCGATGTCGTGGGAATTCATCAAGTTCCTGACGACGCGCAAGGACACGCAGCTCGCTTCGTTCCGTTCGATCGACGCATTCCCGTCGCTGCTCTCCGCGCAGACCGATTCGTTCTTCGCCGAGCCGGTGTCATTCCTCGGCGACGAGAAGGCGCGCCTGATCTGGCGTGATGCGGCATCGCACATCCCGGCGATTCAGCGCAGCAAGTTCGACCAGGTCGCCGAGGAAGCGGTGCACTCGGCGCTCGACAAGGTCGTCGACGATGGCGCAGACGTGCATACCGCGCTGCAGGAAGCGCAGGACCAGATCGCCCATCGGGTCCGCCGTTAAGCGGTATTGATGCAAGGTCGCGGCACGCTGCATGCCGCGACCGAAGTGTCTCGCAGTGCGCTGCAAGTCTGCTGCAAACAGCGTGGCCGGTCATCGAAGACCCAACCCACGCCCGACTGGACGGAACTATTGATGAACACTCCGCTGCCCACGACCGAAGAGGTCGCCCGCGATGCACGCGTGAGCGATGTGCTGAGCTCGCCCACGCCGTTCGCCGCGCCGCGAAAAACTTCGCGGCTCGATCCGGTGAAGGTCGCACCCTACCTGTTTCTCGGCCCGTTTTTCCTGTTGTTCGCGCTGTTCATGGCGTTCCCGCTGCTGTTTTCGCTGTACCTGTCGTTCCAGAGCTGGGACGCGACGGCAGGGCTCGCGAGCATGAAGTGGGTGGGTCTGTCGAACTTCACGTTCACGCTGACCGACCCGTGGTACTGGAAGTCGCTGTACAACACTGCGTCGATGGCGATCATGTCCGGCGTGCCGCAGCATCTGGTGGCGCTGCCGCTGGCGTTCTTTCTGCAAACCGCGTTTCGCCGCTGGCGCAACCTGATGGTCGGCCTGTACTTCCTGCCGTTCATCACGTCCAGCGTCGCTATCGCGCTGATTTTCTCGTCGCTGTATTCGACCGACTTCGGCATGATCAACCTCGCGATCGCCGAGCTCGGCAAACTGCCCGGCCTGCACTGGATCGTTCCCGCGCATCCGATCGAGTGGCTATATAACCCGAAGAACGTCAAGCCGGCGGTGTCGGTGGTGATCTTCTGGCGCTATGTCGGCTGGAACACGGTGCTGTATCTGTCGGCGCTGCAAACCATTCCGAAAGACCTGTACGAGGCCGCACGCATCGACGGCGCGAATGGCTGGCAACAGTTCACCCGCATCACGATTCCGCTGATCAAGCCGATGATTTTCTTCGCGGTCACGCTGTCGATCATCGGCGGCCTGCAACTGTTCGAAGAGCCGTTCATCTTGCTGCCGAACGAAGGTATGGGTACCAGCCAGTCCGGCCTGACGACGGCCGTCTATATGTATCGCACCGCATTCCACGACGGCGATTTCGGCACCGCGAGTTCGATCGCATGGCTGCTGTTCATCTCGATCGGCGCGTTGATGTGGTTGAACACGCGGATCTTTCACCGCAGCGGCATGAACGAGGAGAATCAGCGATGAAATCGTCGAACAACAAGGGCCGCTATATCGGCTATGCGATCGTGGTTGCCGGCGGGCTGCTGATGTTCTCGCCGTTCTACTTCATGTTCGTGTTCGCGACGCACACGAGCTCCGAGATTTTCTCGATGCCGCCCCCGCTGTGGTTCGGCAGCGCGTTTCTCGACAACATGGCCTCGCTGATGCGGCACATTCCGTTCTGGCGCAATCTCGGCTGGAGCTTCTATACGGCCGCGATGCAAACCGTGCTGACGCTGCTCGTGACATCGATGGCCGGCTACGCGTTCGCGATGTACGAGTTTCGCTTCAAGAAGACGCTGTTCGCAATCGCGCTGACCGCGATGCTGGTGCCGCCGTTCCTCAGCATGATTCCGACCTTCATGACGATGAACCTGCTCGGCTGGATCGATCAGCCGCGCGCGCTGTACGTGCCAGGCGCGGCCGCCGCGCTCGGCGTGTTCCTGATGCGCCAGTACGTTGCATCGGCGATTCCGTCCGAGCTGATCGAGGCGGCGCGCATCGATGGCTGCGGCGAATTCCGCATCTACTGGAGCATCGTGATGCCGCTGCTGGGACCGGCGCTGGGCACCCTTGGCCTGATCAGCTTCATTCAGGCGTGGAACAACTTTCTGTCGGCGCTCGTCGTGCTGCGCTCGCCGTCGATGTACACGCTGCCGCTCGCGCTGCGCATTCTGCAAAGCCCGACCAATTCGGATTGGGGCGCAGTGATGGCGGGCTCCGCGGTCGCGGTGCTGCCGTTGCTGGTGCTGTTCGCGTTCACCTCGCGGCGTTTGATCGACGGTCTGACGACCGGCGCGGTCAAGGCCTGAGATTTTTCCTTTCATCTTCACGCCCTGGCGGGCATGACCATTCGGGACAAAAACATTTATGCCGACGTATCGATTCAACGAAGACTTCGTCTGGGGCGTGGCCACCAGTTCCTACCAGATCGAAGGCGCAGCGCATGAGGACGGCCGTGGCCCGTCGATCTGGGACGAGTTCTGCAAAGTGCCGGGCAAGGTCGTGAACGGCGAGAGCGGCGATGTCGCATGCGATCACTATCACCTGCTCGAGGAAGACCTCGATCTGCTGGCTGAACTCGGCGTCAATGCTTACCGCTTTTCGATCGCGTGGCCGCGCGTGCAGCCGACTGGCCGCGGCGCATTCAACGAAAAGGGTCTAGCGTTCTACGAGCGCCTCGTCGACGGTTTGCTCGAGCGCGATATCCAGCCGTTCGCGACGCTTTATCACTGGGACCTGCCGTCGTCGCTGCAGCACACGCAAAACGGCTGGGAAAGCCGCGACACCGCCTATCGTTTCGCGGACTACGCACGCAAGATCGGCAGCGTGCTCGGCGATCGCGTTGCATCGATCGCGACGCACAACGAGCCGTGGTGCACCGCATGGCTCGGCAACGCGACTGGCTATTTCGCGCCGGGCAACGCCGATCTGAAGAAAGCCGCGCACGTCGCGCACCATCTGCTGCTGTCGCACGGTCTCGCGTTGCAGGCGTTGCGTGCCGATGGCGTAAAGGCGCCGCTCGGCATCGTGCTGAACCAGTCGCCGGCGCATGGCGCGACGGATTCGCCTGAAGACCAGGCCGCCGCGTCGCTCGAATACGCGAAGTTCGTGCGCTGGTACATGGACCCGCTGTTCAAGGGCGAGTATCCGGCCGAGGCGCTGGAATGGTACGGCGCGAACGGTCCGCAAGAGGCAATTCTGAGCGGCGATTTCGACGTGATCGGCACGCCGATGGACTTCCTCGGCATCAACTATTACACCCGCATCTTCGCGAGCGCATCGGGCGAGAAGCGTCCGCCGGGCGTGCTCGGCTTCACGGACATGGATTGGGAAGTCTATCCGCAAGGCCTCACCGAATTGCTGACGCGCATCAACGCCGACTACAAGCTGCCGCCGATCTACATCACCGAGAACGGCTGCGCGGCGAAGGACGTGCTGGCTAACGGACGCGTGCATGACGCCGAGCGCGTGCGCTTCTACGACCTGCATCTGGCCGCGTTGTCGGACGCGGTGAAAAAGGGCGTCGACGTGGCCGGCTATTTCGCGTGGAGCCTGATGGACAACTTCGAATGGGCGTCGGGTTACGACAAGCGCTTCGGCATGGTCTACGTCGACTATGCGAGCCAGGAGCGCACGCTGAAGGACAGCGCGTTGTGGTATCGCGACGTGATCGCGCAACACGCCGGCGTCGCAGCCGTGCGCTGACGCGCACGCCCGGCGGCGGGCGCACCGAACCTCGCGTGGCGCGACAGTAGTGGGGCAGTGGGATAGCGTCACGCGGGGTCTGCAAGTACAAGGACTGAGGAGGAGGAGGCATCAAATGGGCGAACTCGTATTGCGCAACGTCTCGAAGACGTATGGCGAAGGACCGCAGGTGATCCAGGGCATCGATCTGCACATCCCGGACGGGCAGTTCACGGTTTTCGTGGGACCGTCGGGCTGCGGCAAGTCGACGATGCTGCGCATGATCGCGGGGTTAGAGTCGATAACGGGCGGCGACATTCTGATCGACGGCGTACGCGTCAACGATCTGCAGCCTACGGACCGCGGCATCTCGATGGTGTTCCAGAGCTACGCGCTCTACCCGCACATGACGGTCGCGGAAAACATGGGCTTTTCGCTGAAGCTGTCGGGCAAGTCGAAGAATGAAGTGCGCGAGGCGGTGGGCCGTGCCGCCGAGATCCTGCAGATCACGCATCTGCTCGAGCGCAAACCGAAGGCACTGTCGGGCGGCCAGCGCCAGCGCGTCGCGATCGGACGGGCGATCGTGCGCAAGCCGCGCGTGTTCCTGTTCGACGAGCCGCTGTCGAATCTCGATGCGGCGCTGCGCGTGCAGATGCGTATCGAACTCGCGAAGCTGCATCGCGAACTCGGCACGACGATGATTTACGTCACGCACGATCAGGTCGAGGCGATGACGCTCGGCCAGCAGATCGTCGTGTTCAACAAAGGCCACATCGAGCAGACCGGCGCGCCGCTCGAACTGTATGAGCGACCGGCGAACCGCTTCGTCGGCGGCTTCATCGGCTCGCCGCAGATGAACATGCTGGCCGCGACGCTGGTGTCGCAAAGCGATACCCAAACCGTCGTGGCGCTCGCGGGCGCGAGCCAGCGCATCGTGCTGCCCGGCCGGTCGTCGCAGTCGCTGAGCGGCGAGCTGACGCTCGGGGTGCGTGCCGAGCATCTGGGCATCGGCTCGCTCGACGAAGGTCTCGCCGCGCGAGTCGAACTGGTCGAGCATCTCGGCGATGTATCGCTGCTGCATGCGCGACTCGATGGCATCGCGCACGCGATCACGCTGAAGCTCGACAAGAAGGACGCGCAGCATGCGGTCGGCGCGCGCGTCGGGATCAAGGTGGCGTCGTCGTCGGTCACGCTGTTCGATGCGAACGGCGCCGCGGTGAGCCTGTCGCGACCCAAAGTCGGCGAGGACGTAGGCGCGGTCGTTTGACAGGCCGATGCCGGCGAGCGAGCACTAGCACACCGATGGCGGATAGCGCGATGGAGAAAAATGTAGCGAAGGACGATGGCGAGGCCGCGGCTAGCGGCTCGTCCGGGCAGCGGTATGCGCAGACGCCCGGTGAAACGGCGGCTGCCGCGGACCGGGGGCAATCGGCTATCGAACGAGGACCGCAGCAGCGAGAAAGGTTGAAGAAGCCGCGCGAATCGCTGCATTCGTGGATCGTACATTTCGATGCGGAGCCTTCATCGAGGCCCCCGGCATCGGATGACGAAGAGTGAGACGCAAGCAGGGATCTCGTTAGTCGGTTCGCATCAAATATTACGATTTGCTGTCTATGCCTTGCGCGGAGCTTCCTCCTTGCTGGGCGTGGCTTTGAGGGTCGGGTCGGGTGGTCCCGGATAGTGGTTCGGAGCTTAGGTTAACTCCGCATGGCGGCGGCGAATGTGTGCCATTAACATCCGCTAACGTTAAGGGTAACGTTCAAGACGTTTGCATCTATTCGAAGAGCTAAAACACGGAGCAGACATTGAAACCCGAGACGCGCCGCGGTGCTATCCGGCACGACCCTTGTGTGGCCGAAACGGTCTGCTTAAAACGTATTGATTAGCTGAAAGCGCAGCGGTTGCGCGCACGGATTGGCGCGACCGGTGCGGGCGGTGTCGCGGTCACGGTAATCGTCGCCGCGGGTTGGACGGGAGTTCGAGGGAGCTCCTGGCAGTAGGTTGGAAAGTAGTGCCTGAGAGCAAGGTTGAAAAAGAATGTCGGGCCACGCATCGCGCGCGTTCGCATGCGGGCGCGCCGGCCCGGCGCAAAAAATAACCGTTGGAATTTTGCTGGGTGGAGAGCGTCATGGAAAAACGAGTATCTAAAGCCATCTTCAAGTCCCGGGCCTGCGAGCTGTTCCGCCAGGTCGAGGCATTGGGCGAAACCGTGGTCGTCACCGACCGCGGGCAACCCACCATCGAAATTCGGCCGTATCGCAGCAAGCAGGAAAATCCGCTCGAGCTGCTGCGCGCGTCGATTACGCACTTCAATCTGAAGCACGCGTTGCAGCCTGTCACGGCCGACCAGGAAGAGTAATGATCACGCTCGACACGCTTGCGCTCGTGTGCTGGCTCGGCAGGCAGAAAGCGCTGAGCCAGGCCGCGCACGATGCGATCGATCGGGAGCTCGCCGGCGGCGAGATCCTGATCTCGGCGATCAGCGCGTTCGAAATCGCGGAGTTCGTGAAGGTCGGCAGTCTCGGGCTGTCGATGGACGCGCGCAGCTGGATGTCGACGTTTCTGTCGCTAGACGGCGTGCGGATGATTCCGGTCGACACGGAAATCGCGTTTCGCGCGGCCACGCTGCCGCCATCGCTCAGCTTGCATCAACGCCTGATCGTCGCGACCGCGCGCACGCATGGCGGCGCGCTCGTGACTTCGGATGCGAAGGTGCGCGCTTCGACTTACGTCGAAACGATCTGGTGACGGCCGCGGCGCTGCTTGGTGCGCACAGGGCCGGTGGAATCGCGCACCACCAGTTCCGCCGGCAGCGTGATGCGCTGCGAAGCGGCGTCGATCCCGGCGATTTGCGCGAGCAGCGTGTTGACCGCCGAGCGCGCCATTTGCTGGAACGGTTGACGGATCGTGGTGAGCGCGGGGTGAAACTGCTCGGACATCGGGATGTCGTCGAAGCCGATCACCGAGATGTCGTCCGGCACGCGCAGGCCGGCTTCGCGAATTGCGGCGATTACGCCGAACGCGCTCTGGTCGTTGGCCGTGAAGATCGCGGTGGGGGGCTCGGCGAGGTTCAGCAGGTCGAACGTGACGTCGAACGCCATCATTTGCGACAGGTCGCCCGCGGCGACCAGCGAGTCTTCACGCGGCAGGCCGAGGCGAGCCAGCGTGTCGTGATAACCGCGTTGCCGGTCGCGCACACCTTCGATCGTTTCGTCGCCGGCCAGAAACGCGATGCGCTTGTGACCGAGCTCCGCTAGGTGTTCGACCGCGAGACAGGCGCCGCCGTAGTTGTCGACCGACACCGACGGGAAGCCCGTCAGCGTGCCGCGCTGATCGACGACGACGACCGGCACCTTCGCGGTGGCGAGCGCCTCGAGGCACAGCGACTCGCGCGGAAGAATCGCGAGGATGCCGTCGGAGAATTGCTGGATCAGCCCGAGCAGGTCGTGATGCGTATGACGATCTTCGTCGAACACCGTGTAGACCAGCATCTCGCAGCCGGCGCCACGCGCCGCGCGGCCCGCGCCGAGAATCAGTTCGCTGGAGAATTGCGTGTCGAGCGTCGGCGTGATGATGCCGATGATGCCATTGCGGCCCCCCGACAGTTTCTGCGCGGTGCGGTTGACGACGTAACCGATGTCCGACGCGATTCTCAGTACTTCGTCACGGGTTTCGCGCGACACGCCAGGACGGCCGTTCAGAGCGCGCGATGCGGTCATCTGGGACACCCCGGCAAGCTTGGCGACGTGCTCAAGCGTGGGGGTTTGTCTTGCCATGCGGGTCGGAGCTGTGCGAGAGGTCATTGGATGGGTCGACTCGCTAATCGCGTTAGCGATACCGTTTATGTAGTCGCTATTCTAGCAGAACCCTTTTTATTTCCGCTTTCCCACAATCAATCAATCTTATACAGGTGTTTGCGTCGCAGCCCGACCGAGACCAGGTAAAATCCCGCATAGCCTTACTTACCACATCGACCTAACATTCACTAACGTTAAGGCTAACGTTAACGTTTCAGCGGTTTCTTAAAAATCCAGAAGAGGGGACACACACATGGCGTACCCGGCGTTGTTTAAAGCGCGGTCCATCATCGGCGCGACGGCGCTGCTGTTTTCGTTGTCTGCAGTTGTTTCGAACGCCGTAGCGGCGGACTCCAAGACGATCACGGTATGGGACCAGCAGACCAATGCGTCGTCGAGCAAGATCATTCGCGACGCGTCGGATCGATTCGAAAAGGCGGTTCCGGGCTACAAGGTCGAGAATTCGCACGTGCTGAACGAAGCGTACAAGACGAAGCTGAAGGTCGCTTTCGGCGCGAATCAGCCGCCGTGCGTGTTCGAGAACTGGGGCGGCGGCGGCCTGCACGAGTACGTGAAGTCCGGCCAGATCGCCGACCTGACGCCGTACCTGAGCAAGGATCCGTCGTATCGCAACCGTTTCATGCAATCGTCGTGGGATGTCACGACGTTCGACGGCAAGACCTACGGTGTCGCTGCTGAAAACGCGGCGGCCGCGGTGATCTTCTACAACAAGGAAGTCTTCAAGAAGTACGGCATCACGCCGCCGAAGACGTGGGATGAACTGATGCACGTCGTCGAGGTGCTGAAGTCGCACAACGTCGCGGCGTTCTCGCTCGCGAACAAGAACAAGTGGACCGGATCGATGTACTACATGTACCTCGTCGACCGTATCGGCGGTCCGCAAGTCGTGAAGGACGCGATCGAAGGCAAGGGCAAGGGCTTCGAAGATCCGGCCTTCGTCGAAGCCGGCAAGCGCATTCAGGAACTGGTGAAGGCTGGCGCGTTCGCACCGGGCATCAACGGTCTTGATTACGACTCGGGCGCTTCGCGCCGTCTGCTGTACACGGGCAAGGCTGCCATGGAGCTGATGGGTGCCTGGGAAGCTTCGACGATCGCCAACGAAAATCCGGCGTTCTCGAAGGATCTCGACTTCTTCCCGTTCCCGAGCGTGCCGGGTGGCAAGGGCGATCCGCGTGACCTGATCGGCACGGTCGGCGATGGCTTCCTCAGCATCTCAGCCGAGTGCAAGTCGCCGGACGCAGCGTTCAAGCTGATCCAGGCATTGACCGACGAACAGGCGATGCAGGCTCGCGCGTCGGATGACCACAAGCTCCCGCCGGTCAATAACGTCAAGATTGACGATCCGTTCACGCAGCGTCTGCAGAAACTGCTTGCCGCGGCTCCGAGCGTGCAGCTCTGGTACGACCAGGCACTGCCGCCGGCCCTCGGTGAGCTGCACAAGGACACGACGCAGGCACTGTTCGGCCTGTCGCTGACGCCTGAAGCTGCTGCGCAGCAAATGGAAGCCGCTTCGAAGAAGGGCGGTTAATCATCTCCAGTCTTAAAGAAAAGTCCGGCCGGCACCGCGAGGTGCCGGTCGGCATACAAGCCCGTGAATATTGCAATTACCGCTACTCCCGAACGCCGGTTGAGATTCTCATCGCAAACGCTCGTCACGGTGGTGTTTCTTGCGCCGTCGCTGCTGCTGCTGGCCGTGTTCCTGCTTTATCCGCTCGTCTCCAGCCTGCGGCTGTCGCTGCTCGACTGGAACGGCCTCGGCAACACTGCCCGTTATATCGGACTCGCGAACTGGGAGCGGCTCGCGCACGACATGGTGTTCTGGCAATCGCTGCGGAACAACGTGATTCTTGCTGTCGCCTCGATCGTCATCCAGCTTCCGATCGCGCTCGCGCTAGCCGTGCTGCTGGAAAAGGCCGGCCGCGGCTCGCGCTTGCTGAAGGTTCTGTATTTCCTGCCGCTGCTGATGTCGAGCGTGGCGATCGGCGTGCTGTTCAAGCAGATCTACGATCCGAATTTCGGTCCGGTCAACGTCGCGCTGCAGGCATTCGGGCTCGATGGCCTCGCGAAGGACTGGCTGGGCGACCCGCATTTTTCGCTGGGTGCGACGATTGCCGTGATCATCTGGCAGAACGCGCCTTTCTACATGATTCTGTTCCTCGCCGGGCTCTCGTCGATGCCGGCCGAGGTCAACGAGGCTGCGCTGCTCGACGGCGCATCCGAGTGGACCATTTTCTGGCGCATCAAGCTGCCGCATCTGCAAGGCACGGTGCGCACGGCGGTGCTGCTGTCCGTGCTCGGCTCGCTGCGTTACTTCGATCTCGTCTTCGTCATGACCGGAGGCGGCCCCGAAGGTTCGTCCGAGGTGATGGCCACCTACATGTATCGCACGGTGTTTAGTTCGTTCCAACTCGGCTACGGCAGCACCATCGGCTCGGCGATGTTCCTTATCGTCATCACGGTGGCGGCGGTGTCGATGTACTTCACCCGCCGTTATGCAACCGAGGTCTGAACCATGAACAAGAAACTACGCTTCCCCCGCGTCGGGATTCCTTTGCTGGCACTGATCTGGCTGGCCGTCACGACGATTCCGTTTCTCTTCATGGTCGCGTCGAGCCTGAAGAGCCAGGAGGAGACTTTCGCGACGTCCGTGTGGGCGCCGCCGAGCCACCTGTATTGGGGCAATTACGCGGCTGTGCTGCAGGGGCCGTTCTTCACTTATTTCCGTAACAGCGTGTTCACTGTGGGCGTGTCGGTGCTGCTGATCGTCATCATCAGTGCTATGGCGGCCTACGTGTTTGCGCGCTTGCGCTTCTCACTGAACAAGACGCTGTTCGGTCTGGTGGTCGCCGGCATGATCGTGCCGCTGCATGCGACGCTCGTGCCGATCTATCTGCTCACGCGCAACCTCGGTCTCTACGACACCGCGTTCGCGCTGCTCGGCCCGTATGTGGCGCTCAGTCTGCCGGTGTCGATCTTCATCCTGACCGAGTTCATGCGCCAGATTCCGCGCGAGCTCGAAGAAGCGGCGCAGCTCGACGGCTGCAGTCCGTTCCGCATCTTCTGGCGGATTTTCTTCCCGCTTTCGGCACCGGGGCTCGCCACTGTGACGATCTTCAACGGCATTGGTCTGTGGAACGAGTTCATCTTCGCGTACATGCTCACCTCGACAGCCGAGCACCGTACGCTGCCGCTCGCGATTTGGGACTTCATGGGGCAATACGCGTCGAACATTCCGTCGATGTTGTCCGTCCTCGTACTCACTTCGCTGCCGCTGATCGTTGCCTATGCGTTCGGTCAGGAGCGCGTGATCAAGGGGATGATGGCTGGCTCGCTCAAGGGCTGATCCGCATCGCACACAACCTCGAATCGTGTGGGCCGCAGTGGCTCGCACACCGAACTTCGCAAAGACGACATGGCAAGCATCTCTCTCACTAACGTACAGAAGTCCTATGCGAGCGGTAACTCGGTGATCCGCGACGCCAACCTCGAAGTCGGCAAGGATGAATTCTGCGTGTTCCTCGGGCCGTCGGGCTGCGGCAAGTCCACGCTGCTGCGCATGATTGCCGGCCTCGAATCGATCACCGACGGCGAACTGCGCATCGACGGTGAACTCATGAACAACGTCGAACCCGCGAAGCGCCAGGTTGCGATGGTGTTCCAGAACTACGCGCTGTATCCGCATATGAGCGTGTACGAGAACATGGCATTCGGTCTGCGTCAGGCGAAAGTCGATAAGGCCATCATCGACAAGAAGGTGCGCAGCGCCGCTGCCGCGCTGCAACTCGACAGCTACCTCGAGCGCCGCCCCGCTGCGCTGTCCGGCGGTCAGCGCCAGCGCGTCGCGATCGGCCGCGCGATCGTGCGCGAGCCGGGCGTGTTCCTGTTCGACGAGCCGCTGTCGAATCTCGATGCCGCGCTGCGGGTGCAGACGCGGACCGAAATCGCCCGTTTGCATCGCGAGTTCAACCGCGCGAGCGCGGTGTATGTCACGCACGACCAGATCGAAGCGATGGCGCTCGCCGACAAGATCGTGCTGCTGCACGCCGGCGCAGACATGGAAAAACACGGCAGCATCGCGCAGATCGGCGCGCCGCTCGATCTGTATCACCGGCCGAAGAGCCGCTTCGTCGCGGGCTTCATCGGTTCGCCGAAGATGAACTTCATGCCGGCCACGGTCCTCGCGGTCGACGAAAAGGGCATTCAGGTCGAGCTGACCACGGGCGAGCGCGTGCGCGCCGAGGTCGACGGCCGCAGGCAGCGCGTCGGCTCGCAGGTCACGCTCGGCGTCCGGCCGGAGCACCTCGCCTTGCCGTCGGCGCAGCCCGGCGTGCAGACGATTCGCTGCGCCGTGCGTCTGGTCGAACGGATGGGCGAGCACAGCTACGTGCACGTGGACGGTGGCGTGCGCGAGGGCAACACGATGATCGCCAAACTACCCGGCGACGGTGGCGTCAATCACGACGAACGCGTCGAGCTGGCGTTCGCACCGCATGCATGCCACGTATTCGACGACAACGATTTCGCGCTGCCGCGTCTGCACTGATCCGCTTGTGACCGCGCTTGCTTGCACGACGCAGGCAAGCGCGGGCGCACAGCACCGCATCGCTAGACGCAACGAACGACCCGCAGCCGATCAAACACCGCGAATTTCGAGTCGCGGCCGCGTTTGATTGATTAGCAGGACTGCGAAGTACGGAAAGATATCTGAAATGGAACGGGATGGCTCCCGGCCGAAGCAACGCCCTGCCGCACGCTTGTCAGAAACAACGGATTTGTCGGCGCTTCTTGCGCTTCGTACACCAGGATAAATAAAAGGAGTTTTCGATGTTGCTTCGCCAAAGTGAGGTGCCGCTCTACCGCAATCCCGCCGCAGCCGTGGAAGAGCGCGTGGCCGATCTGCTCGCGCGCATGACACTCGACGAAAAGATCGCGCAGCTTCATGCCGCTTGGCTGGTGCTGTCGGCCGATGGCCATCACAAGGCGCGTAGCATCGATTTCGCGCAGAGTGCCAACCAGATCACGGTCGACGAGATCCTGCAGTACGGCCTCGGCCAGATCACGCGTCCGCTCGGCACGCATACGGTCGATCCGAAGGAAGGCGTGCGAGCGCTCAACGAACTGCAGCGCAAGATGGTCGAAGACACGCGTCTCGGCATTCCGGTGATGGCGCACGAGGAGTGCCTCGTCGGCCTGATGATCAAGGACGCGACGCTGTTCCCGTCGCCGTTGAACTATGCGGCGACGTGGAATCCGCGGCTGGTCGGCGAAGTGGGCACGATCATCGGCGAGCAGGCGCGTTCGATCGGTTGTCACCAGGGGCTCGCGCCGGTGCTCGACGTGTCGCGCGATCCGCGCTGGGGCCGCACCGAGGAGACGCTCGGCGAAGACCCGTATCTGGTCGGCGTGCTCGCATGCCACTACGTGAAGGGCCTGCAAGGCGAACAGCGCGATCTGCTCGCGACGCTCAAGCATTTCGTCGGTCATTCGGCGAGCGAAGGCGGCCGTAATCATGCGCCGGTGCATGTCGGTCCGCGTGAGCTCAACGACGTGTTCATGCTGCCGTTCGAAATGGCCGTGAAGCTCGCGAACGCGGGCTCGGTGATGCCCGCGTATCACGACGTCGACGGCGTGCCCTGCCATGGCGATCGCGCGCTGCTGCACGACACGCTGCGCGAGAAGTGGGGCTTCGACGGTCTCGTCGTCGCGGATTACGCGGGCGTGGACCTGCTTTACAGCCACCATGCGGTGGCGCGCGACAGCGCGTCGGCCGCGGCCCTCGCATTCAACTCCGGCCTCGACGTCGAGCTGCCGGGCCATGAGTGCGCGGTGCATCTGAAGGAAGCGCTCGAGCGCGACGAGATCACCGAAGCGACGATCGACACTGCCGTCTCGCGCGTGCTGCGCGTGAAATTCCAGCTTGGCCTGTTCGAGAATCCATATGTCGATCCCGAACGCGTCGACGTGAAGAGCGCCACAGCGGGCGATACCGCGTATCAGGTCGCGCTCGAATCGGCGGTGCTGCTGCGCAATCAGGGCGACGTGCTGCCGCTCGCCCCGAACGGCGCCGACAAAATCGCGGTGATCGGCCCGACCGCCGACGATCCGCTCGCGCTCCTCGCCGGCTACAGCTTCCCGGTGCATCTGATCAACAGCGGCGAGCAGTCCACTGCGTCGATCGCGACGCCGCTGCGCTCGCTGCGCGCGTTGCTCGGCAACGAGCGCGTGATTCACGCGCAGGGCTGCGACATCATCAAGGAACGCCGCGCGGGCGCGCCGGTGTTCCCGGGCGACGTGTCGCTCGATCTGACCGGCGACGCGCATTGCGACGAGCTGATCAGCAAGGACACCGACGGCATCGCGGCGGCGGTCGAAGCCGCGCGGCAAGCGGGCGTCGCGCTGGTGTTCGTCGGCGATCTGGCGGGCCTGTTCCAGTCCGGCACGGTCGGCGAAGGCTCCGATACCGACAGCCTCGACCTGCCGGGCGTGCAGCAGGCGTTGCTGCAGGCGGTGGTCGACAGCGGCACGCCAACCGTCGTCGTGATGACGGGCGGCCGTCCGTACAATCTCGGCGGCCTCGAAGAGCGCATCGCCGCGCAGATCATGGCGTTCGCGCCGGGCGAGCGCGGCGCCGAAGCGCTGGCCGATCTGCTGGTGGGCCGCGCCAATTTCAGCGGCCGTCTGCCGCTGTCGGTGCCGAAGAGCGCGGGCGCCGTGCCGTACGTATATAACCATCGTCTGAAGAGCGCTGGAACGCCGATTGCCTACCATTTCGGATGCCGCTATCCGTTCGGTTTCGGTCTCGGCTATACGCAGTTCCGTTACGGCGATCTCGCGCTCGCGCACAGCGAGGTGCCGATCGAAGACGGTACGATCGAGCTGAGCTTCACGCTCGACAACATCGGTGCCCGCGACGGCACCGAGATCGTGCAGATCTACGTGCGGGACCGCCACGCGTCGGTCGCGCGGCCGGTGCGCGAACTGAAGGCGTTCGCGCGCGTGCCGCTCGCGGCCGGTGCCTCGGCGCGTGTGCGCGTGAAGCTGCCGGTCGACATGCTGAACTTCACCGACGCGCGCGGCGAGCGTATCGTCGAGCCCGGTGATTTCGATCTGCTCGTCGGCAGTTCGAGCCGCGACATTCATCTGAGCGGCACGGTCGCGGTCGCGGGCTCCGCGACGAGAACGCTCGAGCGCAACTGGCGCATGCTGAGCGAAGTCGAGATCGTGGCCTAAGCGGCGGGTCGGGACGGCGAGTGCCGCCCCGTGTGTGGTCCTACTCGTTACAAGTGGAAAATCTGATGTCGTACGCAACCTATCCAAGCCTGGCGGACAAAACCATCGTCGTCACCGGCGGCGGCAGCGGGATCGGCGCCGCGATCGTCGAGGCTTTCGCGCAGCAAGGCGCGCGCGTGTTCTTCCTCGACGTCGCCGAGCACGATTCGCTCGCGTTGCAGGAAACGCTTCGCCACGCGAAGCATCCGCCGCTGTTCCGCCGCTGCGACCTGAAAAATGTCGACGCAATCGAAAGCACGTTTGCGGCAATCGTCGAAGAGGCGGGGCCGATCGACGTGCTAGTCAACAACGCCGGCAATGACGACCGGCACGAAATCGGCGAGCTCACCGCGAGCTACTGGGACGACCGTATCGCGGTGAATCTGCGCCACCAGTTCTTCTGCGCGCAGGCCGCCGCGAACGGCATGCGTCGCGCGGGGCGCGGCGTGATCCTGAATCTGGGCTCGGTGTCGTGGCATCTCGCGCTGCCGAACCTCGCGATCTATATGACCGCGAAAGCCGGCATCGAAGGGCTCACACGGGGTCTCGCGCGCGATCTCGGCGGCGCGGGCATCCGCGTGAACTGCATCATCCCGGGTGCGGTGAAGACTCCCCGGCAAATGCAGCTGTGGCAATCGGCGGAGAGCGAAGCGAAGGTCGTCGCGAGTCAGTGTCTGCAACTGCGCATCGAGCCCGAGCACGTCGCGCGCATGGCGCTGTTCCTCGCGTCCGACGACGCGTCGCGGTGCTCCGGCCGCGATTACTTCGTCGACGCAGGGTGGTACGGAGAATGAGCATGCCGGTACCTGTGTGCGTATGGGCGGTCGGCGCCGAGCTGGCCGAAGGGCCGCTGTGGCAGGCCGCCGAGAACGCCGTGTATTTCGTCGATATCAAGGGGCGCCGGATTCATCGGCTGTGCGTCGCGAGCGGCGAGCAGCGAACGTGGCAGGCGCCCGATCAGCCCGGTTTTCTGGCGCCGCTCGCTGACGGCACGTTCGTATGCGGGCTGCCGGGCGGCCTGCATCGCTTCGATCCGGCGAGCGGGGAGTTCAGCAAGCTCGTCGACGTCGAACCGCATCTGCCGGGCAACCGCCTGAACGACGGTTTCGTCGATGCCCAAGGGCGCTTGTGGTTCGGCTCGATGGACGACGCCGAAGAGGCGCCGAGCGGCACGCTGTATCGCGTGAACGAGCGAGGCGCGGCGATCGCGCAGGACGACGACTACGTGATCACGAACGGCCCGGCGATGAGCCCGGACGGCCGCACGCTGTATCACAACGACACGGTGCGCCGCGTGGTCTATGCGTTCGACGTCGCCGCGGACGGCACGCTGTCGGGCAAGCGCATCTTCGCCGCGATCTCGGGCGACGGTCATCCCGACGGCATGGCGGTCGATGCCGACGGCTTCGTGTGGATCGCGCTGTTCGGCGGCTGGCGGATCGAGCGTTACTCGCCGGCGGGCGAACTGGTCGATCAGGTGCCGTTGCCGTGCGCGAACGTGACGAAACTCGCGTTCGGTGGCGAGGATCTGCAAACCGTCTATGTGTCGACCGCATGGAAGGGGCTGACTGCCGTCGAGCGGCAGCATCAGCCGCAGGCGGGCGGGCTGTTCTCTTTCCGCGCACCGGTGGCGGGGCAGGTTCAGGCTCGCTGCTCGGTGGGATTCGAGCGTTAAAGCGACAAAACACAGCGACAGGACGAGCCGCAATACGCAACCCTGACGTTGCCTGGTCGCTCCGCAAGGAGTGGCCCGTTATCATGTGCGTTCCATGACTTCCGCGCATCCGCCCCGATTCCTATCATGACGTCCAGGCCGCCAGTCCCGCCCCGCATGTCCGATGTTGCCGAACGCGCGGGCGTCTCGAAGATGACCGTGTCGCGCGTGCTCGCAGGCCGCAACGTGTCGCAAGCGACCCGCGAACGCGTGCAGAAAGTCATCGACGAACTCGGTTACGTCGCCGATGCGGCAGCGGGCGCGCTGTCGTCGGGCCGCTCGGAGTTCGTCGCGGTGCTGGTGCCGTCGCTGTCGAGCTCGAACTTCTCCGACACCGTGCGCGGCCTGAATGCCGCACTGAATCCGCATGGTCTGCAGCTGCTGCTCGGCGATACGGACTACCTGCTGGAACAGGAAGAACTGCTGGTGCGCTCGATGCTGCGCCACCAGCCGCGCTGCGTCGCATTGACGGGCGGCCGGCACACCGACGCGACGCGCATGCTGTTGCAGCGCGCCGGCATTCCGGTCGTCGAAATGTGGGATTTGCCCAGCGATCCGATCGATACGGTCGTCGGCTTTTCGAACTCGGCGGCGGCGCGCGCGATGGTTCGGCATCTGCACGAGCGCGGTTATCGCCGGATCGGCTTTATCGCGGGCGCCAGCGAGCGCGACCGGCGCGGGCACGACCGGATGCGCGGCTACGTCGCCGAAGTCAAGGCGCTGGGCCTCGGCGAGCCGCGCGTGATCCGGCTCGGCGATTCGCCGATCACGATGAGCCACGGCGCGCCGGCGATCAGCGCCTTGCTGGACACTTGGCCCGATACCGAAGCCGTGATGTGCGTGAGCGACATGTCGGCGTTCGGCGCGATCATGGAGTGCCATCGGCGCGGGCTGTCGGTGCCGGGCGACATCGCGGTTGCCGGCTTCGGCAATTTCGAGGTGTCGTGGTGCTGTCAGCCGAGCATCACGACGGTATCGGTCGATGCTTACGGCATCGGCCTGCGCGCCGGCGAGACGCTGCTCGCGGCGCTCGCCGATCGCGAAGCGGGCGACGTGCATCGCAGGAAGGCGGTGAAGATCGATTTCACGGTGATTTCGCGCGATAGCGCGTAAAAGGGCGCGTCGCTGAATTCGCATGACGCGAACGCGCCCAACTACCCTTAACCAGACAGATCAGGGATATCCCTTGGTTGTCCGGACGGTAAGCCGGGCGTAACATCCACAGCCAGAAATGTTACCGGTAACTTTACCGGCAACCGCATTTCCCCACAAAAACACGCTGATGGAGAAACGAATGACCGCTGTACCGTCCGCCATCGCCGCGCCTGCCGCGCGCGTCGACGAGTTCGAGGAAAGGACCTATCGCAAGGTCGTGCGCCGGCTGCTGCCGATACTGTTGCTGTGCTATGTGGTTGCGTATCTCGATCGCGTAAACGTCGGCTTCGCGAAGCTGCAGATGCTCGACGATCTCGGCCTGTCCGACACGATGTACGCGATCGGCGCGAGCGTGTTTTTCTGGGGCTATTTCATCTTCGAAGTGCCCAGCAATGTGTTCCTGCATCGCTACGGCGCGCGTTTCTGGATCGCGCGGATCATGTTCACGTGGGGGCTCGTGTCGATGGCGCTCGCGTTCGTCCAGCCGCTCGCGCAGCTCGCGCACGTCGAAACCGCGACGATGTTCTACATCCTGCGCTTCCTGCTCGGGCTCTGCGAGGCCGGCTTCTTCCCCGGCGTGATTCTGTACCTGAACTTCTGGTTTCCGGCACAGCGTCAAAGCCGCGTGATGTCGGGCTTTCTGATCGCGATGCCGGTCAGCCTGATGCTCGGCGGCGTCGTGTCGGGCTGGCTGATGGACCATACGGCGGGCCTGCTCGGCTATCAGGGCTGGCAATGGATGCTGCTGATCGAGGGCGTGCCGTCGCTGCTGACCGCGTTCGTCGTGTACTTTTCGCTCGACGACGGCATCGAGCGCGCGCGCTGGCTCACGCCGCAGGAAAAGAGCCTGCTCGCGGCGAATCTGCAGCGCGAGAGCGCGCACAAGACCGCGCGCTTCGGCTCGGCGGTGCGCGATCCGCGTGTCTGGCTGCTGGTCGCGATTTTGCTCACGTTCAATACCGGCTTCTACGGCCTCGCGTTCTGGCTGCCGTCGATCATCAAGGCGACCGGCGTGCAGGACCCGCTGCACATCGGCCTGTTGACCGCGATCCCGTATGGCGTGGCGATCATCGCGACGCTCGCGAACGCCGCGCATTCGAAGAAAACCGGCGAGCGGCGTCTGCATGCGGCGATTCCGGCGCTGATCGGCGGACTCGGTCTGATCATGAGCGCGGCTTTGGCGCATCATGTGGTGTGGGCGATCACGTTTCTGACGATCGCGACCGCCGGCATCCTCGCATTGATGCCGATTTACTGGACGTTCCCGGGACAGCTGCTGTCGGGCGCCGCGGCGGCGGCCGGCATCGCGATGATCAACGCGATCGGCAATCTGTCCGGCTTTACCGGTTCGATGATCACCGCCGTGGCCAAAAACCTGACCGGCGACATCAACAACGGCACCTACGCACTCGGTGCGTGTCTGCTGGTCAGCTGCGTGCTGATCCTGCTCGTGCCGCGCACGATGCTGACGCGGGCCACGTCGAATGAAGACAGCGTGCCGGGCCGCGAGACGGCGCGGGCGCAGAAACACGCAGAGCACGCGTAAGCACGATAAGCAACCCTCACCCAGACAGAGAGATACGCATCATGTCAGCATCCACCCCGCGCCGGCTGCGCAGCCAGGAATGGTTCGACGATCCCTCGCATGCGGATATGACGGCACTGTACGTCGAGCGTTTCATGAACTACGGTCTGACGCGCGAAGAGCTGCAGTCGGGCCGGCCGATCATCGGCATCGCGCAGACGGGCAGTGATCTCGCGCCGTGCAATCGCCATCACATCGAACTCGCGGCGCGCACGAAAGCCGGCATTCGCGACGCGGGTGGCATTCCGATGGAGTTTCCGGTGCATCCGCTCGCCGAGCAGAGCCGCCGGCCGACCGCCGCGCTGGACCGCAACCTCGCGTATCTGGGGCTCGTCGAAATCCTGCACGGCTTTCCGCTCGACGGCGTCGTGCTGACCACCGGCTGCGACAAGACCACGCCCGCGTGCCTGATGGCCGCGGCCACCGTCGACATGCCGGCGATCGTGCTGTCCGGCGGTCCGATGCTCGACGGCTGGCACGACGGCAAGCGCGTCGGCTCGGGCACCGTGATCTGGCATGCGCGCAATCTGCTCGCGGCCGGCGAGATCGACTATGAAGGCTTCATGGAGCTGACCACCGCATCGTCGCCGTCGATCGGTCACTGCAACACGATGGGCACCGCGCTGTCGATGAACAGCCTCGCCGAAGCGCTCGGCATGTCGCTGCCCGGCTGCGCGAGCATTCCGGCCGCTTACCGCGAGCGCGGCCAGATGGCCTACGCGACCGGCAAGCGCATCGTCGATCTCGTGCGCGACGACGTGCGGCCGTCGAAGATCATGACGAAAGAAGCGTTCGAAAACGCGATCGTCGTCGCATCGGCGCTCGGCGCGTCGACCAACTGCCCGCCGCATCTGATCGCGATCGCGCGGCACATGGGCGTCGAGCTGAGTCTCGACGACTGGCAGCGCGTCGGCGAGCAGGTGCCGCTGATCGTCAACTGCATGCCCGCGGGTGAGTATCTCGGCGAGAGCTTCCATCGCGCGGGCGGCGTGCCGGCCGTGATGCACGAGCTCGCGAAAGCCGGCCTCGTGCACGAGGAATGTCTGACGGTGTCGGGCCGCACGATGGGCGAAATCGCGGCCGCCGCGCCGGCGCCGGATCGCGAGGTCATCAAGACGACCGACGATCCGCTGAAGCACGGCGCGGGCTTCATGGTGCTGTCGGGCAACTTCTTCGACAGCGCGATCATGAAGATGTCGGTAGTCGGCGATGCGTTCCGCAAGACCTATCTGAGCGAGCCAGGTGCGGAAAACACCTTCGAAGCACGCGCGATCGTGTTCGACGGCCCGGAGGACTATCACGCGCGCATCAACGACCCGGCCCTCGAAATCGACGAGCATTGCATCCTCGTGATTCGCGGCACGGGCACGGTCGGCTATCCGGGCAGTGCCGAGGTCGTCAACATGGCGCCGCCGGCTGCGCTGGTGCGCCAGGGCATCACGTCGCTGCCCACGCTGGGCGACGGCCGGCAGAGCGGCACGTCCGCGAGCCCGTCGATTCTGAACATGTCGCCGGAAGCGGCGGTGGGCGGCGGCCTCGCGCTGTTGCGCACGAATGACCGCATCCGTGTCGATCTGAATTCGCGCAGCGTCAACGTTCTGGTCGACGAAGCGGAACTCGCGCGACGCCGCGAAACCGTGCAGTTCGAGATTCCGGCCGCGCAAACGCCGTGGCAGGAGCTGTACCGCAAGACGGTCGGCCAGCTTTCGACCGGCGGCTGCCTGGAACCGGCGACGCTTTATCTGAAGGTGATTGCCGAGCGCGGCAATCCACGGCATTCGCATTGACCTGCAGGTGACAAGGCCGGGCTTCGCATACAACGCGACGCCCGGCCTTGCCCGTTTCTCCACTTACCCGAAAGAGCCCATCCCATGTCCGCAACTTCCTCTTCCAGCTTTCTTCCCGGCGATCTGAACGACGCGCTGCTGATCGGCCGCGTGTGGCGCAAGTCCGAGCAGCATGAAGGACCGTGCGTGGTCGTCGTGCGCGGCGGCGAGGTGTTCGACATCACCGCGAGCGTGCCGACCACCGCCGATCTGTTCGAGCGCGACGATGCCGCGCAATTTGCGCGCAGCGCGCCGGGCGTGCCGCTCGGGCCGGTTGCGCAACTGATCGACGCAAACCTGCCGGGCGCGGGCGCCCCCGCCGTGCGCCTGCTCGCGCCGTGCGACGTGCAGGCGATCAAGGCCTGCGGCGTCACGTTCGCGGTGAGCCTGATCGAGCGCGTGATCGAGGAGCAGGCCGGCGGCGATCCGGCGAAGGCGAAGGAAGTGCGCGAGACGATCGCATCGACGATCGGCACCGACCTGTCGAAGATCAAGCCGGGCTCGGAAGCCGCGATGAAGCTGAAGGCCGAGCTCGAGCGCCGCGATGCGTGGTCGCAATACATGGAAGTCGGCATCGGTCCGGACGCGGAGGTATTTTCGAAATCGCAGCCGATGTCGGCGGTCGGCTTCGGCGCGGACGTCGGTCTGCTCGCCGCGTCGGTGTGGAACAACCCGGAGCCGGAGATCGTGCTCGCGGTGAATAGCCGCGGCGGTGTCGTCGGCGCGACGCTCGGCAACGACGTGAACCTGCGCGACATCGAAGGGCGCTCGGCGCTGTTGCTCGGCAAGTGCAAGGACAACAACGGCTCGTGCGCAATCGGCCCGTTCGTGCGGCTGTTCGACGACACCTTCTCGCTCGACTCGGTGCGCAGCGCGAGCGTGTCGCTGCGCGTCGAAGGCACCGACGACGACTTCGTGCTCGACGGCGTAAGCCACATGAGCGAGATCAGCCGCGACCCGGCCGACCTCGTCGCGCAGACCTGTGGCCGTCATCACCAGTACCCGGACGGCTTCATGCTGTTCCTCGGCACGATGTTCTCGCCGATCAAGGACCGCGACGCGCCCGGCGCCGGTTTCACGCATCACCTCGGCGACCGTGTGACGATTTCGACGCCGCAGCTCGGCGCGCTGACCAACACGGTGCGTCTGTCCACCGAAATCGAACCGTGGACGTTCGGCGTGCGCGCTCTGTATCGCAACCTTGCGGTTCGCGGCCTGCTGGTTGCTGAATAACCGGATTGTCGCTGCAATTTTCGAAAGGAGAATCAGGACATGAGTCAATTTGCAAACTACATCGACGGACAGTGGGTCGACGGCGCGAGCGTGTCGCGCAATGTCAATCCGTCGAATCTGGACGACGTGATCGGCGAATTCGCGCAAGCCGACGCCGAGCAGACGCACCGCGCGATCAGCGCCGCGCGCAAGGCCTTCGCGACGTGGTCGCTGTCCACGCCGCAGCAGCGCTTCGACGTGCTCGACCAGGCGGGCAGCGCGATCCTCGCGCGCAAGGCGGAGCTCGGCAAGCTGCTCGCGCGTGAAGAGGGCAAGACGCTGCCCGAGGCGATCGGCGAAGTGGGCCGCGCCGGCCAGATCTTCAAGTTCTTCGCGGGCGAAGCGCTGCGTGTCGGCGGCGAAATCGTGCCGTCGGTGCGGCCGGGCATGACAGTCGAAATGACGCGCGAACCGGTCGGCGTGGTGGGCCTGATTACGCCGTGGAATTTTCCGATCGCGATTCCGGCGTGGAAAATCGCACCGGCGCTCGCGTACGGCAACACGGTCGTCATCAAGCCGGCCGATCTGGTGCCCGGCAGCACGTGGGAGCTGGTCAAGATCATCGCCGAGGCGGGCGCGCCGGCGGGCGTGATCAACCTCGTGATGGGCCGCGGCTCGGTGGTCGGCGAGGCGCTGGTGTCGTCGCCGCACGTGGATGCGATCAGCTTTACCGGTTCCGTCTCGACGGGTCGCGCGATCGGCGCGAAGTGCTTCGAGTCGGGCAAGAAATTCCAGCTCGAAATGGGCGGCAAGAACCCGATGGTCGTGCTCGACGACGCCGATCTCGACGTCGCGGTCGAAGCCTGCATCAACGGCGCGTTCTACTCGACGGGCCAGCGTTGCACGGCATCGAGCCGGCTGATCGTGACCGAGGGGATCTATGACCGCTTCATCGACGGCATGAAGGCGCGCATGCGCGCGCTGAAGGTCGGCGATGCGCTCGCGGACGGCACGCAGATCGGCCCGGTCGTCGACGACAAGCAGCTCGAGCAGGACGAGCGCTATCTGGCGATCGCGCGCGAGGAGGGCGGCACGGTGTTCGGCGGCGAGCGCGTCAAGGGCGCGACGCCGGGCAACTTCCTCGCGCCGGCGCTGGTCACGGAGACGACCGCGGCGATGCGCATCAACCGCGAAGAGGTGTTCGGGCCGGTCGCGTCGGTGATCAAGGTCAAGGACTACCAGGAAGCGCTCGCGGTCGCTAACGACACCGAGTTCGGTCTGTCGGCCGGCATCTGCACGACCTCGCTGAAGTACGCGAGTCATTTCCGCCGCCATGTGCAGGCGGGCATGGTGATGGTCAACACCGCGACGGCGGGGGTCGATTATCACGTGCCGTTCGGCGGCAGGAAGGGATCGAGCTATGGTCCGCGCGAGCAGGGCGCCTACGCCCGCGAGTTCTATACGTCGGTGAAGACCGCGTATATCAACCCGGGCGCGGTCTGACGCGACACTAGCCGGGCTCCGCTAAAACGGAACTGGCCCACCATCGCATTCGATCGCGATGGCGGGCCAGCAGGGGAAGCTGCAAGAGCTATGGCAAAGCGCTCCGGCAGGTACAGCTACATCAACAGCAACTTTCTAACGGGAACGCGGCTTACTGCGCTGCGCGGCCCTGTTGCGACGAACCGCTGGTCACGCCGCCGACCGCGCTGTTTTGCGCCGCGACGCGAGCTTCGGCAGCCTGAATGTTCGACGGATATTCGTTCGGGTTCGAACGCGCCGGGTTGTAACCGGCCTTCTCGATCTGAACCAGCTCTTCACGAACTTGCGCGCGGGTCAGCGGCTGGTTCGATTGAGCGAAAACGGCAACCGGAGCAGCGAGAGTAGCGGCGATAACGACAGCTTGAACGAGTGATTTCATTTTTACTACCTCCAGGTTTTGTCTTGTTAGGCTGCGAAACCGTTTGTTTGCAGCAGTGATGACAGTCTAGGGGGAGCCGGAACTAGGGTAAATACCTAATTCCTGAACTCACTGTTTCGGTAACTAAAACAATATTGGGGCAGCAAGGCTGTCGATCATCGATTTGCGAAGCGATCGACGATGGATAGGCGCGTCTATTAGCCGCCTGAAGCGGCTTGGACAAGCAGCCAGCCAGCGACGCCGATGGCTATGGCGCCGATCGTCCGTGCGACGCGCGCGCCGTCCGGTGCGACCCGCTCGGCGGTGATGGCGGCCGTCACGGCGGCCATCAGGCGCAAATCCGTCATGCCGGCGACCAGCAGAATCGCCGTCAATCCCGCGCAGGAACCGGCACAGTCCACCCCGATGCGCAGCCCGTAGCGCCAGGCGCTTGCCGCGTCGGCGGCGAGGCTCGGTGTCGCGCGACAGCAGGCGAGGCGGCGGGCTTTCCACGTGCTGAACTGCAATGCGCCGGCGAGCAGGACCACCACGCCGGCCGCTAACGGCACGGACCGCGCGAGCGCTAGCCACCGCAACTCGAGCGCCGCGAGCGACGCACCGACCGCAAACACGGCCATGCCGAGCGCAGTCCATACGACCGCGTACGCGCCGCTCACCAGCACCGTCAGCAGCGCCAGTCGCCCCGCGCTCGCCCGCGCGCCGACCGCTTCGCGATAGCGCAGCAGCATCGGCATCAACGACGGCAGCATCATCGCCGCCATCATCACGATCCACATGCCGATGAACGATGCCGCGGTGCGGGCCCACGTGCGCCCGCAGGTCGGCATCCACAGCGTCGACATCGACCAGCCGCCTGGCATCGGCAGCGCGCCCATCGCCGACATCGACGCGTTGTGCGCCAGTGTCGCCGCGACGCTCGCGATGAACACCAACGCGCAGACGCCGACGAACACCCGCTGCGATGAGCGCATCGCGCGCCACGTGGTGAAGTGCTGCCCGTTCGTGCAGGCAGCGCGTACGAGCGGGCCCATCACCGCTCGTACTCGTCGTGACGGCGCCACCAGATGCCTGTCTCGTTGCGTCCCTTCGGCGCGCGATCGAGCCACTGGTACATGCCCCACAGCGCATCGACGCCGCGCGCGTAGGTTGAATACGTGTGATAGACGACGCCGTCTTCGAGCACGAACGCGCTCATGCCGGGCCGGTCGCGCGAATAGGTGGCCGCGTCAGTGCCGCAGGTCGCCGCGAATTGCGCGACGGGTTCGGGCGCGGGACTCACGTCCATCGCGTGAGAGTTGCGTGCGTAGTTGTACTCGATATCGCCGGCGCGCTGCTGTGCCTCGGTGAACGAGACATTGAAGTCGAAATTGAAATCGCCGCTTGCCGACGATGCCCAGGGAAACGTCCAACCCATGCGTCGCTTGTATGCCTGCAACTTCTCGAGCGGCGCGCGCGACACCGCCATCAGCATCACGTCGTGATGCGCGAGATGCACAGCGAAGCCGCCGAAACCGTCCGCGATCGACGAGCACGATGGGCAGCCCGCCTTGTAGTCGGGCCCGAACATGAAGTGGTAGACGAGCAGCTGCGAACGTCCTCTGAACAGCTCGGCGAGCGATGCGGTGCCTTCGTCGGTATCGAAGCGGTAGGCCTTATCGACCTTCACCCACGGCAGCGCCTGACGTTGCCGCGCGAGTTCGTCGCCGTGTCGCGTGTGGGCTTTTTCCGCGTCGAGCAGCGCGCGTCGCGCGTCGAGCCACTGTTCGCGGGTTCCGATCGGATGCGTGGTCATCGTGGGTTCCTCCGTGGGTCGTGCCGCGCCGTGCGAGCTCTTGCCCGAAGGCGTCGGTGACGGTTGATGGTCGTGCTAGATTAGGACCGGGCATCGATCGGGTGGGAGTGACAAGTGTGGCGGGATTCGCTTGATGCATTGACGTGCTACGCGCGGACTCGCACGCCGTGGACGCGCTGATTGCGGCGGCGGCGCGCGCGCTCGCGGCCGGCGATCCGCTCGGCGCGCTCGACCGCGTCGCGTTGCGCGACGACGCGCCGGCGCTCGCGCTGCGCGGCATCGCGATGGCGCAGCTCGGCGATTTCGCGCGCGCAAAGGCGCTGGTGCGCGCCGCCGCGCGCGCATTCGGCGCGCAGCATGCGGTGTCGCGTGCCCGCTGCGTGGTCGCCGAAGCGGAGATCGCGTTCGCGTCGCGCGATCTCGCATGGCCCGCCAGAACACTCGACGCCGCGACCGCCACGCTCGACGCGCACGGCGATCGCGTGAATGCCGCGCATGCGCGGTATCTGGCGGCGCGGCGTCTGCTGCTGATCGGCCGTCTCGACGAAGCGGAGCGCAAGCTTGCCGTGCTCGATCCCCGGCCGTTTCCGCCCGCGTTGCGGGCCGCGCATGAGCTGGTGGTCGCGGGAGTCGCGCTGCGGCGTTTGCGCAGCGGCGCCGCTCGTGCCGCGCTGGCGCGGGCAGCACGCGCGGCACACGAGGCCGGCATTCCGGCGTTGATCGCGGAAGTCGAAAACGCTTCGGCTGCACTGAGCAAGCCGGCGGCGCGCATGATCGCGAGGGGCGAAGAAGAACCGATCCTCCTCGATGAGATCGAAAAGCTGCTGACCTCGAACCAGGATGGTGGTCCGCTCATCGTCGACGCTTGCCGCTACGCGATCCGCGACGCCAACGCGGCGGTTGCGCTCGCGAGCCGACCTGTGTTGTTCGCGCTTGCTCGCATGCTAGGCGAGGCATGGCCCGACGACGTGCCGCGCGACGCGCTCGTCGCACGCGCGTTTCGCGCCAAACGCGCCGACGAATCACATCGCGCGCGGTTGCGCGTCGAGATCGGCCGGCTGCGTGCGGCGCTCGGCACGCTCGCGAGCGTCAGCGCGACGACGCGCGGCTTCGCGCTCGCGCCGCGGCAAGCGCGCGAGGTCGTCGTGCTGGCGCCGCCAGTCGAAGGCGAGCATGCGGCGCTGCTCGCGTTTCTCTCGGATGGCGAATCCTGGTCGAGTTCCGCGCTTGCGCTCGTGCTCGGCGCGAGTCAGCGCACCGTGCAGCGCTCGCTCGACACGTTAGCCGCGGCCGGCAAAGTGCAGCCGGTGGGCGAGGGGCGCGCGCGCCGATGGATGACGCCGCCGCTCGCCGGATTCGCGACGGCTTTGTTACTCCCTTCCCCGTTCCCTTCGTGATTAGGATGGTCATCATGAACCACTCTGCCGCCAGAATCGTCCGCGAATATGGGCCCTTTACGGGCGTCGATAAAGTGCACGGGGTCACTTACGATGGCCGGCTGGTGTGGATCGCGACCGGCGAACGGCTCGACGCGATCGATCCGGCGAGCGGCGAGACGCTGCGCTCGATCATGGTTGCCGCCGACGCGGGCACGGCCTTCGACGGCAAGCACCTGTTCCAGATCGCGAATGGCCGCATCCAGAAGATCGATCCGCAGAGCGGCCGTGTGCTGTCGACGATCGCGGCGCCCGGCGACGGCGGCCACTCCGGCCTGACTTGGGCCGAGGGTTCGCTGTGGGTCGGTCAGTATCCCGAGCGGAAAATCTATCAGGTCGATCCGGATACTGGCGCGGTGTTGCGCACGATCGAATCGAATCGCTTCGTGACCGGCATTACGTGGGTCGACGGCGAGCTATGGCATGGCACGTGGGAAGGTGACGAGAGCGAACTGCGGCATATCGATCCACGCAGCGGCGAGGTGCTCGAGAGCGTCGAGATGCCGGCCGGCGCTGGAATCTCCGGACTCGAATCGAACGGCGCGGATCTGTTCTTCTGCGGCGGCGGTGGCAGCGGGCTCGTTCGTGTCGTGCAGCGTCCGGCGCGAGATAGCGGTTCGCAATTGACGGTCGATTCTACGAGCGAGTGAGTCATTACTTGAATCGCCCGGCGTCGTTATTGGCGCTGGTATTTGGCTTATTTGTACTCGTCGATAACGTAATTCATCGATAGTAAGAAAAGCGAAATATTTCTTTTCGTTACTCTTATCGCGCTGGTCGTCCGTCTTCCTGCGAGGGCGTCTTTGCCTGAAAAGGCATCGTTTTTTTCAAACCTTTGTGCATTGGTTCGGCTCACGCGAGGCGGATGATGCCATCCGCGCCGCGGCCGAACCCTAAGCCCAGCCTGCCACACACACGATGCTGCACCACGCACGCGAAGCATTCGAGTGTTTATCAACAGTAGCGCGGAGTCGGGAACATTTTTACCGCTTGCCCGTGCATTGCGGCTTTTCGCAAGACGTCGCGAACTGAACCAAGTCGGGTTGTCACGCTAATCCTTATCGTGGGCAGACATACTTTTTACACAATCCCTTCATATTATTCGCTCGTTTTACTAAGTGTTGCCCCCCATAAAAGAAGCGGTTGCCGAAACAACTCACACAGGGTCCTCCAAATGTCATCGCATCACAAAATGCGTCCAGCGCTTTGTCTAACGTCCGTTGCCGCTGCCTGCGTGCTCGCAGCTTGCGGCGGAAATTCGGACAGCCCCGCTCCCAACAACAACGCCAGCACGACCTACTCGGGCGTGGTCGCCGCAGCTGCCTTCGTACCGGGCAGCGCGACCGGTAACCCGAACCTGAAGGCCGGCTACTACTCCGGTGCCACCGTGTTCGTCGATGCCAATGGCAACGGTGTGCTCGACAACGGCGAAGCCTCGGCGAAAACCGACGCCAACGGCCATTTCTCGTTGACCACGACCGCCTCGGGTCCGCTCGTCGCTGACATCACGACCTCGGCCACCAACACGGCATCGGGCGCGAAGGTCGCGAGCCACCTGATCCTGCGCGCTTCGGCCGACCAGATCGCCGACCAGGGCGCCGGCAAGGTGGTGATCAGCCCGTTGTCGAGCGAAGTGCAGCGGCTCGTCGAAGCCAACGGCACCAAGTACGCGGCGGAGAAGGCCAATCTGTCGACTCGTCTGTCGGGCCCGGCGTTCAACAACGCGTCGGTGACGGTTCCTGCCGCCGACGTCCTGGCCGACGTCAACACTCTGTCCGGCGCCGAGCAGTATGCCGTGCTGTTCGAACAAAATGCACTGATCAACCGCTACACGTACGCGACCACGAAGCTCGATCGTGGCGACAAGTACCCTGACGCGCTGGCCGTTGCCGGAGGCGATCCCACCTTGGCAAGCGTTTCGGGCATCACCGCTGGCGAGACCATCCCGACGGATGCGCGTAAGGCGATCACCTTCGCACAAGCCCAGCAGGCTGCGTTCAACGTCGAAGCGATTCCGCGTTACGACAACATCTTCGTGATCATGCTGGAGAACAGCAGCACGAACCGCGTCAAGGGTTCGGCGTACATGCCGGCGGTCAACTCGATGATCACCAACGGCAACTACTTCTCGACCTACTTCGCGACCGGCAGCCCGTCCGAGCCGAACTACACCGCCTTGGGCGGCGCCGACGACTTCGGTATCGGCGACGACAACTGGTGGGGTTGCGCCGCCACCGGCACCACCGCCCCGACGGACAAGCCTTTCGCCGGCGGCACCGCTTCCGACGGCCAACCGCTGCCGGCCCACGTTGCGCTGACGCCGAACGACCCGATCATCGGTACTACCGCCGGCGGCGCCACCGTGGCCGTTGGATCGCTGCTGTCCAATTACACGGCAGCCGCCAACCAGGCGTGCTCGACGGATGGCACCGGCTCCGTTGCCAACCACAACATCATGAACGCGCCGAACCTGTTCACGCAGATTTCGAACGCGGGCCTGACGTGGCGTACCTACAGCGAATCCATGAACCCGGGTCAGGATCCGCGCGCCGACAGCCTCGGTGACACGGGTATATCGCAGGCCTATAACCAGACCGACGGCGGCATCACCGTGACGGGCACGCCGTTCGCCATGCCCGGCTCGCTCTACAAGACCAAGCACCATCCGGGCATGGCCTATCAGAACGTGCGTAACCAGCCGGAGTTCTACGCGAACAACCGCACGATCTTCGGTACCCAGTACTACACCAACGCGGCCGACCTGACCAGCACGACGCTCTACAAGGTTCCGACCGGCTACAACGTCGACCAGTTCAGCACCGACCTGGCCAAGGGCGACGTCGGTACGCTGAACTTCATCATGCCCGACCAGTGTGATGACTTGCACGGCACCGGCAGCGACGGCACCTGTAAGGACAGCACGACCGCCTCGGGTACCGTTCCGGCTCACTCGCTGTTGACCCGCGCCGACTTCTACACCAACGCGGTGGTGCAGAAGATCAAGGCTTCGCCGCTGTGGCAGAACAAGCAGCGCAACGTTGCCATCGTGGTCATGTTCGACGAAGGCAATGGCGCGTCCAACGGCGCCGGCAGCTCGTGCTGCGGCTGGGACGTGGGTGGCAAGGCTACGCAGATGCAGAACGCGGACGGCACCTGGACTCCGGTCCAGGCGAAGTACGGCAACGGCAACAAGGGTCACGGCAACTCGATCTTTGTGCTGATGACCAACCAGCAAGACGTCGGCACCGCGCCGAAGGGCGTCGCCGACAGCGATACGTATAGCCACTTCTCGTTCGTGCGCACGCTGCAGGACATGTTCCAGCTGGCCGACCCAGGTGTTCCGACTTCGTATGCCAACCGTTCGAAGTACACGGAATCGTACATTGCGCAGAACATCGCCAACCTGCCTGAATACGCTGGCAGCGCCGATACGCACTACGACGCGGTTCGTCCGATGAACCACGCCTATGTGATTCCGGCCGGTTACACGCAGAGGTTCCAGACGGGTGACGTCAACGATCCGGCGCAAGTCGGTCCCGACGCGACCCAGAAGAACCTGTGGGCAGCGAAGTAATAAAAAGTACTAAAGGGCAAGCACGCGCAAGCGTGCCATTCATCAAGCAGTAGCCTGCGCGGGGGAGTGGTTCGGCCGCTCCCCCGCCGGCCGTTTTATCGAACAAAGCCGGGGAGTAGCGATGCGCAAGGTTTATGCGGGGGCGCTGTATGTCATCTTGTCAACATTGGCCGCTTGCGGGGGCGGGGGCTCGTCGCAGTCGTCCTCGACTGACGCCGGCACGGGCTCGACGGGGTCCCCGGGGTCGGCGCCTACGAGCACACTGAGCGCGGCGGCCCAGATCGGTGAGCAAATGTTCTTCGACAAGAACCTGTCTGGCGGCAAGAACCAGGCATGCGCGTCCTGCCACGATCCGGCGTTCGCCTACGGCCCGCCCAACAGCCTGGCTGTGCAGCTCGGTTCCGATGGCGTATCGGAAGGCCAGCGCGCGGTTCCTTCGCTACGCTACAAGGCTATGACGCCGGCCTACGACGACAATGCTTCGAACCCGGACGGCATCACGGCGAACGCGCCGGGCGGCGGGTTCATGTGGGACGGCCGCGGCAAGACGCTGGCCGATCAGGTAGCGCTGCCCCTCCTCAATCCCATCGAGATGAACAACGCCTCCAAGGACGCGGTGGTGCAGGCGGTGAAGAACTCCGCATATGCCGCAAAGTTCACGGCGGTGTATGGCCCGGCCGTGTTCGGCGATACGGACACGGCGTTCCAGGACATCGGACTCGCGCTGCAGGCCTTCCAAAATGAGGACCCGAGCTTTGCGCCGTATTCCAGCAAATTCGACCTGTATGCGAACAACAAGATCGGCGGAACATTGACGCCAGCCGAAATTCGCGGAATGAACCTGTTCAACGATACCGATCACGGAGCCGGCTGCGTGGCCTGTCATTTCATGGGCGCGAACTTCAACGGCTCGAACGCGCTGGGGACCGACTTCACCTATCAGGCGATCGGCGCGCCGCGCAACGACGCGTCGATCCCGGACAATCCGAACCCCATCGCGGCCAACCTGAACGCGAGCTACTACGACATGGGACTGTGCGGCCCGATCAATAACGGCAGCTATGACAGCCACACACCGCTTTCGGCCACCAGCGGCGCCGGCCCGGACCCCTTTACGGGCGTGAACAACCCGGATCCGTATTGCGGCCGCTTCAAGGTGCCGACGCTGCGCAACGTCGCCGCGCGCAACGCGTTCTTCCACAACGGCGTGTTCCACTCGCTCGAGCAGGTGGTTCGCTTCTACAACACACGCGACACCAACCCTGAGTACTGGTATCCGTCCACGGGTGGCGATTCGACCAAACTGACCAGCAACCCCAGCTATGCGCTGCAACCCACCTATGCAGCGGGCGCGACGGTGAATATGTTCAACGATCTGCCGGCCGCCTACCAGGGCAATATCGACGAGGAACTGCCGCTGGGGCAGGGCCAGACCGACGCGGGCGGCACCACCGCGTTGAACGGTGCGCAGCCGCGTGCTGTCCATTCGGCGCCGCAACTGTCGGATCAGGACGTGCAGGACGTGATCTGTTTCCTGAATACCTTGAGCGATGGCTACCACGCTCCCGCAACGCAGCCCACGAGCGGTAGCTGCGTGAATTGATCCTTCTGAATACTTGAACTATCCACGATGATGCATTTTTCGAATGCGGTGCGCGGCACTGCCATTGCGTGTTCCCTGACGGCGGCGTTCTTGTTGGGTGGTTGCCAGAACAAGACCGAACCTTCCGCGGAGAACTTCACCAACACCATCACGCACTACCTCGCCGACCGCGGCCACCTGTGCGTGGCGAAATACGATTGGCCCATCCACGTGGCCGATCAGGACGCCGTGGTCACGCATTCCCGCGATGCGGTGCAATTGCCGGTGATGGAAAAGCTGGGCCTCGTCAAGAGCACCGCGATGATGGTCGAGCGCACTGGCGAGGACGGAGCCAGGATCGAGGCTCCGGGACGCGAGTATGTGCTGACCGACGAAGGCAGGAAGTTCTACCTGCACAATCCGGTGGTGGTGGCGACACCCGGGAAGACCCTCACGCACGACGCCGATCTATGCGTGGCTACGCTGTCTTTGGACAAGGTGGTGGGCTGGGAGCCGCCCGTGACCCGCGACGGCGAGACCAGGACCTCGGTGCTCTACACCTATAAGATCGACCCGGCGCCTTTTGCCAGGACATCCGAGTTCCAGCGAGTGTTCCCGATGGTGGCGCGTGTGATCGAAGGCGCCGGCACCATGCAGCTGCGCGAGGGCGTGCGCCTGACCAAGGACGGCTGGGTAGCGGAAGAATATTTCGTTCGCTGATCGTTGAGTTGCCAACGGGGTGCGCACGACCGGATCGCGCGGAACCTCATGCGCGGCGGCTCCCATGCCGCCGCGCCGGGACCACCCGCACCGCTATGGCGTCCCCGCTGAACTCAATCCCGTGCTAGCAAAATAGATCACGAGAAAATACAGCAGCACGTAGAGCGCGTAGGTCTGCCCGTTGCCGGTATAGACGCGCCGTATCCGTGCCGCCGCCGCGAGCGCGAAATGCGATAGGCCGCGCCAGAAAATCTGCGCGACCGGCGGCACCGTGCGGCTCAGCATGGGCCGATAGAAGTGGTAAAAGTCCGGAGCGTTGCGCGCGTTGCCGCGGCGGCTGCGGTAGTACAGCGCACCGAGTCCGAACACGATCGCGGTGACGATCAGCACGACGATCACGACCGGCGTCGGATTCCAGAACCCGTAGATGCTTTCGAGCGACATGCCGCCCCATACCAGTGTCGCGGCGAACTGCGGATCGATCGCGGCGGATACCGGTTCGAGCAACACCTTTGGAAAGAACGACAGGATCGCGATTCCGACCACGAACAGGAACTGCGGCACCAGCAGCATCACCGGCGCTTCGCGCACCTGTGGCCGCTGCGGCGGGCGCGGCTTCAGGAAAACGCCGTTCAACAGTCGCAGCATGTACAGAAAGCCGGCGCAGGTCGCGAGCAGCCCGCACACGGCGAGCCCGAACCAGCCCTTGTCGATCATCGCGCTCAACAACAGCCATTTGCCGCCGAAGCCCATCAGCGGCGGCAGGCCCGACATCGACACGAGCGCGATCACGACCATCGCGAACGTCAGCGGCATCTCGCGCGCGAGACCGCCCACATCGGCGAAGTTGCGCGTGCCGGTGCGCAAGATCACACCCGCCAGCGCGAGGAACAGGATGCCCTTCACGAACATGTGATTGGCGACCAGGTACAGCGCGGTGACCCAGCCGAGATGGCTCATCAGGCCGATCGCGGTGACGATATAGCCGGTCTGGCTCATGCTCGACAGCGCGAGCATGCGTTTGAAGTCGTTCTGCCGCAATGCCATCAGCGCGCCGAATAGCGTCGTCAGCATGCCGATCCAAGTCATCACGTGCGCGAGTTCGAGGCCGACCTCCGAGCGTATCGTCAGATAGGTGCCGATCAGCAGGCCGAACATCGCGACCTTGCTGACCACCGCCGAGAGCATCGCGGTCATGTCGTCTTCCGCTTCGGTGTAGGCGCCCGGCAGCCATACGTGCACGCCGATCGCGCCCGCCTTGATCAGGAAGCCGGCCGCGAGCAGCACGAACGCGTGGTTCGCTTCCGGTCCCGAATGGATCAGCGCCGATAGCGCGATGGTGTCGTCGATCACCGCGACGTTGGCGAAGCCCGCCAGCAGGAAGAACGCCGCCAGCAGCGAAAACAGCAGGAAGGTCAGCACGTGCGGGCCCGCGCGCCGGCACTTCGCGATCAGGAAACACGACGACAGCGTGATGATTTCCCAGCTATAGAAGAATTCGAGCGACGTCGACGAGCGCAGCAGCGCTGGAATCGACAGCGACAGCACGACGAGCATCGGATAGAAGCCGGGGCGCGCATCGTCGCGATAGAGACTCGCCGCGGCGATCACGAGGCTGCCCGCGAGCAGCAGCCAGGCGAACAGCCCGGCGATACGGCCCGCGCCCTCGCAAAGCAGACTGCCGATCAATCCAATCGCGATCACCGCGAGCACGCCTTTCACGCGCCCTGGCAGACGATCGGCCGCATAGAACAGCGCGCCCGCCGCGAGCGGCGAGAAGATCCACGCCGACGCGACGCCCGAGAACACGGCCGCCATATAGGCCGCCGCGATCAGCAGCACGGCGACGCCGAACAGCGGCAGCAGCGCGGCGAGGTTCGGGCGCGCTTTGGCCTCGACACCGGACGGCGCCAGCGCGCGCACGAACCAGTGGAACATGTAACCCGCTTCGAGCAGCGAGCCGCTCAGGATCAGCACGATCCAGTACGGCTTGCCGGCGGCGGTCAGGCGCATTACGAGTTCCCACTTCGCCCAGAAGCCGGGGAACGGCGGCAGTCCCGCGATCGCCACCAGGAAGAGGCCGAGCAGGCCGATCAGCAACGGGCTGCGCGACAGGATCGCGCGTGCGTCGTCGCCATGCCGCCGCAGCACGCCGTTCAGCCAGAACAGCCCCGCCTTCGCGAACAGATGGTTGATGAAGAGGCCGCCGACGACGAGCGGGATCGATGCGTCCGCGCCGACCTGGCGCAGCAACGCGAGCGAAAGCATCAATAGCGCCATTTGCCCGATCGACGAATAGCCGAGCACGCGTTGCGGCTTCGTCTGCTTGATCGCGAGCAGGTTCGAGAACAGAAACGTGACGCCGCCCGACACGGCGAGAAGCGTCAGCTGGCCGTCGAAAAGCGGCAGCAGTTTCAGCAGCGCGAAGAACACGCCCGCCGACACGCCGACCGATACCATCGCGGCGACGCCGCTCGGCGCGGTCTCGTAGACGTCGAGCCCCCAGCCGTTGGCGGGAAACGGCTTCAGCTCGATCACGAGACTCGCGAACACGAGCAGAATCGCGGCCGTGCCGATCGGGCCGCCGATCTGCTCGCGCAGCGACAGCAATTCGTCGATGTTCAGCGTGCCGCTTACATGGTAGAGCAGCACCGCGCCGAGCAGGAACAGGGTCGACGCGATCACGGTCGCGAGGATGTACTTGAACGCGGCGGCGAGCGCGGCGGGCGTGCGCTCGAGCCCGAACAGGCCGTATGTCGCGATCGACACGATCTCGAGAAACACGAACAGGTTGAACAGGTCGCGGGTCATCACCATGCCGTCGATGCCCATCACCAGAATCAGGTACAGCAGCAACGCCGCGTAGTTGCCGCGCAGTCGGTCCCACAGATGCAAGGCGCCGAGCAGCGCGACCACGTTGACGCTGAACGTGAAGAAGCCTTCCCACAAGCCGAAGCGCAGATTGATCGACACCGGCGGCAGCGCACCCGCGGTCAGCACTTCGATCGTATCGCCGCCGTCGAGCAGGCCGTAGAACGACACCCCGGAGACCAGCACGATTCCGCACAGCGCGATGAAGAAGCCGAGCGTGAGCCACGGCTTGCCGAGCCGATACAGCAGCGGAATGACGAAGCCGCCGCCGAGCCCGAGAATGAAGATCTGCAACGGATGGAACAGCGCGGCTACCATTTCGACTCGGTGAAGGCGTCGATGGCGAGCGTCTTCTTGGCCGCGTAGAGACGGATTGCGAACGACAGCATGATGGCGGTGACCGATAGCCCGATCACGATTGCTGTGACGACGAGCGCCGATGGAACGGGATCGATCGCGCGGTGCGCGGCCGCGGATTTGCTGAGCGCCGCATCGATGATCGGCGCAGTGCCGCCCGTGATGTAGCCGGTCGCGACCATCACGATGTGCAGGCCCGTGTCGATCACCGCGAAGCCGATGATGATGCGCAGGATATTGCGGTGGGTCAGCATGCCCCACAGGCCGATCAAGGAAAGGCAGAAACCCGTGATCAGCAGGATCTTCGAAACCGGGATGCCGGTGCTCATGCGCTCTCCTTTTCGTTCAGCTTCTGAACCGGTCGATGATGACGCTAAGCTCCGCGCCGACCTTGACACCGAGCAGCGTGGAAATCAGCGGGATCGCGCCGGCGCTGAAGAACGCGCCGAACTGGCCACGCGGCAGAAAGCGCGCGTCGAGAAAACCGCCCGCGAGCACGAGGCCCAGAATGCCGATGCAAACGTAGAGCACGCCCGCGAGCGACTCGACGACGCTCAGCAGCGCCACGTTCAGCGTCGAGCGGGGCCGCGCGAGCAGCATCAGCATCACCGCGGATGCGACGATCGCGCCGCCCTGGAAGCCGCCGCCCGCCGACAGATGGCCGTTGACGATCACGTAGCCGCCGAAGGTGAAGATCATCGGCAGCAGCACCTGTTTGCCGGTATGTACGATCTCGCCGGCGGGCCGGCGCGCAAGCGCAGCTTCGTCCGGCGCAGCGGTGGGTGTTGCGCTTTCCTCTTTCAGCAGCATGCCGACGCTCGCCGCGACCATGAACAGCACCGCGACTTCGCCGAGCGTGTCGAAGCCGCGAAACGTGATCAGGATGCCGGTCACGATGTTCGGCGCGCCGAGTTCGAGCGGCCCTCTGACGACGTAGTACCACGCGAGCGGGCGCAGCCCCTGCAACTCCGCATAGCCGCCGACGATCCGCCAGAACACGACCGCGAACAGCAGCACCGTCAGCAGCGCGAACACGCGACGCATCATGATTCGGCCTTCCCGGCGGTGCGTGCGTCTTCGTCGGCGAGCGCGTCGGTGATCGTGGATGGGGTCATCGGCGTGCGGATCAGCCAGGCGGCGCGCGATAGCGCATGCGAGGACACCGGGTTGGTCACGAGCACGAAGTAGATCAGCAGAATCAGGCGGAAGGTCCAACTCGGGTGGTAGAACGCGAGGCCGATGAGCACGAGCATGTTGCCGAGCGTCGACGCCTTGGTGCCGGCCTGAATGCGCGTATACGCATCCGGCATGCGCAGCAGCCCGAGGCCGGCAGAGAACAGAAAGACGGCGCCCAACAAGATGAACACGCTGCCGGTCAATTCGAACATGCGCTAGCCCTTCTGATAGCCGGTCTTGCGGATCGCGTACAGAAAGACGAAGGTCGTGAGTCCCGAGCCGATCGCGGCTTCGGCCATCGCGACGTCCGGCGCGGCGAGCAGCAGGAAGGCGACCGCCGCGAACAGGCTCGCGAGTCCCGAGCTCACCATCGCGGCGAGCAGATTCTTCAGGCAGACGGCCAGCACTCCGCTCACGAGGATGCTCGCGCACATCAGCAGCAGGAGCAGTTCGAGCATCGTTCACAGCCCCCTTTCGAGAAAGCGCGCAATCGCCAGCACCGCCAGAAAGCTCAGCAGTGCATACACGAGTGCCACGTCGATATAGACGAAACGACCGGAGAACTGCGCATACAGCGCGATCAGCGACAGCGAGATGACCGTCAGCACGTCGATCGCGACGATGCGGTCGACGAGTGTCTTGCCGATCACGAGACGGATCACGCCGAACAGGATCGCGAACAAGATCAGCACGCCGGCGATCCGGAGCATGATCTCAGCCAAAGACTTTCTCCAGATGCTTTTCGAACGGTGCGACGAGTGTCCTGGTCGCTTCGTCGATATCAGTCGTCTTCACGTCGAGCCAGTGAATGAAAAGTATGTCGTCGCGAATGTCCATCACGAGCGAGCCCGGCGTGAGCGCAATCGAATTGGCGAGCGCGAGACGGCCGAGCGGTGTTTGGAGGCGAGTGCGAACCTTGACGATGCCGGGCTTGATGTCGATACGCGGCGAGTACACCAGCGCCATCACATTCAGATTGGCGCGTACGAGCTCGACGATGAAGGTCACGCTATACGCGGCGAAGTGATACGGCGCCGCTGGCGTTAGACGTAGGCGCTGCCATGCTTCGCTCGACGAAACGAAGACACGCGCGATGACGAAGGTAATGACGAGACCGACGAGAGCGGGTTCGATCGCGAGCGATGCATTCGCGACCATCCAGATGACGAACAGGACGACCCAGAGGCCGGCCATTTCCCGAGGAACGAACGACGACACCGGTTTTCCGTTGTTCGAAGCCATGTCATCGGTTCCTAAGGAGGCCGTGCAGAAAATTCTAAGTGACAATTTATGGCAAATCAAACCCGATGCCGATCGACGCTCGTTTATTGAAAAAGGACCACGATAGGGCTGTTTGCCCGCCGAAGCCCGATCCAAAGCTATGCGCCGCCCGCATGAATTGATTTTTTAATGAATTTGTGCGGATCGCCGGAACACGGTCGAATGTCGGGTTTCTCGCGGCCCGCGTATAACGGTGTGCCGCCTGTTTGAATTCATCAAAAAACCGATAAGGAGCAACAATGAAAGCCATGCTGGCCACCCTGACGATTGCACTGCTGGCCGTATCGTCCGGAAGCGCAATCGCCAAGGAATGGTCGACCGTGCGGTTCGGGGTCGACGCGAGCTATCCGCCGTTCGAATCGAAAGCCGCCGACGGCAAGCTCGTCGGCTTCGATATCGATCTTGGCAATGAGATTTGCCGCCGGCTCAACGCGAAATGCGTGTGGGTCGAGAATTCGTTCGACGGCATGATTCCCGCGCTGAAAGGCCGCAAATTCGACGGCGTGTTGTCGACGATGTCGATGACGCCCGCGCGTCAGGCGCAGATCGGGTTCTCGTCGAAGGTGTTCCGCATTCCGACGCGTCTCGTCGCGAAGAAGGGCTCGCCGATCGTGCCGACGCCGGAAGCGCTGAAGGGCAAGCGCATCGGCGTCGAGCAGGGCTCGATTCAGGAAACCTACGCGAAGACGTATTGGGAGCCGGCCGGCGCGGTGATCGTGCCGTATCAGGATCAGGATCTGGTGTATTCGGATTTGCTTGCCGGCCGTATCGACGCGTCATTGCAGAACGCGGTGCAAGCCGATATCGGCTTTCTGCGCACCCCGCGCGGTAAGGACTTCGGATTTGCCGGCAATCCGCTTTACGACGCGAAAACGCTCGGCAGCGGCGCGGCGATTGGTTTGCGTAAAGAAGATACCGATCTGCAGGAAAAGATCGACAAAGCCATTGCCGATATCCGCGCGGATGGCACTTACAACCGCATTGCGAAAAAGTATTTCGACTTCGACGTGTACGGTCAGTGAGCCGGGACCGCGCTGCAAGTGGCCAGCCTGGACCTGGCACTCGCGCGGCCCGACATCTAAACTGGTGTCATGACCTTCCTGAGCCGTGATGTGGCGAGCCGGTATGCCCGAATCAGCTGCAAGCGCCGCTTCATCCGGCCCGACCCGCATTGGGGAGGCACTGACATGCAGGGCTTTCAGATCACGTTCTTCACCCAGCAGGGGCGCAGCCACCATGGCAAGCCGCTTGCCGACTGGCTCGTGCGTCTCGCGAGCGAACTCGGCCTGCGCGGCGCGACCGTGATTCCGGCTTGCGAAGGCATCGGCCATCATCATCGCATTCACTCCGCGCACTTCTTCGAGCTTGCCGATCAACCGTTGTCCGTCGTGATGGCGGTGACGAGCGACGAAGCCGATCGGCTGTTCGATCGTCTGCGCGCTGAGCGTTTGCATCTGTTCTACGTCAAAACGACGGCCGAGTTCGGCGTCGTCGGAGAGGACGACGGGGCTTGAACGGCCGGCCCCGATGGCAGGTCCCGAACCTCGTTTTCTCGACCTGGTCCGCGTACGCGCGCGGGCATGCAGCCGCACAGGGCTGTGATGGGCATGTCGAATGCTTCGCTACTGGAGTCATCCCCAGGGAGAGCGAATCATGCGACAAGTTGCGACAAACATGCTGATCGCGCTGTCGGCCATTGCGTTGATGGCGGGCGCATCCGGCTGCAAGCGCTCGGCCGAGAACGGCCGCATCTCGACGGGCCAGATGAGCAGCGGTGTCATGAGCAATTCGGCGAGCCCGCGTGGCACACCGGGCGATAGCGACGCGGCGAATCGCGCGAACGGCGAGGCGGGCGCGGCAGCGAGCGCGTCGCCCGCCGCGAGCGCCGCCGCGGCGGTCCACAGCACGCCGGCGAGCGGGGCGTCCGCGACGCAGTAAGCGTCGCTCGGACGGGGCGCATGGCCTAACTATTCGTCCAACGGATCGGGGTCGCCCAATGCTGAGTCGATCGCGCGCTGGGCATTGTCGACGGCCTCGCCGATCGCGGGTTTGCCGCGCAGCGCGGAGCGCGCATGACGCGGAGCGGTCCAGGCTTCGAGGTCGCGAGCGTCGGTATCGGTGCGATCGATTCGCGTGGTGATCGACGAACCGCCGGCCAGGTCGTCCTCGACGAGCACGGTGATGGTGAAGCCGCGGTGGAGATGAACTTCCTGCATCGACGGTTCTCCTGGCTGGTTCGCTTTCGGAGCAGCATGCGCCGTTCCATGCGCTCGGGGCTCGTGCGCTCAATAGAACGGGACGCGGAACCGCGCGCAGCAGGCGGCTCAGTGGAGGCCCGCTCCAAAGGCTATGCCGCGGGCTCCTCGTGCCGCACGTTGACCATCCACGGCACGCCGAAGCGGTCGATCAACGTGCCGAAGCCACTGGTCCAGAAGGTCTGCTGGAACGGCATCGTGATCTGTCCGCCGTCCGCCAGCGCGTTGAAATATTTCTCGCCGGATGCCTGGTCGTCGGCGGTGAGCGACAGGCTGAAGCCCGCGTGCACGGTATCGCCGCCGCGGCAATCGCCATCCGACATCAGCACGTGCGTGTTACCGATGACGAGCGTCGCGTGCATGATCTTGTCGGCGTGTTCGGGCGCGACCGGGCGAGCGGGATCGGGCGGCGCGTCTTTCGCGCGCAGCTTCAGCAACTCCTGCGCGCCGAGCGCCGAACGATAGAACGCAATGGCTTCCTCACAACGGCCATTGAAGAACAGATAGGGTTGGATTTCCATGCTGATTCCCTGAGACGGGCGAGGGTAGGCAGACGATTCTATCAGCGTGATTTCGCGGACGGTCGGCTATCGAACCTGTGAGCACGCGACACCTGCTGCTCTTCAGTGTACCCTCCGCTTCATGCCTTCCCGGCATGACTGCCGCCATTGGCCGGATATGCCTCCTGCAACGCGATGGAGCCGGTTTCCAGCAGCGATTTGAGGTTGGACATGATCTTCGGCCAGCCGCCCGACACCGCTTCGATGAACTTCGACTGATCGCGCTCGATCGTATGCGTGAGCGTCAGCTTGACCGCCGTTCCGCTCGGTTCGAGTTCCATAGTGCAGCGTGAATCGCCTTCGGCTTGCAACTCGGGCCGCTTCTGATGCCGCCAGCGAATCACGAGGCGCCGCGGCGGCACAGCCTCGATGATCTCGCCCGCGTCGAAAGTCTCCCCCGCGCTCGACACGAGTTTCCACGACGAGCCCGCCGTCCATTCGCTATCGCAGTGCATGCCGAACCAGTACTGCTTGATGAACTCCGCGTCGGTGAGTGCCGACCACAACTGTTCCGGCGTGGTGCGGATATAGGTCACGTAGACGAATGTGGATCTAGTCATTGCCTTTCTCCAGGCGTCGTTTCAGGGTAGAGAGCGCCTTCAGGCGCGGCTTTTCGAACTTGGCAATCCAGCGCTCGTAGATTTGCTGCAGCGGCACCGGATTGAGGAAGTGCAATTTTTCGCGCCCGCTGCGTACCGTCACGACGAGGTTCGCCGCTTCCAGCAGGCCCAGATGCTGCGTGACGCCTTGCCGCGTCATGTCGAGGTGCTCGCACAGGTCGTTCAGGGTCTGGCCGTCGTGCGCGTGCAGCACGTCCAGCAGCTTGCGCCGGCTCGGATCGGCGAGGGCTTTGAACAGCAGGTCTGTGTCGTCGGGAAGCTCGGCCATGAACGGCTATAGGCAAGTGATCTGTTGCATTTACTATAGGCAAGAGATTGCTTGCATGTCAAGGAGAGTGGGGAAGCCTCGTGGGTCCCACTATCGGTGCGCGCAACAAAGTCTGCGGCATCGGCGAAAACGCTGTTCGGAGACAACAAGGTCTGCTGCATTTGAGAAATTCAGTGTGCGCTGCAGCAATCTTCAGGGTGCTATCGACTCGACAAGCCATAGCACAAGAAGCGGAAAACCCTTACTGCGCGACACAGAGTTTTCTGACTCGAGCCAGAAGCTCCCTAATCACAGTCCTGCCTTGGAGGTCCTCATGCGTGCTCGGATCGGCAGCTATACCGAGAGCGGTCTGTTGCACCAGGTCTGGTTCCGCGAAGACATGTCGCGTAAGACAGCTTCGCCCCGAGGGCATGTATGGTGAGGCCAGAACGTAACGACGAACAGAATTGGAAGGGAACTGAGATGGAAAAAGGGATCTTTGTTCGCTGCTGCACATAATGGCAACAGCCATTACCACAGAAGGGGCACCGTACATCGTTTCGCGTTGCGGCCAAGGGCTCACTGGCGCCAACGCGAAGCCATCAAGGTGCGTATCGCGATGCATAACTCGCGGCGCGCGCGGCCAACTGAGCTTGTCGTTCTGCCGCCGTGACGTACTTCGTTGTCGCGGGGAGAACGGTCCGGAGGTCGCTGATCTTCACGAGCTGGGCTGTCGCCGAAGGCCCCTGTGGCGTGGGTGTCGCCGGCAATCCTTGCCAGCGCAGGTTGAGAAAGCCCTGATGCAGACCTACCGTATCGACCCAGTTGTTAACGCCCGGGTCTGTCGGGGATACCACGAACGTGTAGGTGCCATCCGGGTTCGCCACCGCTTGCGCGTTGTTCAACGTCTGGGTGTGATTGATATAGTCGGTCGTGATCTGCCACCGTCCATAAGCCGGGGTGATGAAGTATTTGGCCCCGCCGAGGTTGACGTTCACGACCAGTGCTTCATCATCGGCAAGCTGAAAAGTGGAGTAGGTCGCCGCCTGGTTTGCGAGGCGTCCGCCCGTGCCGCCAAGTGATGGCGCTGGAAGCGTGTTGACAGGCTGGGCATATCCCAGCGCATTGAAGGAAGCGAAGGACACGGCGGCAGCCGGAGTCCGCAGCGTCGCGGCAAGGGTCTGAGCGATCGCCTGAGCGGATAGCGGTTGCGCCGAGACGGACGGGACCCGTTGTATCGCCAGGCTGTTGAACTGTTGCACGCCCCATTCGGTGATCGTATCTCGAATGAAGATCGACGCGGCTCCCGAAACGAGCGGGATGGCATTCCCATTCCCCGTTGAGGTCGTGCTGGCGTTAATGACGTAGCTGCCGTCCGCGTTGGTGGCGAGCTGGTCGCCCGGCAAATTGGACAGCGTTGCGTTTGCGCCGCTGTAGACGCTGAAATTGAAATCGACTGGCTTTTGCTCGTGGACCTTTCCCGTCAAGACGTAGCTCGACGCAGGGTCAATCGGAATGCGGCGATATATGGTGTCCGGGTTATCAAATGTGGTCCGCGATCCTGGCACGTTCATTCCGTACCAATTGTGCGGGGCCGCCAGAATTGATATCACCTTCGGGGCGCTGGCATCGCCCGCGGCAATCGCTAGCGCCAAAGAGAAAACATCCTCATCCACGGCCTGATCAATATTCGTCAACGCCTCACTCGATACCCCGCCGGTTGCACGAGCTGCTGCCAGCCAATTGGCTTTCAAGGTGGCTTTTGCCGCAATGACGGAAGGGTCCGCAACCGCAGTGATCGCGAGGGTCTCTGCTGCCAGTTGGTCCGGTGTCGCCAACGGGTTTTGGCTGTCCGCACTATTCGTACTGACTCCTCCTCCGCACGCATCCAGGATGAATGGGAGTACGGTAAGCGCTATTAGACGTCTATTGAACATATTGAGCGTGTGTTAGTTTTTTAAAAGCGTATGAGCGCCCAATCTATAGGTAGGTTTAGAGTAGGGAAACCAATAAAAATGCATATGAAAAGTCATCCTCCGCTTTTGCGGCGCCTTTTCGATTCGCTAAATCAGGGCCGCTGCCATTGCCCGGTTTGGCATCTGCAACGGCCGGCTCCCTAGGCGATCGCTGTTGGGCGCTGGATGTCATGGTGATGGGGTACTCGCAGCACGCGCCAACGCCATTTCGGCTTTACGGAAGTCCAGTATGAAAATTGGGCAAATCGACTGGATGGCCGTTATAGAGAAGCCTGCGCCACTTGAATGCCCATCGATCCATGTGGTGAGCGTCGCATGCTGGTCGAATTCTGCCCGATTCGATCGGCTCAGATTGAGCCACTACCGTCGGTCGAAGCTCCGTCGCCTCAACGACAGCTTCCTCTCGAACAGCGATGATCCGACATCCCGCGTTCAGCGACACGAACGGCCATTGCCGGATGTTGCGGCTAATAGGCCAAGCGCTTCATATGCGCTTGCTTCATAAGTTTGCTCGGTCATGGAGCGCGCCCATACATAGCCAAATAGTCCGGATGCGATGACGACGCAGTTGCCGCATTCTTAGCAGCGCCCGGAATATCTCTTCCTCCAACCCGTTTATTCCACACGTATCTCTCGGCATCCGATTTGCCGATTTCACCCAGCCACATCGCATCGCGGCTTGCCTACCGCGAGGCAGCGTCACGCTCCGTGACGGGCGACCCGCTGCCCCGACGATCGCCACACTGCCAGTCACTTTCAATGGAGGTCAAGCCACACATCATTAGCTAACTGCAGATCTGTCCGTCTAAGCGGGTCAACCCGAGGAGGAATCATGAAATCGTTATTCAAGCCCCGCAGCTTCAGGCCACTGGGTTCTCGTGCTGCCAGCCTGTCCGTTGCCGCGTTCATCGCCGCGTTGGCCGCAGGCGAGGCGTGCGCGGAACAGCCGCCGGCACCTTGCCACCCGAATCCGAACGCCGCCGCCGACGGTGCGCTGGTGCGCCAGCGCGGCGACATCGCGAACCTGCCGGATCCGCTGCAGGACATTCTCGAAAGGATGGCCGAGCGGCCCCATTCCTACTTGCCCATTCAGGCCTTCGCCGAGGCCGACAAACCGAGCCAGCTATTCCAGTATTACCTGCTGTCCACGACAGGATTCGAACCAAATCCGTTCACCGCACGATTCCCGGGCATCAACGACAAGGCGATGCTGACGGCAACTGGCGCTGACTGCGGTTTGCCAACCATCGGTGCGGTGCGTCTCGTGGTTGAACCGAAACCTGGGCTGCCCACTGATCCGAACAACGTTCGCGCCTTCATCGATGTCTTTACCGACCTCTCGTATCTGTTTGTGATCAACAACGAAAGCGGTTGGTACGAGGGCTGGATGATCCACGATTTGCGCGTGCCGGATATCGCACCGCCCCGACCCGACGGACACGCCCAGTTCGGCACGATGACAAGCGCGGACGCGGCCGCCTTGCAGGCGATGGGTACCCACAACAACCTCCCAGGCCGGCTGTTCACAATGGATGGCAAGGCACCGCACTTGCCCGACGCTTACGACCACTTCCCTGACCGCCAGACCAATATCGTGCCGATCCAGCTAAGCATGGGGGCGGTCAACTGCATGCAGCAGTCTGATTGTCACGGCTACTGGGAATTCAACTACACCACCAACTGGACCCATCCACCCTACGAGTTGCCTTTTACCGGCGGTATCCCCGGTACCTTTGAGGCGGGCAAACTTGGCGCGCTGTCCTCATTGATTCCGGGCTCGGGACCCGCAGGCGTGAAGAACAGTCCGATCGACTACGGTGACGATCCGAACAATGCGGCTCCGCTCGGTGGTGCGGGTCCGCGCGACCCCGACCGCTTCGATGCGGATGTCGATAACCAGCGGGAATACCGCCAACGCTTCATCCCGAGCGGGCTGGCTCACGAAATCTACCTGGACACCTATGTGCGATTGGCATCGTTCGAGCATGGCACGCCGTTCCCGCAGCGCCTGTATGACGCCTATGTGGCCGAAGTCAGACGGGTCGATACCAATGGCGACGGCGTCATATCCGCAAGCGAGGGAGACGTCGATACTGCCAGCGATGGGTTCTCGGACAATTCCCGCCTGTTCTTACCAGCGACTTCGTTCCGTCGCTTTGCCGTGACGCGCGAAATCAACGACGGTTTGCTGGCACCTCGGTTCGCGCCTAGTCAGCGAGCCTGGGTGTTGACGGGTGCCGCCAACACCGTCAACCCACCTCGGCCGGCGTCTACGGGTCGCGATAGCGACGACCGTTGAACTCGACCTGACGGGATGTTTCCTGAGTTGCGAGAGGCGTTCAAACCGTATCGTGCGCTCTGAAGGTAGCCAATAGGGCGGCCCAAAAGTCGGCCCTATTGCTGCCTTCCGTTGATGCTCATCATCCAACGTTAACGCTCGTTACCCGGGGTATAGCCGACGCTCGAACGTCCCCGTGCAAGCGTGATCGAAGGTCCCTTGTTGGGCCGATCACTGTCGAATGCGGATGTCGCTGTTCGACCCCTTCTCGGTCATCCCCTGGATTCGAGTTGAGAGAGCGAATTGGGTCTATGAGCGGTCATCCGGCCTGATAACCACTCGCACGGCCTGCGCCAACAAGGCATGCCGCTGCCGAAGACTAGTTCTTGCGGAAGCTCATCGCATCAGGAATCTCTGTTTCCAATGCAAACAGGACGCCGTTCGGCCCGTGCCGGTATCCAGAGGACGCCCAGAGGATTCCAGAAGCAAGGGCTGCAAGACTTGCTGCCCACATCGAGTGGGCAGCAATCGTTTGAGGGCGGACTAGGTGAGAAGGACAGCGAGACGACCAGGAACCCCCAAGCGGGGGCAGGGTTGCTCCCTCATTGCGAGCTTCGGGAGGCCGTCGCAGAAGCTGTCTCACCTTTGCCTTTGCTTCCCCGAGTGCATCCAATCGAAGCGATACGATCAGCCTGGCTATTAGAGGCCGAGATCTGACAAGCCGGGATGATCATCCGGACGGCGGCCCAGCGGCCAATGGAACTTCCGCTCTTCTTCCTTGATTGGCAAATCGTTGATGCAAGCGTAGCGATTCACCATCAGACCGTCCTCGCGGAACTCCCAGTTCTCGTTGCCATAGGACCGGAACCAGTTACCAGAGTCGTCACGCCATTCGTAGGCGTAACGCACGGCGATCCTGTTACCAGTGAACGCCCACAGCTCCTTGATGAGACGATACTCGTGCTCCTTCGACCATTTGCGCTCAAGGAACCCTCGGGCTTCATTGCGGCCGTTTGCGAATTCAGCACGGTTGCGCCAGCGAGTGTCCAGGCTATATGCGAGGGACACTTTGGCAGCGTCGCGGGTGTTCCAGCCATCCTCGGCCAGGCGCACTTTCTCGACGGCGGATTCGCGTGTGAAAGGAGGGAGCGGCGGACGGATTTCAGTATTGGTCGACATGGTATTACCTCAGTGGTTGGTGGATGAAGACCCGAGACCGGGCCGAAGGTTGGATAAGAGCAGTGCTGCGAGTCCTTGATCGCTCGGTCTGGCGATTAGCCCGTGTACATGGCGGACTTCGCTCGCTTACGCCGCAAAGGTGATGTAACCGCCAGAGTGCGTCATGATGTGCGCCCAACGCACGGCCGCGTACAGGCCCTCGGCGCACGCAAAGTCGCTGCCGTCAATCGCGACGACCCACTGGTCTTCTTTGAGGCGTAGCGCGAGTCGTTGGTGGTCGACCAGATCGCTGTACCAGCGCCATGTGGCTAAGTTTGACTCGTCCGACTGCAGAGCTTGATGAAGGACAGCGACTTCGTAATGTGAGTGGCTCATGACAGTCTCCGTGAAGTACCGACCTTCATATGATGTAGACCGGTCTGTATCCGATGGGCGACGCGATTGCCCGGATTCGGTTCGTTCGCCAGGCAAACTAGCGAGCGAATCGTGACGACTGAATGTGGCGAGAATGAAGCACGCGGACGTGCCAGGACTTGCGCGATACTTCAGATCGCGTGGCGTCTAGTATTCGCGCTGCCGTTGGACGGCTATTGGCCGAAATAGATTGGCTGCATGCCGTCGTTGTCGACGTGACGAGCAGTCTTGGGAACACCCGCTGACGACGAGCCTGCCTCGGCGACACCGCCATAGCTCGCATCCCCGCGTTGCGCGGCCAGGCGTGCTTCGGCCGCCTGAATCTCGGCGGGGTAGTTGGGGTCTTCTCCACGAGACTGGTCGTAGCCCACAGCACGCAGTTGCGCGAGTTCCGCGCGAACCTGGGCGCGAGTCAATCCGGATGTGTCAGTGCCTGCGAAAACGGGGCTGGTGACAGATGCAGCGATAACGAGTACCGCAAGGAAGCGAGATTTCATGATTCTCTCCAAAGAAACAGTGACGACGGAGCAAGAATGCATCAATCCGGCTATAGGGTCTAAGACCGATATCCTATGTTCTCTATAGGATAAGCTAATAGTTCTGGTGATGGATTGAGAAGCCCGTTTTCTGACCAGACTGCAGACTTCTCGGAATGCGCCGTTGCTAGCTTCCGTCCCGCGATTGCCGAATCTAGGCCCGGTGCTCGAGCTGCTTAGTGCCAACCCCGGCTGTCTTCAACGCCGCGTAAATCACAATCCAGTTCCTGGCCGAAGTCGAGCGCCCACTCCTCACCGTCTCACCGTACGGTCATGCTCTTCAGCTGAAGCTTTGCGATGCCGACACCACCGGCGCGAGTTGTGCGAAGCGGCGTAGGTGTCGGAGCTAACGGAGAGCGCGTTACGTGTCGATCTCTTCGCTTCGCGCGTCGCGCGCCGCGATCTCCATTAGCGACGGAAGTTCTCCGTCAATTCCATCAACACCTGGACGAAGGCCTTGCTCGCTGCCGTCCGATACGCGTCCTTGCGTTGCAGCAGCACGGCCGTGCGCGTCGGCAGCGGCGGGTCGAGCAGCACGGGGTGCAGCTCGGTATGCTCGCGCGCGATGCCGTCGGGCAGTACGGTTGCGAGCTGCCCACGCCGCACGATCTCGACGATCGCACTGATCGAACTGACCTCGATGGCAACCTCCGGGAGAATCCGGTTCTGCGTGCAGTATTCGTCGATGTAACGCCGCGTCGCGAACGCCTTGTTAAGCAGCACCAGCCGTTCGTTGGCGAAGTCCTGCGCGGACAGCGGCTTGCGGCGCGTCGCGCGCGCATGGCCGCCGCCGACGACGAGGCTCAGCGTCTCGCGAAACAACGGCTCGCTTTCGATTTCCGCAGTGTGGACGGGCTCGAACGCGATGCCGGCGTCGAGCCTGTCATCGGCGAGCTGCGCTTCGATCTGATCCTGCGTGATTTCCTGAATGTCGATCGCGATGCCGGGATGCAGGCCATAAAAACGATCGATCACGGGCCCCACGAGATACGCCGTGAAGGTCGGCGTCACGGCAAGGCGCAGATTGCCGCGGCTCAGTTCGCCGACGTCATGTATCGCCCGCACGCCCGCATCCAGATCCTGTAGCGCGAGCTTCGCATAGCGCAACCACGCCGCGCCCGCATCCGTAAGTTGCACGTTCCGCCCCGAACGGTCTAGCAGCTGCGTGCGCAGCGTCTCTTCCAGTTGCCGCATCTGCTGCGACAGCGTGGGCTGCGAAACGTGCAGCGCCTCGGCGGCGCGCGTGAAATTGCGGTGTTCCGCGACAGCCAGGAAATAACGGATATGACGCAACAGCATGGCGAATTCCTCGTCCTCGAATAACTATTGGTGTTGCCTATGGTGAGCATCATAAACCCGTCTTGGACACTATGACGGAACAGGTTCATTCTCTGTTCAACGCATCGCACTGAGCGACACGGCAACGAACGCCAGATTGAATGGAGCAGACCATGCAAGAGATCATCGACGGTTTTCTGAAGTTTCAGCGGGACATCATGCCCGCGCGCAGGGAGTTGTTCCGCAAGCTGGCCACCAGTCAGACGCCGCGCACACTGTTCATTTCCTGTTCCGATAGTCGCATGGTTCCCGAACTGGTCACGCAGCGCGAACCGGGCGATCTGTTCGTGATCCGCAATGCCGGCAACATCGTGCCTTCGTTCGGTCCTGAGCCCGGCGGTGTGTCGGCAACGGTCGAATATGCGGTGGCTGCGCTCGGCGTGACGGATGTGGTGATATGCGGCCACTCGGACTGCGGCGCGATGACGGCCGTCGCGACGTGCAAGTGCCTCGACCATATGCCCGCTGTCGCGAACTGGTTGCGCTACGCCGACTCGGCGAGGCTCGTCAACGAGGCGCGTGAACATGCGGGCGAGCGCGAGCGCGTCGACTCGATGGTGCGCGAGAACGTCATCGCCCAGCTCGACAACCTCAAGACCCACCCCTCAGTTGCACTGGGACTCGCGCAAGGCCGCCTGAATTTGCACGGATGGGTCTACGACATCGAATCCGGCTCGATCGACGCGCTCGACGCCGCGACCCGCCAGTTCGTGCCGCTCGCTGCGCATCCCGATGTCACCGCGACGCCCGCCGAGTGCGTGGCTGCGCTCTGATTCCCGGCTTGTCGCACCGACTGTCGATCTCACCAGGTTGATTTTTACCCAAGGAGCAACATCATGACCCAATCGCAAGTCACACCGAACGCACGCGAAGCATTGACGGAAACGATCATCGACGCGAAGGTGCGCAAGAACCTCACCTTCGAAGCCATCAACGAAGGCACGGGCTTGAGCCTCGCATACACGACAGCCGCGCTACTCGGTCAGCATGCGCTGCCGGAGAATGCGGCGAAGCTCGTCGCCGAACGCCTCGGGCTCGACGACGCCGCCGTTCGCCTGCTGCAAACCATTCCCGTGCGCGGCAGCATTCCGGGTGGCGTGCCGACCGATCCCACCGTCTACCGCTTCTACGAAATGGTGCAGGTGTACGGCTCGACGTTGAAGGCGCTGGTTCACGAGAAATTCGGCGACGGCATCATCAGCGCGATCAACTTCAAACTCGATATCCAGAAGGTGCCGGACCCGGAAGGCGGCGAGCGTGCCGTCATCACGCTCAACGGCAAGTATCTGCCGACCAAGCCGTTCTGAACCCAATGATGCAAAGACGAAAATTCTTACTGAGCACCGGTGCCGCGCTTGCTTCGGGCGGCCTTGCCCTCTCGGGTTGCACGATGACGAGGCCGCGCTCCACGTCGAGCACCAGCAACGCGCTGTACCCCACAAGGAGATCCGAAATGACTTCACCCGCAGCAATTCGCCCGCCGCTTCCCCCGTTCACGCTGGAGACGGCTATCGAGAAAGTCCGTCTCGCGGAAGACGGTTGGAATTCGCGCGACGCCGCCAAGGTCGCGCTCGCCTATTCGCTCGACACGAAATGGCGCAATCGCGCAGAGTTCGCGAACAATCGCGCGGAAGCGCAGGCGTTCCTCGAGCGCAAATGGAAGAAGGAACACGAGTATCGTCTGATCAAGGAACTGTGGACGTTCGGCGGCAATCGCATTGCCGTGCGCTACGCCTACGAGTGGCACGACGACTCGGGCAACTGGTTCCGCTCCTACGGCAACGAGAACTGGGAGTTCGGCGAGGATGGTCTCATGCAACGTCGCTACGCGTGCATCAACGACATGCCGATCAAGGAATCGGAGCGCAAGTATCACTGGCCCTTGGGCCGTCGGCCGGACGATCATCCGGGACTGAGCGAGTTGGGACTTTGAAGCCCGGATCGTTACAGCCGCGATGAGCCATTAGCGCCCAACAATCCAGTGGCGACGAATGACGGATTGTTGGGCGTGCGCCGGCGCGCCGTCGGGATGTAGCAACTTAAATGTCGTTGAATTATTCGCGACTTTTCGTTTTCTCCTTTTGGGTGAAAGTATGATCTGTGTCCGGTGTCAGGTCTGAGCTGCAAAGCAGTCTTTCAACTCGCCAGTCTGCGGAATCGACGATCGGCCGGATTTGGCCGAGACCACCAGTTCGCTGAAGGTCCCGTAAAGCGGTCGTCGAAATCGTCGACGGCCGCTTTCGGCCGGCATCTGTGAATGAGTCCAGTCGGCCAAGAGCCGTCGTTCGTCGTCGCTCTTGCTCCCACATTCGACCGGCCGGTCGCCGCGTGAAAGCGGCCGTTCGATCGGCTAACACCATCGCAATTGCGCTTGCCGTCGAACCGGCTGAACTGAAATTGCTGCGCTCACCAGCGGGCGACGGCTTCGAGCAGAAAAACGCCAAACTGAGGCGCGGTACTCACCCAGGATTGCGTCACTTCCCATCCAGCAGATCTCGCGAGGTCTTCGAACGAATCGGTGGTGTACTTGTGCGAGGTCTCGGTGTGCATGCTTTCGCCAGCCTCGAAATGAATATCATGATTCAACACGCGAACCGTCTGTTTTGCCTGGCTGACTAGATGCATCTCGATCCGCTTCAGATCATCGTTCCAGATGGCTGAATGAGCAAACGCGCCCAGTTCGAAATTTCCTTCCAGCTCGCGATTGATGCGGAGCAGGAGGTTCCGATTGAAACGTGCCGTGACCTCGCCTTCATCGTTGTAGGCAGACAGGAGCGCCGGCGTGTCCTTGACCATGTCGACGCCGACAATGAGCTTTGCCTGACTGCCCAGGAGTTTCTTCACCGAGCGCAGAAAGGCGATTGCGTCGTCGGGCTCGAAATTGCCTATTGTCGATCCAGGGAAGAAGCCGATCATGGTTTCGTCCCCGTGCATGTCGGGCAGTGCCATGTCCCGAGTGAGGTCGCCTGCGACTGGGCGGACGTCCAGCGCCGGGTAGGCGTCGGCGATGCGTTGCCGAGCCTGTTTCAGTGCCGCTGTACTGATATCGATCGGCACGTAGGTGCCGATCTGCCGGGCGGCATCGAGGATGATCCGGGTTTTTGTGCTCGCACCGCTGCCGAATTCGACCAGGGTGGCGTGGTCAGGAATCTCTGAGGCGAGCTGCGCTGCAATGTCCTTGAGCATGCCGTTTCCGTGCGCGTCGGGTAATACTCGGGGGTCGCGCAGATCGCTTCGAACAGCGCCGACCCTTGCGCATCGTAGAAATACTTGAAAGGCAGCGATTTGACCGGACGCGACAGACCTTCGAGAACATCGCGAGCAAACGCGTCCGTGCCGGACAACAGATCGTGTTCACCGTCACCATTGTCGGACGCAGTGTCCCGCGCGAGAGGCGGACGGCAAACTGGGCGTCCAGCCGCCTGCGGCACCGCGCTCTGCCGGCAGGGGCAGGAACCACGTGACAGTGAACAAGGCCGCGATGAGGAGAGCCAACAGCCAGAAAGCCAGGTGCAAGGGCCAGGGCGCGTATTAAGTGAGTGCGCCTCCGACGATGAGCGCGGCTGCGAAGCCGGCGGCCTGGGCAGCTGTGGCAACCACAGAGGCTCGCCGGGGCGCACCACCCTCGTTGAATTCGACCATCGCCGCCGTCGACGGTCCGGCGGTCAGGCCGACGCCGACACCCATGAATGCCCGGGCCAGGAAAAGCCATGAGATATCGTGCGCGAGCGCGAGGATCAGTGCGCCGAGGAAAGAGGCATTCAGACCGAGCAGCATCGTCGCCCGTCGGCCGATCTGGTCCGACAGGCCGCCGAACAGGATGAGCACGCTGACAACCGCGATCGGGTAGACAGGAAGATTTCGGCTGTGGTCGTCGGGGTGAGATGCCATTCGCTTGCGTAGAGCCGGTACGTCATGGCGGGTGCCGCGCTGGTCCAGAGGGTATGAGCGACCACGCCAGCCGAGACCCGGAAACTGGCCCGGTGGCCAAGTGCGGCATGCGTGCATCGACGGGTGCTCCCGCTGTCTATCGCGGGGGCAGTCGGGCAGGCTGTATGGGTCATGGCCGTCTCCCCCGGTATCAGAGCTTGGAGCCGCCATCGACACGCAGCGTGTCACCCGTCACCCAGCGTGCCGCATCGGATGCGAGGAACAGGGCTGCGCCTGCGATGTCGTCGGGTTGCGCCACGCGCTTGAGGGCCTGCATGCCGAGGGTGAAGTCCCGCCCGGCATCGGTTTTGGCGAAGTTCGACATGTCAGTTTCAACAACGCCCGGCGCGATGGCGTTCACGCGAATGCCGCGCTCGCCGAGCGCTGCGGCGAAATGCTTGACCAGGGTGTCGATTGCTCCCTTACTCGCGGCGTAGGCTGACAGATTGCCAACCGAAGCGCGGGCTGCAAGTGAGGACAGCAGGACTACGCTACTGCCCTCGCCCAGCACGGGCAGCAGTTGCTGGACGAGGAAGTATGGGGCGCGCACATTGACGGCGAACAACCGGTCGAAGTCCTCTACAGTCGTTTCCGCGATTGACGAGGCTTTCGAGATGCCGGCATTCGCAACGAGAATGTTGAGACGCTCGCCAATCAGCCCGCGTACCTGACGGGCCAGTTCGTGAGGGCCGTTCGCCGCGCTCAGGTCTGCCGCGACCTTGTCGGCAGAACCACCCGACGCACGGATCGCCTCGACGACGGAATTCGCCGCCTTCTCGTCGCTGCCGAAGTGCACGATCACGCGCGCGCCTGCTGCTGCCAGAGCCTGAGCGGTTGCGCGGCCGATGCCGCGCGAAGCGCCCGTGACGAGTGCAGTTTTGCCGCGAAGATTAGTAGCCACGATTAACTCCTGTTGAATTCGGGATGAAATGTCGGTGTAACTGGCGACTCAGGAAAGGAACCTGGAAACGTCTTCCACGAAACGCTCGGGGTATTGATAGAGCGAGCCGTGATTGGCGTCCGGGTAGATGATCAGTTGGGCATTCGGGATGTGCTGGCGCAGAATCAGCGAATTGACCGTGTAGATGATCACGTCGTTGTCACCATTGACGACCAGAGTTGGCTGGCTGAGTGCAGACAGGTAGGCATATGGTTTGTCTTGCGGCGCGCCCCATTTCGCGAGTGCCGCGAGCTGAGCCGGTGCCACGGCTTCGTTGGCCGCTGGATCACGGTTCGCCGTGCGAAGGCGGAAGCGTTCGAGGAACGCACGTCCGGCCGTCTGGCTGGTTCCGGTCGGCGAGAAATGGACACGCAGCCAGAGATGGTCCGGTTCGGCATAGCTCGCGCCGAAGATTTCCTGCGCTTCGGGCGTCAGCGAGGCCATACCTTCTCCGCTGCGCGGGCCCGTGCCGACGAGGATCAGGCGGCGAACCAGCGTGGGCTCCGCAATGGCGAGCGTCTGCGCAATCAGGCCACCCATCGAGAATCCCAGTACATCGACCTGTTCGAGACCGAGCGCACGGATGAATGCGGCAGCGTCGGCCGCCATTTCCTCGATCGATTCGGGAACGCTGCCCGAACTACTCGAAATGCCGGCGTTGTTGAACAGGATGACCTCACGTCCGACGGCCAGGCCGTCAGTTACGGCGGGGTCCCAGTGATCCATGGTGCCGGTGAAGTGGATGTTCATGACGAGCGGAACCCCCGCGCGATTGCCGAAGCGGCGATAGGCGAAGCGGATACCGTTTGCGTCGACGTACTGCGTCGGTGCGGTCTGGTGCGTCTGGCGGCTCATGATTGCGATCCTTTCAGAGGTAAGTTCAGCAGTTGTTTTCCGGTATGTTTGAAATGCATGGGGTGCCGCTTTTGAAATCCGGTCACGCGCCTGGAAATCTCGTCGGGCGGTGCCTGCTGATGGGTAATTTATGCAGTGGCTGGCAAGAGGAAAAAGACTTTGTAGGCACGCGGCCATGCCTGACGGGTATGGGGCGCGCATGGCTGCCGGTTGCCTGCGCAAATCAGGACGGAAAACGTTCCCCGAACATGGGCAGGCCGCTGACCGATTGCGTCGCACTAGCCTCGTCCTGGAGCACGTCCCAGTGTTCGGCCAGCCTGCCATTCTCGAAACGCACGATATCGGCGGCAATCCACGCGGTTGGCCTGCCATTCCCGGAAAACCGGCCATGCGCAATCACGTAATCCCCTTCCGCCACCACGAGCTGGTTCTCGTAACGCAAGGTGGCAGGCAGGGTACGGATCAGGTCGAACAGTCCTTCACGTCCAGGCGCGATGTGCGCGCTGTGCTGGATATAGGAATCCGACCAGAAACGCTCGGCGACAGCGTAGTCGCGCTGGTTGAAGAGCGTATCGAAGGCTTCGAGGAGCAGTGCCTTGTTCTGTGCGGGGGTGGTTGTGGTCATGTTGTTCTCCAGTGAGAATCAGAGCACTTCAAATACGCTGTACACGGGGCCGTAGGCGAAACGGTGGCCGAGGCCGATGGCCTGAATGCCGTTAAGCCATTCGTAGCGCCCGGCTGGCGCCTCGAACATGGGGTTGATGCGGAAGTAGTAACTTGCGGGGTCGACGACTTCTCCATGTTCCAGGCGTTGGATCACGTCGGCCGGACCATGCCGGACGCCGTGGTATGACATCAGCAGGTTGACGCCGTCGTCGGTGCGCAGCGTGAGGCGCACATCGTGCATCGAGCCGGTATCGCCGCGCACGGTCTGCCAGTCGTTACTGCCGTCGAGCACGGTACCGGTGAGCCGGTCGCCCCCGAATGTGCCGGACTCAACGATGCCGACGCGGCGCAAGGCGCCCGGTGTCTGACCGACCGTCACGATTGGCTTGACGCCAAGACGGACCACGAACAGCGGCCGCGTCCGGACTTCCTTCATGACCGGGGGTAGATCGTCAAATTGGGGCGTATGGTTTGCGGACATGGTGTTGTCATCTCATCTGACGGGTTCATGCGGTCCTGCCGCCGTTGACGCGCAGGACTTCGCCGGTCATATAGCTGGCCTTGCCCGAACCGACGAAAGCGATGGCCTCGGCGATTTCCTCGGGCGTTCCGGCGCGTTTGAGCGGAACGCTCGACAGCATGGCGGCCTTGCGTTCGCTGGAGCCGGTCAGCCGGGTGAGCATCTCCGTATCGATGGGGCCGGGCGCGACGGCATTCACGCGCACGCCGGAGGCAGCGGCTTCCAATGCAGCGGACTTCGTGAGGCCTTCGACGGCATGCTTGCTGGCGGTGTAGATAGACATGCCAGCAGCGCCGCGCAAGCCCATCGTCGACGACACGTTGACGATGCTGCCGCGCTGTTGGGCCGTCATCACGCGCAGCTCGTGCTTCATCGCGAGCAGGGTGCCGAGCACATTTGCGTCGAAGACGGCGGCGTAGCGCTCGGGCGTCTGCTCGGCGATCGGGCCCGACTCCCCTTCGACGCCGGCCGCGTTGACGGCGATGTCGAGTTGACCAAAGCGTGCGACGGTGCCTTTGACAAGCGCTTCGACCTGCTCTTCATGGCGAACGTCTGCCTGGATGAATTCGGCTTCGACGCCGGTTGCGCGCAGTTCTTCAGCGAGCTTCTCGCCGACTTCAGCCCTGCGCCCGGCGAGCACAACGCGGGCTTTTTCGCGGGCAAAGACGAAGGCCGTGGCGCGGCCAATACCGGACAGTGCGCCGGTGATCAGTACAACGGGTGCGTTATTCATGCTGCTTCTCCGGCCGGGTAGAGTTCTGTGCAGGAAACGGAATCAATCGGAAATCGCGTCGACGGGCAGTTCCTCGATGGCGTCGACACGGTCGGGGTAGAAAGCCAGACGCTCGCGGATTGGTGCAACGGCTGCGTAAGGCTCCTCATAGGTCCAGACGGCATTGATGCCTGGTTCGCCGGCCGACGGGATCGAGAAGTAGGCGCACTCGCCCTTGTATGGGCAGTAGGTGGCATGGTCGGTGCGCTCGAGCAGCTTCATCTCGACGTCCTCGCGCGGGACGTAGATCACAGCCGGGTAGCGCGCCTCGCGCAGCGTCAGCGCATCACGGGTATCGGCGATCACCTTGCCACCGGCCTTGATGACGATCCTCGACGGATGGCGCTCGATGGTGATGGGATGGTCGGGGCCCGGAATCTTGACGGGTTTGCCCTGCGGATGCGTTGTGTGCATGATCAACTCCTGGTCGGAAAGCGGAGGGCAGCGGGCCGCGCGGTCGCAGCCCGCTGGAATAGTTCAGGTGGTCGCGGGCTCGACAGTCCTGCGAGGATGCCCGCCGGTCAGCGCGAGCGTCAGGATCGAAACCAAGGCGAGTCCGGCACCGAAGTACATTGCATTGAAGAGACCCAACCCGTCGACGATCCGGCCGCCGACGAACGAACCCAGTGCAATTGAGATCTGGAAATTGGCTACGAACAGCGCCATGCCACCTTCGCGGACTTCGCGGGTTGCCTGCGCCATCCACATCTGCAGTGCGACGGGCATGGCGCCGTACGCGGTTCCCCACACGGCCAGCGCGACCAGCACCGACGGCCGACTGGTGCCGAGTGCGGGAAGCATGGCGAGCGGCAATGCGATAAACAGGATGCTCGCGATGAGCGTGGTCCTGACGTTCCGTTGCGCGGATGAACCACCGATGAAATTACCGAGCAGCCCGATGAACGTGTAGCCGAGCAGCAGCAACGAGATGACCTTGCCGCCAAATCCCGACACCGTTGCGAGGAACGGAGTGATATACGTATAGGTCGCAAACTGTCCGCATAGGGCCAGCGTCATCGCGATCAGCCCGATGCGTGCCGGTCGCGTACCGAAGATGCCGAGCAGATCGCGTGTGCTTACCCGATGCTCTACGTGTAGCGACGGCAACGAAACCCACTGGGCCAGCAGCGCGGCAACGGACAGCGCGAGCGCTGCGCCAAATGCGGTACGCCAACCAGCCAGGTCCCCGATCAGTGCCCCGGCCGGGCCGCCGATCAGCATGCCGAGCGAGACGCCCGCGAAAATCAGCGATGTCGCCCGACCGACATGGTTCTCCGGCACGAGCCGGGCGCCGAGCCCCACACTGATAGCCCAGAATCCGCCGATTCCGAATCCGAACAGCGCACGGGCCGCGATGAGAATCGTGAAGTTCGGCGCCAGCATGGCCGTCAGATTCGAGATGACGAGCAGCAGGCCCAGGGCGAGTAGCACGCGCCGACGGTCGAAACGTCCGACCGCTACCGTAAGAAACGGCGCGGCGATGGCGGCCAGCAGCCCCGGCGCCGTGACCATGATGCCGGCGGTTCCTTCGCTGACGCCCAGTCCCTGGCTGATGTAACGCAGTAGCCCGACGGGAAGGAATTCCGTGGTGCAGAACACGGTCGCGCTGAGTGCGACCGAAAGAACCGCGAGCCAGTTTCGCGTGCGCGGGGGCTGTATTGAGGTAGTTTGCGACATTGATATATCCCGGTGCGTGAATCGAATTGGATTGCCGAAATGGCGGCGTCGCGGTCGACTCGCTCAGAGCTTCGAGCCGCCGTCCACATTGAGCGTCGCGCCGGTTGTCCATCTGGCCTGGTCGGAGGCGAGGAAGGTGATCGCAGCGGCGATATCATCGGGTTCGGCGAGCCGTTTGATGGCCTGAAGGCTGAGCGTCATGTCGCGGCCTTCGTCGGTGCGGGTGAAGCTCGACATGTCGGTTTGCACCACGCCGGGTGCGACTGCGTTCACACGGATGCCGCGCGGTCCGAGGTCATCCGCGAATTGGCGCACAAGGGTGTCCACGGCGCCTTTCGTGGCCGAGTAGGCCGATAGTTCGCCGACGGCCGCATGGGCCGCGAGCGACGAAAGCAGCGTGACGCTGCTGCCCTTGCACATGATCGGCAGCAATTGCTGAACGAGAAAATACGGAGCGCGGACGTTGACTGCGAACAGTTCGTCGAAATCTTCGACGCCTGTTTCCTCGAGCGTGGCTGCCTTCGCGATGCCAGCGTTGGAAACGAGGATGTCGAGCCGTTCACCAACGATTGCCCGGACATGGCGCGCGAGCCTGTGCGGCCCGTCGAATTCGGCCAGATCTGCCTGGATGGCATGGGCACGGCTGCCCGCCGAAGTGATTTCGGCGACGACGGCCTTGGCCTCACGCGCACCGCGGCCATAGTGAACGATGATCTGAGCGCCTGCCTGCGCGAGCGCAAGCGCAGTGGCGCGCCCGATGCCACGGGAAGCGCCGGTGACGAGAGCGGTCTTTCCTGTCAGGGTGTTCATGATCGTCCTTCCAGCAGATAACTGACGTTGAGGCGAGGGAGGGTTTCGTCCGGCTGATGTGATCGAACGATAGTCGCCACTTGTCCGCGCGAAAAAGACTTTGTAAGCTGACCCCCATACCTGTCAGGCATGACTAAAAGGAACGCGTGTATGGAACTGCGTCATCTTCGTTATTTCGTCGCCGTGGCCGAAGAGGGCAGCCTGACCGTCGCGGCGGAACGTCGGCTGTACACGTCCCAGCCGTCTCTGAGCCGGCAGATCAGAGACCTTGAATACGAAGTAGGTGCACAACTGTTCGTGCGCAGCGCGCGTGGCATCGAACTGACCGACGCTGGCAAGGCATTTCTGGACCATACCCGCCTCGCCCTTGCACAAGTCGATGCGGCGTGCGAGGCAGCGCGGCGGGCGGCGCGACCGTCCAAGCCGACGTTTGCTGTTGGCTTCCTGAGCGGACAGGAAGTGACCTGGCTTGGGGAAGCGACTCGCGTGCTCGCGAGCGATCTGCAGAGCATCGAAATGACGGTTTCGAGCGAGCACTCCCCTGAACTCGCAGAGGGATTGTCGACGGGACGGCTGGACGTCGCCTTCATGCGTGCCGAAGCCAACCGACCCGACCTCGAGTACGTGACGGTCGCACGCGAGCCGTTCGTCGTGCTGATGCCAAGCGACCATCGCCTTGCGGCCTTCGATGAGATCGACGTGCACGAACTGGCGGGTGAATTATTCATAGGCGGCTCAGACGTAGCCGGTCCCATGCGCGGCGCGATCGAGAACTATCTGTCGACAAACGACGTCGCCATCGACCCCGCGCATCGCGTGCACAACCTGACGATGGCGATGTCGCTAATCGCCTCGACGAGAGGCGTTGCCTTGCTGCCCTCCTATGCCGAGAAACTGCTGCCCTGGTCGGTGACAAGCCGACCGCTCAAGGGCGAACCGCCAAGTATCGAGCTTGTGGTCGGCTATAACCGGAACAACCGCTCAGCGATCCTGTCGACGTTTCTGTCGCGCATCGACCAGATCAAGCAGTGACGTGCACAACGGCAGGTTGCACGCCAGAAGCTGCGGCCTGCGCGGGATAGCTGGCCAGAAGTAGACCAAGCTTAATGTCAGACTAAACTGAGTCCAGTATGTCGCTCGGAAGCGTGAGGTCCGCGCAGGAAATGGCGAGTTGCGCAGCGCTTGCGCCGGACGCAGTTGTCACGGCTTTGATGCAGCTCGTCGACAAATCGCTTGTTTCGGTGGCCTCGGGTAGTGGCAACGTCCGGTATCGGCTGCTCGAATCAACTCGCGCATACGCGCGGGAGAAGCTACGTGCGAGTAATGCGATGGACGAATGGTCGAGGCGGCACGCACGCTACTTCCTTGATATTTTCCGGGCCGCCGAGCGGCAGACGGAGCTACGGGCCGACGTTGATTGGAAAGACGGCTACGTGCCGCATCTAGATGACCTTCGCGCCGCGATGCTGTGGTGCTTCAGTGCTGAAGGGGACATGACGCTTGCGGTCGAACTCACGGTCGCCAGCATTCCGTTTCTGATGCATCTTGCCCTGCTTCAGGAGTGCCTCGAGAAAGTGGACAGGGCGCTCGAGTGGCTGTCGGTAGAGGGCGCTCAGATAGACGAGCGGCAGATGAAGCTTCATGCGGCACGAGGGATGTGTTTGCTTTGCCATACCGTTGCGTCCAGCACAAGTGACGCCTTCGATTCGACTGTGAAAATCGCGGCGCGGGTCGGTAATTCAGATTATCAACTGTTGGGCATGTGGGGGCGATGGAGGTGCCACTACCTCAACGGTGAATATGTGCTGGCTGTGCCGCTCGCTCAACACTTTAATGAGCTCGCAGCGGCCTCCTCATGCACATGCGATCGCCTTGCCGCCTATCGTCTGACCGGCCTGTCGCATCTGTTCAGAGGCGATCTGCCGGGTGCGCTTGCGAACCTGCAACGCGCATCGTGCGATCGTACGTCGCTGGCGCGCGCAGAACGGATGCGCTTCCTTTACGATGAGAAAATGCTGTCGCACGCATCGCTCGCACTCACGCTGTGGTTCGTGGGCGAAGTGGATCAGGCACGACAGGCTGCACGACAGTCGCTCGAAGATGCGCGAGAGTTCGATCATCCTGTTTCGATCTGCTATGCGCTGAGCGAAGCCGTTTGCACGCTTGCCGTGTTATGCGGCGACGCGACCGCGCTTGAGGAGGCCGTCGCATCTCTCGAAGGAGAAACGCGGCGCCACAGTATTTCGACGTGGCGCGCCCGTACGCAGATGTGGCGAGGCCTGCTCGATCTGCATGCGGGCGACACTACCGCCTTCGCCCGGACGATCTCCCCGGCGATGACGAACATTGGATCGAAGCGCTTCTATGTGTCGCTGTCGCCCTACATCACAGCGCTGGCCGAGGCGCTGTGCCGGCGAGGCATGATTTCCGAGGCGGCCGAAGTCATCGACGCGTCGGTAGCCCGCGCGATTCGGACCGACGACAGGTGCGCTCTGCCTGAGTTATGGAGAGCGAAGGCGGAGGTACTGGTCGCAATCCGGGGCGACGAAGGGATACCGGCGGCCGAATCGATTTTGACCGATGCTCTTCAGATGGCCCAGAAACACGGATTCCTTGCGTGGCAGTCGCGTTGCTCGTTGAGCTTTGCCCGGCTCCGACACATGAAAGGTGACGCGAAAGCCGCGCTCAATGCCATCGTTCCCGCGACGCAGCAGGCTGCGGATGCGGGTGACATCCGCGCGGCGGGCCCCACGCTTACCGGCCGTGAGGCGAATCACAGAAGCCGGCCACGGAGATACTAAGCGCACGGCATCGGTCACGGCAGGCTACCTTGCGGGCCGTCATGCCTTCGACGACGGACGTGCGTTGACTTTGTCGTACCACGCTTGCAGTGCGTCGAAGCCCGCGGGAATGCTCAGCTTCATGCCGCCCGCCGCGAAGTCGATTGCAACCAGCGTAGTAATGTCAGCCACCGAGAATGCGTCGCCCGCGACGAATGGCAATGTCTTGAGACGGTCATTGAAATCGGCAAAGAAGTGCGCGACGCGCAGCTTGCTGCGCTCGACGATTTCGGGGATCTGCTCGTACGCATGCGGGCCCGACAGCGCCCGACCTTTCAGCCCGGCAACGGCGTTTCTGACGCCCTCCATCACCGCCGAGAATCCGTCCAGCTCGGCACGTCGTTCCCACATCGTGACGAGCGCCTTCGTAGTTGGCGTCGTGCCCAGCAATGCGGGCCTGTCGGGGTAGGCCTCCTCGATGTAACGCCAAATTGCCGGGACTTCGCCAATCGCTGTGCCGTCTCGCAGCACGAGCGTGGGCACCTGGCGGCGAGGGTTGATCGCAACGTAGGCATCGGAGAATTGCTCTTTGGCACCGAGGTCCAGCGCTTTAGTAGGAAATTCGATGCCCTTCTCGGCGAGAAAGATGCGAACCCGGCGAGAGTTCGGGGAGGCCTTCGATTCGAAAAAGGTGAGATCGGTGTTCATTGATGATTCCATCCAGAAGTGTCGCTTATATGGAGGGCTTCGCCGGTTCAGCAGGAAGCCCAAATCCGCGCTGAAAGCTCAACCCGCTGTCTTGCGGCCATCGACGGTGAGGATCTGCCCTGTGACAAACGCAGCACCGTCATTCGCCAGGTAGAGCACCGCCGCGGCGATGTCGTCAGGCCTACCGATTCGTGCGAGTGGAACCGTTGCCGCGAGCGAGGCCTTGTTTTCCGGCGTGCCGGTGAATCGGTCCAACATGCCTGTGTCAGTGGGGCCGGGAGCAACGGCGTTGACGCGAACTCGCGCCGAAGCGGCCTCGAGCGCAGCCGATTTCGTGATCCCTTCCACAGCATGCTTGCTGCCCGCATACACCGAAGCGAAGGCCGCACCCTCATGACCATAAGTCGAGGATATGTTGATGATGCTGCCAGCTTGCTGTGCGGTCATCACGCGCAGTTCGTGCTTGAGACTCAGCAACGTGCCGAGCACGTTGGTGTCGAAGGTATCAGCGTAGCTCTCGGCAGTCTGATCGACCACAGGTCCCGGTTTGCCTTCCGTGCCCGCATTGTTGACTGCAACGTCGAGCCGGCCGAAGCGAGCAACGGTTTCGTCGACGAGGTGACGGACGTCTTCGTCGCGGCGTACGTCAGCCTGCACGAAGAAAGCTTGTGCGCCTGCTTCGCGCAATTCGGCTTCAAGCGCCGAACCTTCCGTGGCGCGGCGGCCCGACACGACGAGGCGTGCGCCCACGCGGGCGAATGCAAAAGCGGTTGCGCGGCCGATGCCCGTGAGGGCGCCGGTGATCAGAACGACGGGTTGGTTCATTTTGCGGCTCCAGTTAGGTAAGTTGATGTCAAACGCAACGCAGAGAGAGCTTCGATTCCAGGGGAGCGCGCAATACCTATTGCTTAATATGCAGCTCCCGTCACTGGACGTGAGTTACGCGACGGTGACGTCGTGCGGCGTGTGTGAAATGCTCTAACTCGTGCATGCAGAGTAACGTTTCAGCTCGCAACGGAAAAAGACTTTCCAGGCTTACCCGCATGCCTGCGAAGCATGGCTCCGGAGCCGGGGATAGTGGGAAAGCATGACTACCGATCTACGCTAGCGCGTTACGGTCCCGAAGCAGCGAACCGCATCGCTGGTGGAGCAGCAAATGTCCGCAGCGCATCCGTCACCGGAGCGGCACACCGTTTGCCCTTATTGATGAAATACGCACAGAGCCTTCAGTTCCAGTTTCAGCGGCGCAGAATGGACCGGATGTGGCAACGCATTTAGACCCGTTGCGCCTGATGGCTTCCTAAGACTCGTTACGCCTGGCGTTTTAGAGCTCGGTGCAACATCATCCATGGCGGCCATGGGTGAACACAGGCCACACCGCGCGCGCTCGATGGCGGCTGGGCGCTCCCAAGCGGTCATGTGACTTTGAGTACGCCCAACGGCGGCTCCGGGGTCGTGAAGACCCATTTGCATTTCGCCGAGGCCGACATGCACCTGCACCTGATCGTCAACGACAGCAAAGGGACATGCAGCAGCCACACAGCGTGTGACTGGCGAGCGTCGGCTTTGGCCGAACTGCTGTCTCCGCGAAAACGTGGATTAGAGGATACGACCGCGCGACCGGCGACCGTGGAGTCGAATTGAGCCTCCGATCTCACAGTGCACGATTGCGGGGCCTTTGCAATGCAGCGTTCCGTGGACGTATCAATCCGTACACCAGAACCACAACGTTGTTGCGCGAAGCGACAGCGGCCACTCCGAAACCAAAATGAAAAAAGGACTGCAGAGATTTCTCTGCAGCCCTTTGACTTTCAGGCGTCTACGCTTCGCGCGTTCGGAAATTTTGCTGCGGTGTGGCTTCCGTCAACGCATCATCGCTACCTTCCTCCAGCGAAATATTCCGCGTTTCGCGTCCCTTGACCCACCAGAGCGCGGCGGCAACCGGACCGGGCAGTGCGAGCGCCAGCAGCACGAGCAACGGTGCGGAAGGTGTGCCCGTCGTGCTGGGCCAGTCCTGCGCGATCAAAACGCCTTCTGGCATGACGTTCTCTGATTGCTCCAATAACCACGCGTCGAGCGTATGGGATGCATGAGTCATCCATGCACGCACTGGCCGAAGCTGCTTGACCAGCGCACAAGCGGTATTCCAGTCGTTGTGGGCCGGCTGGGCCTTTGGCGGGAACGAACAGTCGAGAGCCAGCGAAAACGCCCCCCATCCCTGCAGCCACTCCGGCGTGGAAGGCGGCAAGCCGATCGTGTCGGTCAGATAGGCGAAGCGTTCTCCGCCAGGCCCTTCGATCGCATAGCCGAACGTTGGTTTGGAATAGATCAGCGGCAGCGCCGTGAAACGCAGGTCACCGACATAGAACGTGCCGGATTTCTCGGCCTGATTAAATGCGAGCAGGCCCGGGTTGCGATACAGATCGGCGCAACCGTTGCTGTCTGGCGGGGCCCAGGTCGGGATGGATTTCCCGACGCCCCAGCGCAGATGGAACAATCCCTGCACATGATCAGGATGGAAGTGCGTGAGTACGATCGCATCGAGACTTCCAGCCGGAAAACGCTCGGATAGGTTCACCAGCCCTGCATCGAGCAGAACCCAGGTCGTGTCCGTTTCGATCAGCGTGCTGCAGGGACGACGAACGCAAGCGGGCAAAGCTCGCGCTCGTGTACATGCGGGGCAGTTGCAGCCGTAAAGCGGTACGCCGCCTGCCGCGCCGGCCGGTCAATCGTCAGGAACGGTATTGACGATCGCCTCATGGCCGACCCGCTCGCTGCAACTGGCTTGAAAACCAGGCGTGAAGCGGTGGAACTGGTGAAGATCATTCTCCAACTCAAGTGCCAGAGAGAGATCGTTCAGTTTCTCGGCAAGCTCCGCTGGCAGGGCGAGCTCGAGTCAATGAGAACAGACTAACAACGCTTGTCCATTCCAGCGAATGAGCGACTTCTTCAGGGGCGCAGTCGCCCCGGAATTTGCGTGTCTCATCGCGCTTTGATCGACGCGCTCGTCCCAACATTCTCACGGCCTTGGCCGTAAAGGCGATGTTGTTTCATAGCTTGGTCGGAACCTGAAGAGTAGTTGCATCAACTGAGAGCACGAGCCGCCCGCAGAAGGCAGTAAGAGGATCATTGCTCAGTCTGCGATGCCCCGGCACGCGCGACGCCGTGTCGTCTTCCGTGGATGCGCACGGATGTCGCGCATTGGAAGTCCAGGGAGGGCGAAACTGAGCTCCGGCATGAAAGGGTTAGCCAGGATCGCGAGCGGGAATGTTCCAGGCTAGCGAGTAGCAATTCGAAGTCGCGAGTATTGCAGGAGAGGAAGGTCAAATGATTGCGGCGATGTCGATCATCGCCGGATTGCTCGCCGTCTTTCAGTGACGCGTCAGGGGGCGCGCGTCGAAGGCGTGGAAACGGCGGAAAGCGTCGAAGAGACTCCGCCCTCCGCGGATGTTGCAAGGTCCCCGAGCGCGATCAGGCTGAGGCCTACGACATGCTTTTGCTGGTCTGACACGGGTAGCCGGCGAATCTGGGCATCGTGAAACTGCTACGGGACGCGACTGGGTTGTCCCCGTCCCCCTCGACACATATCGTGGACAGCTGATTGAGATAGACGATAGCGGCGTCCGTGTCGAAAAGCCAAGGAACGGTTGCAATACGGAGCCGGCGTCTGAACCTTTGTCCAACGGGTTGGCGCACCCGACGACAGCCCTCTGTAATGCCAGCGACTCTCCAGCTTCATGGAACGGCTCTAAGGTCTTACCGTTGTAGTCAACGGTAAGGAGACGGCAAATGGTGAGGTCCCAACTGTCACAACGATGCAACAACGCATGCGTACGACTTTCGATCGCAGCTTTCGCGGGAGTGGCCGCTTTAGCGTTCGCTACGTTGCCCGCCGGCGTGTCTGCGGCAGGCAACGATCGAACGACCCGAACACTGACGCCGATCAAGCATGTGATCATTGTTGTCGGCGAAAACCGAACGTTTGACCACGTTTTCGGCACCTATCAACCCGCGCAAGGCCAATCAGTGTGGAACCTGCTGTCGCGCGGCATCGTCAATGCGGATGGCTCCCCTGGGCCAAACTTCGTCAAGGCGCAGCAATATCAGGCGCAACTGATTGGACCGGCCAAATTCGCGCTGGCCCCGTCGAATAAAACGCCGTACGGGTCGCTGCCGGCGCCCAACACAGGCGGGGCACCGACTGCCGCGAGCGATGCGAGCCCGCCACCATTCGCGACTCACGATGCGGCCGCGCAGGCCGAAGGGGCGGCGCTCGAAGCGTCCGACATCGATCAACTATTGACCGGCGCGACAGGGCTGCCGGCGGATGCAGAGGATTCTCGGGTGGCCAACTACAATGCGTTGCTGAGCGGTCCGTATCTGTTGCAGCCTCCGCTCTATGATGCGTACATGGGCGGTCCGGTGCACCGCTTCTATCAGGCCTGGCAGCAGGCGGACTGTGCCGTCGAGCATGCGAGCCGCGAGAATCCAAGTGGCTGTCTGGGCGACCTGTTTGCGTGGGTCGAGACCACCATCGGCGCGGGCAGCAACGGTAAGCCGCAACCGACGCCTTTTAGCGATCAGACCACCGGTGAAGGCTCGAATGCGCTCGGCTTTTACAACGTGAACAATGGCGACATGCCGTACTTCACGCAACTGGCGCGGCAATACGCGATGAGCGACAACTATCACCAACCGGTGATGGGCGGTACGGGCGCCAACAGCATCATGATCGGCGCCGCTGATGCGTACTACTACACCGACGGCAACGGCAACGCGGCAACGCCACCTTCGGATCAGATTGAAAATCCCGATCCGTTGGCCGGCACCAACAACTGGTACACCCAGGATGGCTACTCGGGCGGCAGCTATAGCAACTGTTCGGACCCGAGCCAGCCGGGTGTCGGGCCGATCCTTCAATACCTCGAATCGTTGCCCTATGACCCCAAGGCGAACTGCGCGCCAAAGCACTATTACCTGCTGAACAACTACAACCCTGGTTATAACGGCGACGGCACGGTACTCGACAGGGCAAAGTCGCCTTTCACGATCCCGCCGTCACCGGTGCGCACCATCGGGGACACGTTGCTCGATCGCAACATCCCCTGGAAGTATTACGGGGAAGGCTGGCAGAGCTTCATCAAGGATCCGACCAAAAGCGTTTACTGCAATATCTGCAATCCGTTCCTGTACGAGACGTCGATCATGACGAACCAGCAGGTGCGGGACACGCATCTTGCAGATTTGCCGGACCTGTATGCGGACATCGGCGCGGGCAATCTGCCAGCTGTATCGTTTGTAAAGCCGGGCGGCTTGCTTGATGGACATCCGACATCGTCGAAGTTTGGACTTTACGAGGCGTTCGTGAGGAAACTGGTCGATGCGGTGAAGAGTGACCCGAAGCTATGGGCCACGACGGCGATCCTGATCACCACGGACGAGGGCGGCGGCTACTACGATTCAGGCTATGTTCAACCCATTGACTATTTTGGCGATGGTTCGCGCATCCCGATGATCGCAGTATCGAAGTACTCGACCGGAGGACGCATTTCCCACAGCTACTCCGATCACGCATCAGTGGTCAAATTCATTGAGCGCAACTGGGGGTTGCCGCCGATCACCGGTCGTAGTCGTGACAACCTGCCAAATCCGATCCAACGCAGCAATAACCCATACGTGCCGGTGAACGCGCCTGCGATCGGTGACCTGTTCGATCTGTTCGACTTCAAGCGGGAATCCCGCGATCACGCTCATGAGCATGGCAGGCCGGACAGCGATGACGATCGCAGCGGCGGTATCGGATGGTGGCCTTTCTGACGGTGTTCTGCTTGCGGTACGCTGGGTACCACAATCTGGAATCGCCGCGCACTGCCGGCGCGACGGTTTCATCCGCAGGGCCAGCCGGCTATTGGCAGCGATGCTGCTGGCGACCGCTGTGCCTCCGGCGCATGCGTCAGAGCGTTTCGCACTTTACGCGCGCAAAGGCCTTAACCCGGCGCGCACTTCATGCGCGAAGATCATCGGTTCTTCCCACGCCGCGAAGTGCCCGCCCGTTTCGGGCTTGTTGAAGTAAATCAGGTTGTGATACGCCTTTTCTGTCCAGCTCTTCGGCGCCTGGTAATTTTCTCCGGGAAACGCGCTCACAGCGGCAGGCACACTGACGTCGGCCGCGAGAAAGAAGTTCGCGTGCGATTCCCAATAGAAGCGCGCCGCCGAAACCCCGGTATTGGTGAGCCAATAGAGTGTGATGTCGTCGAGCACGTCATCGCGAGTGAGCGCGCCTGCGGAATGACCGTTGACGGGATGACCGAGCACGGCAGCGCTCAACGCCGCGGCAGGCTGGCCGTAACCATCGCCGTGATCGAGCAGCCAGGACGCCAGCGCGACCGGCGAGTCGGCGAGGCCGTACAGCGTCTGCGGGCGTGTGCCCATTTCGAACGCGTAGCCGCGCTTCTTCTTGAAGTTCGCGCTCAACTGTTCATACGCGTGCTGCTCTTCGTCCGATAAGCCGGCAGGCATGGCGTCGCCCGCGGCAAGCGACTTCAGAACCTCTGCGGGAACCGAAGCAGGGAAGTTCACGTGAATGCCCATCAATTCAGGCGGCGCCTGTTTGGCCATGATGTTCGTCACGATGCCGCCGAGATCGCCTCCCTGCGATGCAAAACGCTGATAGCCCAGCCGCTTCATCAACGTGACCCACGCACGGGCGGTGCGCTCCGGACCCCAGCCCGTTGTGGTAGGTCTCGCTGAAAAACCATAACCGGGCAATGATGGAATCACGAGATGAAACGCATCCGAAGCCGGCGCGCCATACGCAGTCGGATTGACGAGCGGATCGATGATCTTGAACTGTTCGATCACCGAGCCGGGCCAGCCGTGCGTCACGATCAACGGCATCGCGTTGTCGTGCTTCGAGCGCACATGGATGAAATGGATATCGAGTCCGTCGATCTCGGTGACAAACTGCGGATACGAATTCAGGCGCGCTTCGCATTTGCGCCAGTCATACCCGGTCGCCCAGTATTGCGCGAGCCCCTGAATGGTGGCGAGCTGAATACCCTGCGATTCGTCGGATACCGTCTCACGATCCGGCCAGCGCGTGGCCTTGATGCGACGCCGCATGTCGGCGAGCTGCGAGTCGGGGACATGAACATGGAACGGGCGAATCGCGGTCTTGTCGCCGTTCGCGGGTTCCACGATTTTGCCGACTTCCGGGTTCCTATCTGCGAAGGCGAGGCGGCTCAGCGAGCCCGCGGCGAGCGCCGCGGCGGCCATGCCCACGAACTGTCGACGCGATGAGGATTGGGGGGTGTCTTGTGACATGGAATCGATCTCCTGCCTTGAATTGAGTGTCGCGCTGCGCGTGAAGTGTTCGACGTGCAGCTTCACGAAGTGATGCGTGCTCGTAGGCTTGCGACCCGGCGTCCGGTTCGCGATCGCGTATTTGACCGGATGAAGGTATCCCGTTTGTGTCTGAAAGTTAGATGCGTGTAAGGGCGCGTATCCAGTCTGTTTGCAGATACATTCGGATACCAAACGGGATGGGGGCGAGAGGGGGAGTGACCACCTGGGTGGCGTGACGTGATGACGGGTCAGCCGCCTTTGCTATCCGGATCGGCTTCCCTATTCTTCGCGCCACGCGAAGACCGCATTCGATATTCGCCTGGAGACAATCCGGTCTTGCGCTTGAACAGTTGTCGAAATGTGCTGATATCGCCATAGCCGACACGTTGGCTTACCGCCTCGAGTCCAATTGGGCGCGTTTCCAGTAGGCGTTTCGCGACCTCGATACGCAGGTTTTGCAAATACGTCAACGGAGCCAGCCCGACGGCTTCCTTGAAACGGCGATTGAGCGTGCGTTCGCTGACAGCAAGCGATGCCGCCAGATCGCTCAACCGGAATCCTTGCTGCAGTGTAGCTTCCATCTGCTGCTGGGCGCGCGCGACGAGCGTGTCGGTATGTCCATGTTCGTCGAGAAGCGTTGCGAAGGAAGCCTGCGACGTCCGGTTCATGTCGATCAATAGCGCCTTCGCGGTCATCGAAGCGAGTTCTTCGCCGGCGAATGTTTCGACGAGGCGCACAGCGAGATTCAGATACGAGGTCACGGAGCCCCCCGAGATGATGCCGTCTTGCGCGATCAGCAGTTCGTTTGCGCGAACTTCGACGCGCGGATAGTGGCGCGCGAAGTCCGACGCTCTCGCCCAGTGCGTCGTTGCGGCGCGGCCATCCAGCAGGCCGGCCTCGGCGAGCAGGTAATTCGCCGTGCAATAAGCCGCCAGAACAGCGCCTGCCTTGCGTTGGCGCCGCAGCGCGGCAGACAGTTCGTTCAACTGCTCGCGGCGCCCGATGAACTCGTCGATGTTCGAGAAAAACGGTGCCGTCAGCAAGACGGCGTCTGCCCGTTTGCGCGGGTCGATCTTTCCGTCGACCTGAATGGTTTGACCCGATGCAGCCGTAACGGGACGCCCGTCGAGCGATTCCACGCGCCACACGAACATGGGTGTGGACGTTGTGCCCGCTGCAGCCCCGCGTGCATGGAACTGATTAGCGGCGCTGAAGACGTCAACAGGCCCCGCGACGCCGGACGCGAGGATTCCGTCATAGACCCAGATGCGGATGATAGCCATAAACGTGTCCGAAACTCCACGAATAATGGCGATCCTGCCACTTCTGGCCACGCGAGTAAACCCTGATCATGGCCACATCCAATTAACTGAACGCAGGAGCAGCACCATGCCGATGATCGACGCACTGTGGCCCGAGGACGCCTTGACGCCCGAGGCCGAAGCCCGCCTCGTCAAGGAACTGACCGATATCCTCATCAGGGCCGAAGGGTACGATCCCGCCAGTGAGATCGCACAGCGTGTCACTGTATTCCATCTTCATCGGCCTGCTGCGATCTACGTCGGAGGTGAACGCACGAACACGATCCGCTACCGGATCATCCCGTCCGCACCCGAGGGGCAATACACCGACGAATCGCGGCGCTTCCTCGTCAGGCAGGTCACGGAAGCGGTGGCGCGCGCGGAGAACCGGCCGTTCGACGACGTCGCGCCGCGCGTCTGGGTCTTCCCAACCGAGATACCCGATGGCGCCTGGGGCACGCGCGGTGCGATCTGGATGCTGCCCGATATTCATGCGCTGCTGGCGGGCGAGTCGGAGCGCGGCGCAGGCGTTGCACGGCTTGCGCGACGCCGCCTCGAAAAAGCGCGCATCACGCTCGAAGCCGCGCTCGATGCCGCCAGCGCAGGCATCGCGAGCAAATCATCCCTGGAGCGCCCAGCATGAAATTCAACGACACAGCCCCCGTTATGGCACCCGCAGGCGGTCCGCCGCTCTGGCTGACGAACCTCGCTGAAAACGCGACGCTTGAGGCCTCCGTGCTGAAGCGTCCGATCGAAGGACGGGCCGATATTCTCTCCGTGATCAAACACGCGGTCTCGCTCTACGAATTCCAGCAACACAGCTACAAGGGCGCGATTGGCGATGGTTTGTATATGGAGTCCTATCGCTCGCAGATCCAGGGCGTGCCGATCGAGACGGTGGTCGTCGCCCACATGAACGAGCAAGGCGAGACGGAGTCCGTGGTCATTAGTCATCGCCCGCTCAATGCGGTGCTGCTGTTTTCGAAACTGATGTGGGAGCGGGTCGACGAGCGCTTCCGGGATCGCTATCTGAGCGGACCTGAAGCGGCGGCACTGAATACGGTATCGAGCCCGGCCTCACACGAGGACGGTTGCACTGGAGCCACTTCTCGATGACAGATGCTCATGATGACGTACGCGAACGCTATCGCACGACCGGTCTGATCGAGCGGCTGAAAACCGCATTCATAGACGGTGTTCGATGCCGTGCGATGAAACGGCTTCTTCTTAATTCGACGACAGCCACTGTGCTGATCGCTTCCGCTGGAGTTTCCATGGCGCACACCACTCCGATGCCATCCACGCCGACCACGAAGATACTGGCGATTGGCACCTTTCCGCCGGGCACGGACATGCAGCTTGTCCAACACATTCTTCCGTCCGAAGCTCGCGAGACGGCGCAACTCTACCTGGAGGGCAGGATTGATCAGTGGTATTCACTGCAAGACCGGGCTGGGGTGGCGTTCATTTTGAACGTTACCGACGTGAGTCAAGCGGATGAAATGCTCGAGGCACTTCCATTGGGGAAAGCGCACTTGATGACATTCTCGCTGTTCCCAATAGGCCCATTAAAGCCATTGGGCAAGCTTTTGAATCCGCCTTCGCCCCAGTAGAAAGCGCTGGAGCGTACAGGGCTGCTGCGCCGCCGCCTTGGGGCGCCCCGAGGAATTCCGAAGCAACGAAGCGCCTTTGGCTGGCGCAATTTCGCACTAAACGAGAGTGACGATCATGTTCAAACTAGTAACGAAGGCGACGGTCTTCCCCGCAGTAGCTGTCGGCGTTTCCGCATGCCAGGTTGTGCCGGCATCACCCTCGTCGGCGCCGAAAGTTGAAGTCGGCGAGTTGCAGATCAATCCCGACATCAGGCTGCGTCATATGGTCTATCGGCCTGCGCATCCAAAAGGTACGGTGCTGTTCCTGCACGGCTTCCCGGAGACGATGTATGCGTGGAAACCGATTGCCGAATCCCTGTCCAGCGACTACGAGGTGCATGCGTTCGACTGGCCTGGCTACGGGCAGTCTTCGCGTCCCGGCGCTGATCGCTTCGGCTACGCGCCGAAGGATTATGCGCGTGTGCTGGCTGACTATATCCGGGCGTCCGGCATCGACAGTTCGAAGCTGGTGATCTATGCAACCGATATCGGGGCCCTGCCTGCGCTGCTGGCGGCATTGGAGCAACCCGATATCGCCAGGGAGATCATTGTGGGCGACTTTGCCCCGTTCAACCGCCCCCAGTACATGTACGAAAGCCTGCAGGGCCTGAAGTCAAAGCCTTCGTCCGACGCCGTGCGTGCCGCGATGAACAGGAACCGTGACGAAATCCTGGCAAACACATTCTTCCGCGGCATGTCAGCGGAGGAGCGCTACGCGTTGCCCGAGGAGTTCAGGGACGATATGGCGAAAGGGTGGGACGGTGATGTCACGTCGGCAGACGCCTTCTTCCATTACTACTCCTGCTTCACCCGCGACCAGGACTACTTCGAAGCCAATATGGCCAAGCTGAAGGTCCGCGTTAAGGTGGTGTGGGGCGAGCAGGATATCTACATCAAGAAGGAAATGGGCGTTGAGTACGCCGACCGTAGCGGTCTGAAGCTTTCGGTCCTCCCTGAACTCGGCCACTTTCCGCATCTGCAAGCGCCTGAACAGACGGTGAACGAAGTTCGGGCTGCGTTCAGCGCGGGCAGCAATCCTGTGTGACCAGGGCGAGTTTTCCGACACCGTCATACCTCGTTTGCCGTGATTCAAACTCAGCCACGTGCAAGGCTCGTTCGATCATGGCTGCGACTTGTTCGAGAGAGAACAGAGGCGTCCGCTTATGGTTCGCCATCCAGTTCTCCCATTTCCACGCCGCTCAGTGCAGGCGCACGTCGGGATCGAGCCCGGTCAGCAACGCCACCACGGCGTGCGCCGACGGACCAAACTTCGTGAGCCCCGGTATCAGGTTGTCGCGCAGGAGGCCGACGAGCTTCGGCCGGTCGCGCGCGAGTTCCATCAGGAGCCTGATGTGGCTCACGACCTTTTCATGTACGGCGTGGCGAAGCCGCCCGTGGTCCTCGAGGCGCCCCGGCTGGTTCGCCAGAAAGTCGGCTGCGCAGTGCGCGAAGCCCCTGGTGTCCTCGATGCCGAGGTTCATCCCCCGCGCGGACGGGCGAATGGATATGGGCGGCATCGCCCGCGATTGCGACCCGGCCGCCCCCCTCCTTTACCGCGAACTGGTGACTGACGTGGAAATTTCGACGTCCATGTCGTCGGGCCGACGCGTGTGGTGCCGGGCGGCAGGTGGTCCCTCATCGGCGAAACATTTTCTGAGGACATTGAAGGTGACTCGCACGTTCGCGCATTGCAGGTTCGACGCGACGATCGCTCCGCAAGTATGGTCAGCGTGTCGCCACGGCCCGACCGGGCCGGTTCATTCGTCGACCATGATGCGAGGGATCAGCAGCGCCGCGGTCGGCGATATTCCTTGAGCTTCGTCGTTCCGGCGCGCCAGCCAAAAACAATTGCTGCCAGGATGACAGTTGCGGATTGGGAGCGCAGACTTAATAGGGTCACCGGCCAGCAAGCGATTCGAAGTTGACTTAGTTACCATAAATGATCATAATATCAACTATGCGGGTTGTTTTGCGTTGGAAGTGCCCAGCCGGCACTCCATGTGCCCGATACAACGGCAAACGGTAAGTTATCGATGGCGCAATCGAAGCGACGATCGCGTTCGCAACAGCGGGGATCGCCGCTGTTGCTGCGCAACTACGGGTGTCCAACGCCCGCACCATCGGTTAAGTGGTCGTTCGAAGCGAATCACGCGACGTCCCGAGCGTGAATCAATTAGGTTCGATCAGGCATCCTGTCGTCTTGCCGTCTCACTGTTCCCGACAATTGAGCGCATCGTTCACACCGCCGTGTACCGTGCACCATGATGCGCGGACATCATCCCCGAGGCCGCTGCTTGCGATCGGAACAACCATGTGATGAACAGCCGAAGGTGCACCCATGACCAACTACCATCGCCAATCGCTCATTTGGGGAGCCGTCGCCTTATCGGCCGGCATTCTTCTCTGGAGCCTGCGCGCCGTGCTGACGCCGTTTCTTCTCGGAGCAATGATCGCGTACATCCTGCAGCCAGGCGTCGAATGGCTTGCACGTCATCGCACGCCAAGAGGACTTGCTGCGCTTCTGATGATTTCTCTATTCGCGTTGGTGATCACGTCGGTCGCTTTGCTTGCATTCCTGGTCATCCAGGAGGAAGTGCCTGAATTCGCAAGACAGGTTCCATCGCTTGCGGCGAAGCTGGAGGTCATTCTCAAACCGCGGCTCGCATGGTTGGGAATCACCTACTCGCTCGATCTGGCGAGTGTCCGTGATTGGGTTGCGGCACATCTGATCGCAAGCGAGCAGGGCGCTGCTCTCACCCTTTGGCGGTACCTTGGTACAAGCGGCAATGTAATGATCACTGTCGTGGGGAATGCAGTGCTGGTGCCACTCGTGCTCTTTTATTTGCTCTACGACAGGCATGAGGCTTTCGCCCGCCTGGAAAGCTTCGTGCCGCGGCGCTGGCTAGGAAGGACGCGCGTCTTCGTCGCAGAGATCGATCACATGATGTCGCAATATCTGCGGGGGCAACTGCTTGTCGTCGCGATACTCGCAGCGTTTTACCCCGTTGCACTGGCGCTCGCCGGACTGGCCATCGCGCTGCCGATCGGTCTTTTGACGGCGTTTGCCGTTTTTATCCCCTACGTCGGATTCGCGACGGCGCTGACGATGGCGCTGCTGGCTGCATTGCTGCAATTTCACGACTTGTATGGCCTCGGTGCGGTGATTATCGTGTATGGAGTCGGGCAGATTCTCGAAAGCGCTATTCTTACGCCGCGGCTCGTCGGCGAGCGTATCGGTTTGCATCCGCTGGCGGTCATTTTCTCGTTATTGGCTTTTGGGAAGCTTTTCGGTTTCTTCGGTGTTCTGCTTGCGCTACCTGCGAGCGCCGTCTTTGCTTCGGCTTTGCGGGAACTGCGTCGCCGTTATCTGACAAGTGCGTTTTACCAGGCGTGACCACGTAGCGGCCACGCGCCCTTGGACGGCACGTTTCGGCAAGGCAACCGGAGTGTGGGTGCGCGAGCGGCCTCCCTATGGACGCCTCCCGACAGAATCGAGATATCTAATACGCACTGCAGGCAGACGGAACGCCTAGCGGTCGACGCCCGTACTCAATCTGTCCGCTCGCGGCCGGGCGCAGCACTATTCCACTTCAGCCGGCTACATCCTCTGGCGCCGCGGGCAGCGGACGCCGGGCGATCTTTTCTGCCTCCAGCCGTTTGAGGCCAAACCCCTGCAGGACGATGGCCGCTGTACGTTCGGCAAACCTGTCAACTCTGGACCGTAACACCTTCCGCGGGCGAACCGTCCGCATCGATGATGCTGACATATCAAGCTCAGCAGCGACTCCTGCGATCACAGTGCCAATTGCGGAAACGACGCAAATCAACTCATCCGCGATCATGAAGCGCTTTCGTGAAATTCCTATCGCCGCATCTCGCAGCAACCGCTGACCGAGACCCGTGCTTAACGCACGCGTAGATAGCCCCTCGCGTATCAAGAATTGTCCCCAGACCGGCTCGCGGCAGGCACGCAGGAGCGTATGGCGCACTGACACGGCGATCACTTCCGCCGGGTCGGCCAATCCGGTGGTGACTCCGTCAAGCCTGTTCGCGAAGTCTTCGAAGAGCCAGTCCACGAGCGCTGCGAGGATGACTTCCTTTGATTCGAAGTAGTTGTAGAAAGACCCGAAACCCACGTCGGCGGCATTCGTGATCTCGCCGATCGTGACGCTGTCCATTCCTTTTTCCGTCACTAGTCGGAAGGTGGCGTTCAGCAACCGGACTCGAGTCTCGTGCTTGCGTCGGGCTAAACGGGGCGATTGCCCAAGCACCGGCTCACGGCTTGCGATCTGCGCATCGACCGCCGCCGACCGACCGCTTGCACGCTTGTTATGGACATCTGGCACGTTGCCTCCCGATTCTCTGTTGCATCAGATTTTAGATTTATGTGTCATGATTGACAATAGTATCAAACATGGGTTTAATGTCACCTCATGCGGTTAGCGTCGCAGCAGCGGGACGCAGCGCAATCGTCTTTGATGCGCTTCAGGCACTGGGATCGCGATTCGTAGGGTCCCGTGCACATAGGGCGCGGGGGCATGAGCCGACGCGACTATCCGGTGCTGCTGTCCCGCTGCCAGGTGCAGCCTGGCGGTCGCGATGACGCGCCGCAACGCTTCGGAACAACGTTCAGTAGCGTTGTAAGCGGATCAGTAACGCATCGGATGGCATTCCGACTTTTGCGCTGGTGACAAGGCGTGCTTCTCACGCACACCACGGCTCCCGTCGGCGCGAGTCACTTTTCTTCCTGGATTCATCACCTGCCTTGTAAACATCGTGAAACATTCCGGTCCTGTCGCGCTGAAACGGGCGCGCTCCTCGTTTCCTTCCCTGTTCCGGCCAACGCACCGGATACCCGTTGTCATCATGGTGTGCAGCGCATTTTTCCTTAGCGCATGCCATCAGCGCGAAGCGCTCGTGCCGCAGCCAAAGCCCGTGGTGGCGCGCGTGGTTCATCCCGATGGACGAACGGCGGACGCATCGTTGCCGGCGCAGGTGCAGGCGCGCTATTCCACGCCTCTGTCGTTTCGGGTCGGCGGCAAAGTGATTGAACGGCGCGTGCGTATCGGCGACACCGTGAAGGCGGGACAAATCGTTGCGCTCCTCGATCCGACCGATCTGCAAAACAATCTCGTCAACGCGCGCGCGCAACTCGACGCTGCCGAGCATCGTCTCGTGTTCGCGAAGCAGCAGCTCGATCGTGACGAGGCGCAGGCCCGTGCGAACCTGATCGCAACCGCGCAGCTGGAGCAGACCCAGGACGCCTACGCTTCCGCGCTCGCACAGCGCAATTCCGCTCTCGCACAGATGGCACTTGCGACGGATCATCTCCGCTATGCAACGCTCACTGCCGAGCACGACGGGGTCGTCACGTCGGAAGATGCCGATACTGGCCAGAACGTGCAGGCCACCCAAGCCGTGTACCACCTCGCCTGGACGGGCGACGTCGACATCGTCTGCGACGCGTCGGAAAACACGGTGAACGCGCTGAGAGTCGGCAGTAAGGCGAGCGTCTCGTTGTCGGCGCTGCCCGGCAAGTCATTCGATGCGTCCGTGCGCGAGGTGTCCGCCGCCGCAGATCCGGAAAGCCGCACATGGCGGGTCAAGCTGACATTGACCGCACCCACTGCCGAAGTGCGTCTGGGCATGACGGCCAACGTTGCGTTCCAGGACGCACGCGAGAGCGGCACTGGTAGGGCCTTTACGCTGCCGGTGACAGCGCTTTTTCACCAAGGTGAAAAGCCTGCCGTGTGGGTAGTCCGTAACGGTAGCGACGCGCTCGAACTGCGCCCGGTAACGATCGCGCAATACGGCGAACGCACGGTGTCGATCGCTGCCGGTCTGCACGATGGCGACCGCGTCGTACTGCAAGGCGTGCATGCGGTGAGTTCGGGCCAACACGTGCAGATGGTGCCTCCGCTACATCCGGAGGACTTTCCGTCATGAACGCGCGTGACCAGCAAAATGCGCGCGACAGCGCGCCCGTAAGTGCCTCGAACGAGACAGGCGCGAGCGGAACCGGTTTCAATCTTTCAGCCTGGGCGTTGCGGCACCAGCAGCTCGTGATCTTTCTGATCGGCCTCGCCACGCTATTTGGTGTGATCGGCTATACGCATCTCGCGCAGTCGGAAGATCCGCCATTCACGTTCCGCACCATGGTCATCAAGTCTTACTGGCCGGGCGCGACTGCGCGCGAAGTGCAGGAGCAGATCACTGACCGCATCGGCCGTCAATTGCAGGCTGCGCCCTATGTCGACAACATCAAGAGCTACTCGCGGCCCGGCGAGTCGATGATCTTCTTCGCAATGAAAGATTCTGCGCCCGTCAAGGATGTGCCCGAGACGTGGTATCAGGTCCGTAAAAAAATCGGCGACATCGCGGCGACGCTTCCGAAAGGAACAATTGGCCCGTTCTTCAACGACGAGTTCGGCGACGTCTACACGAACATCTACGCGCTCGAAGGCGATGGCTTTTCTCCCGCGCAACTGCACGACTACGCGGACAAACTTCGCACGGTGCTGCTGCGCGTACCCGGCGTCGCGAAGGTCGACTACTTTGGCGACCCCGATCAGCACATCTTTGTCGAGATCTCGAACGCGCAACTGACGCGGCTGTCGATTTCGCCGCAGCAATTGGCTCAGGCCATCGACGCGCAGAATGCCGTTGCCCCCGTCGGTACCATCACGACGGCGGATGACCGCGTGTTCGTGCGCCCGAGCGGCGCGTTCAAGGACGAGCAGGCGCTCGCGGACATGCTGCTAACGGTCAACAAGCGCACATTCCGCCTCGGCGACATCGCGGCCATCAAACGTGGCTACGATGATCCGCCTGTCACGCAAATGCGTGCCGGCGGCCAGGCGGTGCTCGGCATCGGCGTGACGATGCAAAAGGGCGGTGACGTCATCGACCTCGGCAAGGCGCTCGACGCAAAGACCGCCGAACTGCAGGCGACGCTTCCCGCGGGTCTCAGGCTCGCGCCGGTCTCGAGCATGCCCCATGCGGTCAAGCACTCGGTCAACGAGTTCGTGCGCTCGGTCGGTGAAGCGGTGGCGATCGTGCTTGTCGTCAGCCTCGTTTCGCTGGGGCTGAGAACCGGCATGGTCGTCGTGATCACGATTCCGATCGTGCTGGCGATGACCGCGCTGTGCATGCATCTGTTCGGCATTGGCCTGGACAAGGTGTCGCTCGGCACGCTCGTGCTGGCGCTCGGTCTGCTCGTCGACGACGCGATCATCGCCGTCGAAATGATGGCGGTGAAGCTCGAACAGGGCTGGAGCCGCATGCGTGCTGCTGCCTTCGCCTATACGAGCACGGCCTTTCCGATGTTGACGGGAACGCTAGTGACGGTCGCTGGCTTTCTGCCAATCGCGCTCGCCAAATCGAGCACGGGCGAGTACACGCGCTCGATCTTCGAGGTGTCGGCGATCGCACTGATCGTCTCGTGGTTCGCGGCGGTCGTGCTGGTGCCGCTGCTCGGCTTTCATATGCTGCCAGAACGCAAAGGTCACGAGGGAGCGGCTCACGCGCACGAGCACGATGTCTACAACACGGGTTTCTACCGGCGCCTGTCGGGCTGGGTCACGTGGTGTATCGACCGGCGCTGGGTGGTGCTAGGCGTCACCGCCGTGCTGTTCGCGATCGCAATGGCGGTGTTCACCCGCGTGCCGCAGCAGTTCTTTCCGAACTCGGAGCGCCCCGAACTGCTGGTCGACCTGAGGCTGCCGGAAGGCGCTTCGTTCGAGGCGACGCTGCGTGAAGCGAAGCGGCTCGAAAAGGTGCTGGACGGCAAGTCAGAGATCGAACATTACGTCGACTTCGTGGGGACGGGGGCGCCGCGCTTCTATCTGCCGCTCGATCAACAGCTGCAACAGCCCAACTTCGCGCAGTTCGTCATCACCGCGAAGGACGTCGAGACGCGCGAGGAGTTGATGCACTGGCTCGACGCGAAACTCGAGAAAGACTTCTCTGGCGTACGTACGCGTGTCGCGCGACTCGAAAACGGTCCGCCCGTGGGCTTCCCGATCAAGTTCCGCGTCAGCGGCGACGACATTGCGACGGTGCGCTCGATCGCGGATACGGTGGCGGAGCAGGTCCGTGCCGACCCGCGCACGCGTAACGTCCAGTTCGACTGGGACGAGCCAGCAGAGCGTTCAATGTCATTCGAGATCGATCAGAATCGGGCACGCCAGCTTGGCGTCACCTCGCAGGACGTCTCCAGCTTCCTCGCGATGACGCTTTCCGGCTACACGGTCACGCAGTACCGCGAACGCGACAAGCTGATCAACGTCGACCTGCGCGCGCCGAAGAACGAGCGGGTCGATCCCGCAAAGCTCACGAGCCTGGCGATCCCCACGCCCAACGGCCCAGTGCCGCTCGGCTCGCTGGGACACGTCCGCGACACGCTGGAATACGGGGTCATCTGGGAGCGCGACCGTCAGCCGACCATTACCGTGCAGGCCGACGTGCGCGGCGACGCGCAGGGCATCGACGTGACGCGCGACATCGAGCATGCACTCACCGTTGCGCGCGCCAGATTACCCGTCGGTTACCGGATCGAGGTAGGCGGCGCGGTGGAAGAGAGCGTCAAGGGCCAGACATCGATCAACGCGGAAATGCCGTTGATGATCATCGCGGTGCTGACGTTGCTGATGATCCAGCTGAAAAACTTCGCAAGAACCTTCATCGTCGTGCTGACCGCGCCGCTTGGCTTGATCGGCGTGGTGGCCGCGCTGCTGCTGTTCGGCAAGCCGTTCGGCTTCGTCGCGTTGCTGGGCGTGATCGCGATGTTCGGCATCATCATGCGCAACTCCGTGATTCTGGTGGACCAGATCGACCAGGACATCGCAGCGGGGCAGCCGCGCTTCGACGCGATCATCGGCGCGACCGTGCGGCGGTTCCGGCCCATCATGCTGACGGCCGCCGCTGCCGTGCTCGCGCTGATTCCACTGCTTCGCTCGGGCTTCTTTGGCCCGATGGCAACCGCGCTGATGGGCGGCATCACCATCGCCACAGTTCTGACGGTGTTCTTCCTGCCGGCGCTCTACGCGACCTGCTTCAGGGTCCGGCGTGACGAGCGCGACGCGCAACCAGTCGTCGTCGAGCATACGGAGGTTTGATCATGAGCTTTACCTGCAAGACATCCGTGGCGGCCGCGGCAGCGGCACTCGCCCTGTCCGCGTGCTCGTTCGGGCCGAGCGGCGAGCCGCCAGCCATGCCGTCGCCCGCGCACTATGGCGCTGAGGCGCAGTCATCGAAAACGGTGGCTGCGGGTGGCGTTGCGCAGACATTCGATGTCGGCGCGGCTCCCATGCCGCAATGGTGGCGGCTTTACCGCTCAGATGCGCTCGACGCCTTCGTGGACGAAGGCTTGCGCAACAGTCCGACACTCGCCGCGACACAGCGCACGCTCGCGTCAGCGCGCGAGCAACTGCGCGCACAGATCGGCGCATCGACGCTGCCGTCGATCGACGGCGCCGCGCAGGTCGAGCGCGCGCGTACGCCTATCGTTCCGGGGCTTGGACCCGAGCAGGTGCAATACAACTTTTTTGCTGGGCAGATCTTCACCCATTACACGTTCGACCTGTTCGGCCAGACGCGCTACATGAATTCGGCGAGCGCGGCGCGTGTGAACGTGCAGGCGTTCGAACTGGAGGCGTCGCGTCGGGCGCTCGCCGCGAACATCGTCGGTACTGCGATCAATTTGGCGGCGCTCGATCGGCAGATCGCGCTTACCGAACGGCTCGTTGCGGTGTCGAACGATGCTGCAAATGAGGATCAGCAGCGCTACACGCTCGGCTCTGTCTCACGCGCACAGGCGCTTGAGTCGAAACAGGGCGCTGCTGACATCGCGGCGACGTTGCCGTCGCTACGTCAGCAACGCGCGTCCTCTATCCACGCGCTGGCCGTGCTGATGGGGCGCACGCCGGATAACGCGCCGAGCGTGCCGGAACTCGATAGCCTGTCGCTGCCGGAGCACGTGCCCGTGGCCGTGCCGTCGGATCTGCTGCGCTCGCGCCCGGACATCGAGGCAGCCGACGCCGCCGTGAAGGCCGCCGCCGCGGATGTCGGCGCCGCGACCGCGCAAATGTTCCCGAGCCTGTCACTGACGGGCTCGATGGGACGAGGCGGCTTCAGCTGGCCGGCGGTGACCTCGGGCGCGGGCGCACTGTGGGCGATCGGCGCCGGCCTGTCGCAGCCAATCTTCCATGGCGGCGCGCTGTTCGCTCAGCGTCGCGCGTCGGTCGACGCCTACGACGCTGCCGTGCTGCACTATAAGGCGACGGTGCTGTCCGCTTTCCAGGATGTGGCGAATTCGCTGGCCGCGCTGGATAACGACGCGCAGATGCTCGCTTCGTCGGACGAAGCCGCGGACGCCGCTCGCGCGGCATTCGAGGACACGGCGTCGCGACACCGCATGGGCTCGCTGCCTTCGACGGCACGACAGGCGAGCGAGTCGCGTTACCTGAACGCGCAGATTGCCGCCGTGCGCGCAGCCGGTCAGCGCATGAGCGATACGGCGGCGCTGTTTCAGTCGATGGGCGAGTTGCCCGCCACCCCGCAGAGCGCAGCCGCGGCGCGATGACCGGGTGTTCGTGACAGTGGCGAGGACAGTCGGGCCGGACCGGCGCCGAGCAATCGGTTCAAATATGAGGAAGCCTTGCGCGGAGCGGGGAGGACAGCACTGTCCTGTCCGCAATTGCACACTGCGCGAAAAGGGCGGTTACGTGCTTTGAGGAATGAGTGGGTGCGAACGGCGGGGAAACCATCCCTTTGCGTTATCTGCAGGATGCCTCGCTGATTTTTCCGTCGACGCAGAATGCGATCCGGCTCATATGCTCAGCGCTTCGCGAAATAGCGAGGTATCGCTGCGAGACGCTCGACAACCACGGCCGGGACACTATCAACTCAGCCCTGATCGACGGCTTCCTCGACGGTGGGCAATGGACGGGTAGCGATCTTTTCCGCCTCCGCGCGCTTCAGTCCGAGCGTTTGCAGCAACATTGCTGCCGTGCGCTCGGGAAAATGCTCGCCGCTAAAGCCCAATTCTGTCAGCACGCCCGCCGCGCTGGCGCCCGGCACGACGAAGTTCAACTCGGCGGCGATGGCACACAGCACCGTGCCGCCCACTGCGAGAAATCCGATAAAGGGGTCCGCCACGACGAACCGCTTCGCCGCAATCCCGTTGCCGATGTCGCGCAGCAGTCGCTGACCGAGTCCGCGGCTCATTGCGCGCGCAGAAAACCCTTCACGTATCAGAAAACGTCCCCACACGGGATCATGCCGCGCCCGAAGGACCGTATGGCGCACAGAGACGGCGACTACTTCTGCAGGGTCGGAAACGCCGCCTGTAAGGCGATCGAGCATGTTCGCGAATTCTTCAAACACGTTGTCGACAAGCGTCGCATAGATCGCTTCCTTCGATTCAAAGTGGTTGTAAAACGAGCCGAAGCCGACGTCAGCGGCCTCCGTGATTTCGTTGATCGCCACGCCCTCCATGCCTTTTTCGGCCATCAGCCTGAGAGCAGCGTCGAGCAGACGGGTTCGCGTCTCACGCTTGCGACGTGCACCGCGCGGCTCCCGTTCTTCGGCAACGGGTACGGGGGCGACGGACGTGGCAACGGTGGAACGCTTGCCTGCCCGGCGATTTGTCGTGTTGGTCATCGTGATCCCTGATCTGCACATACCGCGCAGTATAGATTCGAATCTCTATATTGACAAAATCATCAGCGATGAGTTTAATGTCATCAAAGGCCTCGACGAGCCGATTCGACCAGAACCGATGGAGTGATCATGGAGACAGCAGCCAGAAGCGGTGCCGCCCCCCGGCGTTGGCATTGCGCCGCCCGCGCGCCGATGCGGGCATCCGTACCCGCTTTCGATAGCGCGTCGGCGAAGCATCTATTGCCGTTCGATCCTGCCGCCAATGCGGCAGGTTTCAAAGTCGAATCGGCCGTTGCGACCGAGTGAGGTTCCGACATGAAACTGACTACTGCACAGCCCGCTCGTCATCCCCATCCGACGGCAAAAGCGACCGCATTGGCCTATCTGGTATTCGAGCGACCGGACCTCGAACAAGCGGAGCATTTTCTCAACGACTTTGGGCTTCAAACGGTATCGCGGGACGAGGCGCTGCTTCTTCTGCGCGGCACGGAGGCTTCGCATTTCTGTCATGTGGTGCGTAGGGCGCCGAAAGCGCGGTTTGTGGGGTTCGGCCTGCAAGTCGACAGCCGCGAGGAGCTTGATGCGCTGGCGAAGCTGCCGGGCGCGTCCGATGTAGAAAACTCCGCGCTACCGGCCGGCGGCTACGTGGTGCGGCTGACAGACCCTTCCGGTTTCGCTATCGATGCGATATGGGGCCAGGCACCCGCGTCAGCGTTGCCGCACCGCCTGCCGTTGCCATTCAATTCCGTCGATGCCATCGTTCGCGTCAACGATACGCAGCGACCGCCCGAGCGCGCTCCAGAGGTCATCCGGCTAGGGCATGTCGTACTCGAACTCGCCGACTTTCAGGAAACCTGTGCCTGGTACACGCGGCACTTCGGGTTCATCCCGAGCGACGTACAGGTGCTTCCCGACGGCTCGCCGGCGGTCGCATTCATGCGTCTCGATCTTGGCAGCAAGCCGGCCGATCATCACACGCTAGCGCTTGCTCAGGGATTCGCCGCGACCTACAGCCATAGCGCTTACGAGCTCATCGACGCGGACGCGGTCGGTATGGGCCAGCGCGTTTTGCGCGACAGTGGCTGGTCGCACGCGTGGGGGATCGGCCGACATATCCTGGGCAGCCAGATTTTCGACTACTGGCAAGACCCGTGGGGCGACAAGCACGAACACTACTGCGACGGCGACCTGTTCACGTCCGATGAGCCAACGGGAATCCATGCCGTGAGTCGCGAGGCAATGGCTCAGTGGGGGCCGACCATGCCGCGCAGCTTCACGAAGCCCAAATTCACGCCGACGAGCGTTGTGGTGCTTTTCAGAAACCTGCGTTACAGCCCTGACCTGACTTTGAGCAAGCTGCGAACGCTGGCGAAGATTTTCGCCTGAACCCAGGCATCCCTATTGATCCGGAGAATTGAACAATGGCACTTCACGTCCTGCATTATCTTCATCATGGCCGTGCCCAGTGGGGCGTGGTCGCGGAGGGCGCCATCACGCCGATTCCAGGCGAGTACGAGTCGACCGCTGCGTTCATCGAGGCCAATCCGGTGGAGCGGCTCGTGATACTCAGCGGTCCATCGATTCCCGAATCGGAGGTGCAGTGGCTGTCGCCCATAACCGCCGACCAGCAGTTCATCTGCCAGGGCGCGAATTACCGCCAGCATATGATCGAGTCCGGCATGGACCCGGACGTCAAGAAGTTCAACATGATTTTCACGAAGGCACCGAGCTGTATCGTTGCGGCGGACTCAGCCATCGTGAAACCACGCGCGGTGCGGTTCCTTGACTATGAGATCGAACTCGGTCTCGTGCTCAAACGCGATATCACCTCGGCTGAGACTGTCACCGAGGAAAACCTGCACGAGTACATCGCGGGCGTTGTGATCGTCAACGATTATTCAGCGCGTGATATCCAGATTCCGCAGATGCAGTTTTACAAGGGCAAGAGCTTTCGGACATTTGGCCCTGTCGGCCCTTATCTTTGCCTGCTCGAGAAGCATGACATTCCGAAGCTGAAAGAGCTCGTGCTGACGCTGACGGTCAACGGAACCGTCCGCCAGAACGACACTACTGCTGGCCTTGTCTATGGCCCGGCAGAGACTCTGACTGAGCTTTCCCGTGTGCACGACCTGCGCACGGGTGACCTCCTTGCAACCGGTACACCATCTGGGTGTGCGCTGAGCATTCCTTCACCAGAGAAGCTGCGCGCTGCGGCGCAGTTGTCCGAAGAGGATAAATGGCGGCTTTTCCTGAAGATGCAGGAGGACAGGCCTCAGTATCTTCAGGTGGGAGACGTTGTCGAGGCATGGATTGTCAGCCTCGACCGCTCAATCAACCTGGGCGTGCAGCAAAACGTCGTCGTTGAAGAGGCAGTATGAAAGACGCCGCAAAAGGACAGGATGTTCTCGCTATCGAAGCATTGGGACAAGTGCCGGAGCTTCCGTCGAGCACCTACGAAATGATCTGCAGGGGCGCTGCCATCAATCCATCGGCGCCCGCGCTTTCCTTCTTTCGAACAGCCGATGACTATGCGAGCCCGGAGTGCTGGACATACAGCGACCTGTTGCGTGATATCACGCGCACCGCAAACATGTTTTCGCGGCTGGGCGTGGAAAGGAACACTGTCATCGCCTATATGCTGCCCAATCTTCCAGAGACACACTTCGTGATCTGGGGAGGCGAAGCGGTCGGAATTGTCTGCGCGATCAATCCACTGCTTGAAAGCGAAGCCATCGGCGAATTGCTGAAGGCATCAGGTGCCAGCGTGCTCGTAACGCTCGCGCCGTTCCCCGGCACTGAACTATGGCAAAAAACGCAAGCGGTGTTGCATCATGTCCCCGCCATAAAAGATCTCGTGCTCGTTAATCTGGCCGACCGAATACCGGGGGAAAAAGGATTGACGGCCCGGATACTACAACGTGGCGAAACCGCGAGTCTGCATGGCAAAGGCGGCGTGCGCAGCGCAGTTCCTGCGCAGATCCGGATCCATGATTTTGGCACCGCGATGGCGAACGAGTCCGGAATCTCGCTCGACAACTCGCCCTCGGCGAGGATCGACGATATTTCGTCCTGCTTTTGCACGGGCGGCACCACGGGATTGCCGAAGATCGCGATGCGCCGGCACCGCAACGAGGTTACCAATGCGTGGAACACGGGGCGGTTTCTCGGCAAAAGCATCGGTCCGGGCAAAACGATATTTTGCGGACTGCCGCTATTTCATGTGAATGCCGTGATGGTGACAGGTCTGCTGGCCTTCTCGCGGGGCGCTCATGTCGTTCTCGGCACACCGCAAGGATATCGCGGCGACGGTGTTGTAAAGCGCTTCTGGGAAATTGTTGAACATTACCGCATCAATTTCTTCAGCGGGGTGCCAACGCTCTATGGGTCACTGCTCGAGGTTCCTATTGGCGAGCACGATATTGGTTCGCTCGAGTATGGGTTATGCGGCGCCGCGCCGATGCCAGTCGAATTGCTTCGCAATTTCGAGCATCGCACGGGGATTCGAATCCTCGAGGGCTACGGACTCACTGAAGGAGCGTGCGTGAGCAGCGTTAATCCGCCGCTTGGTGAACGCAGGGCGGGCTCGATTGGCCTTTGCCTTCCCGGTCAGGCAATGAAGGTCGTAGTGGCCGATGAGGCCGGCCGGTATACACGAGATTGCGCGGCAGATGAAGTCGGCCAACTGGTGATCTCCGGACCGAATGTGTTCGTTGGATATTCCAGGCCAGAGCAGAACAGTGGGATCTGGATGGACCTCGGCGACGGCGAACGTTGGCTCAATACCGGCGATCTCGGGCGCCGTGATGCCGACGGATACTTCTGGCTCACGGGCCGGAAAAAGGAGCTGATCATTCGGGGCGGTCACAATATCGACCCAGCGGCTATCGAAGAAGCCCTGCATCGTCATCCCGCGGTTCAGATTGCCGCCGCCGTGGGCCGGCCCGACGCGCATGCGGGGGAGTTGCCGGTCGCCTATGTCCAGCTCAAACCAGACGTCACGACAACCGAAGCGGAACTGGCCGTATTCCTGCGCGCCTGCATTAGCGAGCGGGCTGCGCTTCCTAAGGCAATCCGCGTCATCGATACGATGCCGCTGACAGGCGTCGGCAAGATCTACAAGCCGGCGCTGAAATGGCGAGAAATGGCGGACGCGTTGCGATCCGCGCTCGTTGAGGCGGGCATCAGCGATGCAGCGGTGAGCATCGTCGAAGACGCCGGTCGCGGGCTGATGGCTCATGTCGAGCTCAACAGCGTCGAGCTCGAAGAACTGGCGCGCGCGACGCTCGCGCGCTTTCCATTCGGTTTTTCGCTTTCCGTCCCGGCGATCTCGAGGGGTAACGCGGGTCACGCCTGAACGTCAGTGGCATTGGTTGTCGAGCAAGAGCAGTGGCTTTTGGATGGAGACGAAGATGGGTATTGCACCGGAAGCGACGTTGCGATCGCTTGTTGAAAAATGGCTCGGCTCCGTTTCGGCAACGCCGCTGCGGATTACCCGACGGGGTCGCGCGCAGTCGAATCAGGGAGTCTACGTACACATCGAACTGGTTCTGCCAGGGGAAAGCGTTGGCCTGTTTTTCTTCCGGCACTCCGATGGTTCGTGGCGCGTGATCCCGCCGGAAGCTGCGCGCCCGTCAATGCGGGCTCACTGACATATCCCGTTCTCGAGAGCGCGTCGTAATCTCACGCCAGGCATAGATCTGTAGCCAGGCGCCTTTACTGCGGGCGCGAAGAAGAAGAGCGGTGAAAAGCGTCATCAGAGACGCGCGAAAGCGCGTCATTTCATTTAGTACGACTCCATAAGAAGCGCGCCTGACTTCGTTCGATGCAATCGAACGAAGTCAGGCCGACACCACGCGGTCAAGGGCGCCCCATGAAGCGCCGTGACCGGCAGGGCGACAAAAAACTATTCAGCCAATGAGACAGGAGAAGACACGTGATGAATGACAGGAGAACGGTTCGTGCCGCTGGTTTCGCGGTGTGCTTCTGCGCGGTCGCGTTTGCTGGTAACGCGCTCGCGCAGACGGCCGGGAGCTTCACCGTGGCGACCGGGTGGCTCCACGTCGCGCCACAGAGCAGTGCAACGCCGCTGACCGTGGAAAGCGTGGGTGGGATGACAGTGAATCAGCAACTGCCCGGTACTGGGGCGCATGCGACGTCCACGGACACAATGGGGATCACGACCGAGTATTACGTCACCGAACACATCGGCATCGCGACGCTCATCGGACTCCCGCTCACGGTGGATCTGGTCGGGGATGGCTCGCTCGCGAAGTATGGCACTCTGGGCTCGACACGGCCGATTCCGCCCGCGCTTGTCTTTCGATACCACCTGCTTTCCGCCCAGTCGAAGTTCCGTCCTTTCATTGGGCTAGGCGTGAACTATACCTGGTTCACCCAGGTGCGCACGACGAACAGTCAGTTTGTCACTGACAGTCTCGGTCCAGGTGGGTCGGCGCACGGATCCCTCAGTTCATCCTGGAACCCGGTATTCGAGATCGGGGCTTATTACGCGATAACGAATCACTGGTCCGTGGGGGCGAGTGTCGGTTACGTTCCTGTAAAGACTCACCTTACGCTAGACGGGACAACGGCTAATGGGACGCAAATCGTTTCGAGATCGACGATCCGTATAAATCCCGTAAATGTCTTCCTGAATGTCGCTTATACCTTCTAGCCCACAAGGACAGCGTTTCATGCGCCGGACACGGCGGAATACGTTCAACCAGTTTAGAGGTTCAAATGCACAACAAAATGAGGAAATGCGACCATTCGATACACGCTGATGACGCCCCGATGGGCGTAACGCTACGGCGTACGCTTTCCGTCGCGCGCGTGGGAGTAATGGTTGTGCAAGCGGTTTGGCTATCTCCTGCTTCAATGTTTCATCTCGGGTGAAACCATGAAGCGACAAGTGCTCAAATCGATTCTGTTCGCGCTGCCCAAAGTACTCGACCTGACGGCACGCCGTTTTCCCGCCTATCGTCAGCGCCTCAAGGAGCGGGACATTGCCGCCAGGATCGGGCTGATGGATCGGAGCGTCGGCCGCGTCCTCGAAATCAGGAACGGTCGCATCCGGTCGCGCCCTTGCACGCGTGGGCAAGCCGACGTGAGCATCCTGTTCAAGGATGTCGCCACGGCCCTGAAATTTCTTTCCCCACGGCAGGACCATGCTGAAATTATTCATGCGGCAAAGAACTTCAAGGTGGTGACGGAAGGCGACGATGAACTGCTGGTGTGGTTCATGCAAACGCTCAGTATGATGCAAACCATTGGACTGCCGATGGGCACGCCAATGCGGGACGGCACACGCCGGTACACGACCTGCACGAACGGTGGCCCATTGTTCGTGTACGTGAAGGATGGTCGCATCGTTCGGGTGACGCCCATCGATCTGGACGGCAAGGACGCTGCCAGCTGGGAAATCGAGGCGCGCGGGCGACGTTTCAGCCCACCACGGCGAGGCCTCGTTGCACCGCACGCATTGGCGATCAAGTCGCTTGTCTATTCCGACAAACGGATTCTTCATCCGTTAAAGCGCGTTGATTTCGACGCAGACGGCGAGCGCAATCCGCAGAACCGCGGCAAGTCGGGCTACGTGCGGATCAGCTGGGACGAGGCGCTGGACATCGTCGCGAAAGAAATCAACCGGCAGAAGCGTGTTCACGGTCCCGGCTCAATTACGTTCCCCATGTCGTCGCATCATCAGTGGGGGAACATCGGCTACTACCTCAGCGCGCTCACCCGCTTTGCCAATCTGATTGGCTTCACTCGGGTTGCCGCGAATCCGGACAGTTGGGAAGGCTGGTACTGGGGTGCGATGCATCACTTCGGCAATTCGATGCGCGTCGGTGTGCCGTCAGGCTATGGCGGCATTGAAGACTGCCTGAAGGAGGCCGAGATGATCGTCTTCTGGTCTTCCGATCCGGAAAGCACTAACGGCGCGTATGCGGGATTCGAGGGTACGCCGCGGCGCCTGTGGGCCAAAGAACTGGGCATCGAGTTCGTTCACATCGACCCACACTGCAATCCGACCGCGCAGTTGCTGGGCGGGCGTTGGATTCCCGTGCGACCGCAAACCGATGCCGCTCTCGCGACCGCGATCATGTACGTTTGGGCCGTGGAGGGTTTATACGACGAGGACTACGTTGCCAACCGCACGACCGGCTTCGACGAGTGGCGCGCCTATCTGCTGGGCGATACGGACGGCGTGCCGAAGACGCCCGAATGGCAACAGTCCGAGACCGGCGTGCCCGCCAAGGACGTGCGGGCGCTCGCTCGCCTGTGGGGGAAAAAGAAGGCCTATCTCTCTGTCGGCATGACAGGCGCGGGATTCGGCGGGGCAGGACGCGGCGCGACCGGGGCGCAATGGGCGCGCTGCGTGATCATGATGATGGCGATGCAGGGGTGGGGCAAGCCGGGCGTCAATTTTGGGTGTCTGCAGTTGGGTGCTCCGCACGACCTCCACTTCTATTTCCCGGGCTACGCGGACGGCGGGATGTCCGGCGACCTTGCGTGGACCGCCAATGCCGTCAACAACTATCAGCGCATGCCGCACATCCTGACCATGAATCCCGTCAAACAGATGGTCCCGCGGCAGCAGCTACCCGATGCCATCATCAACGGCCATGCGACGGGATACCTGTGGGACGGTATGTCTCAGGAAGCGCAGTTCGCGCCGTTCAGCTACCCGATGCCGGGCTATTCACCGATCCACATGATCTATCGCTATGGCGGGTCGGCTTTCAGCACCGTCACGAAGTCCGGATGCTGGGCGGATGCTTATCGACATTCCAGCATCGAGTTCGTGGTGAACCAGTCGATCTGGATGGAAGGGGAGGCGCAGTTCGCCGACATCATTCTGCCGGCTTGCACGTCGCTCGAGAGATGGGATATCGGCGAGTGGTCGAATTCGGGCGGCTACGCGCATCATGGCTTCAACACCGTCAATCATCGCATGGTGACGATGCAGCACAAGTGCATCGAGCCTCTAGGCGAATCCCGCTCGGACTACGATATCTTCGCCGCTATTCTGACGCGTCTTGGTCTTGGCGGTGTCTTTACCGAGGGTTGCGGCGAACTCGACTGGGTCAAGCGGGTATTCGAGTCGTCGGATCTGCCGGATCACGTCACGTGGCGCGAATTCTGCCGCAAAGGCTATTTCGTCGTACCGCCAGAAAAGCCCGAATTGCGCCATCCCGTCGACATGCGGTGGTTCGCCGAAGGTCGGCGTAAGGATTTGCAGGAACCGCATCCGATGCCGTCGCAGTATGCCGAAAAGTTCGGGATGGGCCTGCAGACGCCGAGCGGCAAGCTCGAGTTCGTGCCGGAGTTGCTTAAGCGGCACACCGCCGATAACCCCGAGCGACCCCCGCTGAACCGGTATATCCCGTCCTGGGAGGGATTGCGCAGTGAATTGGCCCGGCGCTATCCGCTGCAACTGATAGCAACTCACAGCCGCTATAGTTTTCATACCCATTGCGACGGCAAGAATTCGTCAGTCAACAGCGTCGAGGATCATCGTGCGCTGATCGGCGGGCATCGCTTCTGGCTGCTGAGGCTTGGGTTCGCAGACGCGGCCGCGCGGGGCATTGCTCATCGCGACCTCGTCAAGGTCTACAACGACCGCGGCGCCGTGATCTGTGCGGCTGATGTGTCTGCTCTGTTGACCCCGGGCGTCGTCAAGTCGTATGAGGCAAGCGCGGAATTCCAGTTGATCGAAGTGGACGGCGAACGTGTCGAGATCGGCGGCTGCATGAACATGCTCACGCCCGACCGGTCGCAAACGGCAGGCACCAGCAGCATGAGTCCGAACTCATGCCTCGTACAGGTCGAAAAATGGAAAGGCGCCGATGCGTTCCTGCTCGGTCGCGCAGCGTGAGGAGAAACGCCATGAGCAAGTGGAATCTGGTTATCAAGGTCGGGCGCTGCGAGAACTGCCAGAACTGCGTGATCGCCGCGCGCGACGAGCACGTTGGCAACGAGTTTCCTGGTTACTCGGCACCGGCTTCGGCGGATGCCGAAAGCGCCATTCGCATCATGCGCCGCGTGCAAGGCGATTCGCACATGGTCGAGACGACGTACCTGCCGGTGATGTGCAACCACTGCGACGACGCACCTTGCATGCGTGTAGGCGGCGATGCCATCCGCAAGCGCGCCGACGGCATCGTCATCATTGATCCGGACAAGGCGCGGGGCAGAAAGGACCTTGTCAAGGCCTGTCCATACAAGGCGATCGTATGGAACGAGGCATTGCAACTGCCGCAGACATGGATCTTCGATGCCCATCTGCTGGATCAGGGTTGGCCGCACCCGCGATGCGAACAGGCGTGCCCAACGGGCGTTTTCGAAACCGTCAGGCTCGATGACGCCGCGATGGCAGAGAAGGCCAGACGGGAAGGACTCAAAGTTCTGGAACCGAGGTTAAAAACCAGTCCCCGCGTCTGGTACAGCGGCCTCGATCGTTGGGAGACATGCTTTATCGGCGGTAGCGTCAGCGCGCAGGTGGGGCAGGTCGTCGAGTGTGTCGCTGATGCGGCCGTTGCGTTGTACTGGTGCAATCGGAAGGTGGCCGAAACCGTCACCGACGCGTTCGGCGATTTCCGGTTCTCGCGGCTCATCAAAGATAGCGGCCATTATCGGATCGAGATTCGTCATGGCTTGGGCAATGCGTTGCGCGAATGCGTATTGGGCGAGAGCGTGTATGTCGGCGAGATCGGCCTCGTGCAGTCGACGAACGCGGTTGAGGTGGACTGATGCCGGCGGTCTGTATTCATCCATGAAGCCGGTACGCCTGACACGCGCATGCAAAAAAGAGCAGACGCGAGAGCGCCTGCTCGACGCAGCGCGCCGTTCGTTCATCGAGCGGGGCCTGGCCGCGACGAGTGTGGAACACATCGCCGAGGCGGCCGGCTACACACGCGGCGCCTTCTATTCAAACTTCAGCAGTCAGCAGGAACTGCTACTCGAATTGCTGCAACGCGATGTAGAAAAGACGTGCGCGGACTGGCAGGCGATCATCAAATCGCCTGGCGCGCCGGACCAGGAAAAGGGTCGCGCACTCGCGCGTCTGAGTTGCGCTGAATTCGACAATGATTGCTTCCCGCTGTGGGTCGAAGCGGGCCTTCTCTCGTCGCGCGATAGCACGGTTCGGGAGCGGGTCACCGGGTTGCGGCAAAGGAAGCTGGCGAAGCTGGCCGCGTGTCTGTGCGCAGGCGTGCGTCCAGGCGACGGCGGCCGGCCTGCTCAACCTGAAGCGCTCGCGGCGGCCCTCCTCAGCCTCTGCGACGGCATGCGTTTCTTCCGGCTGTGCAATCCGGAAGGAATGACGGACGATTCGATTCGAGCCATTTTGGCGGCCTTGTTTTCCTGCACTTCGTCAGGTCCGGTACTGGAGAAACTTGAGTCGCTGGATGATGTCGGTGCAACGGTCCGCTTCCACTTACGCTCTTAGATCAATACGTTAGGACGGTCGTTTACGTTGATCTATCGCAAAACACTAGCGGGCCTGGCGAGGATACTCGTGAGAATCACAAACTCACTGAGGAGCGACTGATGGCTCAATTCATGAAAGCTGCGGTAGTCCATGCCTTTGGCGAGCCGCTGCGGATAGAAGAAGTGGCGGTTCCTGCGCCCGCTGCGGGTCAGATTCTCGTCAACGTGAAGGCTTCCGGGGTCTGCCACACCGACCTTCATGCCGCCGATGGTGACTGGCCGGTCAAGCCTCGCCTGCCTTTCATCCCTGGTCACGAGGGTGTCGGACATGTCGCGGCGATTGGCGCGGGAGTCACGCACGTGAAGGAAGGCGACCGCGTTGGGGTGCCGTGGCTCTATACCGCATGCGGTCGCTGCGAATACTGTCAGACGGGCTGGGAGACGCTTTGCCACGAGCAGCAGAATACCGGCTATTCCGTGAACGGCAGCTACGCCGAATACGTGGTCGCCGATCCGGACTACGTAGGTCATCTACCGAACGGGGTCGCGTTCGACGAAATCGCGCCGATCCTCTGCGCCGGAGTCACCGTATATAAAGGCATTCGGGTCACGGACACCCGGCCCGGTCAGTGGATCGCCATCTCGGGCATCGGCGGCCTCGGTCATGTCGCGGTCCAGTACGCCGTCGCGATGGGCCTGCATGTCGTTGCCGTGGATGTCGCGCCCGACAAGCTGGAACTTGCGCGCAAACTCGGCGCGCAAATCACCATCGACGCCTCGACGTCCGATCCTGCGAGCGAGGTCCAGAAACAGATCGGTGGCGCACATGGCGTTCTCGTGACCGCTGTCTCGCGCGGCGCGTTCGCGCAAGCGCTCGGCATGGTGCGCCGCGGCGGTACCGTCGCGCTCAACGGCCTGCCGCCCGGCGACTTTCCTCTGCCGATCTTTTCAACGGTACTGAATGGCATCACGGTTCGCGGTTCCATCGTGGGCACGCGTCGCGACCTGCAGGAATCGCTCGATTTCGCGGCCGAGGGAAAAGTGCGCGCACATATCCACCATGAGCGGCTAGAGAACATTAACGAAGTGTTCACCGCATTGCGCGAAGGCAAGGTCGACGGCCGGATCGTACTCACGGAACTTTGAATGAGCCACTGCCTTGTGCCGGTATCGCGCGCCGTGCGCGTCCAGTTGACGGCTCATCGTTGACCAGACGAACGAAGGCATTGATCCATGTCAGATCGGCACGGTGCCGCACGAGTAGTCTTCACAAGTTGCACGTCAATCGGTGCGCGCGTGCGAGTCCTCCCGCGAGACAGCCGGGGCGGCTGCGCGCGCCCTCAGCCAATGTCGCGCTGAAATGGGCCGCAGACTGTGCCGGGGCAATGCAAAGCTCGCCAGCAGAGCGACCGCACATGTTCCTACGACGTAGTAGGCTGGTGCTGTCAATGATCCTGTCGCGCGAACCAGCATGGTGGCGAGCAGCGGTGCAAAGCCGCTGAATACGACCACCGAAATGTTGTACGCAAGGGCGATCCCGCTGAATCGTACCTGGACGGGGAACTGATCGGCGAGGACAGAGGGCCACGTACCGCTTGCCAGTGAAAAGACCACCGCGGCGAGAACGAATAAAACGACCGGATCGACAGTGTGATTCACAAGCGCCCAATAGAACGGGTAGCTCAGCACAATCAGCAGCGCCGCTGACGTTCGCAGCAGGTATCGGCGCGCAATCTTGTCTCCCAGCCAGCCCGCAGCGAGCAGACCGAACGAGCTGACGACCAGATAGGCATTCTGGGCGATCGCCGCCTTCTGGGGCGCATAGTGCAATTGTTGAACCAGAAAGGCCGGCATGTGACCGTAGAGGATGCCGTTGACGCCGGCCATCACAGCGATAGTGAGCGCTCCCGCGGCGACAGCTTTTCCATGATGTCGCAGCGTCTCGCGAAATGGTTGCCTGGCGACGGCGCCATGCATCTCCTTGAACTCGGGGGACTCGTCCAGATTGCGGCGCATCCAGTAGGACAAGAGCCCACAGAATCCGCCGAACAGGAACGCGATCCGCCAGCCATAGGCCGCCGCGTCCGCGCTCGAGAGGTAGCTCTGGATGCCGAGGTTGACGAAAGTGGCGAGCAGGACGCCCACGTGTTCGCTCGATCGGCAATAGCTTACATTTTGCTGGCCGCCTAAGGAGATCCGGTGGATGGAAGTTTGTATGTTCTTGCGGTATTTCTTATCGAGCTAAAGACGAGTCGAAACGTGGCTCAATGTGCCTAAAGGCGTTCGCTTATGGACCACGATACAGGCGGCGATTCTTTTCCTTTATACTTACTCCCCGCTCGAACGGCCGGAATTTGGTGTACTTCGGACATCCCAGGCAGTGCCGGGCAACAGGTCTATTCCTTCAGCTTGTCACCTTAGCGACCTGCACCTCGCGTGCGACCTTCTCCTGTCGCCGGGTCTTCTCATTGAGTATCTGATGACGCCGGTGGTCCGTCATCTTCTTCCAGCCCCGGGTTTCATCGAGCGTCCGAAAGCAGCCGATGCAAAGACCGGTCTTGCCATCGAACGCACAGACATCGATGCATGGCGATTTGACTGCCATCGCTCAGACTACGACGCCGGTCGGGTTCACTTCGATGGTCACATGCGACAGTCCCTTGAAACGCTTGAGTGCTGTGCGGTAGAAGCCCGGGTTGCGCCGCACTTCATCGGTGGCCACCGAAACGATCGCGCTCATATGCCCCGGACCGACGCGCCAGACGTGGAGGTCAAGCACGGTGTCGCCGTTGTCTTCGATGACATGACGGACGTTGTCGGTCATCCGCTTGTCCACATTCATGTCGAGCAGGATACCGCCCGTGTCGCGCATCAAGCCCCACGACCAGTTCGCAATCACCAGTGCGCCGATTACACCTGCAAGCGGGTCCATCCAGACCCAGCCGAACGCACGCGCGAGCAGCAGGCCGATGATCGCCAGCACGGAAACCGCTGCGTCGGCAATGACGTGAATGTAGGCCGAGCGGATGTTGTGGTCACGGTTCGCGGCTGACTGAGCTTCATGATCGTGCTCGTGTTCCTCGAACTCGACATGATGTTCACCATCGGGCAGCTGGACAACGGCCCTGAATGCATGCGGCTCGGGAATGTCCTCCTTGGACTCCAGATAGCCACCGCGGTCGGCAAACGCGAAGGTCTGGTGCGTGCCGTCGGGGCGGATCGTCGTTACCGAAACAGCATTGGCGTTCAGTTTTGAGGAAGCCGCTTCGGGCGTAATGCGGAAGACGGGCGGAACACCGTCTTCGAAGACCGATAGGGCGAATACGCCAGCGCTACCGAAGATGCGATGCACCTCTCCCTCGTGACTGTGTTCGTCCTCGTGACCGTGGCCATGACGGTGTCCGTGGCTATGCCCATGGCTGTGGCCGTGGTGATCGCCGCTCAGCAGCCAGACGCTCGCAAGATTGACCAGCAGTCCGAGCACGGCGATGGGGATCGCCTGACCAAACTGGATCGGCACGGGCGAGAGAAAGCGCGAAGTAGCTTCGTACGCGATCAGCAGCGCGATCATCGCGAGTACAATCGCACTGGTAAAACCCGCGAGATCTCCCAGTTTGCCGGTGCCAAATACGAAGCGGTTATCGCCAGCGTGCTTGCGGGCGTAGGTATAAGCCAAAGCGGCGATGAGCATCGCGCCAGCGTGTGTCGACATGTGCAGACCGTCGGCGACGAGCGCCAGCGAGCCAAACAGACTCCCACCGACTATTTCAGCCACCATCATCGCGCTGCACAGCGCAATCACCATCCACGTCCTGCGCTCGTTTTCCTGGTGGGCAGCGCCCAGGAAGATGTGGTCATGTCCCGCCCCGAAGGCGGCGTCTTCGAACTTGCTCATGCTTCTCTCACTTGAAGTAGCTGTGGACTACTTCGATCAATTGCTCGGTCCCGCTGCCATGTTCGTCAGCCGGTTCTGCATCGACCAGATGGGTGCGAATGTGGTCCTCAAGCACGACGGCGAGCAGCCCGTTCATCGCGCCACGGCCACTGGTAATGAGTTGGAGCACATCCATGCATCCGCGCTCTTCTTCAAGTGCCCGCTCAATGGCCTCGACCTGGCCCTTGATGCGGCGCACCCGGTTGAGCAGCTTCTGCTTTTCACGAATCGTATGGCTCACGGCAAGCCCCAAAATAGTGTAGGGGGCTATCTTACCTCATATAGGGGCGGGGGGTATAGGTTGCTCTCGAGCGAGGTATGAAGTGAGCGTTGTCTGCGCAGTGCTTTGCGCCAAAAATGTTTCAACCTGTCGGGTGAGACGTCAACCCGTCTAGCCAGTCCTGCCCTTGCAATGCGCCATGTGAATCACGCAATGTCGAACATGTAAAGTCTTGCAGGCGTGTCTGCCAGAACAACCCTGCGCTCTTCTTCAACAGGGAGCAGCGCGCGTAGAAGTTCGAGCGCGTGAGTAAAATCCTCGTCTGCTTCAAACTGCGTATGCGGCCAGTCGCTGCCCCACATAAGGCGATGCACGCCAAAAGCCGCTTTCAGAAAATGAAATGCTTCCTGCGCATCATGGTCATCCGGTCGAAACTGCCGTCGATTCCGGTACGCGGCCGAGATCTTCACCCACACACGCTGCGTGTCAGCCAGTTCAAGAAGACGGCGAAAGCCTACGTCTCTTACACCGATATCCGGATCGGGCCTGCCGAAGTGATCGACAACGACATTCATGCCAGCGTCCAGAAGCGGCTCGACGATGCCCTGCAGCCGCGCAGCTTCCGCATGCACTTCGACATGCCATTTCAGATCGCGGACATGGGCGAGCGTTTGCGCGCTCACCCATCTGTCGAGCGGCTGATCGGCATGTCCGATCAGGTTCAGCCGAATCCCTGCAATGCCCGCATTCGCCATCTCCGTCAGCGTGTCGATCCGACAATCACGCTCGATCACGGCGACACCGCGTAGCCGCTGCGGCGCGCGGCGCAACGCATCGAGCATATAGCTGCAATCTGTGCCGAGAAAGCTGGGCTGCACAAGCACGCCGTGCGATACGCCGTGCGTGTCCAGTTGGGCAAGGTATGCGTCGAGCGTGGCGTCGTAGTCGGGCACGTAGCGACGCTTTTCGGCGAGCGGCAGGCCGCGCTCGAATACGTGAGCATGAGTATCGACAGATGCAATGTGGGCTGGACGATACACAGTCTGCCGGTGGCTCCCCTGTATCCCCGACTTCTCGATCATGGACGTTCCTTCATCACCATTCTTGCTGGATTGCGGCGAGTGTCTCGCGCGTCAATGCCTTTGCGCGTGAGAAAGCGCGCCTGTGTGTTCGGGCTCGAGCGTGGCTTCGTCCAGCATGCGGCCGCGTGTCTCGGGCAACATCAGCACGGACAGAACGACCAGTGCGTATGCGAGTCCCGCATCGATGCCGATCGCCGTTCCAAGCGACATGGTCGCGGACATGTGCCCGACGAGCACCGGAAATCCCGCCGACACGACGCGGCCGAAGTTGTAGCAAAACCCGACGCCAGTGCCACGCATCCCGCGCGGATACAGCTCGTTGAACAGCGCGCCCATGCTTGCCGGAATGCCCGCTGCAAAAAAGCCTAGCGGAAAACCGAAGAACAGCATCGCGGTATTGCCGAGCGGTAGGAACAGATAGGCGATCACCGTTATCACGCAGCAGATCGCAAACGTGAGTATGGTCTTGCGGCGTCCGATGCGATCCAGCAGCTGCGCACTCACGAGGCACCCGCAAAAGAACGCGACGATCACGACGGCGAGGTAGCCGCCCGTACTCAAGACCGACAGATGGCGCTCGCTTTTCAGAAACGTCGGCAGCCAGGTCATCAGCGCGTAGTAGCCGCCATGCGCACCAACGCCGAGCAGTGCGCCGATGAGCGTCATGCGGAGCACTTGCGGAGAAAAGATGCCGACGACAAGGCCAGGCGTCGGCTGCTGACGCGCGCGCGCATCGCGCGTTGCGCGGGCCGGCGCGGCAGGCTCCTGCACGCCGCGTCGGACGTACAGAATCAGAAGCGCCGGAACGATGCCAACCCCGAACATCACGCGCCACGCGGTATCCGCAGGCAGCAGCGAGAACATCAGTGCATACAGCAGCACCGCTGCACCCCAGCCGACCGCCCATGCGCTCTGCACGCTGCCCATCGCCTTGCCGCGATGCTCACTGCGGATGGTCTCGGCCATCAGCACGGCGCCCGCCGCCCATTCTCCGCCGAAGCCGAACCCCTGCAGTGTCTTCAGCACGAGGAACTGTGGATAGTTCTGCGCGAACGCGCACAGGAACGTGAACACGGAAAAACACGCGACGGTCCATTGCAGCGTCTTTACGCGCCCCAGCCGGTCCGACATCATGCCCGCGATCCAGCCACCCAGCGCCGACGCCACCAGCGTGACGCCGCTGACGAGCCCCGCTTGCGTGCGGCTGATCGACCACTCGGCGATGATCGCCGGAATCACGAGGCTGAACATCTGCACATCGAGCGAATCAAGCGCCCATCCGCCGAAGCACGCCCAGAACGTCCGACGCTCATTGCCTGAAATCTGGCTGAACCACTTGAACATTGCTGTCTCCCAGGTCGTCGTTCCTGGGTGGGAACAACTTGTTTGTGACGGCGCGCGATCGCTAGCGGATCTCGGCCTGATAGATGAATTCGCTGGCAGGCCCGCGTGAGCGGCGCCATTCGAGCGGCTGTCTGTCGTAGCCGTATGCAAGACGCTCGATGACGACGGCGGGCGTGCCCGGCTCGATGCGTAACAGCCGTGCATGCAACGGGCCAATGGCTTCGACTGTCAGAGTTTCCGTGGCAGACGCCACGACCTGATTGCATTGCGCCTCGTACACGGGGTACAGCAAGTCACCGACTTCATTCAGGTCCATCTGCGCAAACGCCGCAAACCGGACATAGGGCAGCCAGATTTCTTCAGCGAGCATCGGCACGCCGTCGATCAGCCGCAGGCGAGTCATCTGGATCACACGCGCGGTACTCGAAATCTGCAAGATCGCGGCGACAGCCGACGGCGCATCGACGACCTCGCGTCGCAAGATGCGGCTCTCCGGAATGCGTCGTTCGCCTTGCCGTGTCTGGAAACGGAAGAAACGAAACAGGGAGCTGTCGAAGCTCGCGCGGCGCACGAACGTCCCTCTGCCCTGAAAGCGTTCCAGCAGGCCTTCCGCGACGAGCAGATCGACAGCCTTACGGACCGTCCCGACCGCCACGTCGTAGCTTTTGGCGAGCGCCTGCTCGGTAGGGATCGCTTCACCCGGCCGCCAATGGCGAGCCGCGATCAGAGCGACCATTTCGTCGCGCAAACGCTGGTAACGGGGCAACCGGTCATCGGCAGGCATCGTAGTCTCCGTTCAATTCATCTATATGATTTCACGATCAAGGCTAACCGCAGATCAGTGATAACCCTAAATGTGCCATGAAATCTAGCCAGAACGGGTTTCTACCCATTGTCGAGAAAACGGATTCGCCTAAACATATATATGAATCATTTGAACGGAGATTGATTGTGAGCCAAACCATGATTGCCGAGCAGGCTGTCGTGAAAAAGGTCGCCTGGCGGCTCATGCCGCTGTTGATCGTGATGTTCCTGATCGCCTTTATCGACCGGCAGAACGTCGGCTTTGCCAAGCTGCAGATGGTGCATGCACTGGGAATGTCGGAGGCGTCATATGGTCTGGGCGCGTCGCTCTTCTTTATCGGCTACCTGCTGTTCGAGGTGCCGAGCACGCTTGCGCTGCATCGTTTCGGCGCTCGCCTTTGGCTCGCACGCATCATGGCAACCTGGGGCGCCATTACCGTGGCGATGGCATTCACACATTCAACGGGACTCTTCTATGTGTTCCGGTTCGCACTGGGTGTCGCCGAAGCGGGCTTCTATCCGGGCGTCATCTTCTATTTGACGCTCTGGTTTCCGCAGAGTCATCGCACACGCATGCTCGGCTTCTTCACGCTCGGCAGCGCGCTCGCCAACATGCTCGGCTCACTCGCGGGCGGCTTGCTGTTGTCGCTGGACGGCAACCTGGGTCTCGCCGGCTGGCAGTGGGTGTTCGTGGCAACCGGGATACCTGCTGTCCTCGTCGCACTCGTTGCGTTGCGCTTTCTGCCTGAGTCCGTCGAACGCGCCCCGTTCCTGTCGAACGAAGAAAAAGCCCTGATGATCGCGGCGCTGCGGCGCGAGGCGCCGGCGCAAGCGACCGCCGGGCATCCGTGGCGGGCGCTCGTCGACAAACGCGTGCTGATGTTCGCGTGCGGCTACATGCTGATGTCCACCTCGCTCTACGGCGTGACGTACTGGTTGCCCACGCTGCTGAAAAGCGGCGGCGTCTCCCATTCGTCGCTCAATGGTCTGCTCAACATGATTCCGTGGATGCTCTCCGCGCTGCTTCTTCTGTGGCTGCCCGCGAAGCTGAAACGCGAGGGTGTGGTGCTCCGCTCGATGGCGTTGGTTGCGGGCGTCGGCGTGATCGGCTTCGCGCTAAGTCTCGTGCTGCCGGGCCTGCCGCTGCAATTTGCCGCGCTCGTGCTGGGCGGCGCATGCATTCCCCTGCTTTATCCATGCTTCTGGTCGCTGCCCCCGCGATACTTCACGGGCGCCCGCGCTGCAGCCAGCATCGCGGCGATCAATTCGATTGGCAATCTCGGAGGCTTCTTCGCGCAGAACCTGATGCCTTACATAGGAAAGGTCGCGGGCAACGCAAGCGCTCCGATGCTCGTGCCCGTCGTCTGCCTGGCGTTGCTTGGCCTGGGCATGTCCATCGCGTCGGCGCGAACCAAAGCGGGCGAGCGCGTGCGGATAGCGGCGCGGCAGTAACCACCTTGCGACGCTCGTGCTGGATGGTGGCATGGCGTGCGTCGCTCATAGCGTCGACGGTGGGGTCAGCAACACGAGAAAAAATCCGCATGAATGCCGACATGTTGTCGGGATGATCCCAACCGCGACGGTCTGGTGCCGAGTGCGAAGCCGACGCTTGAATGGCGATCTGCGCGTCGGAGGCTGTCCACTTTTTGCGGACCGTTCAGGGTCGAATCGAGCTGGTCGCTGTCGGACTCCGTGAAGCCATGACGCGCCGACGATCCAGGCACGTTACCCGGATCGTCGGCGCGGTGTCGGGCGGCCCGTCAGCGGTCAATTACCGAAGAAAAGGTTGCAATAACTTGCGGGACCAACGCACGAAGATGGCGAGGGCTTCGACACCTGCGGGACGCTACCGGAAGCTGAGGTGCCAACGGTCGTTCCGCCAACGTCATTGCTGCCCTCCTGCTGGCTTGCCTGTGCAGCGGCGTTGGTCGTTGCGACGCCAATGTCACTGTTGGCCGGCTGCTGGCTGTCCTGTGCAGCGATCTTCGCTTCGGCGGCCTGAATGTCCGCGGGATACTGGGCATCGAGCGCGTTGGCCGGGTTATAGCCATTCTGCTCAAGCTGCAGAATCTCCGCCTTGACCTGCGCGCGCGTGACCGGCTGCTCCGATTGTGCGAAAGACATGCCCGGCGCAGCGATCGCGGCCGCAAGTGCAACTGCCTGGATAAGCGACTTCATGATGCACCTCCTCATAGTTGTCTATCGGGCACCGCGGCGATACGGGTGCACATAGACGATGTCCAGAAAATCAAGAACGTCCGTTGTCACGAAAGGCCCCGGCTCGGCGTTAATGACGAACATCGGCTCTGGCGGCCAGGCGTGTGCCGGACCGATGTAATTCGCCAGACCGACGCCCAGCATCACCGCGACGAATGTGACCGCACCGACAGGTTTGAACTTGCGCATACGACCTCCTCACGAAAGCACGATCACCGCTCTCAGCCGCAGGGTGCTTCGGAAAGACCGGATCGGCGTGCCAGCCTTCTTCGAGTGCTGCCTCGGGCGCATCAACCTCCTCGATACATGGGATCGATGGAGTCGCCGCCGGGAACGCGTTTGCCGGACTGCGACGGGGTTGGCACGCCGCCGTTGACGCCGCCATTCTTCTTGTGAACCACGCTGGCGTGGTGCAACGGCATCGATTGGCCGCTTTGCGCGTCTGTCGCTCCGCTGCCGGAGCGGCAAGGTACGTACGCCCCTGCGAAAGCAGGCGCGGTCAGCGATGCTGAGCATGCGACCAAAAGGTAAGCGACAGTTTTCGCAACTGCGTGGTTAGGCGAATTCATGATGACCTCCTCATAGTGGTCTATCCGGCACTGCGGCAATCCGGGTGCCCCTACGCGATAGACGACAGACGATGCCAAAAAATTTAACAACCTGTGCCACGAGGACAAGCCCCGGCGCGGCGTTACGGACGAAAAACCGGACAGGTCGGGGCCAGTATGATTTCCGAGCCTCGCTGCCGCTGTATCACTTTGGTAATAGGCGGCAATGGAGAGACTGGCGCGGTGGTGCGCGAGTGTCTCGCAACAGCTCTCATGAAAACCAGTCGGACGCCGCTGCCACCCTACACGAGCCTTAGCAACTCGGCCCGTCAGCTGCTTTGCGGTACGAAATACGCTGTCGGGCGGTCCGGAAGTTCCACCATCGGCCGTGATGTCGGCGATGCATCCATAGTCACTCGGCGCACGCCCCAAGGCGCTCGCTGAAGGACCCGCAATTGCCGGTGTGAAAGGCTATCCCGCGAGCACCGTTCTGCCGTCGCGATTACCGTCGTGCTCCAGGCCCGGGAGAGCGGATCGTGTTTCGCGATATGTGGTCACGTATGCGATGCCCACGGCTGGGTTGATCGGGAAGTCGTTCAACTGTCGGCCACCGGTGATGATGCACGCGCAAACCTGACGGTACGGCGGGCAGTTGCACCCGGGAAGCAGTCATTGAACTTGCGCCTGTCCGAAAGGCAGCTGTAGGCCGGGCTGCCATAAGAAACCTTGCATGGCGCACCGCCGGTTTCGTCGTCGCACAGCATGTTCGCATGTGATTCGTCCGTCGAGTTGTACTTCCCCCAAACCGCGATCTTCCCGTTTCCTGATTTGGGCGTAAAATCCAAGCCGCCGCCTGGTGCCGACCCGGTGCCTGGAACCAGAAGTTCTACTGGCTAATGGAGCGCGACGAATACGCCGAAAAGCAGTCGCCTCAGCCCAACGCATTGGTGCAAGGCAGGCGATGGGTATGCCAACGTGAAGCTCAAGAACCCTGGATGTGCGACCTCGACGACCAAGTCCAGCGTCACCAGGCCATTGCGGCCACGTCCCGGAACTGGTCAAGCGTGGCCCACTTCCCGTTCGGCAGCGCCTCCGAAGTGTCGCCCAGATCATCGGCAGCAGAAAAGAACGCCGCCGTGCCATCGAGCGCGACGTCGCACGGCGGTGCATCGAAGACCACGTGATTGATCTGCTTAACATCGAGGCGTTCTGTCAGTACCTCGTGCACGGCGTGATCCTGCTCGCGGTGCTGCTCGATCGATTAAAAAAATCGCGGTGTACGCGATTCATCAATACGGAAAGTGAATGGCAACTTCTATCGAAAAATCTTCTGGACAAGCACGTTACGCGAGCTATCCCAGCCTGGTCGACCGGGTTGTGCTCATCACGGGCGGCGCGAGTGGCATTGGCGCTTCGTTCGTTGAGCACTTCGTTGCGCAAGGCGCACGTGTGGGCTTTCTCGACATCGACATGAACGCGGGAACAGCTCTTGCCAAATCGCTCGGTGACGCGCGCCATAAACCGCTCTTCGTCGCTTGCGACGTCACCGACATTCCCGCGTTGCACGCGGCCATCGACGAGGTGCGGGCCGCATTCGGACCGATCGAGGTGCTCGTGAACAACGCGGCGAACGATCGCCGCCACGCGCTCGCCGACGTTACGCCCGAGTCGTTCGATGCAGGCGTTGCAGTCAATGTGCGGCATCAGTTGTTCGCAGCGCAGGCCGTGGTCGAGGATATGAAGGCCGCACGCGCGGGGTCGATCATTAATCTCGGCTCGCATTGCTGGATGCTCAAGAGCAGCCAGTTCCCGGTTTACGCAATGAGCAAGGCGGCCGTACAGGGCCTGACGCGCGGGCTCGCCAAGGACCTCGGCGCGTATGGGATCCGCGTGAACACGCTCGTGCCGGGCTGGGTGTTGACCGAGAAACAACGCAACCTGTGGCTCACCGACGAAGGCCGCGAAGAGATACGGCGCGGCCAGTGTATCGACGAGGAAATGGAGCCCGGCGATCTCGCGCGCATGGCGCTCTTCCTCGCGGCCGACGACAGCCGCATGATCACGGCGGAGGATGTCATGGTGACGGGTGGCTGGTCTTAAGGCCGATTCTCGCCCGGCGGTTTCGCCCATTCTCATCTGACTTCGATCCCGTGAACGTTGGTCGGCGACATTCACAAACAGGTGCCGGATCAACGTCGGCCTTTGGAAAATTGAAGCGGTCTTCCCGACCCAATTCAGCCAGTGGTCCGGGTGCGACCTGGGCGGCTCGTTTCCAAGCACAGCGGACATTCGTGAGGCGAAAACGTTGGCGTGTTCGAGCTTTTTTGGACGCGTGCCTTGGCAACTTCGTGGGCAAGATCGTCCCGCGTCGAAAGCTCGCTGACAGCCCTACTGACTGGCTGCGCGTATGTCATTGCGCCAGTTGCCAGCGCAGCACCGGATGCGTCGCGCCGGCAGGCATCGCCCACACGCCGGGCGCACTGAAGTCATACCCCACGAACGAGGCGGCCGTGCTCATCTGAGCCGTGGTCAACCCGTTTGCTGCGGGGATCTGTTCGCCGTACTTGACGCCGATCGTAGCAGCCGTGGTGTGGACGTCCCAATACACATCGTTCGAGATCGTGCCTGTATTAGTCCGCGCGATGCCGATGGGTTCGTAGAGCGGCTGCGTCACGAGGCCGGTTGCGAATGACTGGGTGATCGTTCCTTCGTTCGTGACGACGAGTCCGGCGCCGCCGCACGGCGTACCGGATGCGCCTCGGCAATAGCCCTGAAGCGTTGTCGAGCCGGTTGCATAAGACTGGTTGATCGTGCCGCTGTTATCACCGACAAGGCCGCCGCCGCCTTGATTGATATAGCTCAGCGATACGATGGGCCCCGTAGCAAACGACTGATTGATCAGGCCCGTATTCGCGCCCACCAGACCGCCGAGCACATTACCCGCGGTCACAGCGGCGCTGCTCGAAGAACGCAGGATCGATCCCGTGTTGATGCCCACAAGCCCACCCGCTGTCGAATAGTCGGGCGAAGAAGCCGCCTCGGGTCCGCTGCTGATCACCGTGCCGGACGTGTTCACTCCGACTACGCTGCCGTTGTTCATGCCTGCCAGGATGCCAATGGGCCCGACGAATCCGATAGCAACGCTCTCCGTGCCAGAAATATTTACGTTGCGCACGACACCCTGGGCGCCGATTTCTCCGAACATGCCGCCCAACGGCGCAAGCGTAAGCGAGCTGATCGAATCGCCTTGTCCGTCAAATTGACCAGTGAAAGGCGTATTGGCGTTGCCAATTGAGAAGAAGGGGCTGTTGCTCGTCGCGCTCGCATCGATGTTCCTGCCGAGCGCGTAGTTACCGGTGAGATCGTTGGCGACGTTCGCCAGATCGGTCAGCGAGTTCACCAGCCTGTACGCGGTGAGCTGCGTAACAAGGCCGCTGAATGCGACGGGCGTCCATGCCGGGTTGCTCAGTTGGGTACCGGCAACGTAGGTGCCGTTCATGTCGTAGAAAGCGCTCAGCGCACCGGTACTCTTCGACCAGTCGAGCGTGCCGTTGTTGACGACGCCGCCGCCGTTGTTGATGCCGGTTGCGTCGGCGCGCAAGCTCAGATTGCCCGCGCCATTGTTCGCGATCGTCGCGTTGCTCCCGACCGACACGTTGCGGTAAGCGTCGAGCGTCAGCGAAGCGGGGCCGCGCCAGTTCAGGTTCGATGCGATGTCGATGTCGCCCGTCGCGTTCATCGCGCCTGTCGTGGTCACACCGACAGAGGTGCCCGCATTCAGGCTGCGGCGCAGTGCGCGTGCAGCGGATTTGTCGATCGTGAACGCGGGCGTCGAGAGATTCCATTCGCCCGCCTGGACGGAGGCCCTGGCGCCGAACGCCAGTTGCGCCGCGTCAGTGTCGACCGTGCCGCCGCTGGCGTCCGCGTTGGTGGCCGCGATCACGCCCGACTGCTCCACACGGCCGCTGTCAGCGACGAGCCAAACATGGCCGTCGCGATTCGCTGTGCCCGTCGCGCGGACCCGCGTGCCAGCGCCGGCGAGCGCATATACATTGCCGTCGGCGGCCTGCAGGCTGATCTGCGCGGCGACGACGCGCCCTCTGTTGACGACCGTCCCCTGGCTGCCCGTCTGCACGAACACCTGTTTGCTGCTGGTCGAGTCCTGCAACAGCACCTGTTCGCCGGCGGCCAGTTCGACCGTGCCGTTCGGCGCTTTGATCGTGCCCATATTGATGACCGCGCCTCGCGCGATCAGGAAGACATCGGCGCCGCTGGAACTGATTTTGCCGAGGTTGATCACGCGCGCATTTGAATCGCCCGACAGCGTGAGTGGGTCGCCTTTCATGAAAGCACAGTTGCAGACATCGAGCGTGGACGCGACGAACCGTCCACCCGTTGTGACGACGCCCGACGGGCCAACGACGATGCCCTGCGGATTGACCAGATATACGCTGCCCGTTGCGCTGAGTCTACCGAGGATCGTCGACGGCGAGCCGCCCGTGACCCGGTTCAAGGTCGCGCCCGAGCCATTGTCGAAGCTCACGCGGTTCTGGGCTCCGACAGAGAAGCTGCCCCAGTCGATCACGCCGCGCGTCGAACCCGGCTGCGTGACCAGCAGCGCGTTACCCTGACTTGAGATGGCGCCGGCCCCGGCGACGTACTGGCCGCCTTGCGGAAGAACACCCGCGGCAAGCGCAGCATGGGTAAACGGCGGTCCGGTGAGCGTGATACCGACAGCTAGCCAGATGCGCCTGCTCAACGGCCAACGATGCGGTGCGGGTCGCACGGGCCGAGGCAAGTTGGGACGTGACATACATTTCCCCTCTCCGCGTGGGGGCGGAATGGGCCACCAACGACCCGCGGGGCCGACCGGAGCCGCGCTAGTCGCTGTGTCTGAAGAATAGCTGCTGGCGTCGCGGATGCATGCCGATATCTCTACGTTTTGCGCCTTTTCCGCCTTCGGTGCAATCGTGGCCGTTGTGGTTCGGCGGCTCTCCCGTTGCGTGCACAAGCGTGACGGGCCTTCGTCTGTTCAAGCCCGGCGGGAAAATGGCAGAACCACGCGCGCAGGATGCCTGTTCGACCAGTTTCATCACGTCGGCGACCGAGCGCTTCTCCGAAACAACGACTGGCAGGACCTCGTCCTGATTCTCTTTCGAGAGTGCCGCCAGCAATTTAGCGTCGAGCGATGTTGATTTTCCGCTCGCTCAGCGCGTCGAGCACCGCCTTCGAACAGTTCAGCAGCGCAACGCAGCTGTCCAGTGTCGAGCGTGACCATCCGAGGAGCTTGGCAGTCACGTCGCGGTCGCCGCCGTGCAGTTCGAGCAGCAACTCGGCTGTATCGACGGCTTCTTCGGCAGGAGACAGTTTGTCGCGCTGGATGTTTTCGGTGAGCGCAATACGGCGCGCTTCGAGGTCGTCGACGTCCTTTACGACAATGGACGCCGCGAATGGAAGCGTTGCATCTCAATCGCGAAGAACGGGCTCGGGAAGAGATTGAGCGGGCGTATCAGCTCTTCAGCGATGACAGTGAAGCGCCCAGGCGCTTTCCGTCGATGAAGAAAGGGAACGGCGCGAACGGCTGCTGTTTGACATACTTCTCGCGCCCTGGAGGATGAGGATTCTTACGGGTGCGCGAGCACCTTCGGTGAGTTCATGCTTCGGCGGGTGGCCCGACTGCGGGATCCCTCCACAGGTAATTACGGCGTGTCACGCCGCTACAAACATTGAGCGCACCGACGTGATTGGCGTTCGCTGCGAGGCCGCACTCAACGCAGGCAAACAACGCTTGAGTCTTGCGACTCTCGGCCGACTGGTGGCCGCCACACGGACACGTCAGACTTGTATTCCTTAGGTAAACGGCGACGAAGAAGCCGCCGCGCCACGTCTTCTTGTATTCCAACCGGCGACGAAACTCGCCCCGGCCTTGGTCATGCAGGGACCTGCTGCCATGTACCGTCGCCATGGTCATTCATTTCGGCATAATTTCGGCGTTTATTCGGCGTACCTTCGTGCGACCCGATTCCCCCGCCCCTATGCTGATTTAACGAATAGCAGCCACTGAAACGGCTCCGCTAACGGAGCCGGCGCCCCCTTCAGCTCGGCAGCGCGGAGGTGCTCGACATGAAAATGCCTCAGATCAAACCCGGAGCGTTTGCCTTCGTGGTGTTCATCGCGCTTGAAGCGGCATGCCGCGTAGGCGTGGCTGCGTCGTCTACGGAGCGTGTCGCCGCAGCTGCGGATGAATCGGTGACGGCGAACCTGGACTTCCGTGGCACCCGACCAATGGACGTCGACGGACGGCCACTTACGCTCACGCTACGAAGCCCGTCGGGCGGTACGTCGCGGCTCACGTACGTTAGCGAGGACGGTTGGTCGCTTGAAGATCAAGCCGCGCCATTGAAGCAGGGCGAAGCGCGAATCGCTTCCGCATCGACGCAGGGAAAACAGGAGGTGTCAGGATCCGAACGGCCCTTAACCGTTTTCATCGATGGTCCAACGGGCTTCACGTACGTCTGGCTGGCCGATCAGGGATGGAGGTTCGTCGGCCGATTGTCCGATCGGAACCGATGATCGCCGGTGCAGCCTTCAACGCACCGCGAGACTCGTGGGGAGATGATGAATCTTTCAAGCTCGGTATGTCCTACAACGACTGGACCACCCGCAGATGTTTGCAGCGTCGATAATGCCCCGCGAACTCAACCCGATCTGGCTGACGGGGAAAAATGCCTGATACAACGCGTGACCCCAGACAGACGCACCTCCAGCTTAACCCAGCTCCGATGTGTGCAAATTGCATGAAGCCTAGCGCAACTTTCGCATGCTCGAGCTTTCTCTGGGGCCCAAAGAAGCCGGTCACAGGCATGCTGACTGAGACAAACTTCTCGCGAGCCGGGCGTGCGAATACACGCGATCCGGAAGTTGATAAATTGCGAGGGCGAGATTCACGGAATGCGATAGTGGCCAGTTTTCTTGCCGATGTAGTTATAGCTGCCTTTGTCGGCGGGCAGGAACGCGACCAGTTCCCAATCCAACTGTCCTTCTAGTCCCTTGTACTTCCCGGTGCCCGACGCGAGGGTTCCTTTGCCGGCCGCTCTAGGGCCCGGCTTGACGATGGATTCGACAAACTTATCTCCGTCCTTGTCCGTGTAAATGCAGTAGCCATTCGATGCGCCCTTGGAATAGCCGACGGTGATGCATTTGGCTGAAACGCTCTGGAACAGGGGCACGGAAGGATTGCTTGGGACGAGAATGGTGTCCTCGAAAAACATGACGGCGTCGTCGCCCTCCATGGGCATGCTCTTCGTGACCGAGCCAACGCCGTAGTATGTGGCTTCGAAGCTGCCTTGTTTCGGTATGCCCTGAGCGCTCACGAGCGTCGGGACGCACATGCCGCAGACGATGGCATTGGCTACGATGGTCTGAGAAAAGTTGAAAGTCGTTTTTACATTCATGATGTCACCCTCTCAATGAAAGCCGGCTACCCCGCGAGAGAGCCGTGGGAAAGTTCGCTCCAGCTCTACTGGAATAGCCTATCCCGGTATCCGCGGCACCCGGCCGGCGCGCATCCAATTTGGGATTCCTATGCCGGCGGTCGATAGGCCGGATCCGCAGCCTCGAAAAACGGATTGGCGTCTACGGCCCGCGCGGCCAGCATCATTTGGCGCCTTCGTACAGGCCCCGGATGCGCTTAGCTTCGCCATTGCGTTCCGAGTCAAGGAGCTCGCGATAGACCTGATCGCGGGTTTTGCCGATGGGAGCACCCGTTGCGGTCTGCGGCGCGAGAGATCCGCCGACTGCCTGCAGCGCGTTCTGGTCGACGGGCTGTGGCGGATCGATCGGGTTTTGGGTTTGCGCGTGAGCGGCCGCGCCGACGAACGCGAAGGCGACGGCCGCGGCGACGGTCGCCGCGATTCTGGTCTGCTTCATTTCACTTCTCCGGGATAGCGGATCCGTATGGCGGCCGCGGCTCGGCTGCCCGGCCCACCGGTCGGGGCGCGTGTTGCCGATCCGTCATACGTGAACGGTTTCTATTGCCATAGAGACCACTGGGGCTGGTTAGCCCGGTGCGCAAAGGAGGGCGCACATTTAATACCGCAAATCACCTTCCTATGAATCAGGACATTCTGGGCGTCCGGCACTCCCATTTAGGAGGGATGTGATAGGAGGCGGCCATGACGCTCGGGAGCGTACGCTGGGCTGGCACACAGATCGTCGATATCGACAATCGAACAGTTGTGAAGCCCGTTGCAACGAATCGCGCCTGATAGCGGAATACGCGACTTCGTTGGCAACACCAGCATAGGTAGGGCGGCATCGGATTGCACGACGGTATGCCGAATAAATGCCGAAAATTCTCCGAAAGATTTGACCACTGCGGCGTCAGGAGCTGTTGCTGGATCCTGGCAGCACGACGAGTTGCGTCGCCTGAAGGTGCGCGACATTCATGCGCGCGGGGCTACATCTGCGTGTGGACGGTCGGGTGGACAAGACATGCTATTTGCCGCTTCGCCCGGATGGAACGGCCGTTCGCAGGCGCGCAACCGTCGCCTGAACGTCTGAACGTCAGTAACGGCGAATTGCGCTTCGTGCCCGATCACCGCCCGACGCTGATGTCGCTTCTCGTTAAGCGTTGTTCGACGCCTGCCCATGTCTGCTGCCGCGTGAGTAAGCGACGGCGTATGCGGGCAGGCGTTGGACAACGCTCGAGGGAGGAAACCGCGGGGTGTACCGAGGCGGTTATGGGGATT